>NZ_JAAKZC010000011.1 GCF_015230015.1 Campylobacter concisus | reverse complement strand
TTTTTTCTTCTTGAGACATTCATATATCTATAAAAAATATTTTCATAAATAAAATATCTAAGTTTCTACATAATGAGTTAATAAAAAACATTAAGAATAATTAAAGCTATAGCACTGAGAATTTCGAAAGGGTATATGGATTGTCACTTTTAGTTTTTTAAAAGAGATGGCCATTAAGCCACCACTACTGTTTTTGTTGTATTTATATCGTCATTATATTTGCTATCAAGCCCACAAGCAAATTTTATATCCACCGTCTTTGCCTTGCTTGGAGTGATGTAGATAAGATTACTCTCATCGCTTATATCATCTACAAACTGAAAAAATCCTATACCACTTTTTGGAAGCGTTGTATTTTTGTATATAGGCTCTATATATTTAGGCGTTATAAAGATGAAATTCTTATCCATGAGTGAGTATTTGAAGTTAAACGACGAGATACTAAATTTATCCTCTTTAAAGTGAGAGCTTAGATACTCTTTTAGCTTCTTATCTTTTACCTCAGAGCCCTCATCTAAATTTAGTTCCATCTCTTTAAATCCCTCTTGGTTTTTATGCTCCACATCATTTAGCTTATATATACAAACAGCAAGGTTGTCCGCTTGATTAAGAGCTGATTTTACATGAAGTCTTATGTGAGCGCTATTTAAATTTGGATTTACCACCGCTGCATTATCGTTTTCAGATGTTGGGCTACCTATACTATGAGCTAGCTTTATCCTATTTTCTTTTTTTATACATCTTAGCGGTGAGCCAGTGTTGCTTAGGCACGCTGGTACTAGATCTTGCATGACAGCATAGTGGTTATTCATACTTTTTAGACTAAGGGCTGCTCTTGGCACGTATGCTACCTTGGTGCAAGGATTTTTGGCTGAGCAGCCAACTATCGGTGAGTTTATAAAGTCGGTATCAAGTATCACACCTTGATCGTCTGATCTTATGCTTCTGCCTGCTCTACTTTTTAATATCACATGGCCGCCATGTGGGCAAACTACCACGTCATCTTCTATTATTGGATTAGCAAAGGCAGTACCGCTAGCACTTGCAACGCTACTTTTCTTTTCTAAGCTTAGCCTCTCATTTGCCTTTTCAAGAGACTCTTTGGTCTCTTTGTTTGTTGGCTTTAGCTCTATATTTAGACTTTTATTTAGTAAAGAGTAGTTTAGCACACAAGCTCGTTGGTTTTTATAATCGATAGTTAGTCTTCCCTTGTCTTTATCCTCATCTCTTGGCTGATGAGCAAAGCTTAGAGTATTAGAATTTGACTCCTCTCCGCTCTCTTCATTTTTAAAGTATAGTGGATAGTCTGATTGCTCTGTGGCGGTGTTTAGGAGCATAGAGCCTAGATATACTCTTTGCTCCATACTTTTACTATCTAGTTTAAATATATCATTTAAGACTGCCGCGTCTATGATGCTTTTATCTTCAGCACTTACACTAAGAGTGTTTTCTTTTTTATGAAAGATATCCCCAAAGCTCTCATTTGCAAGAGCTCTTATATCCTCAGTTGCTAGTTTATTATTGCGTGCTATATAATTATTGCTTAAAGTTGATGGCTTATGCGCTATAACTATCGCTTCATCGCTAGAGCTTACATCACTAGAGCTAACGCTAGCTAGGAAATTCTCGTTCTCTTCAAGTTTTTTGTAGTCAGTGTATCTTAGGTTTATTATGCTTTTTAGTATCTCTATCCTATCTTTGACATACGTAGTAGCAAGCTTTATATCTACCTTCTCATCACACAAGGTTGTTATGCTCTTATAGATGTTTTTGTTATAAGCGAAGTATTTGCCTAGTTCCTCTTTTTCTATCTTCTTATCAAAGACAAATAAATTTAAAGCACATATCGCCACTAGCATATCTATATCACCAGCTCTAGCACTACTTACTATCTGCAAGGCATTTAGCTTCTCTATATCCTCGGCGTCTAGAAGCTTAACTAAGTGAGCCTCTTTGTCGCTATTTTTATCTATATTTTTGCCTAAATTCTCGATGATATATCCAACCATATCTTGTTTAAATTTATCATCGCTAAATTTCCCTTGCTCATAAAAGAGGTTTAGATAAGCATAGAAGATATATAAAGGCGTATCAAGCATCGAGGTATTGCTTATGCTATCTATATCCACATCTAAATTTAGCTTCATCCTTATACACCTTAGTTTAAATTTAAGCGACTGGATATACTCGTTTAGGTAGTCTAGGGCACCTACGATATCTTTACCCTCTATCTTGCTTGCGTTCTCTTTATGCTCTAAGAGATAGCACATCAAGTATAGGACCATCACACTATCTTTTAGCGAGTGCGACCTGACTAATATATTGATCAAGTGTCTGTTATCAGTGTTTTTATACTCTATCTCATCAGCCATACCAACACCTAGTTTAAACCCAAGATCAGATATAGCAGAAAGTGTAGGCTCCCATAACATATGCCAATCTCTTTCATAGCCATCCCCATCTTTACTGATATGTTGCTTTACACTTTCTATATGATGTATCTCTATGCCTAGATCATCACCCTTGCTAGCCTTTTTTATATTCAGATTTGTATCTTTATTTGAGAGAGTCTTGCTATGTACTTTACCCCTCTTACTATGCCCTTAGCTATAAGACTAAGAAACCTTACCACCCAAGTAAAAGCCGAGCCAATTATCCCACCATAAATTCCTGGAGCATTATAAGTATATAGCTCTTTTACTCCACTATCTTTAAACGTAACAGCATATATCTGCGCTAGGTGTCCGCCTAGTGAGTGGCCTGAGAGGATGACCTCTTTAGAGCTACCAGATGCTTGCTCTTGGTTTAAATTTAAAGAGTTATTATCTCCACTATCTAAATTATTTAAATTTGAGCTATGGGAATTTATAGCCTCAACCATGCTTGACTGGAGTGATTTTAGTGCAGATATCTGCATAATAGCTCTAAAAATAAGAGCCATAAAACCATCATCTATAATGTCGTTTCCCTTTATCTCCGTTCCTCTAAAACCTATGATGTAGTTTGACTTAGCAGTGTCATAAAATACTGTCGAGCTAAAGCCTGATCTTTGGTTTGGTATGTGTTTTACTAGCTCATAGCGATTGACAAAGAGCTTTGTGCGAGGGGAGAGGTCTTCTTTGGTGTAGAAAATTCTTGGAGATTTAGTTTTAGATGTTTTTATAAAATTCTTTACATCATTCGATAACTCAACAATTTCTTCTTTTTCATCCCCTTCTTCCATGGGTTTTTTAACTATCTTTTCAGCCATAAAGTTAGCTTCTATTGCTAAAGCATAGGCAGTAGGATCACCAGCTCTTCTAGTGGTATTATTATTCTCGTCTTTTTGGTCTGATTTTAAAATATCTCCTTTTGTGATACCATCTGCAAATCTCCAAATAGGATTATCAATTTCTTCTTTTTTACACAAATTTATTGTATTTTCTGGTAAATTTTCAAACCCATGCTTTTTTGATAATCTATCTAGCTCCCCTTCTTCATTCTCAAAGACATTATGTAAAAAGGCATAACTAGCATCAGCGATATCTATGTAGTCTTTAAAGCAGTTTATCAGCTCTTTGCTTGATTTTTTAGTTTTCATTATTTATCCTTGCCTACTCTTTCAAATTTGCCGTTAGTTAGTATAAATTTGTTATCACCACTTATATTTACATATCTACTTTTTTTAAAACTAAAACCCTTACCTTCATCACCATATAAGCCATAATCTGTCTTTGTAACGTAATAATCAACTGTCATATCTATAACTTCAATATTGTCATCTTTATCTATACAAAAGTAACCTAGATCAAAACCCGGTCTTGATTTATTGTAGTTATCCATGCCTATGAAATTTATAACCTTTTCTTTATATTTTGCTGGAATTTTTACTTTTTTTCCAGTTTGATTTTCATAGTCTGTTGAATTTTCATAGTATTTCTTGCCATTTGAGAGAGTTTGAGGAAGTTGTTTATTGATTAAAGTCATATCGACATCATATATAGTTATAAATTTATCCCCTTGCTTGATTTTTCTAGGATTTGACCTTATCTTGTCACCAAGTGATTTACTTAGCTCTTTTCTCTCAGCCTCTCTTTTCTCTATCTCTTCAACAAATTTTTGATTAAACACATAAACCCCACCATATTTACTAGCTAAATTTTCTAGTTCAGAGTTGCTTATCTTATTGCTTGCTTGATTTGCAGAGCAGGCTATTAAAAATATGCTTGTTAGTAGTAAAAGTATAATGCCTATAAATTTCATCCTATATCCTTTTAGAAATTTTATTTTGCTTATTTTATTGTCTTTGAAATTATAATATTATTAATTTATTACACGCTCAATAATACTCACCGTTCTTATGATCTCTGCTATGATTTTATTATTAGTAAATACAATTTACATTATGAGAAGATAGGTAAAAAACTCGCTGCATCGAAGAAAAATTATTACACAATACTTAATTGAAGATGCTGTTAGTACTTAAACATCAGAATGCCTGCAAACATAGGTTATTGTTTTGTATTATTTACACTTTATTATTTATTTAATAAATCAAGAGCAATTTTTAGATCCTCTTTGAATTTATCCCTTAGGCTTTTTGGCTCTAATATCTCGATATCTGGGAGCCATCGTTTTATAAAAGGTAGGATTTCTATATCCTGAGTAAAATCTATACTAAACGTAACACTGCCATCTTCTAAAGCCTTTTCAAATCTTTGAGATGGGAAAAAACTCTTCATGCCTTTATGAAAATATATAGCTACCTTGGGAGAGGCTTTAAGTAGAGCTCTTTGTGGCGTATTTGATGGCAAGCTCATAGCATTTTGTATTTTATTAAAATACGTCTTGTACTTTGACAAAATCTTTTTTTGATAGTTTTTTGAACTTTTGGTTAAAGATACTATAAAAGCCACCCTTAAAAGCCTAAAATTTTCGTTAGCATCCTCTATAGCCAAATACCAATTTCCATCAGTAAAGACTATTTTTAGGCATTTTGCATCAGTTAAATTCTCGACTTCACCGATATATTTATACTTAATGTCTCGGTATTCTCTGTTTGCAACTGCATTACGAAGCTCGCTCAAATACCTTTTGCTAGGCTCATCTTGTAAATTTTCTAAAGGATTTGTCTTAAATAAAAATATATTAGAATCTTCTTGTAGCTGCTTAGATACCTCTTTTTCATGTTTCTCTAAATCTTCCAATAAGCTAGGGTCGTTTTTGTTTAGTAAAGTGATTAGCCAGCCTAGATTATTACTATTTTTTAAAAGATACTCTAAAACGATGATTATGTCTTTATTCTTATCAGCTACTCTTAATACACCCATAGGTCTTTTGGCATTTTTTACAAGCTTATTTTCTACTATAAATGAATCCTCGAATAAAATTTTGATCTCTTCTATATATCTTCTTAGCGTTCTTTCTTGTATGCGAAATTCATCTAAAAGCTCTGCATCTGATGGATAAATTTCTCGTTTTTTTACTAATTTTTTTAAAATTTCAAAAATAATTAATGTTTTATTGTTTAACTCTGCCATTATAAATCCTCATATTCTCTAAATCTTGCATGTTTAAATTCTCGTTTTGTTACAACTTTTCCGTTTTCTATATATTCGCTTACTATACGCTTTGTAGTAGCATATATGACGGTCAAACCCATATTTTTTGCGAATTTTATCATGTTATATGTTGCTCCAAAGTCACCTTGAACTAACAACACATCGCTAGAACTAGCCTGCTGCGTAAGTCTATCTTTGTAGATATTTATGACATTTAATATACTTTTTTCAAACGGATCTATGTCACTCCACTTAGCATCAGCTATATTTACAAATTTCTCAATTTTTAAATTTTCTCTCGCATCTTCTTCTTGTTCTGGTGTTAGAGCGTGATTCATTAAAATAAAAAGAGTTTTCATTTTTTATTTCCTAGTATGTTTTGCACTATACAAAATGAGTTATATTTGTCTAACAATTTTGTGAGCTCTTTTTTTGAATCTTCTATTTTTTCACTTGCGTTACCGTGAGCTAGATTATTTCTTAGCTTTTCGGCCTCTTTTATAAAATCTCTAAAATTACCAAGAGTTCTTATGCTCTCCAGCTTATTTTTTATATCATAGTATGCCACACCACTTTTTTTTAGGTACTTTTCATCTCTTAATTCCATCCATTTTACAAAAGTTCTAGACTCGTGTGTTAGATCATAGGCATTGAAATTTTTACTTTTTCTAAAGGCATCAATGTGCATTTTTACATTATTGCCAAAACATTCAAAGCTTTCTGCACAGTAATACCCAATAGCTTCAAATAACAGGGTTATAGAATTTAATAAGTACCCTTTCGAGCTTAACAACCTAGACATTCTATAAAATTTCATAGAATCTTTTTGCTTGCCTATGTCTTGAAGCTCTTTTATATGTTGCTGTATGTCATTAAGGCTGCTTTTAAATGTTTCGATCTGCTCATTTTTTAAAATCAACTCTATATTATTTAAAATTTTATCAGTATCGTTGCTAAGAGCTTTTAATGAATTAGATAGTATATGGTTTGAAATAGTTGATAACTGGTTTGCAAGATCATGAAAATTTTTATTTTTAAATTTAGAGGCTAAAGCTACTGTGTAGTTGCGATTAAAACTTTCAAGTATATATGAGATATTTGCAAGCTCCAGATACTCTTTTAAGTCGATTATTTCATATTCTTCTCTGGGCCTCATTTCTTTTGCAAAAAATATATGTTTAATTTTGTCTGTATTATTTAAACTTTGAGAGATAAGTGAAATAGTTGCTAAGATCGGGATATGTCTAAATCCATGAGTTAGGTCTATTATGTATTCTTTATCACCTGATGTTGCATTATTGATGATACGTAAAATATCATAAAAATTTTTTTCATCTTCTATTAAATTTTCATTATTAAATATCTCATCATAACTATTTTCTAGCTCATCTTTTAAAACTTTAGACTGAATCTTTAGAGCTGTTTCTGTAAAAATTGGAACAATATTTTTTGCTTCAAAATTGTCTATCAATAGAGGGAGCATATTTACATACCTCTCTCTTTTTAAAGAGTATAGCTCTTTTAGTTTGTTGTCATATCTATAAATAGGTACGTCATGATCTTCTGCTTTTTTTATAGTTCCCAAAAATGTTACGACTTTCATATCTCACTCCTCATTTTTTATATAAGTTAAATCATAGTGTCTAACACTATAATCATTTGTAGAAACATACTGTAAATGCCTATCATTTGGTATCGCAAACATTGCTCCAGCTATGGCTATTACTTTTTGGCCACCAGTAACGTCAAATACGATATCATCCTCTTTAAAGCCCTCTTTTTTAAGCTCTTCGTACGTATTTTCTAAAAAATCATAGACATTTTTAGCTTTTTCGAAGTCACCAGTACTCCTTATCTCTATAATTTTTGCAATCTTGCTACCAAAAATATTTTTCACACACTTTAAAAATTTATCCTTATCATTAAAGGATTGATCAGAGCAAGCGATGACTAACTTTGTGAGCCTATTTTTATGGTAGTCGATCGCAGTAAGAGGCATAAAATAGTTGTTAGATTTAAAGTCTTCAAGGCTTTTAAATTTTTCCAACTTTTCTTCTTCGCTTGAATTCGGACTTAAAAATAGCACCAATGCTTTTGCTTTTTTAGGTTCGTTGTTTATGCTTATCTCTACATTGGCAACATTTTTCGGGATTATTTGTTTAACTAGCAAGAATATTGCGATCGAGCCTAAAATTTGAACTAGCATAGTTCCATCTTTTGTACTCCAAGTAAAAATTTCTCCTCCAAAAATTTTATCTAACAATGTAGACATACCATCTGGTAGCCATGCAAAAAATACAGCCACTCCAGTTATTATCAAAAACGCCTTAACTCCCAAAAGCGAGCTTCCTAGAAGCGAAACAATTATTTTTTGAAGTTCTCTATTTTGGTACTTGTTCATTTTTTACCTTTATTAAAATTAATAAGTTTGAATTTTATTTAAATTCATATTTCATTTACTTAAAAAGAGTTAAGGCTTGCAAATTTAGTTAAAAATATTTCTAAAAAGAAACATTTAGCCAAAGCATACACCTTGGCTACTATGAACTAAAATTTCGCCGTGATACCCAAAGTCACTATAGGCTGTCCCTTTTTTAGGTCGCTACCATCTAGTCTTTGGCTCTGATAGCCGCCATATATATTAAGGTTTGCTCCCTTTGAGATACTTATAGATATAGGCACGCCAAAGCCGTATGTAGAGCCCTTGATATTTTTGATGGCATATAGATCATACTGAGTTTTGTCGTAAGACCCACTCACACCGACACTTAGCCACTCAGCCACTCTATAGCCGTATGTTGCTTGCACGCCGTATTCTCGCCAGTTTTTAAGATCACTGCCGACATCGCCGGTAACAAGGCCGTATTTGTAGTTTGTCTCAAGCGCTACAAACTGATTTTCAGATAGCTTTTGAGACCAGCCAAGTCCGCCACCTATCTCGAGAAATCTATGCGCATCCTTGCTTCTAACGCCAGCATGACCTGCTAAGCGGAAGTATAGCTCGCCATTAGCAGCTTGCACTAAGCCATATTTACCATCAAAGCCAAGAGCAAAAGAGGAAGCGCCCCATATGTCAGTACCTTTGTAGTAAGTATCTAGCGCGATGGCAACTTTGTCGTGATTAGTAGGTGCTATATTAGCTAGATTAGCAGCCTCACTAGCAAAAGCAGAGCTTACAACTCCTGCAACCATTAAAGATAATGCGATCTTTTTCATAAAAACTCCTTAATTTTTTTATTGACGCTTTAGCATCAACTTCGGAGGCAATTATAAAAAGTTTCGTTGTCATATATAGTCAATTTAGCGATTATTTTTTTATATACCAACTAAAAAATAACTAAAATGAAATGTATCTATGAATTAATGCTCGAGAACTATACTCGAAAGACCTGCCTATTTCAATCCCCTAGATCGGGGAAATTTGTATCAGATACGAAGACAAAGCTGATTATTTCAGTATGGTCTTAGTTAAGTTTCAATCCCCTAGATCGGGGAAATTTGTATCAGATTTGTTCACTGCGGTGACCCTGACGAAGAGGGACAAATGTTTCAATCCCCTAGATCGGGGAAATTTGTATCTAATAAACCATGGGAACAGAGCTATGGATGGGCGTTGAAGGAGCTGGCTTGTTTCAATCCCCTAGATCGGGGAAATTTGTATCAGATTTGTTCACTGCGGTGACCCTGACGAAGAGGGACAAATGTTTCAATCCCCTAGATCGGGGAAATTTATATCTAATAAACCATGGGAACAGAGCTATGGATGGGCGTTGAAGGAGCTGGCTTGTTTCAATCCCCTAGATCGGGGAAATTTGTATCAGATAGGGAAAAAGATTGGAAAGGAGCTGGTGTGCGCCACTTAAGTTTCAATCCCCTAGATCGGGGAAATTTGTATCTAATATTTTTTTAAAAGGATTAAAAATGAGAACTAGAGCTAAATTGTTTCAATCCCCTAGATCGGGGAAATTTGTATCAGATGTCCCAAAAAGATGCCTTCAGCAGAGCAAACGATATAATGTTTCAATCCCCTAGATCGGGGAAATTTGTATCTAATTGATGAGAATTGGCAACGTTTCGGCGATTGTTAAAGTTTCAATCCCCTAGATCGGGGAAATTTGTATCAGATCTCGTGCTAGTTGATTATTTCTATTTTTTTCCTGCTTTTAGGCTTCAATCCCTTAGACCGGGGAAATTTGTATCAGATTAGAGAGTTTCTTTGATAAACAATCTGAAGAGATAAATACGTTTCAATCCCCTAGATCGGGGAAATTTGTATCAGATCTTTAGGACGCTCAATCAACGGCTTAACCTTCTTTGTGGTTTCAATCCCCTAGATCGGGGAAATTTGTATCGGATTTTTATAAATGCTCCACTAGCACTTATTCAAACGGAGATGTTTCAATCCCCTAGATCAGGGAAATTTGTATCTAATATGAAAACAACTCTTTAACAATTACGACATCAGCTTTGTTTCAATCCCCTAGATCGGGGAAATTTGTATCTAATAAGCTTGCAAGAGCTTGCTTCTTATTTAGTTGCAGAGTCAGCGTTTCAATCCCCTAGATCGGGGAAATTTGTATCTAATCTGATTATTACAGCATGGCTCTCATTGATGAAGAATACTGTTTCAATCCCCTAGATCGGGGAAATTTGTATCTAATAGAAATAGCTTCATCATTACTTGCAGATATTTGTGAGGATGTTTCAATCCCCTAGATCGGGGAAATTTGTATCTAATAGCCCAAAAAACGATTGTAAATTAACAATGAGTTTTAAAAGAACTACTCTTTGCCGGCATTATATCACAAATGGCAAAATGTTCGAAAATGTGGCTAAAAAAATTTTTCAAATTCGCACTCTTTTGCTTATAGATAGCTTAAGATAGCGAATTTAAGGGCATTTATGTTCTCTACGCTTTGGGTGATCTCTGGCTTTTTGGACGAGGCTGTGAGTTTTGCTAAAATGCGTGCAAATTTATCCTCGCCTATGCTTATCTCGTGAGCTTTGAAATTTACGCCAAGAAAGGTGAATTCGCTATCTTTGTCGTGTAAAGACGTTTTGGCTTCGTTTAGGGATAAATTTATGGTCGCTAGAAAGTCTTTTAGTCTGGCAAGCCCTTGCTCACAGGCTTCACGTGAGCCAAAAAAGAGCACAAAATCATCTGCGTATCTTACAAACTCTATACTGCTATGCTCGAGAAATTTATCCATTTGATCAAGGTAGATGTTTGAAAGAAGTGGGCTTAAAACGTCGCCTTGATGGACGCCTTTTGTGTGAGAAGTATAGTCAAAATGCTCGAAGATGCCATTTTTTATCCAAAGCTCGATGAGCCTAATGATGCGTGTGTCTTTGATATTAGAGCGTAGAATTTCAAGCAGTTTTTCGTGGTTTATATTTTCAAAAAAGTCTTTTATGTCGGTTTTTAAGACAAAGTCGTGCGTCAAGCAAAAATCTCTGGCTCGAAAGATGGCGTTTGAGTATGATTTGCCACTTCGGTAGGCGTAGGAGCGGTTTGAAAAGCCCTTGTCAAAATAGCCTTAAAGCTCGCTAATAAGGATATTTTGTGCAAATTTATCTTTTAAAGATGGGATGGCTAGTTTGCGAAGCTCGTCTTTGTTCTCTTTGGGGATGAAAGCTCATTTTAAGGGCTGGGGCGAATAAGAGAGGTTTAAAATTTCATCCTTTAGCTCGGCGTAAAATGCCTCTGAGCAGAGATCATCTATGCTAAGTCCGTCAAGCCCTAAGGCTGTGTGCTTGAGCCTTTTTAATGCGTACTCAAATGAGCTTTTTGTAAAAATATCCTCTAAATTTAGATCAAACATAGGCTATACTTTTAGTGCTTTAGTGCTTGGTGCAAAAGCTAGCCAGTGCCACTTATGAAAGGCTAGATCTGCGTCACATCTATCTTGCCTAGTCCAAAAACGGTGCTTTTGCCAACGCCTGTGATAGTGGCTAGCTGTAAAAGCCCTGCTGAGCGCTCATCAAGGCCATAAACTCGCATCTTGCCTATAACGCCACCAAATTGCATCTTGGTGTGCTGGCGGTTTGAGTAGCGCTCAAGGTCGTAAAAGCTAAGCTCTTGCTCGAAACGCTCAAATTTAACTTCAAATTTATCCATCTGTGTGCCTGAAATGCCATCAAATCGCATGGCGATCTGGCGGATAAATAACCTAAAATCTATCTCACTTTTAACAAGGGTGTTCTTTTGTTTTATGCGAAGTGGGGTTTGAAGGCGGATCTCGTAGTCGCCTGCGGTGAAATTTGGCGTGAAATTTAGAGTTTCTGGCTCGGAGTTTAGTAAAAATTTAGTTTCAACCATTTTGCCATTTAGCGCGAAGTGGCTGAGCTTAAATTTATCTCTACTTGCGCCAAGGCCGATATCTTGCATATTTTTAACCGCTATAACTACATGAGGCAAGTAGCTAGTGGCATGCTCGAAAAGCAGAATTTTAAAGTCAAAGCTCGTTTGGCCAAGCTCGATATCTAGCCTGAAATTTGGCGTATCAGAGATGTTTTCAAAAAATTCATCATAAATACAGCTACCAGAAATGTCGCATGTACCGCACTCTTGACTGACAAAAGGGCAGCTGGCGTACCTTAGTGCGTGTCCGAAGGTGCCTCTAATAGTAGAGCCTATAAATGGGTAGGTGGGCTTTAAATTTGTACCGCAAACGGCTAACTCTAAATACTTTAGCATGGTTGCCTTTGAGATATTTTTTAAAATTATACTCTAAAAGAAGTTTTAGCTAGCTGGGGCACGCAAAATGGGCACTTAAGTGTCAGCATTTGACGCTGCAAATTTGTAGAATTTCGCCTATTTGTTAAAAAATAAATTTAAAGGATAAAAAATGCAAAAGCGAGATCAAAATATATTGTCTCATATAAGGCGAGAAATTTCTCTTTCAACAAGGGTCAAAAAAGATAAAAGTAGGTATAGCAGGAAGCTAAAGCATAAGTGCGCAGTGGGTTTAGGGTAAATTTATCATCTGCGACACAACCTGTCACGCCACTAGGTTAAATTTTCATCATAAATTAAATCAAAGGAGCGTAAATGTTAAGATACATCATAGGCGGCGTGGCGCTTGGGGCTATTGGTTTTGGGCTTGGTAAATATTTTAGTGAGAGTGAGCATTATTGCGATTATTTAAATAAATCCGCACAAAATCCAAATGGTGAGATAGATAAAAGCACCTTGCAAGATAAATTTTTAGAAATTTATGCAGGTATAGAAAATTTACAAAGAGCACTGCCTGCTATACTTGAAGAAAGTGGTCTTAGAAAATTTATAGGTGCTGAAAATGCTAAAGTCATAGAATTTAGCCAAGATGATGAAAAGTATAAATTTGCCCTAATCTGCTTAGTAAATAACAGCAAAAGAGATACTAGCTTTTTAGATAGCCTAAGCAACGTCTTAAGCAATATCTTGCTAAAGATAACGCAAAAAAGGGATGATAAAAAAGATGAGGATAGCTTTTTAAAAGTAGATGCACATCAAGCGGGACTTATATACGCGTTAGTCGAAGCTAATAATAAATTTGTAACCATGCTTCGCCAGATAAATGAGATGAAAGATATTGATGTGGTTTTGGACATTTTGCATGAGTGGATAGAAATTTATGAGAATGACTACTTTAAAAAGGCCTTTGCATGATCGGTTTTAATATCGAGCTCTTTTTTCGCATTTTGCAAGAAATGGCTCAAATCCTTTTAAAAATATCAATAAAAAAGAGGCTAGGGCCTGCAAGATGAGTACTAATGATAAATTTTTAAGAGCAAAAGCTTTTGGTAAGTCTTATGAGCTAGATCAAGCTATAAATGAACTTTCTCTTGTACTTTTTAAAGATGAGTTTATCACAAGAAATATCATTAAATTTAGCGCTCAAGGATTGGATGTTTATAGGTTTGTAAAAACAGATGATGATTTACAAATTTTAAGCGATCTTTCGTTTATGCTTAGATATATGCTCACAAATATGGTTGGAGAGCAGGCCAAAGATAAAGAGGAGCTTAAAGATTTATTTTTTACAGCTAGTATTTTGTTAAAAGGTGCCAGCTCTATACAAGAGCTAGCCTTCACTTTTAAAGATGTAGCTAGGTTTTATAAAAACTACTATGGTGGAAAGAGTGCATAGTGGCAAAAGAGGAAGTCTGGTTGTTTATGAATTTATTACTATTTAATTTTTATTAAACTTTTTGAGTGGTTTGACGATATAGAGAAATATATTTTTAATAAATATATAAACAAGGGGATATAGTGAGTAAAAGATCTTTATGTGATACAGCAAATAGATTAAGTAGTCTTAATTCTTATAAGGATTGTAATCTCTATATAGCCATCACACTTTACAGATTCGCCAAGATTAGAGATATAGCTAATTTTTCCTCATTACCATATAAATATAAAAGCCTTTATTTCAATATGCTTTGTGAATTAACAAAAGAATTTAGTAATACCACTGGGTTTAATGAATATCTATTGGATATAAAATCAAAACTTAAACTTGATAAGGTTAATAGGTCAATAAAAGGCGATAAAACAACCGATAAATTTTGCACAGTGATTGAAAATTTGATGCCTTTATATACTTTAATTTTAGAAAGTGGCTATATTTTATCTCTTACGTATAATTTTAATATATCTAAATGGATAAACTTTACTAGAAAAAAATTTACTTTAGACTTAGAAATTGCCAATCATTTAGAAAAAATATTGTTTTCAATAAAAAATAAAAAAATTGATATATTGCTTGATCTTTATAATTCTGCTGGTAGTTTTAAGTATCTGCAAGAAAGCATAAAATTTGAAGTAATGGCTATTATAAAAATATTAAAACATGAGCTTTTAGGCATAAGACATGTTGCAGTTATATCTACAATGAGTTCTGGCAAATCAACCTTTATAAACGCACTTTTAGGAAATGAAATCCTTCCTGAAACTCAGGCTGCCTGCACGGCGAAGATAACTTCCATATATGACAATGATGATTTTAATGACATTAGTGGAGTTGCATTGTATAAAAATAAAGTCGCAAAGACTAAAATCTCAAGTGATAGAAATACGGCTAAAATATGGAATGATGATAATAATATAGACAGAATAGTTTTTGAAGGAAATTTAAAAAATATTTTTAATCATAATCAAGTTGTAGCTATTCATGATACTCCTGGTACAAATTTTTCATCTGATGAAGAGCACAAAAAAATAACTCTAAATTTTTTAAAAGATACTAAGCTTGATGTAGTTATTTTTCTTATCAATGCTATGTATGCTGAAACCAATGATTTGCTTGATCTTTTAAAACAAATATTTGAAATAACAAAAAACAAAAATATTCAAATACTATTCGTACTAAACAAGATAGATGCCATTGATACACAAAGAGAAAGCCTTGACGAGATTATAAAAAATGCAAAAAAATTTATACAAAACATAGGTTTTGTAGATCCGATATTGATAGCAACATCTACAAAAGCTGCAAGACTATTTAAAATGGCTTTGGACAATACGGCATATAAATTTAGCGAAAATGAAGTTGATGATTTTCTGATATTCCTAAGAAAATTTGCAGAAGAAAAAAATACCCATCTAAAAAATTTCAAAATAAAAATTGATGCAAAGGAATATTTTAAAGAAGAAATATCCAGTGCTTTAAAAAATACAGATTTTCATAGTATAGAAAAAATTATAAATGGAGGTTACTGAAGTGGCAAAAGTATATTTGGAGCATAATCCTTTTTCTGGATGCACAAAATGTGAAATTGACGGAAAGGATGTAAGCAAGAAGGATGATTTTTTAAGGTGTTGGGGTGATCCTGATAAGTCATTTTTACAAGATTGGGTTGGTGACTTTTTCCAAAAATTACATAATGTAGAAAATGACGATGAATATGAAGTCGAGTTTTTTGGTTTACCTTCCGACTATAGAGATCTTGAAAATGTAAAGGATAAATTTTGTGAAGAAAATTCTAGTATTAAGATCAACCTTGTTCAAAAAGATGTCAACGTAAAGTCGTCAGAAGAAAGAGTTAGACAGCTAAGAGCTCTTTTTGACGAAATGCAGAAAAACTCACCATATGAGGAACTAAAAACAAAAGAGCTAAAAGAAAATTTTAGTAATGCACTAGGAGATGAAGAAGAGATAGGCGTGGTAGCCACTATGAGCTCAGGTAAATCAACCTTATTAAACGCCATACTTCACCAAGATCTATTACCTGCCAGAAATGCTGCCACTACCGCAGTAGTAGCCAAAATTTACAACGATAAAACTAAACACGAGTTTAGAGTAAGCGCCTACAATAAAAATGGAAAATTCATATGCAATGATAAAGTTGCTAGTCCTAAAATATTAGATGAGCTAAATAGCAATAGTGATGTAAGTGATCTAAGACTATTTGGCAATATACCAAATATAAAAGAGTATGGTTTAAGAGTGGTTTTAAGTGATACTCCAGGACCAAATAACAGTGCTAATGAGACTCACAAACAACACACTTACAAGCTAATAGGGAAAATTTATAAACCTATGATACTTTACGTGCTAAATGCTACTCAACTTCAAGTAAATGATGATAAAAATTTACTGAGTGACATAGCACAAGAGATGAAAAAATCAGGAATTCAATCAAAAGATAGATTTATATTCGTTTTAAATAGAGTTGATGCTCTGGACACCCAAAAAGGCGAAAATGCATATACGGCTGTTAAAACACTGAGAGAGTATTTGAAAAATTTTGGTATAGACAATCCTAAGATTTTTCCTATATCTGCTTATCTTTCAAGAATCGTTAGATTAAAGAAAGACAGTAATTTTTCGCTTAGCGATGATGAAAATGACTTTTTGGATACAAAAGGAAGACGTTTTATTCAAAATGAAGAAAGGCACCTATACCAATTTGCCCCATTATCAAACGAAGGGAGAAAAATATTAGATACCCTTATAAAAGCCGCTAAAGATAAAAATGATAATTTGACTTTTGCTGATATATGTAGTGGTGTACCAGCTCTTGAGATAGCTATAAATGAATATGTAGAAAAATATGCTATTAGACAAAAGATAAAGTTATCTATCAATACTTTTAAAAATTTTATAGAAGCCAAAGCGATTAAGGCAAAGAGTATAAAAAATATCAGCAAAAACGAAAAAAACAGAGATGAAGTTATAAAAACATTAGAGTTTATCGAACAAAAATTAGAAGACGGGCATAGAGCCAAGGCCATAGAGCAAAATATAAATAAATTTAACTTCACAAAAAGTGCAAATAAATTTTTAGATAAAGAAAGGAAAGACTTTAGTAAAATTATAGGTGAGCTATCTTCTGCGGGAAATGATATGGAGGAAACTGAAGCAAAACTATATCTTAATGCCGTTAAAGATCAGCTTGAACATTTTAGAACGAAATTTATAGCCCAGATAAACGACAATATCAATCTTGGTCTTTTAAAAGATATAGATGAGATGTATGAAGAGTATAAAAATTATGCAAATTCCATTATTTCAGAAAGTTCAAATTTTGGTAAAGCATTTGTGAATGAAATCTCGGTTGAGTCTATAGTAGACATAAACTTAGATATAAACAACACATTTGAATCGCTTAAAAAAACAATCAAAGAAGAGCATACTTATCATACTGGTAATAAAAATAAATCATTGTTTAAACCTTGGACATGGTTTGACGATGAATATAAAATTCATACATATACAACAGAAAAAGATACTTTTAACCCAGAAATTTTTGCAGATGAAGTACTTCAAGATATCTATAAAAACTTTTCTGCGGATATAGATGGTGTTAAAAATACAATCTCAGAAAGTGCAAAAATATTTAAAGATAAATTTCTTGATGACATCAAAAAACTTAAAAAAGCCATAAGAAACAACACCAGAAAGCAAATACATCTTCTAAAAAATAAAGACAAGCTAGAAGAGGCTGTAGTGCTAGAGAATAAAAACATTAAGTGGTTAGATGATTTTAACCGCAAATTAGATCGAATTTTAGAAATTTAAGGAGCACAAAATGGTTTCAAATAGTTTTAAAGAAAGTGTAAAAAATAAAAATATAGGCGAGATAAGAAGTATATTTTTTGTTATATTTTCAAGGAGATCAAGTTCAAAAGATATAACAGAATATTTGGATTATTGTCTATCTAATGGCATAAATAAAGATAGTCTTTTTGTAGACCACGATGGAGAATTACTTTTAGATGATGTAAAAAAATGGGATGCAAACTACTATGCAAGGCAAGTAGGAAAGATAGAAAACAATTTTTCAAAAGAACGGATTACTTTGCTTATGAAAATGTCAGACCATTTATTTACCAAAAAGGATCAAAAACAAGGCAAGATAGAACATAAGAAAAAAGATAATACTCTGATTTATGTAGCAGCTGGCACTATTGCTGTAGTGATAGCATTAATATTCTTTTTTTAAAATAGGAGAAAATAAATGGAAAATTTGGTTAAATATAAAGAAACAGATCTTTTGCAAGCTCTAAATATAGCTGATAATATAGTAAATAAAAAATATCTTACAGTTTTAAATGATTATCCTATAGTGCAAGCTAGGAACAATATAAGTAGTTCCGAAATAAATAAAATTTCGCGTTTTTATAAACTTGAACAATTTGTATTTGATAAAAGTGAAGACACAAGAGACAAGCTTGTAAGTGTATTTCAGTCTGTAGCATCAGTAAATGCTTCTTTGGTGTTTATAATAAATAGTAACAAAGAAAAGATAGATTATTACATCGGTGTAAAAAGCTTTGACAGAAATCCCAGCCAGGCTTCTGAGCTTCTTTATAAGAGTTTAAATGGAAATTTTCCTGGTATTGTTTTTAGTCAATATGAAAACATGAAAGACAAAAATGCCATAGTGCTAAATAAAAAAGACTTAGTCGAGCTTGAAGCAAATATTTTTGAAAGAGGCAAAAATGAGAATACTCAAAAAAGTGTATCAGCTATAACTGGAATAGCAGGATTAAGGGCGGAAAAATCAGCGGAATATAGATTTATCCAGGGTATAGAACGAGTGGCAGATGCTATGCATGGCGAACAATATACGCTAATGATAGTAGCTGATCCTATTTCAAATAACAATCTTTTAAATTTACAAAGAAATTATGAGAATTTATATTCGGCTATAAAACCTTTTGAAACTACTGACCTAACTTTTGGAGAAAATGAAAGCAAAAGTGTGACGCAAAGCTACTCTCAAAGCATATCTGAGGCTATAAATACTAGTATAGCAAATACCTTAAGCACAACAGATACTACGTCAGTAAGTAATTCGGAAACTTCTGGTGGGAATTTAGGCATTGGTTTTTTTGGCGTTAACAAATCGGTTAGCACTAACACTAGTGAAAGCTATAGTCAAACAGAAAGCAAAACTAAAACTACTGGCGAAACTAATACTGTTTCAGACACAAATGGCTTTTCAGATTCAGAAACAAAAGGAACTTCAAAATCTATACAAATAAAATTTGAAAACAAGGCTATAAGCGAAATTCTAAAGAAGATAGACTTGCAACTAGAGCGCTTACAAGCTGCAAATGATGTGGGTATGTGGAACGTAGCAGCATACGCCATAGCTGATAACGAGATAGACTCAAAGACCGTAGCCGCCTCGTATCAATCTATAATAAGAGGTGAGAATTCTGGTATCGAAAGCTCATCTATAACGACTTGGAGAGACGAGAATTTAATAAATGCCAAAGAATACATAAGAAAGCTTTGTCACCCCTTGATAAATTTTGAAGGCAAAGAGGTGCAAAGCTCATCTTTGGTAACTAGTAAAGAGCTTGCTATTCATGCAGGATTTCCGGAAAGAAGCGTAGCTGGCTTTGGTGTAAAAAATTTAGCAAGCTTTGGCAGAGAAGTAATAAGCGAAACAAAAAATACTAGAAATATAAAACTTGGTCAAATTTATCATATGGGTAAAAGCTATGAAAGCCTCGTAAATTTGGATTTAAATAGCCTTAGTGGACATACTTTTATAACTGGATCAACAGGAAGTGGCAAATCAAACACAATCTATAAAATACTAGACGAAGCAAGAGAAAAAAACGTTAAATTTTTAGTTATAGAGTCCGCAAAAGGTGAGTATAAACATGTATTTGGAAATGATAAAGGCGTAAGCGTATATGGGACGAATCCTAATTTAACTCCGCTCTTGCGCATAAATCCTTTTAAATTTACTTCAGAAATACATATATTAGAGCATCTTGATAGGCTTGTGGAGATATTTAACGTATGCTGGCCTATGTATGCGGCAATGCCTGCCGTGCTTAAAAAAGCCATTGAAAAGTCATATGAAAATGCTGGCTGGGATTTATCATTATCCGAAAACAAGATAGACAAAGAGCTTTTTCCAAACTTTATGGATGTTATGCAAAATGTCATTGAAATTATCAATGCCTCAGAATACTCGGATGAAAATAAAGGCAATTATAAAGGCGCGTTGGTAACCAGGCTCGAAAGCCTTACAAATGGACTTAATGGGCTCATTTTTTCAAGTGATGATATAAGCGACGATAGGCTTTTTGACGAAAATGTCATAGTTGATCTAAGCAGAGTTGGCTCAATGGAAACTAAAGCTCTGATAATGGGTATATTGGTAATGAAGCTAAGCGAATATAGAATAGCCAAGGGAGATATAAATTCTGAATTAAAGCACATCTGCGTTTTAGAAGAGGCACATAACTTACTCAAACGAACGTCTACAGAACAATCGTCCGAAAGTTCTAATCTACTTGGTAAATCGGTTGAAATGCTTGCAAACTCAATAGCTGAAATGAGAACATATGGGCAAGGTTTTATCATAGCTGATCAATCCCCAGGACTGCTTGATATGTCAGTAATTCGCAATACAAACACAAAGATCATTATGAGAACGCCAGATTTTAACGATAGAGAACTAATAGGCAAAGCAGCTGGCTTAACCGATGAGCAAATAGTCGATATAGTAAAATTTCCAAAAGGCGTAGCAGCTGTTTATCAAAACGACTGGATAGAAGCAGTACTATGTAAGGTAGATAAATTTGAAGCCAATGAAATAAAATTTCAAAAACCAGAAAGCTTAAAATACTCAAGCGGAATTGACAACGAGTTAAAAAACGAACTCATTAAAGCTCTTTTGTCTAATTTTGTAGACAAAAGAGCTGAATTTGACTTGAGTCATCTGTGGGGCAAGGTGCTTACCTCTCCTCTTAGATCAAGTATTAAAGCTAAGATTTTAACTTTGGCAAAAGAGAACAAGCCGCCAAAAGACCTTAAAGGCGTGCGAACTATCATAACCGAGTTGTTTAAAAACGCAAGCGAGGCAGTAAGAGAAGCTGCGTATGAGACTAAGGATATTAGTAATTTATCTGAAGCTATCGCTACAAATTTATGTTTAGATAGTGAATTAGAAGCTTATCAAACACTAATACTTCAATGCGTGATAAATGAAATAGGTTTAAGGAACAGAGAACTAAATGATTTGCCTTATGTTTGGAATGAATTTATAAGAAAAGGAGGCTTATAATGGCAGTGGAAGCATTGGCGTTAAAAGACATAGGTAAAGAGGTGACAAAACCTGATATTTTAAAAAATGTGGAGGTAGATAAAAGTGTAGATATAGATAAGCCGTTAGTTAGCCAAAGAGATAAACTAACTCCTATGACAGATGAATATAAAGAACAGCTAAAGGCAGAGACTGGTTGGTCTGATGAAATAATAGATGCCATAGGCTCACAAGAAGAGGCTGAGATATATAAAAATGCAGGGCTCATAGAGGCGGAAGTAAATGGTCAAAAATGCCTAATAAGAAATGATATAGATATGGATCAAAAAGATGAATTTGGTAGAACCAATAAAGAACGCATGCAAGAAGGCAAGGCACCTCTTGATAAAGACGGCAAGCCTATAGAGCTTCATCATATTGGCCAGAAGTCCGATGCTCCATTGGCGGAACTCAAGCGGGAAGAACATAGAGGCAAAGGAAACGATGCTATACTTCATGATAAAAACAAAGATAGTGAAATAGATAGAGAGGTATTTGCTACTCAAAGAACTGAACACTGGAAAAGTCGTTCAGATAATGCGTAAAAAGGAAAAATAATGAACATATTAGAAATAGTAAAAAATCTTAAAGACTTAAGATCCTTAGGTGGGGCAAATGAGACTCAAATATTAGAAGCTGAAAGTTTAGTTGGCATAAAATTTGCCGATGAATTTAAAGAGTATGCAAAAGAATATGGAGCCATATCGGCATATGGGCTTGAGCTTTGCGGGGTATGCAATAGTAAAAGGCTAGATGCAGCTAGCGTTACACTGGAGGAAAGAGAGCTAAACAAAAATTTTCCAAACGATATGTATGTGGTAGAAAATTTAGGTATAGACGGTATTTTAATACTGCAAAACGAAAGAGGTGAGGTATTTGAAATATCTCCAAATACTAAGCCTAAAAAAATATATAATAGCTTGGCTGATTATCTTTTAAATAGATAGATTTTTATATTGCGTTATGATTTTAGTTTATAACGCAATAATTTTTATATAAGACTTTAATTGATGAATAATGTATTAATCCTCTACAATCCATACTACCAAAGCGATGTTATCGAGCAGCATCTTAAAATTTTAAATGACAAGGGCAAGGTTGCCTTTGGCAAGATAAAGAGCATTCGACGAGATATGATAAATCCTTTTGAGGAGCAAATAGAGCAGTTTGCTCAAGAGTTAAGCTCAAGCGTCGATGCCAAATTTTTGCAGCTCTTTTTAACTGACTATTCAAATTTATTTGTAGCAAAGGTCACCTCTATCACAAGCGATGATATGAGCGAGATCGCACCGAGCTATTATAAAGAGAAAGGATTAGATGTAGAGAAGTGGTTTGTGATAAGTGACATAATGGAGCTAGCTAGAAACGACTTTGAGTGTGTTAGAGATAACTACCTAGCAAATTTCACGGTAAATGGTCACACATACGCAGTCTATGGCAACGCCTACGTCTATCCACTCATTATAGATACTAAACAAGGCATGAGCTATTTTGATGACGAGAGCAAATTCTATCCTGATGTTTATAAGAGTGATGAGTTTTTAGAGATCAAGAAAAATTTGACACGCTACTGCTTTGGGCAAAATTTGATAAATCTAATGCATCCAGACAGCATAGAAAATATCATCTCAGCCGAGATAGAGTATCTTGACAACATCTCTAACCCACTCTATGACTTTAGCTCGGTCGTAGTCAAATACTCAAAGACTATGGAGCAAGAAATTTATGCTTTTGCCAAAGCGCTTTTAAAAAAGCTCACAGATAAAAACCCAGCCATTCTAAAGATAGCCTATGAAGTTCAAGGGTCTAAATTTACGGTTGCTGATATGTTTAACAATAAACCGAATTTAGGAACCTATAAATTTCTTTTTAAAAACTATCTTGTCCAAGACGCACTAGAGGAAAATGTGCTTCAAGCCTATGTAACTAAAACCCTACCAAAAGTCATAACATCACTCCAGGACTTGAGAAATGAAACAGTCCACGCCAAGGCTCCTAGTCATGCAGACGTGACAAAACTAAGAGCTAAGATAATAGGTGTAGGAGAAGGCAGCGTACTAGCTAAACTAATAAAAGCTAGAGCTGAGGCAAATAAAATTTAGCCTACGCCTCTTGAGATCATAGCAAGTATGGTTATTTTGGCAGTGCATGTGTTTTTAACATCACTTGTAGTTCCAAAGACTATGTCACTATCTGGCTCAAGATGCTGTTCTATGATATTTATAGCCTCTGTTAAATCTGAAAATTCCATACTCTCCTCTATCTCAAACCAAGCTACCACAGATCTAACCGATACATCTGATGAAAAAAGTTTTTGCATGGCTTGTTTAGTAGCATTTTGGATAGCATTTTGCCCACTAGAAATGCCTCTAACGATCGCTGGCATGCCATTATTAGCCATAGTGCTTTTAATGTCGGATATGTCTAACCCTATGCTCGCAGAGTGGCCATTAAACTCTTTTATAAACATAGCACTACTAGCTATATCAACTAGGTCTTTGTCTATATCTTTTAAATTTTGCTCATACGAAGTAAAACCTTGAAAATTTGAAAGCTTTAGCTCATTTATATGATGATTTTCATCATTTATTATCTTTTCAAATGCACTAAACCTCTCTTTGTAGTAGCGCACTTTATTTCTATCTGCCTCATTTATTTTTACATTACTTGTTGCTTGATCTATGATCTCGGCTAAGCTCATATCCTCTCCTTTTTAAATTTGACAAAAATTTACACCATTACTCTGACAGGTTGTGTCGCGATCTGCTTTTAGGATAAAATAGCAAAAATTTTAAAAGGATTTAAGGTGCACTCTCACGACAAGATAGCCTTTAGGCTCGCTCAAATTTTAATAAAGCTAAATGACGGAGTAAAACTTAGCATAGATGAGCTCACAGAGGAATTTAGTGTCAATAAAAGAACCATTCTAAGGGACTTTGAGCGGCTAAATATACTGCCCATAGAAAAAGCAAATGGCAAATATTTTTTGGCTGATTACGCACTTGGCAAGCTTAGCTATAAAGATATCCAGGCATTTGCCATACTTAGTGGAGTGAAGTCCTTGTTTCCAGATCTAGACGATAAATTTATAAGCGATATCTTAAATGAGAAGCTAAACAAGGCCTATCTCATCAAAAATCAAGGCTTTGAAGACCTGCAAATCTCAAGAGAAGAGTTTGAAGCGATAAGCGCTGCTATCATTAAAAATAAGATAGTTGAGTGCTCCTATAACGCCAAATTTAGATCTCTAAAACCATATAAACTGATAAACAATAACGGCATCTGGTATCTGCTGGCAGATGATAGTGGCAAGCTTAAAAATTTCACTCTTTCAAAGCTTGAAAATGTAAAGATAAAAGATAGTACGTTTGAGCCAAATGAAGAATTTACAAACCGAATAAAGCAAAACGATACAAACTGGTTTTCGGACGTAAAATTTGAAGTAATTCTGGAGATAAAAAGTGAGGCCATGAGCTACTTTAAAAGAAAGAAATTCTTGCCAAATTTTAAAATAATAAGCGAGGATAAAGATAGGATCATCCTAAGCACAGAGGTAGCCTATGACGATGAGGTCCTGCGCGTGGTCAAATACTGGTTGCCATTTATCAAGATAAAAGAGCCTGAATATCTAAGGGTGAAATTTGAGAAATTGCTTGAAGAGTATCTAGAATGCAGTTGATAATTATGTAATATTTTTCGTTTATCTTTTTAAAGAAATACATGTTATTAATAAAACATTTTTATCTTTCTGATTAAAAATAAGGTCATTCATGGTCTATAATTTTAAGATATTTGTTTCGATTTCTAATATAGATACTAGCATTAAGTAATTTATAAGTATTACTATGTTATAGAACTAGAAATACCCTGATATATCGTGCTTCTGAAATAAAAGTCAAAAATTATTTACCACTTTAAACAACCTAGCCACCAAAATATCTTATAATACACGCAAATTTAAAAAATTTTAACTTAAAGGAGGTTAAGATGACTAAAATCAATTAAGAGTAAGGATTTCTTTTAAGTGTTTGAAAAAGATAACCCTTACGATATTGTTGGGACTTCTATTGTAATCGTTATCTACTTTCAAACTTCTTAAATAAAAAACCTTATAAGTAACTACCATATCGAAATAAAAGGCACACTATAGGTATGCCCATTTGGTGAGATAGCTATTGCTGTCTTTGTAAAATTTAAAAAGCTATAGGAGAAAAATATGGCTACCAAAAGAACACTTTTAAAGGACTTAAAAGTCATTAGAAAAAACGAGAAAAAAGAGGAGATTAAACAAGCATGTATTGAGGTCTTGTTTCCACAACAAGCAACACTCAAAGAGTGCAAGTTACTAATCGAAAAAAGTTTTAGCGTAAAGCTATCAAATAAGGAGTTTTCCAAATGGAGGAAAGAGTATGAGGCAACAAATGCCAATCAACCCTCTGATGCATGTCATATTCTCGTACCCAAAGAAGACAAAAAAGAAAGTGAGGAGCTAAGCAATGGCACTAACAATCAAGAGTAGCGATACAGCAGTTGCGGCAAATGCCGTAATTGCTCTACAAGAGCATATCGAAATGGGCAATAAGGCTAGTGAAAATATTAGAAATAATATTGAGCTTTTTAATAAAACTGCGGATAGTTTTAATGGAGATTTTAAAGAAAAAATAGAGCTAATAAAGCAAGGAAGTGCCGAACTTATAAGTGCAACAAAAGAGATTCAAAACAACTTTAAAAATACTCTAAAAGGTGCAGACAAAACTATATCGAAGATCAACTCATCTTTTAGCTCTTTGATGAAGAAGATAGTATCTGCATTAATTGCCTTTGTATTTATAGAAGCAATCTTCTTTTTTGGCTACTTGTTTTATGATAGTCATAAGACTAATGAAACCAAATCTGCACTACAAAGCAATCTAGATAAGGCACTTTATGATGTGTCTAGTCTTAAAGACTTTATCATCCATATCTACAACCAAGATAGCCAAAAAGCTAGTGAAGATTTTACTAAATGGCTAAACAAAAATGGTGACAGCAATATTTGGTAGTAAGCAAATTTTTCTAATAGCAAGACACATACAATGTATGACACTTCGTTTTCATACCTTGTATAATCTTGCTCTGCCGAGGTCTACAATGCGAGATATAAGAAGCGTTAAAACGCTTCATCTCGCTATCACATTTTATGAAAGGATATCATATGTCAAAAAATGTCAAGGATAAGGTGCTCTCCGCAAGGATCACTTATCAACAATACGATAAGCTATCTAAAATAGCTCTAGAGTTAGATATGTCAAGATCAGAAATCATTTCCTATCTTATAGATAATGGCACTGTAAATTCTGAATCTATAAAGAAGAAAGAGCTAGATTCGGCAATCATTACATATTTTGCTAGACCTTTTAATAACATTAATCAAATAGCAAAGAGACTAAATATAGCTTATAAGACTAGTGGTAATATAGCTTTAGAAGTGATACTACGAGCACAAGAAGATTTGTACAAAATTCAATCAGTCCTAACTGAAATTTTAAGCCTAATAAGGAGTAGCTATGATAGTTAAGATCTCAAAGGGAGAAAAAGGCGTAGCTGATTATTTAAAAACTGGTAAGAAAAGAGATTCAAAGCTAACTAGAGATGAAAAAGATGATAGATTGCCACTGGCTGGAAATTTAGATCTTATCGAGATGTCTGAAAGGCACCAGAGCAAGAAAAAGAATAAGAAACATAACTACTATCATATATCCTTGTCATTTACTTCAGAGGAGTGGAGCAGACTATATGAAAGTGGCAATATAGATGAGTTTATAATGGACTTTTTAAGGCTAACTTTCCCAAATCACGACATAGATGAGCTACTTTTTTATGCTTAAGCTCATCTGCCTATAATCAAAGAAGAGCCATATATTCCTCGTCCAGAAGGGGCGCTAGAAAACAGAGTATTAAATAAAAAACATAAAAATGGTGAACCGCTAAAAAGAGAGCCTCATATTCATCTGATAGTCTCTTTTGAAAATATGAAATTTACTCATAGCGTAAAAACTGGTGGAGTAATATATACAAAAGGTGCATCCAAGCAACAAGTAAAAGCTATTATGGCTAAATCAGCAGAGAAATTTAAAAGAGTAGTTAATGACATCTTATCTAACAAGTATGGATTGAATAATATAGAGCCTTTAAGCATGGATGAAGACCAACTAAAAAAGCAATATGAAAGCTTTAAAAGTGCAGCACAAAAGGTTAAGAAAGGCAAAGAAAAAGATACACAGATGAAGATAGAAACAAATGTGGTGATCGAGCCAAAAGCCAATACAAAAGAGCAAAATATAAGTGTTGAAGAGTTACTAGCTGATGCTAGAAATTCTACAACTGATTATCTATTAAGAATGATAGAAGAAGATGAGAGTTTCAAAAAAGACTATTATGATAGAGCAAAGAGGCTTAATGCAGTGGATATAAGAGAATTTTTGCCTATGATCAATGCAAAATTTAACATCACCGCAAAACCTGAAATGGTAAATGACAAATATAAAGTAAGAGTGGATGGGTTTAAAGGAACTTATAATCTAACTGATCTAATGTGTAAGATAGTCTATAATGGCAGAAAAGGAGCGTTATTTCACGTAGTTAATGAGCTAGAGCAAATGCTTATAGAGCTTCAAGCCAATAAAAATGAGCCAAAAATAACATTAAGTGTAAGCAGTGACTTTAGTACGCCAAATAAAGATCCAAAAGCTCAAGTGCTAAATAGCTGGGAAACGATACAAATAGAGCCATACAATCTAAAATCAATACTTAAAAACTATTCAGCTATATCAGTGGCAAGTTTTAAAGATAAAAACGAAGAAGATAGCAGTATTGATAGCATAACTCCTACGCTTATATATGATATAGATAACTCTAAATTTACTGCAAATGATGCTCAAAATTTACTGCAAAGCAAAGGGATAAAAGGCTTCATATACCCAACCACCTATCAAGCGCCAGATACAAAAGTAGAGAAATTTAAACTCATCATACCCACAACAAGGGCTCCAAGCTTAAATGAATATGATGAATACATAAAAGAGATAACAAGAGAGCTTGGATTATATAACATAGTAAATAACTCCAGCTTACATCCTAGTAAATTTCACTACACTCCAGTGCCAGGATCTGAACTTGTAAGCATTAGTGGAAAAACTTTTGATAATACAAGAGCCATTGAAGATGCCAGCCTAAAAACAGATATTAATAATATGGATATTAAAGCCATATATGAAGTTTTACAAAATCTAAGAAAATATGAGCTTAGCTGTGAGCCAAAAGATAACAACTTGCATATTAAAAGAGCAAGCTACCAAGCTATTTCATCAAAGATTCCAATAAAAGAGTTAATAGAATACTTTGACGAGAGCACTGTGTTTAAAAAATATAAAAATCATCAAATACTTTCTGGCAATAGCGGCAGATATCTATACTTGTCAGAAGAAAATACAGCCTATTCTTTTAGCCAAAATAGACACTATACTCCATATATCTACATTAGAGATAAATTTTATGAGGCAGCCAGAAAGATAAAAACTGGGCTTTTTAATGATGACGTCATTAAAAAGATAGGACTTAAACAAAATGAATATGAAGGATTCGTAAAAGTTATCGATGACCATCTAGATATAAATAGATACTATTTAGCTTTTATAAATAGAACTGAAAACTTTAAAAAATATCTATCGGATATAGCTAAGATTAACTATAAAGGCTTAATTTATAATATAAAAACATATATGAAAGATTGGCAAGATATGCAAGGCTTTAATAAGCTAAAGGAGCGTTATAAAACAGATAAGATATCTCTAGCAAATGATCATATATCGTTTGGCTCACTAAAAATAACAAAGCAAGAGCTATACGATCAAGGACTTGATAAGAACTTTGGAATCGAGCAATCAACACAACAATCAAGTGAGATAAAAGCTATAGAGCAAAATGTAAAGTCAGGATATGATGGTTTGGAGATGTAGACTATTATGAGCTGTTATAGAAGCCAAATTATTAGCATTGCATCTTCTTAGCTGTCTCTAATCCATAAAACCATGGCAAAGCAAACATATCATCATCTAGTTTTACAGCCCTGTCTTCAGTGTAATAACACCTTTGCATGAAGACTTTTCAAACTCTTGCACTGATGAAAATTGCAGCAGATGTGCCAGCACGTCTGTGCCAGTGGCAAAAATTTTTAGGTATCTTTATGAGCCTTTTTAGAGCGTTGTTAAAATATAGACCAAATCAGAGATATTTTGTTTCTCTGAGCTTATCGATGGTCTATATCATCACTTAAAATATCTATCAAATTTTCATCGCTATGGTTTAACTCTTTTTGAGAAAGTAGATATAACTCTACTCAAAATTTTTTAGTTCCAACTGCATTAAAAACTAGGTTGCATTGTTTTTAAAAGATCAATCCTCTTCTAAAATTTCACAAAGTAGCCATCCAAACGGCTGTTTATTGATAAGCCAAGCTGTGGTCTCCTCCTCTTGGATAGATGGTTTTCCCCTGCCTCTCATTATTTTTATCCTTCTCGCGCCATCTACCGTAACGGCTCTTGCACCACTATGCTTTCCAACTCTCAATAAAAATTGATTATCCGTAAGTTTTAAATGCTCGTATTTCTCAATAAATTTATCAGATAGTCCTTCGCGTGTAAATTCGTCCGTTTCATAGCTAAACTGAGAGGCAAATATCGGCATATAGTGAGAGTTGCAAGCTTTTATTAGCTCGTCTATGCCAAATTTATTATTTTTTATCGTAAATGTTGTTTTAAATTCACTTTTTGAATTTATTGCCTCATATCTTACTGGTATGCCTTGACTTGCATTTTGGTCTCTTGATGCCCTATTTCTTTTTATATTTGTAGCAACAGAAGCAAAAGTATGTGACTCTATCACCTCACTATCAGCCACTAGAAAATCACCAAAATACTCTTTTGTATCATAGCTTTTACTCTTTTTATAAAGCATTTCACCAAAAGCTGTAGCTATAGCGCCTTTTAGTGAGCTTCCTGGGATTATGGCTTTTTTTAAATTTGGAGATATAAGTGTCTTTTCGACCACTAGTTGGTTTATGACTTTTTTGCCACCACCTTCTCTTTGAACTACCTTGCCTATTTTGTCATTATAGTCTTCTGCGATGTTTTTTAGTGCCTGCATTTTGTAGTAAGAGACCTTTTTTGCCAAAGAACTCTTCTCTTTTATAAATTTTTGCAGCTTCAATATGCCATCACCAGTAGTGTCTGAGGCTATTTTCATAAATTCATCTTTAGACTTCTCGTCAAGTTTTTTAAAAAACTCAAATTCATCAAAAACATACATATAGTATTTATCGTCCGCGTCTCTATCTATGACGTAATTCATGGGCTCATAGGCCTCTCCAGTACCTATATGTATAGGACTTATAGGTTTTAGTTTGATTTTATAATTTTTAGTTTCATTGTGCATTTTTTATCTCCGTAGCTATTAGTATGCTATATCCTTGGTGCACTGTGTTTGCGTTTGTAGAGTGTCCGCTTATAGCCTTTCCTATATACTCTTTTTCGCAAATTTCTTCATATATCACCACGCTACCGCTATCTGCCATTAGGAGTGGGCTTTTAAAAGGATTTGTACTTGCAAGCCCTCCACCATGTTTGCCAAATCTAGTAAATGGCTCATAGTAAAATTCTTTTAAATTTTCATCATCTATCACGACTGGACTAAGCGTCATGAAGGCATTTGAGCTCTTTTTTACGGACACCTTCTCAAACGCTCTGTACTCAAATGCCCCTTTGCCTATGCTAGCTCTCTTACCATATCCACTTTTAGATACAACTTCAAGCGCTTTTTCTAGTTCGTCAAGTTTAAATTTATCATCTAGTAAAAAGTAGATATCTTGCTTGCTAAATTTTATCTCCATTAAAGCATAAGGCGCAAATTTACCGCTCTCATCGGTCGTAAACGTATGGTAGTTTATGGAGTTTTTGATCGTTGCATTCTTTGTTAGTTCATAGCCAGCCTCGCCACTTGTTTTAGCATTTTTGAAATTTCCGCTTTGCAGATCCTCCATGCTAAGCCAAATTTTCTTTCTATTTTCTTTTTTTAGCTCCAAATTTTCGCCCAAAAGATGACTTGGCATGCTAGGCTTTGGCAGATATCCGCTAGCAAAGCCATCTGATACTATCAAAAATGGCTTTTTGTCATAGTCACTTAGTAGCTCATTTAGCCTATCTTCTCCAAGCCTATATCTGATCGCCCAGCAAATTTGTCCAAACAAAGTATCACCCTTTAGTGGCGTTGTGAAATTTGACTTGGGTGTTATGGTAGTTTTATAAAGTGTCATTATTCCCACCTTAAATTTGTAAATTCAACCCTTCCGTAACCTCTTGAGCCGCTACCGCCTAGATAGTCGTTTTGTATTAGCTTAAGTCCGCTCTCAACCATCTCTTTTAGCTCGTTTTCATTGTCATTATAAGGCTCTTTTTCATCAAAAACTTTTAGTCTAATAACAAGGTCAAATTTCACTCCAGCTGGCACACGCTCGATCTGGCGAGGATGCTCGGCAGTTCCACTTTCTCTGTTGATCACGTTTTCATATTTTGCTTCGCTTAGTTTTAGCCCTTCACTCTCGCTAGACAACAAACAATCCCCAACGCTTATCCTAGTAATGCCAAATTTATTCTCTTTATCGCCAAAAATTTTTAGTAAATTTTGTGCCGCTTTTTTATCTGGCTCTGGTACTTTTTCTAAAATTTTAGAGTTAAATACTTCTCCTTCACCATATCCAACCAGCCTATTATTCCACTCTAGCAAGCTTCTCATTTTACCTTTTAGCGAGCTTCCAGGGATGTAAGGCTTACTTGTGTTTATATCTTTTATCACCTGCGAGTCTATGCCACCTATCTTCATAGTATCATCGCCGCCACCTATATGAAGTCCGCTTAAAAGCTCTATTTGTCCCTTTAAAGTTAAAATTTTCATATTCTCTCCTTATTTTTTAGCAAAGCCTATAACGGCCTCAAAAAAGAGTTTAAATACCCTTAGATCATCTTTTGTCTTTACCTGAGCTACACATTTATTTATCATCTCGACAAATTCATCACTTGAGCATTTTCTTGACTTAGAGTAAGCCGCTTTTGAATTTAGCATCTTTACAAATGGCAAAACTTCGCTGAAGTCTTCACTATTTGACTTTTGCTCTAGCTCGATTATATAGTCATAAAATGCTCTTATCTGAGTAGCTTTTGTTCTAGCAGAGACTAGATCAGCGACGCTCTTTGCTGTTTCGTCAAACAAATTTGGATTTTTCTTGTAGTCCAAAACTATCGGCGGTAAAAAGTCAGCTTGCGGTTTATTGCCGGCATTATAGTTGCCACCGCCACTTCTATTGTATCCACTCATCGTTCTCTCCTTTTATATATGTATTCACAAATAGCCATCTTACTCTCCTTTGGATTGTTTTCTATCACATTATTTAGCATAAGAAGTAGCTCGTTCATCTCACCACCACTTTGCATATTTCTAGTAAAGCTATAGCTTAGCTTTGACTTCCACATCGTATTTTTCACATCCTCGCATACTTTTTTGCTCATCTCGCAAAGCTCAAGTAGCCTATATAAAAACGCTGTATTGTCTATATTAAATTTAGTAAATTCATCTAAAATTTGACTTCTGACATTTAGATAGCTATCCCACTTAGCAGTCTCTCCAAAGATAGTGATCGCATCTTTTCCACTCATCTCTTTTGAGCTCTCTAGCCACTTTTCGCTAGTTTGCGCAAGAAAGCTTATAGGCGTAGATGGTTTTGCTAAAACGATGCCAAAAGAAATGCTTAGATCCTTTGCCTTTATAAATTTCATAAACTCTTGCCTTACAAAAACAGCAAGCTCTATCATCTGATCGTAGCTACCAACTATCAGCAGATCATCTCCTCCTGCAAAGACCGTGTAGCTATTTTCAAATTTCTCTTTCATCTTTCTTGGCACATATAAAGAGAAAAAATTATTTATCCCCTTTGAAAATGTGTCAAAATTTGCAAAGTTTTGCGTAACATCGCTATGTTTTATGAAATTTCCCATATTATCCACGTCAGCTTTTATCACGGCGATCGCATTATCTCCGCGCGATTTTTTAGCCAGATCTTCAAAATCCACTATGCTGCCCGCATTTTTAGCGACGTATGATCTTATATTTTCACTTATCTCAAGATCTACATCCATAAAGTCTATGCCTATATCTTTGCTATTTATCTTCTTACTATCGCCAGCTAGCTTTTCGCCAAGACGTACAAAGGCGGCACAAATTTCGCATTTATCTTTGTCGTGAGCTATCTTTCTTATATTGCAGATCCTGCAAAGAGTTTGATTTGTTATGCCCTTGTCGTATGAAAGCACCGGTTCTTGCTCTTTTAAATTTAACTTTTTAAATTTCTCTAGCTCCACAGCCTTGCTGATCTTATCCCTTAGCTCTTTATATCGCTTGGGCTCCGTAAAGTCAGCCCTTTCGCACTCTACGCAAGATAGGCTAACACCGCTAACGCCAAAGAAATTTTTTATAAAATAAGCATTTATAACGCCTTTTATCTCTTTAAAAGCAGCTTCATCAAATTTAGGGGATAGTATCTCAAATTTACCAGCCGTGCATGATAAGATACATTTTTCATCTATGCCCAGTTTTTGGCAGATAAATTTAGCCAAGACCATCATGAAAAGCTCGCAGAATGCAGACTTTGCCCTTAGTACCTTAGCCGCGTTTTTTGAGCCTAGGTTGTCAAATATAAATTTTTGTATCCCGTAAAAGTCTCCGCCTATTAAAAACATCCTATCTTGCAATATCTCATCTATGCTCTTAGATCCTTGCTCCAAAGAGACAAACTCATCATTAAAATAACTGCTAAATTTGCTCATTTATATCCTCCGTTTCTATTTTCCCTAGTCCAAAAACAGTCTGCTTGCCTACGCCTATTATCTCGCCTAGCTTTAGTAGCTCCATACACTCTTTGCTAACGCCCCTCATCTCTAAAGACCCCGTCAAGCCGCCAAAATTCATAGTAGTGTTTTGTCTATTGCTACGCCTAGTTAGCTCCACGTATTTTAGGTCTTTTTTGGTTATCTCGCCCCTTATCTCGCACTCTAGCGCCTCGTGAGTTTGTCCAAAGAGGCCAAGCCTTCTTTGGTAAATGGAGTTTAGTATCTCTTTTAGACTTATATTGTCATTTTTTAAAAAAACATTATCTTTTTTTATCCTAAGCGGAGTTATAAATTTGACCCTGACATCGCCCACGTCACCATCAAAGCTAAATTCTCTTATATACTCTTTAGGCAGGCTTATTTTATCCTCCGCCAAGCACGCCTCACCATTTACAAACATATCAAATTTCTCATACCTAACCCTATCTTTACCAAGTCCATATCTCTTTAGCATCATATATGCCGCAGAGGCGATATATGGTAGTTTTTCACACGCACTCTCTAGTAAAACTATGCCAAAGTCATACACTTTAGCCCCTAACTTAAAGTCCAGCCTATATCTATGGTAGCTATTTTTCTTCTCATAAAAGTCGTAGTATAAACAGCTCTCATTTGCAAAGCACTCATCGCACTTATGGGCGTGATTTATACAGCTTACACTTTTTAGCGCATACCCAAAGGCTCCTCGCACCTGCGAGCCGATAAAAAATGGCGGCTTTTGTGACGGCTCAAATTTCACTCTAAGCTCGGCATACCTCATCTAAACTCCTTATCTTCACATAGTCTAAAACCGCACCCACCATGCTCTTTTTTAGAGCATTTTTTCTATTTATTTTAAGTTTGGGGATAAATTTATTAAGCTCTGGTAGTTTTATCAGCATGTCAAGACTATCTCTTGTCGCCCTTATATCGCTAGAAAAGGTCAAAATCATATTAGTTTCATTATTCACTTTAATGCTCAATTTTAAAATTATCTTATTATATATGATTTAAAGACAAATGTTTATATTTTTTAGATTTTTATTTAAAAATTATTATTTTTTATATATTTGTGCATACCTTCATCGCTCTTGTTTTTAGTTTAAATTTCCATCTTTTTGGCTAAAATTTCAAAAATTTGTGATTTTAAAGATATTTAAAATAGGTTCTTTTACTTATCATTGTTAAATTTGACCTGACTAAGGGGATTGAAACTTAACCTGCAACTCGCAGGAGGCTCACTCTGTCAGCATTTAAACAAATTTGACCCGATCAAGGGGATTGAAACGCATCGTAGTGAAACATACTCTCGTTAAAGTCATTATTTAAACAACTCTGACCCGCTCCAGGGGATATGGCGACCCATACCACACTTAAAAAGGTAAATTCAAAATGTTTACTAAAAACCTAGAACACATATTTACAAAAGCTACTTTAAGCTCCGCATTTGACGAAATTTATGCAAATTCTTTGGGTTTAGACGAGATCTCATATACTGATTTTAAAAAGAACTTCGACGAAAACGTAGACCATCTCATACGTTCATTATTAAATGGCACCTACACACCAGAGCCGCTAAGAAAGATAAACATCCCAAAAGAAAATCGCAATGGCGTAAGACCCATAGGCATATCCTCTATAAAAGACAAACTAGTTCAAAAAGTCCTATACTCAGAGCTTAGTCCATACTTCGACGAGACATTTTTATCAAATTCCTACGCCTACCGCCCACACAAATCCACCTACAAAGCCATAAACAGAGCCAGTAGCTTCATAAACGAAAATGACTGCTGGGTATTAAAAGCCGACGTAAAAGACTTTTTCGAGTCGGTAAACCACTTAAAGCTACTGCAAATTTTACAAAAACATATAAAAGACACAAAGATCATAAACCTTATCTCGCTCTTTTTAAAAACCGGTGGATTTTTAAAGCGCGACTTTAAAGAGCACAAAGTCGGGGTAAACCAAGGCGATATACTATCTCCAATGCTATCAAACATCTATCTTGATTTAATGGATAGATTCATAAACAAGACTACTGATAAATTTATAAGATACGCAGATGACTTTATCGTATGCTTTGCAGAACAAGACGAAGCTTTAGAATTTGAGCAAAAGCTAGATGACTTTTTAAAACTACTAAATTTATCTCTCAACAAAGAAAAAACAAAAGTCGTAAACATAAACGACGGTTTTGTCTTCTTAGGCGTTCGTTTCTTTGGTAAAAACCGCTGCGTAGATAACGACAAAATTCAAAAGATCATCTCAAATTTACACTCCGCAAGCAAAGAAAAGTCAAATTTCATAGACTATATCGATGAGATAAACGCTATCTTGCTTACGCTTAAAAATTACTATCTAAAGATCATACCGCCAAACTCACCGCAGATAACGCAGATAAAAGAGCACCTCATAGACTCTTTAGCCCAAAAGATCGCCCTATACAAACAAAACAAAAGTATAAATTCAAAAAAAGAGTTCACCCTCTATCTTGAAAAGATCGACTTTGGAGTATTGTTTGGTCAAAACGAGATAAAAGACAAGATAACACTAGCCATAACAAAAGGCTATGACAAATACCTATCTCAAAAAAGCTACGAAAACGAGCCCCGCAAGATAAACCAAAAGAGAAATTTCTACGCCACCAAGATCGCCTCGGATTCTACGCTTCATATCAACCAAATAGGTGTCTATCTAGGCCTTAGCAAAAATAAATTTACCATAAAGCAATACGGCAAAATTTATAAAGAATTTCCCATCTCTAAAATTTCCCGCATCATCGTTGATGGCGAGCATATCTCACTATCTTCTGCAGTGATATGGCGCTGCGCAAGAGAAAAGATCCACATCGATTTCATAGACAAGCACTACGTCCCATACGCTACCTTACTAGCCTACAATAGCACCTCTACACAGACAGCACACAAACAAGCCATGCTCCTCAACACACCAGCCCAGCTATATCTCGCCACATCTTTTGTCGAGGCAAAGATAAGAAACCAAACCAACTATCTAAAATACCTAAACAAATACCATAAATTTCTAACTCCAAACATCCTAAAACTAGAAAATATCCTAGAAAGAAAGCTAAAATACGTCAAAAACACAAACGAGCTCATGGGATTTGAGGGCTCGGCTGCTGCTATTTACTGGGACGGCATAAAGAGTATATTACCGCTAGAATTTGAAAAACGCATAACATTTGGCGCCAAAGATATCGTAAATTCCTCACTAAATTACGCCTACGCCATACTTTACTCCAAGGTTCAAGAGTGCCTATATCTAGCAGGCCTTAGCCTACATATCTCATTTTTACATGCGCTTGACAGCACAAAGCCGACCCTAGTCTTTGACATGATAGAGCAGTTTAGGACATTTATGGTAGATAGAGTCATAGTCTCGATGCTAAACAAAGATGAGCCCATCTCACTAAACAAAGAAGGACTTCTCACCGACGCTTCTAAAAAGCTCATAGCGCAAAATATGAAAGAAAAACTCGGTAGCTACACTATGTGGAAAAAGGAGTCATGCAAATGCGAAAACATAATCATGCAAGAGTGCTACGACCTAGCTCGCTTTATAAACGGCGAGAGCAAAAGCTATAGACCTTTTGTAGGGAAATTCTAATGAAATTTGTAATAGCCTACGACATACAAAGCGATAAAAATCGCAAAAAGCTCTCAGACATCCTTGAAGGCATCGGCTACCGCGTAAATTTTAGCGTCTTTGAGTGTGAGCTCAATGAAGCCAAGCTCAAAAAACTGATAAAGTCCGCCAAAGCTTTGCTAAATGTCAAAACAGATAGCCTTAGATTTTACAGACTATGCGAAAACTGCGTGGGAAAAAGCTTTGAGCTATGCGATAAAAAAGGTATCTTTGAGATGCAAGAGCTCTTTGTCTAGCTTATGTTGTTCTTAAATTTCTTTTGGATTTTTGATTTGCGAACTTTTTTAGCTGAAATTTGACCCTTTTTAGCTAAAATCTCACGAAATAGGTTCGCAAATCTAGTTTTTTCAAAATATCTCTCATACATTTGCGAACTTTTAGTTATGCCTAAGTTTAGGATAGCCTATTTTAGGACCTTGCGAAACTTATATACCGCTTAAAGTTCGCAAACCTATAAAATTTGAAATTTTGAAAAGAGATTTGCGAACTTTTTTGAGATGACAAATGCCTAAATTTATGGGTTCTTTCACTTATCATTGTTAATTTTATGGAGTTAGTATTTTTAAATACCTATACATTTGCGAACTTTTTTGAGATTTTCACGAATTTTAGGTATCTTTAAAGCCAGTTTCTTAAATAATTTTGCTAATTTTTCCTTTGCAAAAATAGTCTTTTAGGCTATTTAAACAAATTTGACCCGATCAAGGGGATTGAAACGAGCTAGCAACTTATTTTCAATGCCCTCAGCTTCTTCAAAATTTAAACAAATTTGACCCGATCAAGGGGATTGAAACATGAGTGTCATACTGTAATAATTAGCATTCTCCTCATTAAATTTAAACAAATTTGACCCGATCAAGGGGATTGAAACACCTTGTGCACTAACTTCGGTTCTGACATCATTATATTTAAACAAATTTGACCCGATCAAGGGGATTGAAACAGAAACTCATAAGTGCTTCCTTACCAGTTCCTTGAGCATTTAAACAAATTTGACCCGATCAAGGGGATTGAAACTAGACGTTGATTGGGCACCCAATGTATACCATTGCCCCATTTAAACAAATTTGACCCGATCAAGGGGATTGAAACATGCAGACGCATCGTTACCGCAGAATTTAACTGCGGATTTAAACAAATTTGACCCGATCAAGGGGATTGAAACGAGCTAGCAACTTTGTTTCAATCTCCTCCATGTCCTCGAATTTAAACAAATTTGACCCGATCAAGGGGATTGAAACTGAGTTGGGTGAGCATGAACATCTCCACTAAAAGCTAAATTTAAACAAATTTGACCCGATCAAGGGGATTGAAACAAATTAGACATTGTAATCTCCTTGTAAAAAATAAAATTATTTAAACAAATTTGAACCGATCAAGGGGATTGAAACGTCTAGCAAATTTGAATTTTCATTTTTTTCATTTTACTCATTTAAACAAATTTGACCCGATCAAGGTGATTGAAACTTTTTATATATTGTTTATCATCAGGAAGATTTTTTAAAATTTAAACAAATTTGACCCGATCAAGGGGATTGAAACACTGTAATAATCAGCTTCGCTCTCGTCTATTTCATTTAAACAAATTTGACCCGATCAAGGGGATTGAAACAATTTGGTTTTTACCTTTAATTAAAAAATCACCTGGGCATTTAAACAAATTTGACCCGATCAAGGGGATTGAAACCACCTGAAGACATGAAAGAGAGGTTAAATTCCTTAACCTCCATTTAAACAAATTTGACCCGATAAAGGGGATTGAAACGACCACTAGGTACCTTAATGTAGCAGTGTTCGATACCTTTATTTAAACAAATTTGACCCGATAAAGGGGATTGAAACAACACTAGTGTCAATAAGATGTACTTAATGTACATAGGATTTAAACAAATTTGACCCGATTAAGGGGATTGAAACATCTAATGTCATGTACTTGACATTTTCGCAATGTCCACTTATTTAAACAAATTTGACCCGATTAAGGGGATTGAAACTCAGTTGCGCCTTCTTCTAGACATTCTTGCTTAGATTTAAACAAATTTGACCCGATTAAGGGGATTGAAACCATTTTCTTGCTCTTAGAAAAATCACGATAGGGCATAAAAATTTAAACAAATTTGACCCGATCAAGGGGACTAATGAAATTTGGTAAAGTTTTAGGTAGTGGCTTATATTGTTATTTGTAAAAATAAATGAGTGGTGCTTATATGCGTTTATTGGATAAATTTGGATAAGAACAGATTGGCTTAGATTTATGAAAAACTACAATAAAGATAGGTTTTTGTGATTTGCGTAGATAAATAAAAGCTACGAAAACGAGCCATGAATTTTGCTTCATGGCTGCATGGGCCAACTATTTAGAAGTTGGCTTCATGCGAAATGTGCCCTTAGTCGTTTGGACTTTGGTATAGCCACCAAAGCTTTGACCCACTTTTTGGTGAGCACGAGCAGATGAGTAAGACCTGCTTGAAGACGATGAAGAAGACTTTGAATAAGAACGTGAATAGCATTTTGCCATTTTAACCCCTTTGTGTTGAATTATTTTGTTTTTACATAGACTACTTCAAATGAGCCATGAATTTTGCTTCATGGCTGCATGGGCCAACTATTTAGAAGTTGGCTTCATGCGAAATGTGCCCTTAGTCGTTTGGACTTTGGTATAGCCACCAAAGCTTTGACCCACTTTTTGACTAGCACGAGCAGATGAGTAAGATCTGCTTGAAGATGATGAAGAATAAGAACGTGAATAACCTTTTGCCATTTTGGCCCCCTTGTGTTGAATTATTTTGTTTTGTTGGGAGAATTATAAAAGAGTGTATGGACATATTGTGTATAATTCATAAAAAACTTTAGAATATAAAGGATAAAGTAATGGACGCTCAAACTAGGATACTATGGCTACTTAAAAAGCTAAATCGTGGCGAAATAATCGACACTGCACAAGACGAGCTGTGGGTAAATGAAAAAGATGATACTCCGAGGCTAAACTATAAAACAATAAGACGAGACTTTGATGCTATAAAAAGTGTATTTGGTGAGATAGAGATAAAGCGAACAGATCCTGGCTGCTACCAGGCTATCAATACAAATTTACTTGATGATTTGCTCGATGAGAGAAAGAGAAATGTCCTAAAGATAATCTACACGATGCTTGCCAAAAACTCTCAAAAATTTAACGAAACCAGCAAGAAAACGGCTATATCTCAAGCTATAAACGAGTCTTTGGGCGTTTATGACTTTATCACAAGTCCGATCGAGACAGAGCTAGATAAAAGCGTCATCAAAACGCTAGAAGATGCGATACGCTACCGCAAAAAACTCGCGATAGAATATACCCCGACAAATAGGTCTGATAGCAAAGAATTTAAGGAGGTAAAGCCATATAAAATTTTGCTAATCAATGAAAATTTATATCTAGCAAATAGCAACAACGAGTATGATTTTTCACTTTTTAGGATAGCTGGGATAGTAAATTTAGAGGTTATCAAAGGCGAAACGTTTAATCACGACTACAACATCGATGATTTTATAAAAAACATCCAGACGCCATTTGCTGTTTTTTCGCATGAGTGGAGAAGCTCGCTTATAGAAGTACGGCTCGAGATCAGCCCACAAAAGGCCTTTTTGTTTGAGAGAAAAAACTTTTTTCGCTCACAAAAGATAATAGAGCGAAAACCAGACGGGGCGATCGTAGTTAGCTATCATTTTACGGATCTTAAAGAGATAGAGTTTTTCATAATGGAATTTTTAGGATACGTCAAAATTTTAGCCCCAATGGAGCTAAAACAAAAGATCATAAAAAAGATAGAAGAAGGTAAAAATTTACTCTAAAATAGCCTTTGAGGCATACTTTTAACCAGTCTAAAACATGCCTCAAGTGACTTATCTCCTATGCCAGGAGCTTTTAGTAGAGAGCTTAGCGAGTGATATAGTCCGCTATCTATCGCATCTTTGATAGCTTGAAATCTTATATTTTTTACACCTAGGGCTTTGGTTTGCCTTTTTAGCTCGTTGATATCAAAATTTAGCGCAAAGTCATCATACAAATCATCACTTGCATTTTCATCAAATTCCCAAATTTCGCACTCTATTTCTAGAGGCTCCAGAAATTCCATCATCAAATTTATAACTTCGTCTTTATCAAGTCCGCCATTTGCAGCGCCAAGAAGCGGAAATGCGACACTATCGATGTTTTTGCTAGCATAAGTGTTTATAAATTTTTCAAGACCAGCTTTGATATAGCTCATTTTAGATGGGTCTTTCCAGTGCTTTTTAGTAGGGAAATTTAGCACTTGTCGTCCATCATTTGCTTTATATAGCCATAGCTTGCCTATATCTATTTTATTTGGGTTGTCCTCACTACAAAGCTCGGCATATCGCACAAACATCTCAGGATAGCGCAGCCTAAACTCATAGGCTATACCAGCACCCATGACGCCTACGCAGTTAATGGTATTTACGATAGTGCCTGCCTTGGTGTTAAATATATTTCCATTTTTTAGAGTTACCATTTTTTATCCTTAGAAAAATTTAGCTGGATCAACTATGACGTTGATATTATACATTTTAAGATCGCCAGCTAGTTGCTCTTCGATAGCTTTTTTACTAATTTGATCTTTAACATATATAGAGCGTATATAGCGGCTATAAACTACATCATTGATCAAAATTTCTGCCATCATTTTTTGCTTGATATCATCATATCTAATGCCATTATTGCACCATCTTTGAGAAAAAACCTCATTGAAATTTATGAAATTTGTATTTTGCAAGTCTGGCAAGTATTTACTAAATTTGGCATCATCTGCAGACGCATTACGATTTGATATCAAAAAATCATCTTGGTGATCTTTAATAACTCTAACATCAAATCCTAAAATGATAACACGGGCATTGTTTCTATTTTTATAAAGCATAGCATTGCGAGGATTAAAATAAAATGGGACATAGTCGTGAATTTTATGTCCATATATGTGCTCAATCTTTTCACGTCTTGCATTAACCTCTTGGTTGCTAATATCTACTTGTCTGTAGGTGTTGTAATGATTTTGCAAGCCACGTAGTAAAATATTTTTCAAGTTGTTAGAGTCTGTCATATGAAAAATTTCGCTCATGCCGTCTAAGAAAGTTTGGTTGCTCATTATAACCTCCGTTATTTTTTCGGAGATTATAAGAGGCATTATAGACATATAGTGTCTATAAAAAATATTAAATGGCTAACTATCTTGTATTTTTATAAAGTCTTGATATTTATCAAATAGCTTTTTTATCTCTTGTTTGATATGGCTAAATTCTTCTTCGCTGATATTGCCATGTGCAAAGTCGTTGCGTAGGTCGTCTAACTGCTTGTGATATTTTGCCAGTTCATTGCTAGAGCCAAATTTTGTATTTATAATCCGTCTAATCTCTTTTATATCTTCTTTTGAAAGTTCAAGATACTTTAAATTTTTCATAGTCCTGCCAACAAAGTCATCATCAGTTTCATAAGCTCTAGTTTTTAACGACTGAATAAAGAAATTGCTTATCAGATAATTTTTTCTAACGCCCATAGTATAGAGCATTCATCTAAAATTTTCTTATACACGATAGGGATATTTCTTTCAAAAACTCCAACTATGTAACTATTCACACTTTCAAACAGCAGCACCAACGACTGCAGCAAATAACCCTTTTTAAACATATCTTTGGCTAATTTATATCTAAAAATATATGCGCTATCGCTCCAGTCACATATTTTATTTAGCCTATCTCTTAGATCCTTGGCTCTTGATATCAGTGCGATATCATCTATCTTGTCAAGTTCTTTGATCAACTCGTTATGCGAGCTTTTTAACTTTGCAATATTTAGGCTTAGTATATTATTTGAAAAATCGTTTAAAGCATTTACTAGCGACTCAAATTTCTTTGCTCTTATGTGTTGAGCCAAAGTATAGTTTTGAGAAAAAGCCGCGATCAAAAAGGCGATGTTGGCGATATCTAGGTATTGTCTTAGGTCAATTATCTCGTATAGCTTGGACTTTTCTATCTCTTTTGCAAATAAAATTTGATCTATTTGGGAGACGTTTGAGAAGTTTTGTATGAGCAGATCGACTAGTGCCAGCAAAGGCAGATGACGAAAACCATGCGTCACGTCAAAGACGATCTTGTCAACACCACTTTTAACTAGGTCGTCTACAGCTCTTTCAAATATCTCAAATATAGCTTCAAAATTTTTCTCATCTGTGATCTTGTAGATATCGTTAAAATTTATCTTGAAATTTGCATAGTGCGCCATCACTGCTTCGTTAAACCCTCTAGCATCCGCAGTATATATAGGTGCTATATTTTCAGCACCAAATTTATCTGCTAGAAGAGGCAAGGTGTTAAAAAATTCTTGCGAGTTATCAGGGCTCTCGCCAGCAAAATAGTACTTAGCACAGCCTTTGATTTTAATGTTTTCTTTTTGACCTTGTATGCCAAGGATGGTGATAACGGCTGTTTTGTTATTGGTCTCTTCATTCTGAGGCGAATTTGCTTTTTTGACTATAGTTAGTGGCATTTGCTTCCTTTAAATTTAACAGCTTATATTTTTGAAGTGTAGGAGATTATCTCGTTTTGCAACTTGTGTTTTACTTAATAAAAAAGGTAGGTTTTATAAATACTCCCTAAATTTTTCATGCTTAAATTCACGCCTAGTTACCAATTTACCATCTATAGCAAGCTCTTTAACGATGCGTTTAGTAGTAGCATAGATGGTTTTTATCCCGATATTTTTAGCAAAATTTATCATGTTGTAAGTAGCACCAAAGTCACCTTGTACAAGCAAAATATCACCAGCTTTAGCTTCAAGCATTAACTCCTTTTTGTATGCGTTTAAAGCATATAATATATTTTCATCTGCTGGGTTGATATTTGACCACGTATCGTCGGTAATGTTTATCATAGAGTCGATATCAAATGATTTTATAGCTTGATCTTTTTGCTCTTGTGTTAACTCATGGTTTATTAGAACAAACATTTTTTTCATTGTTATCCCTTTTTTAAATAAATAATATGAGATAGTATCTAGCAAGTTGGACACATTGTGGCAAAAAGAAGCAAAATAGCAAAATTGCTTAGTTTTAAATTTTTATAACATATCCTGTCGTTTTTATACCCTATAATTATTGTACTTCTATAAGACAAGGATAAAAATGAAAACAAAAGCAAGAGACGCGGCTATAGTAGCGTCTATCAAAGGAAGCATCAGCCTGCATGTAAGAGTCGTGAGATCTAAAAAGACCTACACAAGAAAGCAAAAGCACCCAAAGGATGTTAGAAGGCCAACATAGTAGATTTATATAAATGCAAATCGCTCAAAAACTATTGCACAAAATTTACATCTAGCCTATATCCAGCAGCATTTGCATAGGCATTTAAAGTGGAGCCAGTTTTTCTTCGTTAAACCAGTTTTTCAAATATTTTGAAATTTTAGACACTATCCAATTTTTGTTTTTCTCATTCTGCAAAGATATACCTCTATCCTTTAGGCAACTCTTGTTCTATTTGGTTTATCTTGCCCATAAATAAATCCTAATACAAAAACCCAAACAGCCAAAGTGGAATTTTATTTCCAGCCCCTACTTCAATATCATCTGCCGCTATAAATGAATTTGGCATATCCTTAATCTGCTCAAAGCTCTTTTTTGCTCCGCCTATTTCAAAGGTAAATTTATTGCCAATCATAAAGTCGCCATTTTTGCCTGAGTAAATTTCGGTGATATTTCCAAGCTGATTGGCAAAGAATGTCTCTCTCACATTTCCTATATCAGGGCTGTTTATATACATTAAATTTGTATTTTCAAGGTAAATTTTATCCGCCTTATCCATATTTTTTATAGCTAGTTCGTTTTTCATTAAAAGCCTTATAAGTCCAGTACTATCAAGCATAGCAAGATACTCTTTTAGCGTCCTATCGTCTCTTATATCAACAAGCGATTTTAGGCTTGAGTAGTTTGGTTGATATGGGACGTTTGTGCTTATAGCATGAGTTAAGATCTTTAGCTTTCTTGCCGTATTGCCGTTTAAATTTGAATATATACTTAAAAGATCGCTATCTATCGTAGCTTCTATACTTTGTTTAAGAGTCTGATAAAAGGCGGTATCATTTGGCATATCATTATAGTATGGGTAGTAACCTACCTTTAGATACTCTCTAAAAAGTTTAATAACTGCTAGATCTTTTAGCTTTAAGACGTTATTGATATTAACAGCTATTTCCTGATGGTTTTCAAGTAAATTTTCAAGCTCAATAGCTTCTAAATTTATACCATACCTTAGCCCTAGATACTCCCTAAAACTCATTCCACTCATCTTATATACTATCGCTCTTCTGCTTAGATCATGAGAGCTTTTTAGCACTTCAAGAGCAGACGAGCCGGTAGCTACTATGTTTAACTCTTTAAAATTATCATAGGCAAATTTTAATACGGCCGATATATCTTTACTCTTATGAATTTCATCTAGATATAGATACTTGCCGCCATTTAGCACAAATTCTCTTATGATCAAGGTTATATCGTTTGATATCTCTATGTCATCTAGGCTTAGGTAAAGACTATCTTTGTTTTTACTAGCTAGCTGAGCTAACGTAGTTGTTTTACCTATTCCTCTTTGTCCCAGGATAACGATAAGTCTATGAGATAAATCCTTGGAGTCTATAAAATATCTTTTAAATTTATGATTGTTTAACCTTATAAGGTCATTGCTCTTTAAAAAAAGTTGATCCAGCATAGCTTATCCTTTAAATATGTAATGCAATACAATTATATCATAAAAATATATGGGATAGACTACAAATATGGTTGATCTTAAAAAGCATAAATCCTTCTTTATTATAAATGGCTATATACATTTATAATTAAAAAGCACTCACTCTTCCCCTCCTTGATAAAAATTTACCTCTTCAACTAGATTCTTTAGAATTTTTGGAGTTACTGGTTCGCCATAAGTATTCATGGTGATCTTGTATTGTTGTTCATGTCCTACAAGGGCAGCTATATGCTCAACCCTTTGGCCGCTTTGGATGAGTTTGTTTATAAAAGTGTGTCTAAATGAGTGAAATGTCCTTGTCTTATCACCATCTTTTATAACTTGAGTATTGATCTTCTTTCTAAAATACTCAGAGAAGTCTTTATTGTCACAGCTAAATAACCTAACTGCTTTGCCACATTTCCTAGCTAGCTTCTTTTTATTCTCTATAAATTCAAGCAGCCCAATGCTATTTAGCTTAGAGTGGATAGGAACAATCCTTGCAGAGTTTCTGGTCTTTAAAGTCTTACTCTTACCAGTTTTTACATCTATTTTTGTATTTAAACTAAAGCATACTATGTTATATTTTTCAACTATATCATCTGTGTTTAGCTGGATTATCTCATTTAGTCTCATGCCAGAGTAAGCTGCTATATGAGTAACAAAAAATAGCTCATCTTTGCTAATTCTTTGACTTTTAGTATCACCACTTGATCTAATCTTACTAACAATATCCAAAAGTGCGTTTACGTCACTATCTTCATAAGGATTTTTATTTGTAACATCATCTTGGTTTATATTTATTTGCAGATCTATAGCTGGGTTCTTATCTATATAGTCGCTATCGTAGCAGTATTTAAAAAACTCACTAACTCTAACAATATACTTCTTGATGGTTGATTTAGAAATTTTTGGTCTATCTTTTGCTAAAGCCATGATCTCACCTAAGCTTTTATCTTTTTGAGATTTGGATTTAGGATATTAAGCAGCTCTTCAAATTTGATAGCGTAAGGTTCGTTTTTGTCTTTAAAGATTAAGACTTCGTTTTTAGAGGTATCGACTTTTAGGATATTAAAATAAACTCCGTTTTTATCCCTAACTATGCAGGGTAGCGGGTAGGAGACTAAATTTTTAACGGTTAAATGTTTAATCTTAGCCTTAAAGCCCTTGTCTTTTGCTATTCTTATAAGCTCTTCAAAGCTTGGGGTAGTGTTTAAAGCGTAGTCTCTTATGATGGCTCTGCTATCTATCCTAATGTTATTTAGAGCTCCAACTATCTCTAGGCTTCTTAAAGCGCTTTGCAATCTACGCTCTTTTCGTTTATTAAAAAGCGTTTTACCACAAGCATATTTGCTTGTAGCAACGCCTCTTCGTTTTTGATGAGATTTTCGTTAAATTTAACCTTGCTTTCAAGTACGCTTAGTTTATCGGCCTGCGAGTTTAAATTTAGCCTTTCTTGCATATCTAAAAGCTCTTTGGAATAAGAGGTTAGCTCCGAAGTAGTTTTTAGCTTTTCTAAATTTGAATGCAAATCATCGTTTATATTTCTAGTCTCTTTTTCGTACCGCCTTTTTGCTTCGTTAAACTGCTCTTTGGCTAAAAGCAGTTCAATAAAGGCGCTTTGTATGCCTGCTTCTCTATTAAAGCCGTCGAAGAGATTATAAACCATACTAAGGCCTATCCTGTACCCGTTTCGTTGCGTATCGTCCCAAGAGCGGTGAAAGTTATCTCTATCGTCTCCGTAAAAGTCGTACTTAGCGTATAGATAAAATGCTGGATAATACTATTTCTTTTTTGATTCAAGAGCGCTTTGTTTAGAGAGAATTAGGGCGTTTAACTCTTTAGCCTCGGAGGTTTGCTCAAAGGAAGGTAGGGGGTGAGAAATTAATCTATCTGAACTTAAATTTTTAGGCAAAATGCTAGGAACCTGACTTAAAGAGTTGGTTTGACTAGCTTGATCTATTATGCCAGTTTGACCAATATCCTCGCTACTAAAAGGCATTATCTCATCTTCTATATAGATATCCTCTCCGCTTAAATTTGATATCTCGCTAAGTAGGTTTTTTATCTGCTTATTTAGGCTTGCTATATTGTCTTCTATCTCGACCAGTCTTATGGCGCTATTTGTCATTGCCGTTTTTGTATGGTCTCCGTTTTCATAGAGGCGTTTGGATGTTTCGTAGATTTCTTTATTAATTTGTTTTAGGTTATTGTGGGAATTTAGTTTATTTTTGCTATCTAGTAGATTATAATATAGTTCAAGCAGTCTTAGTTTAGCCTCATTTAGCGTTACACACTCTTTATAGCTTAGGCTTTGTTTTTTATAACTGGCCGTATCTATGTTTAAGGCATTTGCTCCAAATTTATATAACTCGTAGTTTAGCTTTAAAGATACCGAGCTTGCAAATCCGGTAGAACTTACAAAGTTTTCATCATTTATATAGTAGCTTCTGGTATCTATATATTTTTAGTATACTCACTATTAGCGCTTAAAGTAAGCTTTGGATATAGATTCGATTTAGCAGAATTTATTTCCTCATTTGCCAATAGAGTTTGAAGCCTAGAATATATAATAGATGGATTTGTAGATTCTATATTTTTAGATAAAGATGTAAATGATACGGATTTAGCATATAAGGAAATACTAAACACGCATGTTATAAAAAACAAAAAAACCATCTCTCGCAAAATGCACTTCCTATACTACCCTAAAATTTAGATTTAAATTTAATCACAACGGCTCTTAATAAAGCATTAAAAAATATCTAATAACCAATAATATTTTTAAACAATATACTTATTACAACTTAAATATAGTTTAAGAGTATTGTGGGTAAAATGCGTAAATTAAAATTTAATAGGGGCAGCCGATGAACCTAGAGGCGATTAAAGGTAAAATCAAAAATTAATATTTATATATTGATTAAAAAACATGACACAAAAAGAGGTATTTGACTACTTTAAAAGTAATAATTTTAAATATCAAACAAATTTGGTAAATAAAAGTTTTTCTGAACTTAATGGTGTTATATACAGAAATTTATAAAAAGTTATCTTAAATTTAGAAGATGGAGAATTGATTTATACATATGAAAAATACAAAAAAGAAAAGCCTGAAACTTGCTACAAAGATATGCCCAATGAAAAAAAGATGGTAATAAGAAATATTTATGAGAAGGTCGAAATTAAAATAAAGCATTTTTTTAATCCAAGTATGACAGTGAAGTTTCATAAGTAAATGATATAGACTTTAATATAATTAAGCTATCCACAACAATAGCTTGTATAGGTTTTTAACACTTATGCAAAGTAGGAATAGATCTACTAAGGATTAATTTTTAAATTTTAAATATTTGCGACTAAGATGTAAATTTAGATAGCAAATATTTTAAAAATTTTTAGTGGAAATTTTCTTGAATGGTTAACATTTTTGATGAATGCCTTACTATATGAGATTTTTATATTTGGGATATTAGGTATGCTTGTAGGCTTAACTTTAATAACATTTTTTAGGATAAAATATGACGACAGATTAGGACTGATCGTAAGTACGATTTTAAGAATATTTTTTTAGGAGAAGATTATGGATAGCGGCGCAACGAAAAGTAGCGAGAATTTAGAAACGATAACGCGGAAAACGATAGTCTAAGTGGTGGTATGAAAACAGGAAGGTATATGAGCTATTACATACAGTGTGATTGCGGTAAAAAACTTACCAAAAAGCCGATGAAAACGCTAAGATGCCCAAGATGCGGCAGTGTGTATAAAAAGTCAAAAAAATTTTTATGCACTATCCATATTTGTTCATTTTTGATAATACTTTTTGGTTTTCTTTTATACTTAGATGCCGATCTTGGTACAAAATTATTGTGCGGAGTTTCTATGTATTTAGTTTTAGCTCTTGCGACAGATATTGATATATTGGATATCGCAATATTGCTCTGCGGATTTTTTATATTTTACTATCTTTCGCAAAGATATGATGAGCCGTTGATTACCGGAGCTATAGCCATTTTATTTTGCGTAGGTGTGGCAGCTATTTTTGTAATTTTTTTTCCGTACAGAAAACAATAAACATGACAAGGATAAAATAATGGAAAACAAAAGTCTTTTTATTGATATAATTAAGAATATCAAAGATTTTGGGAATGGTGCTTTTGATACTTTAGTAAAAGCACCATATGCGATAGGCGATTTTATTGCAAGAGCTTCTGGCATGAGGGATTTGCAACTCGGCACCGAAAACTATTATCGTATGCAAGCAAAAAATGAAGTAAATTTAATATTGAATATGCTTGGTAATCCCAAAACTGCTAAACTTGTAGGAAAAAGTCTCTTAAAAGAATTTAAAGAACAACCGTTGTATTTTATAGGAGGTATTTTTGGTAAGAATATTCAGGGCAATATATTCGACTCCCTTACTATTGGTACAGCCAAAGTAGATTCTAAAGTACATGAGTTATTAGAAACAAAAGGAATTAAAGAAATTTATGACATGCTTCAAAAGCTAGAGGAGACAGGTAAATTTGATATTATTGGAAATTCTTGGGATAAAATTTTAGACTTTTATGGAAACTACGATGATGTAGTAAAATACTATTCGCAAACCGCATTATCGCAAATTTGGGGTGATACCAAAGACTATTTTAGCGCTTGGAAAAAATTATTAGGCGAAACCCGTGAATTTTATAAAAGCTACATTGCCCCCTCTACATCTATCTCCATCTACGACCCCCTCGCCCTTGATCTCAACGGGGACGGCAAGATCGGTATCAGCCCTGCACCTAACGGCGGAGCCTACTTCGATCATAACGGTGACGGAGTATCTCACAAATCATCTTGGGTCAGCAAAGAGGATGGAATTTTAGTCTACGATCGTAACGGCAACGGCAAGATAGACGACGGCGGCGAACTGTTTGGAAATTTTACTCAGATAAAAGATAAAGATGGCAATCAAAGACTGGCCAAACACGGCTACGAAGCCTTAGCCAATCTAGATAGCAATAAAGACGGAATAATAGATATAAATGATAAAGACTTTAATAAACTAAGAATTTAGCAAGATATAAATAAAGACGGCGTATCCCAAATAAACGAACTAAGAACGCTAGACGAATTAAATATAAAAAGCTTAAATTTAAACTATAACGAAGTAAACCAAGACCTGGGAGATAATAATACCCTAACCCTAAAAGGAAGCTATACTAAAACAAACGGCACCGCACAGGCCATGGATATCTCGCAGACCACCAAAAAGCTAATAAAAGAGACTATATGGACTACTTCCATCGCTCGCATGCTTGGATGACGAGCTTTGGACCGTACGACAAACCGCAATACGCCGCAACCGTGCTCGTAGAACACGGCGGCGGAAGCGGAAGCGGCAGGTCCCGCAATAAGAAAAGCTCGCCCGGATGGGCTATATCGACGCCAATGCAACGACTAGTAAAGATACCGTAAAGAAAACGAAGTAGATTTGAAATTTAACACAGTTCGGTAACGTTGACTTTCAAAATTCTACCTAGCAATGGGCTTGAAATTTGGAAAGGCTAAATAATTTTTAAATTTTAATATATGCCAAGAATAAAAAGATAGAATGCAGTCGAATATTTTTTTCAAAAATGGGAAAATTTTATGAGAGGTTATGATAAGGAACCGATAGTAGCTACTGAGAAGTATAAGATTATTTCAAAAGCTATAAATTTTAGAATCAAGGAAAAATTTATATGCATAACATATTTTTTAAGTCTCTTATAAACTCTATTTATTTTGTAATTTTAATGATCTCAATTTTTTGTTTATTCTATATCACACTTGAGTTAAATTTAGATATTTCTTTTAAGGACGATGTTGCTGAAAATGATGCTGCGTTAGCATTCCCTTTTTTTACTATTTCAGTCTTAGTGTTATTTTATTTGTTTTTATTCTTTTTTATATTAAATTATTTAATTTATCGCTTTGCTGAAATAAAACGATATGATAATTTTATTTTCATTATAAAATGGATTTCTATATATATGTTTGCTATACCGATATTTAGTGCTCATTTAATTTTATTATCATCGGTTATAAGCAAATTCGGAGTATCATTATTGTTAAATATTTATGCTTTAATAGCAAATCTTTTTGTTCTAAGAAAATATAAAGGAGAAAATCATGAGTAAAATTGATAAACAGTTTTCGGGTCCAATCCCTATTACAGAAAAAGACGGAAAAGCACCATTAGATATTGAGGCTCACATAAAAGAAACTAGAGAATACGCACAAACAGTTAGAAACTTCTATTGGGGCTTCATAAATGAATGATGTAGCCTTTAATATAATTAAGCTATCCGCGGCAATAGCCTGTATAGGTTTTTTAACACTTATGCAAAGTGGGAATAGATCTATTAAGGATCAATTTTTAAATTTTAGGGATTTGCGACGAAGTATAGCAAATTTGAACACCAAATATTTTAAAAATTTTTGGTGGAAATTTGTTGGATGGTTAATAGTTTTGATGAATGCCTTGCTATATGGGGCTTTTTATATTGGAATATTAGGCGTGCTTGTAGGCTTAATTTTAATAACATTTTCATAGGATAAAACATGACGACAGAAACACTTAGAGATATGGCAAACTATGCACAATTTGCAATAGGTATAATGCCAAAAGATAGGATAAAATACTTAACCGAGTTTTTAGCTGCAAAAGGAGCCATGACAGCTGATTTTGCCGTTGTAGTTGAAAAAATTCACAATGGAACAGATACATGGAGGGATTATGCATATCTAAGTAGTGATGGCTTTATTGCATTGGGTTCTCTTTTGAGTGTAACTGGCGATAAAAGAACTTATATAATAGGGCAATCTCTGGTTAAATTTGGAAAAGCAATTAATGTAATTGCGGGAGTTTCAGGCTGGAAAGAAATGATAACAAGCATGCTTGACCAACCAATACCGACCATAAACGACCTCCGCGATATGTTAGTAGACGACCCAAACGGCGGCATCAGCCAAGACTTAGCAGACTATATATTACAAACTAACCGATATAACGATAGCATATCTATCCAAATCTACGACCCCCTAATCCTAGACCTAAACGGAAATGGAAAAATAGACCTTACCTCTGGCTCGATAGGTTCAAACTATCGTAACGTATTTTGAACTTAAAAAAATACCCAAAGAAAGCCCTATAAAATTTTAAAAGAACTAAGCAAGGAAACATATAGGATAACAATAAACATAAAATCCGCGTAAAGAATTTAAATGCGACTTGTATTTTTTATATTTACTTGTTTTTTGCTATGTTTATTAATCTTTACGCATGGATAAATATATAAAATATAAGACTTTTTAATCCTTATGCAAAATGGAAATATTTTTAAATTTTAGAGATTTGTGACGTAGTTGTAAATTTGAATAGTAAATATTTTAAATTTTTTGTCAAGCTTTTGCCACTCTTTTAAAGCACTTGGCAAGAACTCTAACTCATAGCTCATCTAGACTTACTTTTACTGGTTTTTCACCACTTACTAGAGCAGTATCTACTGCTTTGCTTAGATGATACTCTTCTATTATCTCTGTCATCTTTTCATAGACAGCGCTAGGTACTAGATATGCGCTAGGGACATTGTGATTTAGTATAGCTACGACATTATCTCCGGCTTGTTTTAAAATTTGAGCTGGAGACTTTTTTAGCTCGCTTATGCTAGCTGTAAAATTTGCTTGTATAGTTTGCATTTTTATCCTTTATTTAATACCTAAGATAATACTAAATAAGATATAAGAATAGTCTTAAAACTCATGCTTTAAAATTTACTCCTATTCATTATCATACGATACCATCTCTACTTTTTTAACCTTTAGTGCATTAGCGTTAATAGGTTTAGCATAAGTGTTTAGCAAATTTTATACTGCAAACTTACTATACACAAGGCACCATCCCTTAGTGTTAGTTTTACTAATATCAATTAAATACGAGTTTTGTGTTGCATAAAGAAAGAAAATCGGACCAGAAAATTCTTGTCCGATTTATGATTGAAGTTTTTAAGCTGCTTTAACCTCTTGCAATCTATACCATGCGATGATTTGTAAAACAAATGCCACAATCAACAATATATAACCAATAAATATGAATAAAGTAATAGTACCAACAACCGAACCTATAAAATAGTAGAGGAAAAATTTATCGCCAGATATGTTTGAAAGCTCGTTATAGACTTGAAATTCTTTGAAAAATGCATAAATCATACCTACAACGCCCGCTAAGCCTAAAATGACGCCAAAAATAGCGCCTGTCCCACCAGCATTTGCATAGCCAGAACCCATACCAGCAAAGCCTAATGCTCCAGTTATCGCGCCGATTGAGATCAGGATAGTCGATGCTACCGCGACAACTAGATATAAGATATAGTTTTTCTTTAGTGTAGGACTACCGACTTTATCTGATAGCTTAAATATAGCAAACAACATACATAAAAATCCAGCGATAAAAAAGATAAATCCGATGAAAGGGATAATACCCAAAATAGGTAAAGCTGAACCTGCTAATCCCAGCGTTCTAATGGTAGATAAATCATTGCTTTTAATATCAAAATTTATGTTATCTAAATTTAGATTCATGGATTTTGCTTTTGTGAGATAGATTTGTTTTGCAGTTTGTCCATCTGCGATAAAATCAACCTCATCGCCTTGTTTTAAAACTATGGCATCTCCGTCTTTTGCCACAGACGCCACGTCTTCTTGTAGATAAGTAAAACGCTGATCATCAGCATTTAATATTATGCCAGGAGCTAATACGGTTCCTTTCATGTCTATTCCTTTAAGATTAAGATAAAAAGGCTTATTATAAATTTCTTAAACAAAACGTTGGCTTAAGTTTATAAAGTACAAAAGACAATTTATAAAAATATGCACTAATTACGCTTCAAGGCTAGCGAAGGTATAATGCGCGAAATTTAAAAATTTATATATGGTAGCCGAATGAATCTAAGCACAATCAAAGAAAAAATCAAAAATTCATATCTATACGTAGTTTTTATAAAAAGGGGATTTTACGGCAATGGTTCTATTTTAAGAAGTATCTTTTCAGCTTTTTTAATGGCCATAGTTGGTTTGTGCCTTACTTTGATAATATTTACCATTAAGGATATGATCTTTTATAGCGATTTTAAACCACTAAACGAACTCACGAAAAACGTAGGGACAATAGAATCTGCAAACTACAATCTAAAAGGCGACGGAAAGCTAAGACTAAGGTTAGACGACGGCAGTGTAATGTCGTACTACATAGATAGTAGAGACGACGATAAATATAGACCGCTCATAAGAAAAAGAGCGGTTATATATAGCAAGGTAATCCCATTAGGTAACGATATCTTGCAGTTAGAAGACGATATGGGCAAGGTTTACGTTAAATATAGCTATGAAAATGAACTACAAATACCGCAGAGACGTATGGATTCGATCTATGCATTTCTAAAAATAGCTGCCTTTTTTCTATTTATAGTATGGTTTTTAAATAGAAAAGATCTCGCAAAAGAGAAGCCAAAAAACAACAAAAACAAATTTTCTAAGGAAAAATCATGAGCAAAAATATTAATGTAACTTTAGATCCTATACATAAATTAATAAACGAATTTGCTAAGACATTGACAGGATACACCAAATACAAACACTCATTATCTAAAAATCTGCATCTAGCGTATTAAAATAGGTCTTAAAGATATTCTTAGTTTATTTTTAACTTAAAATTTTTCAATCTATATTTAAAGGACAAACTTACTGCTTTCTAATTTTTACGTTGTTGTCAGTATTTTTTGTATCACTTTTGTCTTCTAGTGAAGTTTTGGAATTTTTATTTTCCATTTTTTCATCAACTTTTTCTAAGTGATTTATGTTATCCATCCGCTTATCAAGATTTATAATGTCCTTGCCATCCTCATGCAAATACGAGAGAGATTTTAGATTTTTTACCTCCTGCTCATTGAAAGAAGGGGTAAGATTAGGATACATAAGGTTTAATTCAAGTGCAACATCTGCAAGACTTTTTTTTGTGGTTTCATCACGAAAAAAGGTTATAGCAGTTGCCACCGCCCTGCTCTCATCGTTATAAGTACCGTATGGATATTTTTTTTCGGCAGCTAGCTTATGCTTTTCTAGATTTTCTCTAAGTTTTTTTGTTTCTTCAATGTCCTGAATAAAGTCGTCCATTTCACTACTTAATATATTTTCATTCATTCTTTCTAACTCCTTAAAATGGATAAAACTGCGCTAGGTTATTGTTTTTTTAGCCTTAAAAAAATTAAAATTATTATATCATCATAAAAATTAAGTTTTGTTTTATTCTAAAAAACTAATTTTTTTTATTAATAAGTTCCCTTAATAATCTATTCTCTAACTGAAGTATTCGAAAATCCTTTAAAATTTTAAGGAAATTTATATGCCAAGTGGCTATTTCTTCATCATCTTTTACATTCGTTAGACTACGTGTCTTTCGTCCTGCTAGTTTGAAAAAATCAGCCTGCGTCATACCTATATTTCTTAATTCAATAATAAAATCTTTTTTAGTCATTTTTATTGTATCTTTGTAATACTTTCCAGCATAAACGAAATTTCCCTCTTTTGCTCAGCATTTTGCATATAAGCTATTAATAGTTTTTTTAACTCTTCATTTTGTTTTTTAATGTCATCAATGTTTCTTTCAAGGGCTGGTATTAAACCGCTTTCTATTTCAGTTGTTGCCTGATCGATAGTAGTTACAATGTGAGTTTTTGAACTAGTAAAACCGCTTATAATATCTGCAGCACATACACAAGCATACAAGCTTCCGACTGCTACAAAAAATATTAGTACTATCTTTTTCATCTTGTTGCCTCGTTATCTAAAATTGCTTTGAGTTTTAAAACGACACTATTAGCGTTTTGCCTCTCCACGCTCTCTACTTTTAATAACTCCCTATGGTTGGTTAAAAACTGTTGTTTAAGCTCATCGTTTTTAACAACTTTTTCGGCTTGTGGCTTAATTGAGCCATTATACTTTTCAATAACTTTTTGATTAAGCTCTTTTACTTTTTGATTGTACTCTTGAAAAGCCTGGTTTATTCCATCTTCACCGCTGCTGCTCCAAACTGAAGCAAAAGCAAAATCAAATACTAGCATAAAAAAAATAAATATTTTTTTCATTTTTCAAAACCCCTCACTGCATCTTTACTATTTATAATATCTTGAAGTTTTGTAATAACGCTTTGATTATAGGTTATTTCACGTTGTATAAGTGCTTGCAACGCTGCTAGCTTTTGATTTTGTATCAAGATATCTCTATTTTTAACTTCTAAATCCTGGTGCGCTTTATTAATGAGCCTGATTATCTCATTGATTTTTTCTGACGTTTGTTGATCAAGTTGGTTAAAAAGCATCTTTGACTGTTCTCCTAGTTGCTGTCCCAACCCCTCATCTCTACAACCACCACATCCAGCAAAGGCATAAAGGGCACTAAAAACCAAAATAAAAACTATTTTTTTCAAAATCCACTCCTATATTTTTTATTTTTCATATCATTAAAAACTTGTTTAGCTATTAAAATCATCGTATATTCTTTTGTTTGATTTTTTTAGCTGAGTTAAAATCCAAATTTTCACGTAGTTTCTTATTTATGCGTCTCATAAAGTCAGACACCGCCTTAAAAATAAAAATTCGATTTTGTTGTCCATCCTTTGTATAGTTAAAAAAAGCACGATAATAGATAATCATAAAAACTATATAACAAGTTGCAATGATATCTAAGGTGGCATATTTAAAATATGTAGCTAAAAATACCATTATTAACGCTATAAAATTTGCTCGCGTACCAAGCAGATAAGGAATTCCTAATTTCAATCGATACTGCTCTTTAAATAAAATGTTATAAACTTTATGTTTTTCTATCAACTCTTTATCATTTAAATTAACATTCATAATCTTCCCTTTTTATCATTTACTTTTAACAAATTCTTTTTCTGCATTGATCAAAAATCCATTAAACAAAAGTATCTTATATCTATTTAGTTCATATATATAATTTGCAGAATTTACCAAAAGGTCTTTACTAAGCTCTTTTTTATTGATAATAGTTTGATATTGCTTTGCATGAGTTGGAAAAACTAGTTTATGCTCCAACGTAAGTTGTTTGAGTGTAGTTGGAGAATTTGCAAAAAGTCCGCTCATACATACCAAAACTAAAATTACTTTTTTCATTTTTAAAACTCCTATTTACATATACCTTGTTGTATTTTTATTAAAATTTTGTTCCGCTTACTCATTATTATTAGACTTTTTAATAGTATTGCAGATCATCACTTATCTGCCTTTCTTCTATCAGCCTTACTTTTTATCTCTTCTGCTGCTTCAAGTTTTAGCTGCGCTTCTTTTAGATCTTTATGAGCTTTTTTGACACGGCGAGAGTTTTCTACGCTGATATCCTTGGCATAGGCCTTTTCTGCTTCTTCAAGCTCAAATTTTTTATTGTCATAGGTCATTTGAGAGGTTTTTAAATTTATCGTTTCTTGGTCCGCTTCAGCCAGCTTAGCTTTTGATATGGACTCATCAGTAGCTGGATTTTCACCTATAGTGCCATCAAGGCTACGTTTGGCTCTCTCTGCAGAGCTACGATTTACAAAACACTCTTTTTCTCCACCTATTAGCATACCGCCGATTAAACGAGGTAGATTTTTTGGATCGCTGCAGTCAATGGCTGCAAAGCTAGTAGATGAGAGCAGGCCAAGTAGCAAGATATGTGACAATGTTTTATTTTTCATATTTATTGCCTTTTTATAACCTACTCTCATCATAGTGGTACTCTTACCTATCTGTGTTTCTTCTATCGTCTTTTGCTTTTATCTCTTCTGCTGCTTCAAGGTCAAGCTGCGCTTTTTTAAAGGCTTTACGTGCTTTTTCTAAGCGGTTAGAGTTTTTGACACTTGGGTTATCAGCATAGGCTTTTTCTGCCTCTTCAAGTTCAAATTCCCTTTTACCATAGTTCTTTTGAGCTTTTTCAAGGTTGTTTGTAGCTTTATTGCCACCTAGTAGCTTTGCCTTTGAGGTTACTTTACCAGTGACTGGGTTTCTACCGATAGTTAAGTCTAGGTCACGTTTGGCTCTAGCAGCGGTTCCGCGATTAACAAAACACTCTTCTTTTCCACCAATTAATCTTCCACCTATATCAAGCGGTAAATTTTTTGGATCATCACAATCAACCACTTCTTCTTTAGCTTCTCCTCTTAAGTGTTTATTAAAAACATCAGAAGATCCATAGTAGGCATTTAAATTTATACAACCAACAAATCCTACAACAAATGCTGTAATTAATGCTTTATTTTTCATTCTCATTCTCCTCTCTTTCTTCTTGTTTGGTTTAAGGTTTTTGTACTCATCTCTTATCCTTTCTAGTAATATTTCATATTTGTTACATGTGGAAGGTATATTTCTCTAGGTTGCGTGCTAGCTCTTGAGAAGCAAAGCTTGCTCCACTATCACTTATACCTACCATCTTTAAAACCCATGTTGGTGCATGAAGTATGATCTTCCAAAGCATATAAGCACCACCTATTGCGCCTATGATATGTAGCAGTGCCATAAATATATGAAGCATAATTGTTAAGAAGAACTGGCTTTGAAGCTCATACATCATATTCATCTGCTCTTCGGCATAGAGTAAGAATATATCTTTAAATATACCATAGACAAATAGACCAAAGTAGATAAATATAACTATCAAGATAGGTTTAAAGAATATAGATAGTGCCCCTACTAAGAAGTCAACTATCTTGTTTGTTTTACCCATAGTGACAGCAAAAGCTGTAACAAATGGTGAGATGTAGTAAAACTTAGCTAGTTCTATAACATAGCTTATAAAGGCTAGTGCTCCAGCTACTATACCAACCGTAAAAGGCATATAGTCTAGAACTATCTTATATAGGTATGATGCACTTACGTAGCCGATAAGACCTGAGATACCTCGTGAGCTTCTCTCTGTTTTTTCGCTTACAAATAGGTCTTTTACCTTGGCTAGTTTGCCAATAGCCGTACTTTTAAAAAGATCTAAGACTAAGTTTATAGTTCCATCTGTCATACTCTCTATAGCCTTAGCTACATCTCCAGCTCCTGGCAACATAAGATATGGTGTTAGACTTAAGGCAGCTCCTGATAGATCAGCTGCGGCTTGCTTTGTTCTGTCCCAGCCACTGCCTATTATGTTGCTATTTCTTTCACTGATATTTTGAGAAGATTTATCCTCGCTTGCCTCTTCTGCAAGGCTTTTGTTGCTATTTAGGATTTTATTTGCTACGTCGTTATCAGCTAGTTCTGAGATGTTAGAGATTAAAACCGAGGTTCCAGCCATTAGTGTTGAACTAACCCAGCCAAGTTCATTAGAGCGTTTATTTACACTCTCATTTACCTGTCTTAGTGTTGCTACAAGCTCTTGGTTATCTAAATTCTTTTTAACTGCTTCAAGCATAACTGTATTGTTCTTTTTAAGTGCATTATATGCGATAAATTTTTTCTCGATCTCTCTACAACCACTAAAGGTATATTTTTCATTTTGTTTATTTAAGTTCAAGCCAGCACTGCTAGTATTTTGTGTTAAAAAGCTTGTAACATCTGGGAATCTCTCTCTGCACTCTTCCAAACCAGCCGAGTAAGCTTTGATGATATTAGGATAGTTTAGATCATTTTCTTTGTAGAGCTTCTCTCCACTTAAACTCATACCACCAACTGAGCTAAATAGCTTTTGTGAGTAGCTTTGCGCTCCTATAGCTGCTGCGCGGTCAGCAAAGTCGTTACTCCAAGCAGCGCCAGCCCTCATTATCTTTTGAACCGGGGTTGCTGTCATCTTTGCCTCTTCTGGGATAGGTACGAAAAAGGTAGCCACTGTAAGGACTGGGATTAAAAGAGTGTTTAGCACCTTTTGCTTTGAGGTAGCATTTTCTAACTTTTCATTTGAGTTTTTAATGGCTAGTACTATAAAAAACCAACCACCGATAATAACTAAAAGAGCATATTGCAAGGCTGTATAAATTTTAGTCATATTTGAGTATAAATTTGCATAGTAGGCTAGGTTAGACTTGTTTAAAAGCTCTGAGCTAGTGATGGCTACATTATCTTTTTTTAAGCTATTAGTTCCATAGATGACGGTAGGATTTTTTAGGTGTAAGATGCCAGTACTTTTAGTCGTTTCAAAATTTATCATATTTGGATCAAGTGTTAAAACTCCACTTAGAAATTTTGAAAAGGTAAGCTGGTCTGGGTTGTACTCGATCTTGGCTATGTTATCAAATGCCTTAGTGTTTGAACTTGTTAGGCTATTTACATTTATCTCTTGGTTTGTCTCTTTTATACAAGTTGAGTTTATGGTATCAGCCTTTATGGATAGAGACTGCTCTAGGTTGTTACTAGTTACTATAACGCACTCTGTGACACCACTTTTTGGATTAAAACCGATAACTAAAGGTATATACTCACCTGATAGCTTTCTACACTGAGGCTTGCACTCTCCACTTATCTCTTTTGGTCCTGCAAAGAGGTCACGTTCATTTATAGTAGCTTGAGAGGTTACCTCTGCAGCACTTACTGCAGATATCACAGCAAAAGCTAGTAAAAGGCCTTTAAAAATTCTACTTATCATCTTATCAGTGCCTCCACTTCAGCTTTGGCTGCTTGCATGTCAAATTTCTCATTCATGATGACAGCTTTTTGAGTGGTCAAAAAGATAAGATCTTTCTTTCTTTGATACTCTCTAGCAACCTCTGCTTTTATCTCGCTTGCGATTCTTACTTGATTATCTATCTTTTGCACAGTCTCTATCTTTATATCATCACGTAAAACATCTATATACTCTTTTGTAGGGAGGCTCAAAAATCCCTCTTTCTTAAATACATCTGCTATTTTTACCTTATAAACCTCACCAGCCTCTGCATCTAGCAGGTCAGCAACCTTTTTAGCCTCACTCATAGCACCAGTTGGGCTTAAGGTGCCAGTTCTTAACTTTCCATGAATTTTATCATTAAAATTATACGGAGTATAGTCTATAGACTGCCTTACTAAGGTCTCTTGTGAAATGTCAACAAATTTATTAAATTCATTTATATCTTTTGGCGCAGTTGCTACTACATCTTCGATCGTAACCTCGCTTGCATCTTTTTTCATTATTTCACCGACGTGATTAATTTTTTCTTGTTTGGCTTGGTCAAAGGCTTTAAATGCAGCATTTTTAGCACTGCCAGTCTTTAAAGTATTTTGAAGCGATCCACCCTGCCCTGCTGACTTATAACTAGGCTTTTCCTCTTTTCCAGCCTCTTTGGTTTTGTTAAAGACATCGACCTCTTCAATGTCAGTGCCACCAAGACCGCTATACTTCTCTCTATCTTGGCAGTAAAGACCTAGGTTTTCGTTATTTATGACGCCTATTATGTTTGACTTTTTCTTAAGACCTGATATCTCAGGTGCTATAGTACATACATCTAGATTGACCTCTATTTTTGGTATCAAGGCACATACATCTAAGCTTACATCCTTTGTAACGTAACAAAGTCCGATGGTGTTATCTTGTACGTCATTTATGATCTTTGTAAGTCTGCTTAAGTTGCTATTTACTGAATATACAAAGCCTCCGATGGCGCTGCCGATATTGTGAATGGCGCTGCCGATGTTACCTAAATTCTCACCGATATTGCCTCCATTCATGATATTACCGATAGAACTGCCGATCTCTCCCGCACTTGTGCCGATCTCGCTAGCTGCATTACCAGCGCTGTTTATCACTCTTCCGGCTCCATCTTGAGCTTCAGGGATAAAGCTACCTATGCTCTCACTAACTTTTTCTATCGGATTTGCTAGCAATAAACTTGCGCTTGCTAAACTTAAAAATATAGCTCTTTTCATTTTCTTAACCTCCAATTTCTTGCATTTGTTTATAAATTCTATAACTCTCTTTGAAAAAATCTCGCTTTGAGATGTATTGAGTAAGCGGGATAGGACTATCCATAAGCTTAAGCTCAAATGAGATCTTTTTACCACAAAGTGCCAAACTTTCTTCCGTAGCGGCTGCTGCTCGATACATTTTTCCGTCATTAAAGACCATCATCTCACCGCTGTTCATACCTACTACTTCATCGTGCTTAATAGCTGCTTCTTTTTCAACTTTATATCTGTTTTCTACTCCTATTTGTCCTTTAATACCATCTTTTTTATCAGAATACTCTTTGTCGATATATCTTTGTTCTTTAACAAGCTTTGCATACTCTTCAGTTACGGCTGGGTTGATATTTTTCATCAAAATATGCGTTCCAGTTGTATCAAAAATTTCGCTACGCTCAACGCTTGCGCTACCAACTATTTTTCCGGTGCCATCTATTTGAGATTGTGACTGAAAAATAGGTATGATAGAGATACCAAGTGCGCGAGACTTACTCATCAATCTACCAAAACCCTCAACTATATATGAACCTACCTCATCGAGTAAGCAAACGTAAGGGATTTTAGGCTCTGCTGCCTTTTCAGCTTTTTCAGCTGCAACACCTTTGATAAGCCCTAAAAGTAGCTTTCCAAGCTGCTTAGGTGTGGTATCGCTTGCCATGGTAGGAAGGGTTACAAAGATACACTTGTTCTTTTGTACCGCCTCATATAGTGATATGGTAGGTGTTTGTGTATTAAACACACGTCCGTAGTCACTCTTTAGACTTGTGATAATGCCTATCCAAGCTTGAGCTGACATAGAAGCATCATAAGTGCCTTGCTCGCCACTACTTTGAGCCTCTTGTAGCCTTTTTTTAATAGCTTCAGGTGATGCCTCAAGAAAATCTTTAAAAGGCATTGAGATAGCTGTTGCTACATATGTCACAAAGTCATCAATAGCGGTGCTAGCATGTACTTTCTCACGATACTCTATACCAGCGTCTATAAGATCAGATAGGGTTAAGTACCTAGCTAAAACACTAAAATCTAGTTGTAAATTTTCTTTATCTCTGCGATACACAAGTAGTTTAAGTATATTTCTCATATACTCTTTTTGCTTTGCTTTCCACTCGTTTTCTTCGCCCTCAAGCAAAGAGGTCAAAATTTCAAACAGAGCGTCAGCGCTTCCGCTTAATAGTGGATTTATAGTATGAGTGTTATCCATATCAAGAAAATTTATATGGATAAAGTCATCTTCACGCCCAAGTGCCACAAAAAGACCATATACTTCTTTAGCAAATTCAAGCGTTCCCTTTCCATCTACACAGAAAAATGCTGCATCATCAAGAAGTAGTTGCTCCATAATTCCTTTCATAAATACCGACTTACCAGCACCTATGGTAGCCATAATGAGAATATGACGTTTAAGCTGCTCTGCATCTAGTAGTAGTGGTCTTAAGATATTATTAGGTGCTTTTAGGGTTTTGTTAGCATTGCCATAAAATTTATCTACTTGAAAACCTAAATTTATTAAATAGTTCTTTTCAACCTTATTTTCAGTAACGCTTTCATTTTTAGCTTTTACGTTTTTATCTCTATCAGTTAGCATGACTAAATATAACATCAAGCTACCCCAAAAACTACTTTGAGCTAAAAAGTTAGCACTATCGCCACCAATACCTGCTGCCATTAAGGCGCTAGATACAATACAAAGCCCATTAAGTGCATAAATGCTATATCTTAAAAATCCGTCTTTTAATACAAGAGATTTTAAATTTTCTCTATCAGGTCTAAAAAGACGCTCTTTTACATACTCAACTTCTGTTGCCATATTCAAGCTCTCTTACATATTTTTCTATTTTTTTTATCTTAATGTTAAAATTTTGCATTAGTCATCCCCGCCAGACGATGAAGAGCTATCTTCTTGATAATAGTCAGATGTTGAATGATTGTCCTCTTGATAATCATATCTATCATATAAATCTTCATCTGCTGCATTCATTCTTTCATATTCTCTTAGTCTATCCTCAATATCTTGCATTAACTCTTCTCTTTTTCGTTTAGCCTCAAGCTCCCTATCAACCTCTTCTGTAAGATCTCTAAGAATTGCATTTTTAAACAATACATATTTTTGATAATGTTTTTCGCCATATCTTCTAATAGCATCAGAATAAGATTTACCATAAGGATTTTGTTCTTTATAATCAGGCATTGCACCTAAAGCCCTTGCCTCTTCTGTGGCTGCATTTTTCTCTTCATACTCTCTTATTTTTTCATTGTTTTTGCGTATTCGCTCAGCACTTTCATGTTTAGCCTCAAATTCCTTATCAACCTCTTCAATAATCTCATTAGGAATTAAATTTTTAAACAATGCATATTTAAAATAGAGACTTGAGCCATGTCTTTTTACTGAATTTAAATCTGCATTATCAAGAGCGCCTATTAGCTCCTGTTGTGTAAAATTCTGAGCTAAAACTATTAAATTTGCTGTGCCGATATTTACTCTTTTTGTAAATCTACACCATATATCAATTAAAAAATATTCAACTATATGGTCGTTTTCTTCTAAAATTTCTTCAAAATTTATATTATGCTCTGCCTCATCAGTAAATTCCTTAATTTTATTAAAAATTTTACTATAAAGTCTTATGTTATTAATCTCATCAACACTC
>NZ_JAAKZC010000010.1 GCF_015230015.1 Campylobacter concisus | reverse complement strand
ACTATATAGATTTTATATTTTTAAAATATTTATCTGTTGTGGTAAAAAAATTTCCAAGCAATAGAGCTTACTGGATTTAGATCTAAATTTAATAATCGCAGGATTTTATATTTTAAATTTGATTAAAAAAAGTCTCCAAGCCCAAAATGAGCTTAGAGACTTCTTTTTTAGCAAGAGAAGCAGGTCTTAAACTCATAAGCGGTTGGACGTGCTTCGTAAGGCCAAACCTGAGTTTCAAATTTCATGTGCTGATAAGTGTCGATGAAAAGATCGCTCATTATCGGTTTTAGGTATTCGTTATCGCGGATAAGCGCTTCAAGGCTGCCACGAAGTGTGTGTGGTAGCTGCTCGATGCCACGCTCTCTGATCTCATCTAGGTGAAGTTTAAATAAATTTTCATCCATCGGACCAACTGGCTCGTATTTGTTTTTAACGCCATCAAGGCCCGCCATTAGCATCGCTGAGAAGGCTAGATAAGGGTTTGCTGTGCTATCTGGAAATCTCATCTCAGCTCTAACTGACTTCTCACCGGCGCCGTAAGGTATGCGGATGCTCGCTGAGCGGTTTTGGCTTGAGTAGGTTAGGATAGATGGCGCTTCAAAGCCTGGGATTAGGCGTTTATAGCTGTTTGTGCTTGGGTTTGTGAAGGCTGCAACGCTTCTTGCGTGTTTTAAAACGCCGCCGATGTAGTGCCTTGCAAAGTCACTTAAATTTGCGTAGTTGCCCTCTTTGTAGAATAAATTTTTACCATCTTTCCAGACTGATTGATGCACGTGCATGCCGCTGCCGTTGTCGCCATAAAGCGGTTTTGGCATAAATGTAACTGTCTTGCCGTTTAGGTGAGCGACCATTCGAACGACGTATTTGTAAATTTGAACATTGTCAGCAGCCTCGACTAGGTTGCCAAATTTCACGCCGATCTCGCCTTGACCTTGTGCGACTTCGTGGTGTCCTAAAAATACTTCAAGACCAACTTGCTCTAAAACCTGCATCATTTCAGCTCTTAGATCGACCATGCTGTCGATTGGCTGGGTCATCAAGTAGCCGCCCTTTCTGCGTGGGCGGTGACCTGTGTTGTAGCTATCTTTGAAGTCTGCAGCGTCGTTCCACTCGCCTTCTTCGCTATCTACTTGATACATCGCGCAGTTTGGGCTGTCGATGATTTTGACATTGTCAAATACAAAAAATTCATTCTCAGGGCCAAAATATGCCTCATCGCCAAGTCCGCTATCTTTTACATATTGCATCGCTCTTTTTGCGATCGAGCGAGGGCATTTTTCATAAATTTGACCTTTGTAAATGTCGTAGATATCGCAAAAAACAACGACTGTGATGTCAGAGGTAAATGGGTCCAAAAACGCAGATGTTGCTTCTGGCTTCATTATCATATCGCTCTTGTCGATAGGCTGCCAGCCATTCATCGAGCTAGCGTCCATTGGGATGCCGTTTGTGAAATTCTCTTTTGTAACAGCTTTTATGTTGTAGCTTATGCTGTGCCAAGCGCCATTTAGATCGGTAAATCTAAAATCTACAAATTTAACTTCATTTTCTTTGCAAAAATCAAAAAAATGATCGATGTTTTGGACAAATTTTCCCATTTTTTATCTCCTTCTGGTTTTTAATTTTCGTATTGTATCACAAAATTTTATATTTAAGATTATTTTTATATTTTATTTGACCCCAAACTAAAATTTTACTAATTCTCTATCTCTGTTTTTAAATATCGCACACTTTGAATATCCCAAATTTCTAGCTATCTGCTCGCAAATTTCGCCGTTTTTACCGATATCTTCTTTGGCGTGAGCGTCTGAGCCAAAGGTGATAGTGATGTCATTTTCAGCGATTAGCTCTAGTAAATTTACGCTTGGATATTGCTCGCCGATAGGCTTTCTAAAGCCAGCTGCGTTTATCTCGACTACCAAATTTGCCTCTTTTATCGCTTTTATGGCGTTTTTGGCTAGGATCCTGACATCTTTTTTGGGTAAAAATTTAAATAGCTTTAAAAGATCGATGTGTCCCATGATGTCAAATTTACCAAGCCTAGCCGATCTTTCTATGTGGTCAAAATACTCCTGCCAAATTTGATCCAAGTCTTTGCCCTCGTAGCCGCCGATAAATTCAGGGTTGTCAAACGCCCAGCCGTTAAAAAAATGCACAGAGCCTATTAGATAATCAACCTTTCTAGCAAAAACTCGCTCGTCCATAAAGCCATCTAAAAAGTCCATCTCATAACCAAGTAAAATTTCTATCTCGCCGCTAAATTCATCTCTTAAACGTAAAATTTCGTCTTCGTAGCTTTGCATCTCTTCAAATTTCATCCTATAAGCTTCATCGTAGTTCATCGGTGCGTGATCGCTAAAGCCAAAGTATCTTGTGCCAGCTTTTATGGCGCATCTCACAAATTCTAGCGGTTCGCCAACTGCGTGGTTGCAAAGCGGTGTGTGGTTGTGAAGATCGACGGTCATTTTTAGCCTTTTAAAGTCGTTTATTTTTCAAAAATGCTACCTAAAATTTGATAAATTTAAAGATAAACGCATACTTTTTAAACTTTCTTTTTATTTAAATCCTATATAATCAAGGCAAATTTTATTAGGAGCTTTTATGACCCAAGAGGAACTTGACGCGCTTATGGCGGGCGGATTAGAGGATGATTTAGGTGATACTAAAGATGCCAGCCAAGAGGTCGCGGACGTCAAAGAGGAAACAGACGAGGTAGCAGAAGTTGCAGAGGCAATGAGTGCTAAAGCAGATGAGCCACAAGCAAAGTCGGAGAGTAGCTCAAAACAGAGCGAAAACTACAGAGTGAGCGCAGACGGCGTTTGGCCACCACCACCACCGACTGAAGACCATAAAATGGTGCATCAGCTTGACGATGTGACAAGAGATAGCGAAGAGAAAGCTACTCAGATGTTTGACAAGCTTGAGACGATAAATAACTTTTTTATGGACGCTGAGAGCGACTCAAATAGCCTAAAAGATGCGATAAACTCAAACGTTGAGCTATTTACGACGCTAAGTGAGAAATTTCCAAATATCGCCGCATTTAGCGAGGCTTTAGAGAAAAATAACTCGCTTCTTGGCACGATCGATAATATCATCGGAAATTTACAAATGGGACAAGATGAGATCATGATGGCTATGGATATGATGCAGTATCAAGACATCCACAGGCAAAAGATAGAGCGTGTTATCAACGTTATGAGGGCACTTAGCAAATATATGAATACATTGTTTGAAGGTCGTATCGACGATGAAAAACGTGTTGGCTCTGCTGTTCATATCGCTGGTGATACAACGACAGAAAACCTTGTCAGCAACGACGACATCGAAGCCTTGATAGAAAGTCTGGGTAAAAAATAGTGCTAAAAAGGCCTGAGCTTTTATCTCCAGCTGGAAATTTAACAAAACTTAAAATCGCCCTTGAATACGGAGCCGACGCTGTTTATGGCTCGGTGGCTAGCTTTTCGCTAAGGACTAGATCGGCAAGGGAGTTTAACCTTGAAACATTCAAAGAGGCGATAGACTACACTCATGAAAAGGGAAAGAAATTTTATGCGACCATAAATGCCTTCCCTTTTAACTCTCAGATAGAGCCGCTAAAAAGGCACTTGCAAACCATCTCAGCAATGAAGCCAGATGCCTTTATCATCGCAACTCCAGGCGTTATGAGCCTAGCAAAAGAGATCGCTCCAGATATCGAGATACACCTCTCTACTCAGGCAAATGTTATGAACGTTTTGGATGCCAAAATTTATCACGATATGGGCGCAAAACGAATTGTCGTGGCACGTGAGATGAATTTAAAAGATGTTATAAAGATAAAAGAGGAAATTCCAACCCTTGATATCGAAATTTTTGTCCATGGCTCGATGTGCTTTGCATACTCTGGCAGGTGTTTAGTAAGCTCAGTGCAAAGTGGACGTATGTCAAACCGTGGCAGCTGTGCAAATGACTGCAGATTTAAGTATGAACTCTACGCCAAAAACGAGGATAGTGGCGTGCTTTTTCGCTTAGAAGAGGACGAAAACGGCACTCACATCATGAACTCAAAGGACCTTTGCCTCATCTCACACATCAAAGAGATCGTTGATAGCGGCGTGATAGATAGCTTTAAGATCGAGGGCCGCACAAAGAGCGAGTATTACGCGGCTTGCACAGCAAGAGCCTATAAAATGGCGATAGATGATGCACTAGACGATAAATTTGATGCGCAAATTTATGAAAATGAGATAAATACGCTGAAAAATCGTGGCTTTACGGACGGCTACTTGGTGCATAGACCTTATGAGCGAACCGATACGCAAAATCACACAAGTAGCCTAGAAGAGGGCACTCATCAAGTAAATGCGATAAGTGAAGATGGTGAGTTTTTTAAGTGCAAGTATAAAATTTTCCCAGATAAAGGCTACGAGATCGTAGCGCCGACTGGCTCACATATAGATGATAGTGAAAATGAAATCTCAAAGGTCTATTCGCAAGATGGCAAGAAATTTATCAAATTTAAACAGCTCATCACCAAAAAAGGCAAGGTCATGAGCGAAATTCATAGCGGCAATGAAAATGAGATAAACCTCGGCGTTAAGCTGCCAAAATTTAGTTTTTTAAGGGAGAAAATATGAAATTTGTTTCTATTATAATGGGAAGTAAAAGTGACTATGAGATCGTTAGCGAGACGGCAAAAACTCTGGAGAAATTTGGCGTAAAATATGAACTGATAATCAGCTCAGCCCACAGAAGCCCAAAAAGAACTAGCGAATACGTCGCAAATGCCGAGAAAAAAGGGGCAAAAGTCTTCATCGCAGCTGCTGGCATGGCAGCTCACCTAGCTGGAGCGATCGCTGCAAATACAACAAAACCAGTGATCGGCATACCAATGGCTGGCTCAGCTCTAAACGGCGTTGATGCACTTTACTCAACCGTGCAAATGCCAAGTGGTATGCCAGTAGCGACCTTAGCTATCGGCAAAGCGGGCGCGATAAATGCAGCCTATCTTGCGGTGCAAATTTTAGCCCTTGAAGATGAGGGGCTAGCAAAGGAGCTCAAAGCCGACAGAGAGGCAAAGATAAAGGCTTTAGAGGATGATTCTTCAAAGGTTGAAGTGATACTATAAAAGGAGAAGCGGTGCAGACCTATCTTGGAGTTGATGAATTTTGCAAACTTGTGCACTTGGAGCGCGAAGTTATCGAGGATATGATAAATCGTGGCGTTTTGAAAACCAAAGAGGAAAATGGAGAAATTTTGATAGAAGCGAGCGAGGGAACGATGAGCGTGGTGCCTAGTGTTTCGCAAAATTTATCCTTGCAGCCGCAAAGCCAAGATGGTTTTACCTTTGTCGAAAAGACGATCGGCACGATATTAAATTTACACGAAAAGGTGCTTGACGCAAAAGATGAGACGCTTGAAACATTAAGAAATGAGAATAAATTTTTAAAAGAGGCGCTCATTTCGATGCAAGAGCTCTATGACGAGGATAGAAAAACGGTTGAGGCGCTTACAAAACAGCTTAAAATTTCACAAGATGAAGTTGAATTTTTAAAACGAAAATACAAGCTCATGTGGAACCAAGCGGTTGAAAATTTCAATGGACAAAAGTAGTTTATGAAGATTATAAATTTAGAAAATAGCTTTGAAATTTATGGAGTAAAAACTCGCACTAAAAATGAAGACGAGATAGGCGGTGAGGGTAAAATTCCAGCTTTATGGTCTAAATTTATGAGTGAATACTATGATGGCAAGAGTGAAATTTATAGCATTTACTGCAACTACGAAAGTGATCTTAATGGACATTACGATAACTTTATCGGCACAATATCACGCCAAAAAGGTGATGAAAATTTAAAGATACAAAGCGGAAAGTACGCTCTTTTTAGTTTTACAAATGAGCCACAAAATGTTGCAAAATTTTGGGGTGAAATTTGGAGATATTTTGAAAGTAGTGAGCTAGAAAGAGCCTATAAAACGGACTTTGAAAAATACCTAAAAGATAAAATAGAAATTTATATATCAATAAAATAAAAGGCAAAAAATGACATTTTCGCAAATAATACTAACGCTTCAAAACTATTGGCAAGAGCAAGGCTGCGTCATACTTCAGCCATACGATATGCCAGCAGGTGCGGGCACATATCATCAGGCGACATTTTTAAGAAGCCTTGGACCAAAGCCATGGGCGACCGCATACGTAGCTCCAAGCCGCCGTCCGACTGATGGTAGATACGGCGAAAACCCAAACCGCCTTGGTGCTTACTATCAGTTTCAAGTGCTCATAAAACCAAGCCCAGAAAATATCCAAGAGCTTTATCTAAAAAGCCTTGAAAGACTTGGTCTAAATTTGAAAAATCACGATATTCGCTTTGTAGAAGACAACTGGGAGAGCCCGACGCTGGGCGCTTGGGGACTTGGCTGGGAGGTCTGGCTAGATGGCATGGAAGTGACGCAATTTACCTATTTTCAGCAGGTGGGCGGCATCGCATGCGAGCTCATATCTGGCGAGATAACATACGGCCTTGAGCGCTTAGCGATGTACTTGCAGGACGTAAATAGCGTCTACGACATCGTTTGGGACGACTCTAATGGCAACATCGTAACCTACGCCGACGTGCATAAACAAGGCGAGTATGAGTGGAGTAAATACAACTTTGAAGTGGCAAATGTTGATATGCTTTTTAATCAGTTTGAAAACGCTTTTAACGAGTGCAAACACTGCTTGGAGGCTAAAATTTCACTGCCAGCCTACGACTACTGCATGCTTGCAGCTCATACGTTTAACGTCCTTGACGCGCGCGGAGCGATAAGCGTGACGCAAAGACAAGACTACATCTTAAAAATTCGTGAGCTAGCCAAAGAGTGCGCGCTAACATATAAAGAGAGCTTAGAGCAAAAGTAAAATTTGATGAAAATAGCTGAAATTTATAAAAAATTAGATGAATTTTGCCCATTTGCGAGCCAAGAGGGCTGGGATAATAGCGGCCTGCAGGTTGGCTCATTTGACAGCGAATTTGAGCGAATTTATCTAAGCCTTGATCTTGATAGCGAGCTTTTGCAAAATGTCTTGCCAAACTCGCTCATCATCACTCACCATCCGCTCATTTTTAAGGGGCTAAAGCGCCTAGACTACAGCCTCTATCCAAGCTCGCTCATAAGAGAGATGGTGATAAAAAATATCTCGCTCATATCGCTTCACACAAATGCTGATCTTGCATTTTTAAATGAAAAATTTGCGACGCAGGTTTTGGGGCTTGAAATTTCAAGCAAAGAGGGCTTTTTGATCTACGCTGATGTGAATATGAAATTTGGTGAGCTTTGTAAATTTGTAAAAGAAAAACTTGGGCTAGAAAATTTAAGAGTAGTTCATGCAAAAGATGAAATTTCTAAAATTTGTATCTGCACTGGAAGCGGCGCAGATCTCATCCAAGATGTCAAAGCAGACGCCTTTTTAACTGGCGATCTAAAGTATCACCAAGCACTTTATGCAAAGGAAAATGGACTAAATTTGATCGACATAAACCACTATGAAAGCGAGCGTTATTTTAGTGATTTTTTAGCAAAATATTTGCAAAATCTAAAAATTGAAGTTATAATAAGCAATTCTAAAAACCCATTTACATATTGCTAACAAAAAAAGGAAACATTATGAATAAATATTTGCAACAATTAGTTGAATTATCTGATCTTGACAAACAAATAGATGGTTTCACGCCGCGCATACAAGAAGTAGAAAAAGCCTATAAAAACATAGAAGAAGAGTGTGAAACTATATTGGTTAATGTAGAAAGACTTGATGAAGAGGTAAATGATCTAAAATCACAAAAATCAGGCACAAATGCCCATATCGCAGAATTTAGTGCTAAGATCAAAGATGTAGCTAAAAAAAGCTCAAGTGCAAAAAGCGAAAAAGAGATAAAAGCGCTAGGTCTTGAAGAAGACATCGCAAAAGAGCAGCTTGAAGCAGCAAACGAAGAGATCGCTAGACTTGAGAAACTAATAGATAATAAAAATGCTCAAAAAGATGAGCTAAATGCTAAAAAAATAGAGCTTGAAGGAAATTTAGAAAAGATAAAAAGCGAGGTTTCATCTGAGCTTGAAAAGATCGAAAAAGAGCGCAAAGAGGTTTATGCTAAAAAAGATAAACTTGTCGCTGCAATGAATCAAAAGATCCTAGCATTTTACGAAAAGATCAGAAAATGGGCTCATAACACAGCCGTTGTGCCAGTTAAAAAACAAGCTTGTTATGGCTGCTTTATGCAGATAAATGATAAGACTTTCTCTGCGGTTGTAAAAGGCGAAGATATCGTTACTTGTCCGCATTGTGGCAGAATTTTGTATAAACAAGAGCAATAACACGTTTCGTGATAATAATATATTATTTTTTAGCCTCAATACTCTACCTTTTTGGGGCTATTTTCCTACTTTTCTTAAGTTTTAAAAAAAAGTACCGCAGATCGATCCCAGCACGTTTTTTTCTCTTTGATAATCCAAAATTTCAAGATGCAGATGTGCATTTTCACGCTTGCTCGTTTGGCGAAGTGCAAGCGCTTAAGCCCTTGATGCAAAAATTTGATAGCAAAGCCATAAGCGTGGTGACAAATACAGGCTTTGAAGCGGCTAGTAAAATTTGTTCTAACACAAGATTTTTGCCATTTGAAATTTTCTTGCCGTTTTGGCTAAAAAAGAGCAAAATTTTGGTCATTTTTGAGGCAGAGCTTTGGCTTATGCTAGTTTTTATGGCAAAGCTAAATGGCAGTCGCGTGATCCTTATAAATGCTAGAATTTCAGATAGAAGTTATAAAAGCTACTTAAAATTTAGCTTCTTTTATAGATATCTTTTTAAATTTATAGATAAAATTTACGCCCAAAGCGAGCTTGATAAAGAGCGACTAAGATCGCTTGGAGCGGGCGAAATAGAGGTCGTTGGCAACATAAAAGCTGCATTTTTACCAAGCGTGAGTAAAATTTATAAAAAGCCAAAAGCTAGAGTGATCGTACTAGCAAGCACGCATGCTGGCGAAGAAGAGATGATACTAGCAAATTTAAATTTAAAAGAAAATGATCTTTTGATCATCGCACCTCGCCATCCTGAGAGATTTGCAGAAGTGGAAAAGCTAGCTAGTGAGTACGCTAAAAAGCATGATTTTAGCTTTGCAAAATTTAGCCAAACACATAAATTTGAAGCAAAGGTAAATTTACTTGACACTTTAGGCGAGCTCGTAAATGTCTATGCCATTAGCGATATAGTCGTGCTTGGAGGCAGTTTTGTGCCAAATATCGGCGGGCATAATCCAATCGAGTGCGCTAAATTTAACCCAGTGATAATTAGCGGCGAGTTTATATTTAACCAAAAGGCGCTATTTAACCTAGTTGAAAACATCTACATCGCAAAGGCAAGCGAGATAGGTGGCATAATGGGTAGTGGCGCCAAAAAGAGTAAGATCGCCGTGCAAGCAAGCGCTGATGCGATCATAGAAGATATAAGGAGCACTTTATGAGTGAAGAAAAAGCGTATAAAATTTTAGCCAAACAAAAAAATATCTCAAACAACGAGGCAAAGGAGCTAATCGACAGCGGACTAGTCTATGCCAAGGGGCAAAAGGTGATGATAGCTCGTGCCTTGATGAGTGAAAATACTAAATTTAACGTCGAAGAGATGCCAAAACCAAGCGTTATCTTTGAAGATGAAAATTTAATAGCCATTAACAAACCAGCCGCCGTAACTAGTGAAAAAATCAGCCAAATATATAAATTTCCACTCCTTCACAGGCTCGATAAAGACACGAGCGGCGTGCTACTTCTTGTAAAAAATGATGAATTTGCAAGCCTTGCCATAAATGAGTTTAAAAAGATGAAGGTTGAGAAAATTTACGTGGCCGCAGTTAGGGGTATCATGAGCGAGGATGTGGTCGTAAATGAGCCGATCTTAACGATAAAAAATAAAAATGGTGCTATTTCAAAGATCTCAAAAGATGGTAAAGAGGCGATCAGTGAAATTTCACCACTCATGGTTGTGGGCAAAAAAACGCTGGTAAAAGTTGCCATAAAAACAGGCAGAACGCACCAGATAAGAGTGCATTTGGCTAGTTTAAATTTACCAATAGTTGGCGATGAGAAATACGGCAAAAATAGAGCAAATAGAATGTTTTTACATGCTTATTCTATCGCTCTTTTAAACTATAAATTTAAAGCCCCGATACCAAAAGAATTTAACTCTCTTGGATTTGAGATATCTAATAAATTTGAAATTTAAAGAGCAATAAAGAAATTATTTAGTAATATACGCCCTTTAATAACAACTTAGAAAGGTGATTAGTGTTCGAACAAATTAGCGAGTCTTTTAGATTAGCCGTTAGTAAGATACGTTTTGTAGATGATGAAAAAGCTCTAAAAAACGCACTTGACGTGCTTAAAAAAGCTCTTTTAAAAGCTGATGTTCACCACAAAGTCACTAAAGATTTACTTGCGTCTATCGAAAGCGAACTAAAGCAAACTGGCGTTGGTCAAAAGAATTTCTTAGATGCGATCAAGTCAAATTTAACGACTATCTTAACAGCACCTGGCAACCAAGGCTTTGTCTATGCGCCAGTTGCACCGACTATTGTTTTGATGGCTGGCTTGCAAGGTAGCGGTAAAACAACGACAACTATCAAGCTTGCAAACTATCTAAAACTAAGAAAGAAAAAAGTTTTAGTTGCTGCTTGTGACTTGCAAAGATTGGCAGCTGTTGAGCAGCTAAGACAGCTCTGCGTTGCAAATGAGATCGATCTTTTTTATATAGAAAATGAAAACAACCCTATAAAAGTAGCTAAAGAAGCACTAGAAAAAGCAAAAAGTGGTCTTTATGATGTGCTTTTAGTGGATACCGCTGGTCGTCTTGCGATCGATGAAAAGTTGATGCAAGAGATAAAAGATGTAAAAAATGCAATAAATCCACATGAAATTTTCTACGTAGCTGACGCCATGAGTGGTCAAGACGCCGTAAAGACAGCTACAAGTTTTAATGAAATTTTGGGAATTTCTGGAGTTATCCTTTCTAAATTTGACTCTGATTCAAAGGGCGGCGTAGCTATTAGCATCGCAAAACAGTTAAATATCCCACTTAGATTTGTCGGTACTGGCGAGAAAGTAGCTGATATCGAGAGCTTTATACCAGATCGTATCGTAAGCCGTATAATGGGCGAGGGCGATCTAGCTACTTTGGTTGAGAAAACATCGACAATTATAGATGAAAAAGAGGCGAAACGTCTAAATCAAAAGATAAAAAAAGGTCAGTTTAACTTTAACGACTTTTTAGATCAAATGGAAAGCGTTAAAAAGCTTGGTAGTATGAAATCTTTGATGGGGATGATACCTGGACTTTCAGGACTTGCAAATCAGATAAAAGATATAGATCTTGATAATTCAAAAGAAATTTTGCATATTAAGGCTATGATAAATTCTATGACGCAAAAAGAGCGTGAAAATCCAGACCTTTTAAACAATAGCAGAAAAAGGCGTTTAGCAGCTGGCTCTGGACTATCTCAAGTAGAGGTAAATCGCTTTTTAAAGCAGTTTGAAAATGCCTCAAAGCTTGCTAAGAAATTTTCAGGAAAGGGCGGAGCAAAAGGACTTGCAAACATGCTTTCTCAAGCAAATTTAAAAAGACCTGTTTGATAAAAGGGTTTAAATTTGGATATTTGTTATCTAAATTTAAGCTTTATTTAAAAACAAGAGGAGAATATAATATGGCAACAGTAGTAAGACTAACAAGAATGGGACGTAAAAAGAGACCTTTTTATCGTATAGTTGTTACAGATAGCAGAAAAAGACGCGATAGCGGTTGGATAGAGAGCATTGGTTATTACAACCCTATGGTTGAGCCAAATGTTATAAATTTCAACAAAGAGAGATTGGATTACTGGAAAAGCGTCGGTGCTAAACTTAGCGACAGAGTTGCACAAATTACAAAATAATGGTTGAAAATTTTTTATACGAATACGCCAAGCTGATAGCTGATTTTCCTGAAAAGGTGACTATTGAGCGTCAAGAGCTTGGTGAAAATTTTGTCGAGATCATTATAAGTGCTGATAAGGTTGATACTGGAAAGCTTATCGGTAAAGACGGCAAAATGATAAATGCTATAAAGACCGTTATTATTGGCTGTAAAGCAAAAGACAATACAAGTTATAGGGTAACGGTAAAAGCTATTGAATAGTGATATTGTTGAAGTCGCTACCATCGGGAGATGTGTTGGTTTAAAGGGCTATTTGAAGCTTCACAACAAGAGCGACTTCCCAGAGCAATTTAAAAAGGGCGCGACCTTTTTTGATAAAAACAATGATCAGCTCATCATAAAAGACTACAACAGATCAAAAGAGCTGGTTTTGTTTGAAAATTTTGATGACTTAGACCTTGCTAAAACACTCGTAAATAGAACTATCTATACCACAAAAGAACTTACTAGAAAAAACTGCAAACTAAAAAAAGATGAATTTTTTCAGTTTGATATCATTGGATTAAAAGTCGTAGAAAATGGTGAAATTTTGGGTATTGTAGAAGATATTCAAGATAATTTTGCAAACTCACTTTTATACATAAAAACTGATGAAGTGCTTATTACGGCTGGTAAACCAAAGAATTTCTACATTCCATATTTGGAGCGTTTTATCGAAAGCGTAAATTTGGATAGTGGAGAGATTTTGGTAAAAGGCGCTAGAGATATCTTAGAAAATTCATGAAATTTACGTTTATTACACTTTTTGAAAATTTAGTTAAACCTTACTTTTGCGATTCTATTTTAAAACGTGCGATTAGCAATAAATTTATTGAAATTGATTTCATAAATCCAAGAAATTTTACCAAAGACAAACATAATAAAGTTGATGACTATATGATCGGAGGTGGAGCAGGGCTTTTGATGTTTCCGCAGCCTTTGGATGAGTCGATCAAATTTTTAAAAGAAAAAGATAAAAATGCCCATGTTATTTTTTTGACGCCAGCTGGTAAAAAATTTAGTCAAAATGACGCGAAAAGGCTCTCTAAAAAAGATCATATTTGTTTTGTCTGCAGTAGATATGAAGGTCTTGATGAGAGAGTTGTTGAGCTTTGGGCGGACGAAGTTTTTTGCATAGGTGATTTTATTTTAACAGGCGGAGAGCTGCCTGCACTTTGTATGAGTGACGCGGTATCAAGAAACGTGCCTGGGGTTTTGGGAAACGACATGAGCCTTGAAGTGGAGAGTTTTGAAGATAATTTGCTTGAAGCCCCATCTTTTACAAAACCTGATAATTTTAAATCTCTCTTTGTGGTTTCAGAGTTTTTAAAGGGTAATCATGCTAAAATCCACAACTTGAAAAACAAGATGGCTCACTGCAAAACAAGGTACTTTCGCCCTGATTTATATCAAAAGCTAAAGCCACATAAATAAGGAAAAACATGAGAAATAAATACATTGAAGCGTTTGAAAATGCTCAAATTGCTGGTAAGAATATCCCTGACTTCCGTGCAGGAGATACATTGCGTGTGGCTACTCGTATTCACGAGGGAGACAAAACGAGAATTCAAAATTTTGAAGGCATTTGTATAGCTAGACGTGGTAGCGGCACCGGCGAAACATTTATAATCAGAAAAATAGGTGCTAACAGTGTTGGTGTTGAGAGAATTTTCCCAATCTTTAGTGACTCTATCGAAGAGATAAAGGTTCTTAGAAAAGGTCGTGTTAGAAGAGCTAAGCTATTCTATCTACGCGAACTACGTGGTAAAGCAGCTAAGATCCGCGAACTTAGAAAATAAAACTTTTTCCCTGAAATTTTCAGGGATTCTCTCCTATAAACTATATTTAAAATCATTTTTATATTACTTCATATTTATACTTCATTAATCACTCTTTGCTAGAATTTTACTTCAAATTTACTTTTAAGGAATAAAAATGAAAAAGATTTTGATTTCACTTGCAGCTATTGCGTCTTTGGCTATGGCAGCAATCAATCTAAACACAGCTACAAAAGAGGAGCTTATGAGTCTTGATGGTATCGGCAGTGCAAAAGCAGATGCTATCATTGAGTATAGAAAAGCAAATAAATTTAACTCAATTGACGATCTTAAAAATGTAAATGGCATCGGCGATAAAACTTTTGATAACCTAAAGGGTGAAATTTCTACTACTGGCAAGAGCGAAGTAAGCGAAAAAGCAAAAGCTAGTAAGAAGAAAATGGATGAGGCAAAAGACGAGATGAAAGATAAAATCTCTGATAAAAAAGATAAATTTAAAAAGAAAGCTTCTAAAACTAAAGAAGAGCTAACTTCTAGCAAAGAAGATGAAACTAGTATGGGTGAAAAAGCAAAAGATGAAAAAGACAAAGTTGTTGACAAGGTAAAAGAAAAGAAAGAAAAAGCTGCTTCAAAAGCTAAATCTAAAAAAGAAAAACTTAAAGAAAAACTAGAGAAATAAAACATTTTAAAACCCACTTGTCTTTACAAGTGGGTTTTATAAATTCATATATTTTTTCTTTTAATTATAATTGACAAAAAATATCACAACCTTCTTTAAATTTCATTGATCCGATAATTTGTTTTATTTTAATCTTTGGTCAAGGCGTTTTTCTAAATTGTGTCAAAATAGCTGCCATCTAACTTTGCCAACTAAAAATTTATATGGAACTGCCTCGAAAAAACGACTATCAAAAGAGTGATTGCGGTTGTCGCCAACCATGAAAAACGTATCTTTTTCTAATTTCCATATAAAAGCATTTTGACAATCCGGAGTATCTAAATTTGATTTAGATGAAGCCATTTCTGAAGTGTCTTTATTATTAAGAGTTTCTTCTAGCCCTTTTTGATACTCATGTTCTAAGGCATTAAACATCATTGCACTGTCTTCATCATAGTGTATACCTGCAAATTGTTCTTTATACGGATCAAAAATAAATTCTTTGTCTTGCGGACGTTTTAAATAAAGACCGTCACAAGTGAATCGAACCTCATCCCCACCAACAGCAAAAACGCGTTTCATAAGGTGAGTTTTTTGGACTTAGTGGATTTCTAAAAACTATCACATCTCCACGCTCCGGACGGGCAGTAGAATCAATATGTGCCCACTATCGGCTTTTGATGAGATAAGAGGCGTTTGCGAGAAAGGGCTATATGGGTTTAATATGCCGTAGTCAAAAAGAGTTGCAACTATAACCGAATTAATCTTATATGTTGGCTCCATTGAGCTTGTAGGAACAAAGTATATTCTTAAGAAAAATATTTGTATTAGGATAAATACTGCAATGATACCAAGTATAAATTTTATAAAAAATTTTTTCATAAAGAAAGCATCCTTTATCTACTAAGTTGGATGCAATTGTATAGTATTTTTTTGGTTTTGACCTTAATATATCAAGACGATTAGATATAGCAGGTTTTTTCTTGACATATAATAATGTTTTTTGTATAATCTCAATTCTTTTCAAATAATCATGTCTTGCTAGCTCAGTCGGTAGAGCATCTCACTTTTAATGAGGGGGCCGTTGGTTCAAATCCAACGCAGGACACCATTTTTTGGGTTTATGACCCTTTCGTCTAGTGGCTCAGGACTCTACTTTCTCTGTGTAGGAACAGAGGTTCAAATCCTCTAAGGGTCGCCAGATATTTTAAATTTTAGGTCGCTTAGCTCAGTTGGTAGAGCGCCACCCTTACAAGGTGGATGTCATAAGTTCGAGTCTTATAGCGACCACCATTACTTTAGGTGCAGCGGTAGTTCAGTTGGTTAGAATGCCGCCCTGTCACGGCGGAGGTCGCGGGTTCGAGCCCCGTCCGCTGCGCCATCTACTTTTAAATTTTTCATATTTTCTTATTTTTGTTTTTTTAAATTTAATGCAAACTTTTTATAAAAATATTCTGTTAAATAATATGTAAAATAATACATAAAATATTGTCTTTAGAGAAATCCAAAATATTTTTTCTATTAAAAATTTTTACTTTTATAGCTAAAATAACGATGAGAGCCTAATTTGGCTCGCGTTTTTAAATAAAAATATTTAAATTTTAAGCCTACTTATCAAACTATACTTTTTTATTTAATGTAAATTTCAATTATCTTTCATATCGTCATTAGCGAACTAAAATAGCAATTTGTCTTTGTCTAAGGCATTTTTTAAAATTTAAAGTCAAAATTTGTTTTATCACGAAATATGCATTTAAATTTTATGCTTTTGTGAGATAAATTTATCCTACTAAATAGTTAAATTTAGTCTCAAAAGCTTAAATTTTGGTGTAAATTCTATTTTTTCTCAAAAGTGATTACCGACAAAGAAAAAATATTATTTTTATCTCTTAGTTATTGAAAAATCAATATAATCACGTAAAAATCAGCAAAAGGAAAAACATGGCACTTGAAAATGTATTAAGAGCGATTGAAGATATAAAAAATGGAAAAATGGTCGTAATGGTTGATGATGAGGACCGCGAAAATGAGGGTGATCTGGTCTTTTCAGCAGCTAGTAGCGACATGCAAAAGGTAAATTTTGCTATCACTCATGCAAAGGGCGTGCTCTGTCTTGCGATGGACGAGGCGAATGCAAAAAGGCTTGATCTGCCACTAATGGTAACTAAAAACACATCAAGCCACGAGACAGCTTTTACGGTTACGATCGACGCAAAGGACGCAACAACGGGTGTTAGCGCATATGAGCGCGATATGACGATCAGGCTTGCAGCAGAGGCCAGCTCAAAGCCTGAGGACTTCGTGCGCCCAGGACACATTTTTCCACTTATCGCCAAAAATGGCGGCGTGCTTGTTCGCACAGGCCACACCGAGGGCTCGGTCGATCTTTGCAAGCTTGCTGGCGTTAGTCCGATGGCTTCGATATGCGAGATCGTAAAAGAAGATGGCACGATGGCAAGACGTGACTATTTAGAGGAGTTTTGCAAGAAATTTGGGCTAAATATGATCAGCGTTTCTGACTTGGTTGAGTATAGACTAAGCCATGAAAGCCTCATAAGAGTTGGTGAAAAAAGTGACGTGATGATCGCAGACTGCGCTGCAGCAAGATACGATATCACCGATCACAAAGGCAAAATCCACTCAGCTTATCTTTTTGGCGAGCCAAAGAGTAAGGCAAATGTCAAATTTCAAAAGATCCTTGCCGATCACGAGCTTTTGAGCAGTCCAAAATACGAAGAGCTTTTAAAAACTATCAAATTTCTAAGCCAAAATGGTGGAATTTTGATCTTTTTAGATAGCGACAACCAAAATTCGAGCAAAGACTACGGCATCGGAGCGCAAATTTTAAATCACTTTGGCGTAAAGGATATCGAGCTTCTAAGCTCAAATAAAAATAAAGAATTTGTAAGCTTAGCCGGTTTTGGACTAAATATAGTCGGCTATAAGGAAATTTAAAGGAGATAAAATGAGCGAAGAGGCACAACGCAGAGCCTTACAAAATCAAATTTGGAGCATCGCAAATGAAGTAAGGGGTGCTGTTGATGGCTGGGACTTTAAGCAGTATGTCCTTGGAACTTTGTTTTATAGATTTATCAGCGAAAATTTCACCGACTACATAGAGGCCGGGGATGAGAGCCTCGATTACGCTAGCATGGGCGACGATGAGATACTTGACGAGCAAAAAAGAGTCATCATAGAAGAAAAGGGCTACTTCATCTATCCTAGCCAGCTTTTTAAAAATGTTGTAAAAAATGCCTCAAATAATGCAAATTTAAATACCGATCTGGATCAAATTTTTAAAAGTATCGAAGGCTCAGCCGCTGGCTATGAGTCAGAGCAAGATATCAAAGGTCTTTTTGCTGACTTTGATACGACTAGCAACAGACTTGGCAATAGCGTCGCAGATAAAAATAGAAGGCTTGCTGCTGTTTTAAACGGAGTTGCTGGGCTTGACTTTGGTGACTTTAAAGATAATCACATCGATCTTTTTGGCGATGCTTATGAGTTTCTCATCTCAAACTACGCTGCAAATGCCGGCAAGTCAGGTGGCGAGTTTTTCACTCCGCAAAATGTTTCAAAGCTCATCTCTGAGCTAGCCATGCACGGACAAGAAAGTGTAAATAAAATTTACGATCCAGCTTGTGGCTCAGGCTCGCTACTTTTGCAAGCTAAAAAGAGATTTGACAAGCATGAGGTAGAGCAGGGCTTTTTTGGACAAGAGATAAACCACACGACATTTAACCTTGCTCGTATGAATATGTTTTTACACAACATAAACTACTCTAAATTTCACATAGAGCTTGGCGACACGCTTTTAGACCCAAAGCTTCAGGACGATAAGCCATTTGACGCTATCGTCTCAAATCCTCCTTACTCCATAAACTGGATCGGCAGCGATGATCCCACACTTATAAATGATGCTAGATTTGCTCCAGCTGGCGTGCTAGCGCCTAAAAGCAAGGCAGACTTTGCCTTTATCATGCATGCTCTTAGCTATCTTTCAGCCAAGGGGCGAGCCGCTATCGTTAGCTTTCCTGGCATTTTTTATAGAGGTGGTGCAGAAAAGAAGATACGTGAGTATCTTGTAAAAGAAAATTTCGTCGAAACCATCATCGCCCTAGCGCCAAATCTCTTCTACGGCACATCGATCGCTGTAAATATCCTTGTGCTCTCAAAACACAAAACTGAAAATAAAACGCAGTTTATCGATGCTAGCGAGTTTTTTGAAAAAAGGACAAATAATAACGTTTTAACCGATGAGCACATTAAAAAGATAGTAGAAATTTTTGCTGGTAAAGAAGAGATCGCCCACGTAGCTACATCGGTGGATAATGACACTATCGCCCAAAATGACTACAACCTAGCAGTAAGCTCCTATGTCGAGCCAAAAGATACACGCGAGAAGATAGACATAAATGAGCTAAATTTGCAGATAAAAGAGACCGTGGCTAAGATATCAAATTTACGCTCGCAGATAGATGATATCATCGCGCAGATAGAGCTGGATGGCGAGAGATGAGTAAAATTTTTGATCTGAACTGCTTTATATCCATCTCTTTGCGAGTGAGTGGAGCATATTGCGTAGCAATGCGAGCGATGGCTCCGAAATTTCACTCGCGAAGTCGAGCAAAATTTTAAAAGGCTTGAAATGAGTAAAATTTTTGATCTTATAAATGAGCTTTGTCCTGATGGGGTTGAATTTAGAGAGCTTAGGGAGATTTGTGAATTAGAGCGCGGGAATACAATAACTTCAAAAGATATAAATGATGGTGATATTCCAGTAATTAGTGGAGGGCAAAGACCAGCATATTATCACAATAAATATAATAGAGATGGAGAAACAATAACTATTGCTGGAAGTGGGGCATATGCTGGTTTTATAATGTATTGGAATAGACCAATTTTTGTTGCGGATGCATTTTCTATAAAATCACAAGAAAACAGGGTAATTATAAAATTTGTGTATCATTTTTTACTAAGCAAGCAAGAAAAAATCTACAATATGAAGCAAGGCGCAGGTATTCCGCACGTCTATGCAAAAGATGTTTCAAAAATCAAACTCCCTGTGCCTCCGATGGAAGTGCAGCGTGAAATAGTCCGTATCTTAGACTCTTTCACGCTTCTTACAGCAGAGCTTACAGCAGAGCTTAAAGCTAGGAAAAAGCAGTATGAATTTTACCGCGACTTTCTTTTAAGCTTTGACGAGCTTGATAAAAATGGGGGGGGGTGTGAGCTAAAAATGCTTGGAGAAATTTTAGGTTATACTCAGCCCGCAAATTTTATTGTCAATGATACAAATTATAAAGAAAAATTTGGAATACCTGTTTTAACGGCAGGACAAAGTTTTTTATTAGGCTATACAAACGAAACTTTTGGAATTTATAAGGCTCTTGAAAATCCCACAATAATATTTGATGATTTTACGACTTCGTTTCAATGGGTAGATTTTGATTTTAAAGTTAAATCATCAGCTATTAAAATATTAAACAATAGAGATAATCAAAAAACTAATTTTAGATTTGTGTATTATGCAATGAGATGTATAAAATTTGAACCAACAAATCACGAACGTTATTGGATTAGCAAGTATTCTAAAATAAAAATCCCTATCCCCTCACTTCAAACACAGCAAAAAGTCGTTGATATCTTAGATAAATTTGATACGCTTGTAAATTCTATAACCGAAGGCTTGCCACGAGAGATAGAGCTAAGGCGCAAGCAGTATGAGTATTACAGAGAGCTACTTTTAAATTTCAAACCAAAAATGACAGCATAAAGGCGTAAAAATGATAGAGAGTAAAACCATACTTGAGTCAGAAAATTTCATCGTTTTAGATAGATATGAGAGATTGCCTCAGTCTTCAAGCTACCAAAGCGAAGCGGATATGGAGCGTGAGCTTATAGATGACCTTGTAAAACAAGGCTATGAGTATAAAAAAGATATAAACTCTCAAACAGCGCTTTTACTAAATTTAAAAGAGCAGCTAGAGAGGCTAAATAACGTTAAATTTAGCCCCTCAGAGTGGAAAAGGCTAGTTGAAGAGTATATCGACAAGCCAAACGATGGCATAATAGAAAAGACCCGCAAGATACAAGATGATCATATCTATGACTTTACTTTTGAAGATGGGCATATACAAAATATCTGCCTTATCGATAAAAAAGATATCGCTAAAAACAGCCTGCAGGTGATAAATCAGTTTGAGCAAACTGGCTCATCGCACAACAGATATGATGTCACTATACTTGTTAATGGCTTGCCGCTCGTGCAAATAGAGCTTAAAAAGCGAGGCGTGGCGATAAGAGAAGCCTTTAATCAAATTCATCGCTACTCAAAAGAGAGCTTTAACTCATCAAATTCTCTCTTTAAATATTTGCAAATTTTTATCATCTCAAATGGCACAGATACAAGATACTTTGCAAACACAACCAAGCGGGATAAAACCAGCTTTGACTTTACTATAAACTGGGCAAATTCAAAAAACGAAGCCATAAAAGATATAAAGGACTTTACAGCTACATTTTTGGCGAAAAATACACTTCTTAGCATACTGAGCAAATACTGCATCTTTGATACAAATAACACCTTGCTTATAATGCGTCCTTATCAGATAGCAGCGACTGAGCGCATACTTTGGAAGATAAATAGCTCGCATAATGCTAAATGCTACGCAAAGCCAGAAGGTGGCGGCTTTATATGGCATACGACAGGATCTGGCAAGACGCTAACTAGCTTTAAGGCAGCTAGGCTTGCTACGCAGCTTGAATTTATAGATAAAGTCTTTTTCGTGGTGGATAGAAAAGACCTTGACTATCAGACCATGAAGGAGTATCAAAAATTTTCAAAAGATAGCGTAAATGGCTCAGTTAGCTCAGCAGAACTAAAGCGAAACACTCAAAAAGATGACGGAAAGATCATCGTAACAACTATACAAAAGCTAAATAACCTAATGAAAAGCGAAGATGATCTAAGTATATATCAAAAAGAGGTTGTTTTTATATTTGACGAGTGCCACAGGTCTCAGTTTGGTGAAGCACAGAAAAATTTAAAGAAGAAATTTAAGAAATTTTATCAGTTTGGCTTTACTGGAACGCCGATATTTCCTCAAAATGCCATCGGAGCAGAGACGACGCAAAGTGTCTTTGGAAGCTCGCTTCATGAATATGTGATAGTCGATGCAATTAGAGATGAGAAGGTGCTTAAATTTAAGGTTGATTATAACAACGTCGTGCCTAAATTTAAGAGCATAGAGACAGAAAAAGATGAGCTAAAGCTAAGTGCAGCTGAGAATAAAAGTGCATTTTTACACCCTGAGCGTATCAAAGAAATTTCTGAGTATGTGCTAGAGAAATTTCATCAAAAAACTCACCGCTTAAACGCAAGTGGCAAGGGCTTTAACGCTATGTTTGCAGTAAGCTCTATAGAGGCGGCAAAGCTTTATTATGAAGCGTTTAAAAATTTGCAAAGCAACAAAGAGCGAGTTTTAAAGATAGCGACAATATTTTCTTTTTCACAAAATGAAGAGCAAGATATGGTTGGTGAGATAGCTGATGAGGGCTTTGAGCCAGAGGCGATGGACGTTAGCTCAAAAGAGTTTTTAAGTAGTGCGATAAAAGACTACAACGCTTTTTTTAAGACAAATTTTAGCGTTGATGGCGGGTCGTTTCAAGACTACTACCGAGATCTAAGCGAGCGCACAAAGAAGCAAGAGATCGATCTGCTCTTGGTTGTGGGTATGTTTTTAACTGGATTTGACGCGCCTTGTCTAAATACGCTATTTGTGGATAAAAATTTACGCTATCACGGACTCATACAAGCATACTCTAGGACAAATAGAATTTATGGTGCTACAAAAACTTTTGGCAATATCGTGACATTTAGAGACCTAGAAAAAGCGACAGAAGATGCTATAACTCTTTTTGGTAAAGGCAGCACTAAAAGCGTCATACTCGAAAAAAGCTATAAAGAGTATATGGATGGCTTTACAGATGCGATATCTGGCGAGGCAAAAAGGGGCTTTGTAGATGTAGTAAGCGAGCTAGAGGCGAAATTCCCTGATCCTACTAAGATAGAGACGCAAAAGGATAAGAAAGAATTTGTAAAGCTTTTTGGAGAGTATCTAAGGGTAGAAAATGCTTTGCAAAACTACGATGAGTTTGTTGCTCTAAGGGCTTTGCAAGATCTGAATTTAGACGATAAAAAAGCAGTATGTGAGTTTAGGGATAAATTTGGCTTAAGTGATGAACAAATCAAAGAGATGCAAAGCATAAAAGTGCCAAACGCAAGGGCTTTACAAGACTACCGCGGGACATATAATGATATAAGAGAGTGGTTAAGAAAAGAAAAGGCTGGTGAAGAGAAGGAAAAAGAGAGGATAAACTGGGATGATGTGGTATTTGAGGTTGATCTGCTAAAGTCTCAGGAGATAAATTTAGACTATATTTTGGGTTTGATATTTGAGCATAATAAAAAGATAAAAGATAAAGCAGCACTTACTGATGAGGTGCGTCGCATCATCCGCTCGAGCTTAGAAAACCGCTCAAAAGAGGGGTTGATAGTTGATTTTATAAACCAAAGCGACTTGGATAAATTTAAAGACCGAGCCAGCGTGATAGAAGAGTTTTTTAAATTTGCAAAAGTTGTGATGAAAAAAGAGGCGGACGAGCTTATCGCTTCTTTAAATTTAGATGAGGCTGGCGCAAGAAGGTTTATAAGCTCGTCGTTAAAGAGTGGCTTTGTTAGCCAAAGTGGAACGCAAATAGGCGAGATACTGCCTAAGATTAGTCCTTTAAATAAAAACTATCCAATAATCAGGCAAAAAGTGATCGATGAGATATCGCATTTTGTTGATAAATTTAAAGAGGTTGGCTCGTCGGTTTAAGAGACGTTTTTAAGCAAAATTTATAGTTTTGCATTTGGCTTATTTATGCTTGGCTTCGTGCTCTAGTAGCCAAATTTTAGTTGGCAGACCCTCGCCGCCTGAGTAGCCACCAAGACCACTGCTGGCTAGCACTCTGTGGCAAGGGACGATGATAGGCAGTGGGTTTTTGGCATTTGCCGAGCCTGCTGCGCGGTAGGCGTTTTTGTGACCTGCGGCAAGTGCCAGAGCTGCGTATGTGGTCGTTTCGCCGTATGGCACTTTTTGTAAAGCTTCATAAATTTTGGCTCTAAATTTGGTTGTTTTTACATCAAGCCTAACGCTAAATTTTTTAAGCTCGCCCTTAAAATAGGCCTCCAGTTCATCTAAACAAAGCTTTAAATTTTCATCTTTTACCGCAACTTTTTCAAATTTATCTACAAAATTTATCTCACAAATTCCATTTTTGCTAGCAACGATCTCTAAAATTCCAATGGGCGATTTTAGGTAGGCTTTTGACACATTTGCTCCTTGAAATTTGAATTTTTGGGCAAATTTTACTTTAGATTGTTTTGCTTTTTGATAAAATGCAAGCAAAATCAGCGATTTTGGACTAAAAACGAGCAAAATCACAAAGGAAATTTATGAGCTTTTTTACCGACTACGAAAAACACGTGAGTGAGCGAGAAAAAGAGGGCGTGCCACCGCTTGCGCTAAATGCCAAGCAAACAAGCGAAATTTGCGAGCTAATGAGACTTGCTGGCAACTCTAGTGGCGATGAAAAGGCGCAAAATGAGCTAAAATTTCTTATAAATTTGCTCACAAATCGCGTAAATCCTGGCGTTGATGACGCGGCAAAGATAAAGGCAGAATTTCTTGGCGAGGTGATAGACGGGCTTAAGATAGACGGGCTTGATGCGGTTCGTGCCATTAAAATTTTAGGCAAGATGCTTGGCGGATACAATGTGGAAATTTTGGTGCGAGCGCTAAAAAATAGCAATGAAGATATCGCACAAGCTGCGGCAAATGAGCTAAAAAATATCATTTTGGTGCATGAACATTTTGACGAGATCGCAAAGCTAGCAAGCAGCAATAAATTTGCAAAAGAGGTGCTTGCTTCTTGGGCAAATGCGGAGTGGTTTAGGCATAAAAAGCCGCTTGATGAGTGCATAAAGGCAGTGGTTTTTAAGGTGCCTGGCGAGACAAATACGGATGATCTAAGCCCTGCTAGTGAGGCATACACAAGGGCTGATATACCGCTTCACGCAAAGGCGATGCTGGTTAAAAAGATGCCTGAGGGGCTGGAGATATTAAAAGAGCTAAAAAGTCGCGGCAAGAGCGTGGCGTATGTGGGCGACGTGGTCGGCACTGGCAGCAGCAGAAAGAGCGGTATAAACTCTATTCAGTGGCACCTTGGCGATGAGATAGAGGGCGTGCCAAACAAAAAAACTGGCGGCATCGTGATCGGCACGACCATAGCTCCGATATTTTTTAATACCGCCGAAGATAGCGGCGCACTGCCGATAGTTGCAAACGTAAATGAGCTAGAAATGGGCGATGAGATAGAAATTTGGCCATTTAAAGGCGAAATTTACAAGCTTGCAGGCAACGAAAAAAAGCTCGTGGCAAATTTTAAACTAAGCCCAAACACCCTAAGCGACGAGATAAGAGCAGGTGGCAGGATACCTTTGATGATAGGTAGGCAGGTCACCAAAAAGGCTAGAGAGGTCTTGGGGCTTGGCGAGGAGCAAATTTTCATAAAGCCAGATCAGCCAAAAGAGCTAGGCGGTGGCTATACGCTCGCTCAAAAGATGGTCGGCAAGGCTTGTGGTAAGGCTGGCGTGAGAGCTGGGGCCTACGTGGAGCCTGAAATTTTGACCGTTGGCTCGCAAGATACCACTGGGCCGATGACTAGAGATGAGATAAAAGAGCTTGCTAGCCTTAGTTTTGGGGCGGATTTTGTCTTGCAAAGCTTTTGCCACACAGCTGCTTATCCAAAGCCAAGCGACCTTGAGATGCAAAAGAGCCTGCCAAAATTTATAAATTTGCGTGGCGGCGTGAGCCTAAGGCCAGGTGACGGTGTCATCCATTCGTGGCTAAACCGCATGGTCTTGCCTGACACGGTTGGCACTGGCGGCGATAGCCACACGAGATTTCCTATTGGCATTAGCTTCCCTGCGGGTAGTGGTCTGGTGGCCTTTGCAGCGGTGCTTGGGATGATGCCTCTAAATATGCCTGAGTCAGTTTTGATCAAATTTAAAGGCGAGCTAAAAGAGGGTGTGACACTTCGTGATCTAGTCAATGCGATACCATATTTTGCTATCAAAAAGGGACTTTTAAGCGTTGAGAAAAAGAATAAAAAGAACATTTTTGCGGGTAAAATTTTAGAGATCGAGGGGTTAGAGGGCCTAAAAGTGGAGCAGGCATTTGAGCTAAGTGACGCTTCGGCTGAGCGCTCTGCGGCTGCTTGCGTGGTAAATTTAAGCGTTGAAAGCGTCGCGGAGTACGTTCGCTCAAACGTTACGTTAATAGAGGCAATGATAAAAGCAGGCTATGAGAGCCATGAAACGCTTGCTAGACGAAAAGAGAAGATGCAAAAATGGCTAGAAAACCCAACTCTCTTAAGAGCCGACAAGGACGCAAGCTACGCTGAAATTTTAGAGATTGATTTATCGCAGATAGATGAGCCGATCCTAGCCTGTCCAAACGACCCAGACGACGTGGCGACGCTAAGTGAAATTTTAGCTGATAGCAAAAGAGCGCATAATATCGACGAGGTCTTTGTGGGTAGCTGTATGACAAATATCGGGCATTACAGGGCGCTGGCTAGAATTTTAGAGCGCGAGAGCAAGCTCACTACTAGACTTTGGATCGCTCCGCCAACAAAGATGGATAAAAAGACGCTTGAAAATGAGGGCGTTTATGAGATATTTAAGAGGCTAAATGCTAGGACAGAGGTGCCAGGCTGCTCGCTTTGCATGGGTAATCAAGCAAGGGTGAACGACAACGCCGTTGTTTTTTCGACCTCGACAAGAAATTTTGACAACAGAATGGGCATGGGCGCAAAGGTCTATCTAGGAAGTGCCGAGCTAGCCGCTGTATGTGCGCTGCTAGGGCGTTTGCCAAGCGTTAGTGAGTATAAAAAAATAGTAAGAGATAGCCTTAGTTTAAACAAAGATCAAATTTATAAATACCTAAATTTTAATGAAATAAGCGAGTTTAGTATATAAATTTGTTACAATATCGCGAAATTTTAAGGAGCTTTGATGAGAAAGATAGTTTTTTCCTTCTTTTTTAGCGTTTGCCTTTTTGCAAATTTGCATGCATTAGAGTGTGGCGACTTTGCTAAAAAAGAGAGCTTTAAAACTACTCCAAAAGAGCTTGCTTACGTGAACGAGGGGATATTTTATTGTGATGACTCGCTTTTAAATTTAAAAGAGGTAAAAGAGCTTTTTGACGCAAGCGTGGCAGTTAGAAGTGAGTCTCAAAGCTGCGTTGGTGAGGGCGTTTATAAAGAAAATTTAAATAAATTTAGATGGAACTTGCTAAAAGCCTCGTTTGCACCTGAGCTTTATCAAAAAGAGCTTGAAAAACCAGAGGTCGCAGAAGCCCAAAAAGATGCTCAGATGGAGTATTTTAGGTACTGGGCGAATGAGAGCTTGTTTAACTTTTTAAAATATAAAAAATTTAGCGAAGCTTATAAAAACGCTCAAACTCCGCTGGTTAAATTTTATGAGGCTTTAGGCGTTGATAGTGCAAGTGCCGCTTACTACGCTACTAGCGTGATAAATGAGTTTTTAAGCTTTAGCGTTGGCAAAAAGATAAATAAGGCTAAAACTTTAACTTCTGAGCAAAAGATGATGGCTCAAAAGCTAAGTCAAGACGAGCTTGCAAATTTGCTTTATTCTAAAAATTACAGCACCGCTGAGCTTACAAATTTACTTGATATCGCACTGCTAAATGACAAAAGTGGCGACATGATAGAAGAGATCATAAGGCGCGGGGCTGATCTAAATTTAGGCGATGAGACACCGCTCTTTTTTGCTCTTAAAAATTTAGAAAATGTAAAAATTTTGCTTAAAAATAGAGCTGATGTAAATCACAAAAATTTCTTTGGCAAAAGTGCGCTTTTTTACGCTGTGCAGTTTGAGGATGCGCCTCTTTGTGAGCTTTTGCTAAAGAGTGGGGCAAATGCAAACGAGAGCTATATCGACGAGCAGTCTAAGATGAATATGATAAATTTAGGCATGATGCAAGTAGAGGATACGTGCGGCCTTGAGCATACAAACAGAAGCGTTTTTATGCATGCAGCGGCTCACGCGACACCAGAAATTTTAAAGCTTTTGATAGATAACGGCGCTGATATGAACGCCACTGATGATGCTGGATTTAATGCGCTTGATTATGCGATTAAAGATAAAAACGAAAAAAATATTAAATTTTTAGAAGAGCTTGGTTTAAAGCCAAATTTTAATTAGGAAAAGATATGAAAAAGACAGCTTTTGTGACAGGTGCGACATCTGGCTTTGGCGAGGCGATCGCTAGAAGACTCTCAAAAGAGGGCTACAAGATAGTCGCTCTTGCAAGGCGCGAAGATAGGCTAAAAAAGCTAGCTAGCGAGCTTGGTGACACGCACATCATCGTAGCTGACATACGTGACAAAGAAGCTGTTTTTAAGGCGGTAGAGAGCCTGCCTGATAAATTTAAGGACATCGAAGTGCTTGTAAATAACGCTGGGCTTGCCTTGGGACAAGAAAAGACGATAGATGCGAAGGTTGAGGACTTTGAGACGATGATAGATACAAACGTAAAGGGTCTCATCTACTCTACAAAGGCCGTTTTGCCGCTACTTTACAAGCAAGAAAAGGGCTATATCTTTAATCTTGGCTCAACAGCTGGCTCGTGGCCATATCCTGGCAGCAACGTTTATGGCGCTACAAAGGCCTTTGTAAAGCAGTTTAGCTTAAATTTAAGAAACGATCTAGTTGGCACTAATATCAGGGTAACAAACATTGAGCCAGGGCTTTGCAAGACTGAATTTAGCGAGGTTAGATTTAAGGGCGATAAGGCAAAGGCTGATAGCATCTATGAGCATACAAATTTCATCACATCTGAGGATATCGCGACTATTTTGGTTAATTGTCTAAATATGCCTGGAAGTGTCAATATAAACAGGGTCGAAGTCATGGCAAATACGCAGACTTGGGCTGGACTTGCGATAGAAAAATTTTAAGGAGTTTATGTGAGACAAATTTTATTGTTACTATTTTTTAGTGTCGCGCTTTTTGGAGTTGATCCAGAAGTCGCCAAAAGAAACGCACAAATTTACGGCGTTTTCACGCTTATACCACCAGTTGTTGCCATAGCACTTGCTTTTATCACAAAAGATGTCATCTTGTCGCTATTTATCGGTGTTTTTAGTGGAACTTTTCTTATAAATATCGTTAATGAAAATGTCTTTATGGGCATCATCAAAGGCTTTACAGGCATCGTCTCAAGAGTGGTTGAGTCAATGGCTGATAGCACCGATGCTGGTATCTTGCTTCAAGTGCTTTGTATAGGTGGCGTGGTCGCACTTATCACAAAGATGGGCGGCACAAAAGCGGTTGCTCTTTGGCTTAGCAAAAAGGCAAAGACTGGCGTCTCAGCTCAAATTTCAACTTGGCTTATGGGTATCTTTGTATTTTTTGATGACTATGCAAACGCCCTAATTGTTGGTCCTATCATGAGACCAATAAGCGATAAATTTAAAATAAGCCGCGAAAAGCTAGCCTTCATCATCGACGCTACTGCAGCACCAATCGCTGGTATAGCTATCATCTCGACATGGGTCGGACTTGAGGTTTCGCTCATCGAAAAGGGCTACGAGCTTATCGGCGAGACTGGCATAAACGCTTATTCTATATTTATCGAGACCATTCCATATAGATTTTATAACCTCTTTATCTTATTTTTCATCGTCTGCACAGCCTTGATGCAACGCGAGTATGGCCCTATGCTAGCAGCTGAAAGACGCGCTAGAAGAGGCGAGCTTCATTCAGGCAAAACTCAAATTCAAGACCTTGAAGACAAGACTCTTGAGCCAAAAGAAGGCGTAAAACTAAGCGCTTCAAATGCTATCGTGCCGCTTCTTGTGCTAGTTATCGGTGCATTTACTAGCTTTTATTTTAGCGGTCTTGCTGCACTTGAGGGCGATACTCTTAAAAATGCACTTGCAAATCCACTTTCGTTTTCAACATTTAAAGATACTTTTGGTGCAGCAGACTCTGCTACATCGCTATTTCAAGCAGCACTTCTTGCTAGTATAGTAGCTATCGTCATGGGCGTTTGGCGCAAAATTTTTGATGTAAAAGAGGCTATTAGCACATGGGTAAAGGGCTGGAAAACTATGATTATCACAGTTGTTATCTTGCTTCTTGCATGGAGCCTTAGCGCGGTTATCAAAGAGCTTGGCACTTCAAGATATTTGGTCGATCTACTAAGCGACTCAACGCCTAAATTTATCCTGCCAGTGGCTGTTTTCATCCTTGGCTCATTTATCAGCTTCTCAACTGGCACCAGCTATGGCACGATGGGCATTTTGATGCCTCTAGCTATCCCGCTAGCTTATGCAGTAGGCAAAAACTACGGCTTAGATGGTGACGCGATGCATGCTTATATGATCGTAAATATCTCAAGCGTTCTAACGGGCGCTATCTTTGGCGATCACTGCTCGCCGATCTCTGATACTACGATACTTTCATCAATGGGTGCAGGATGCAGCCACATCGATCACGTCTCAACGCAGATGATCTACGCACTTAGCGTTTGCGTGGTTTGTGTGCTTGTTGGCTACTTGCCAGTGGCACTTGGTCTTAGCGTTTGGATCGCACTTCCTTGCGGATTTTTAGCGATCTGGGCTTTGGTTAGATTTGTAGGCAAAAAAGTCGAAGAGAAAGCGGCATAAATTTGGACTGCAAATACCTAAAAGAGTGCGGATCATGCACTCTTTTTACCCCTTATAGTGAGCAAATTTCATTTAAAACTGATCTTATCAAGCAAAATTTTTCCCCATTTTATGATGGCAAATTTGATGTTTTTAGCTCAAGCCCAAAGCACTACCGCACGAGGGCTGAGTTTGGCATCTGGCACGAGGGCAGCAAGCTTAGCTATACGATGCACGCAAGCGAGAAAGGCAAAAGGGTCTTTATAGATGAGTGTCCAAAGGTTTGCGAGCAAATTTCACATCTCATGCCAAGGCTACTTGAGAGCTTACAAAATGATGAAATTTTACGCACAAAGCTCTTTGGAGTGGAGTTTATCGCCTGTAAAAGTGGCACTTTAGTCACGCTTCTTTATCATAAAAAGCTTGATGGTGAGTTTGAAGCGGAGATGAAAATTATAGCTAGCAAGCTTGACGTGATGATCTTAGCTAGATCTCGCGGTCAAAAGCTGCTAAGTGGCGAGCTAAATTTAGTTGATGAGCTAAATGTTGATGGGCAAATTTATAAATTTAGCCTAAGTGAAAATGCCTTTATCCAGCCAAATAAAGCGGTAAATGAGAAGATGATAGCTTGGGCAAAAGAGTGCGTGCAAGGTGGCGCTGACCTGCTGGAGCTTTACTGCGGACATGGAAATTTTACTATCCCACTTTCGTTTGAATTTAAAAATGTCCTTTCCACTGAAATTTCAAAAAGCTCGATCGCAAATGCCCTTAAAAACTGTGAGCTAAATGGGGTAGAAAATATCAAATTTTTGCGTATGGACGCTGATGAGCTGATGAGCGCATTTGCTTGCGTTAGGGAGTTTAATAGGCTAAAAGATATAAATTTGAGCGACTTTAACTTCTCGCACGTCCTTGTCGATCCGCCACGTGCTGGACTTAGTGAAAGTGTCATAAATTTCATTAGAAATTTCAAAAACATCATCTACATCTCGTGCAACCCAGAGACTTTAAAAGAAAATTTAAATGAGCTTACTAAAAGCCATAAAGTGATAAAATTTGCGCTCTTTGATCAGTTTGCCAACACTCATCACATTGAGTGTGGCGTGCTACTAGAGGCAAAAGATAAATTTTAAAAGGAAAGTTGAAAATGGTTTCATTAAACAAAATAATCCAAGCAAAGATAACGATCGGTCACTTTGTAAATAAAACTCCGTTTGCGCTAAGTGCAAAACTTAGTAAAATTTTGGGCGCAAATGTCTATTTGAAAGAGGAAAATTTACAGCGAACCGGCGCATATAAGATAAGAGGCGCATATAACAAAATAGCTAGCCTAAGCGAAGAGGAGCGAAAACGTGGCGTCGTGGCTGCAAGCGCTGGCAATCACGCTCAAGGTGTGGCGATAAGCGCAAAAGAATTTGGCGTGCATGCTTGCATCGTCATGCCAGAATCAACCCCGCTTCTAAAGGTGGCTGGCACAAAGGATCTTGGCGCTGAAGTGATCTTAAAAGGTGATAACTTTGATGAGGCGTATGAATTTGCAGTAAATTACGCCAAAGAAAAAGATATGACCTTTGTTCATCCATTTAACGATGAGTACGTCATGGCAGGGCAGGGTACTGTGGGTCTTGAGATGCTTGATGAGATAAGCGACCTTGATATGGTTGTAGTGCCAGTTGGCGGCGGTGGCTTAGCTAGCGGTGTAGCAAGCTGTATAAAGCAAGTCAATCCAAAAACAAAGGTCGTTTGCGTCGGTGCAAAGGGCGCTCCAGCGATGTTTAACAGCTACGGCGCTAAAAAGAGCATAAACTCAAAGTCAGTTCGCACCATAGCTGATGGCATCGCTGTGCGTGATGCGAGCGAGATAACGCTTAAAAATATCGTTGAGTGTGTGGATGAGTTTGTGCAGGTCGATGATGAGGAGATCGCAACTGCGATTTTGTTTTTACTAGAGACGCAAAAGATCGTAGTTGAGGGAGCTGGCGCAGCTGGCGTGGCAGCACTTATGCATGATAAGATCAAATTTAAAAAAGGTGCAAAGATAGGCGTGGTTCTAAGTGGTGGAAATATCGATGTTCAGGTACTTTCTATCATCATCGAAAAGGGTCTTATCAAGTCTCACCGCAAGATGACCTTGCAAATCACACTTGTAGATAAGCCAGGAGCGCTCATGAGCCTAACTGATAGCTTAAAATCAGCAAATGCAAACATCGTCAAGATCGACTACGACCGCTTCTCTACTAAGCTTGACTACGGCGATGCAAGCATCACTATCACGCTTGAGACAAAGGGTCTTGAGCATCAAGAAAAGATCAAAGATACACTTAATAAAAACGGCTTTTCTTTCACTCAACTCTTCTAAATTCATAAGCTCGCTACCATTTAAAGCAGCGAGCATTAACTTTCATTAAATTTACAGGACTAAAATTTCACAAATTTATTCAAGGATGAGATATGAAAAAGAGTTTATTAAGCCTTGCGTTGTTTTGTACTTTAGCTTTTTGTGCCGATGATGAGGTGGTTGGCAAACAAAATGATCAAGTATGGATAGGAGCTATGGGCGGATGCAAGCTTTATGTATTTTCACTAAAGACGACTGATGCGCCAGTAGATAAGCTAATAGCCAAAGATGAGGCGCAAAAAGAGCTTGTGGTAAATACTAAAAATTTACCAAACAAACACAACGTAATGTTTGCAAAGTGTGATGACTACACAGCGCTCATAGATAGCGGCTATGAAGATAGCTTGGAAAATTTAAAGTATGATCTACAAACTTTTGGCAATATAAAGCCAGAGGATCTAACCTACGTCATCATCACGCACGCTCATCCTGATCACATAGGTGGGCTCATAGATGGCGGCAAAAAGACATTTAAAAACGCCAAACTTTTTATAGATGAAAAGGAGTGGGACTACTGGATGAAGGGCAAAGACGAAAAGACAAAAGAAATTTTATCGCTTTATAAGGATGATAAGAGCTTTTTTGACCATAAAAAGCCACTATTTGACGGGGCGCTAAAGATCAGAGCTATCCCAGCTTACGGCCACACTCCAGGGCACAACATGATAAGTTTTGAGGCAGATAACGACAAGATCATCTTTATAGCTGATCTTCTTCACGTCCTAGCAGTGCAAGAGGTCGAGCCAAGCATATCTATCACTTATGATGTAGATCCAGTGCAAGCTGCCAAAACAAGAGAAAAGGTGCTTGATGGCTTGGAGGACGAGACTACAAAGATAGTGGGAGCTCATATGCCTTATAAGAGCCCTATCACCTTGCCAGAGTGATAAATTTCTTTTGCTTTACAAATTTAGGATAAAATGCGGGCTTTAAAGGAGAAAATATGAGCGAATACGCAAATTTGATATTAGCTATCTTGCTAGCTATTTTGGCATTTGCATTTTATAGGTCAAACAAGGCGCTAAAAAAGGCAAAAGATGATAGCGAAAATGTCTCAGTAAGCACTGAAATTTCGCAGCTTAAAAGCATAGGCGAACTTTCAGTTTTTCAAGTATATAGCAAGGAGATCGTCACAAAAACCGACCATGCGTTTGGAAATTTTGGCAAAGAGTATCTAAGGTGGCTGGTAAGCGAGAAGAAGCTTTCGATGATATTTGAGTTTGAGATAAATTTTATCTACGATCTAACCAGCCCAAAGCTCGAGATCATGCAGATCGCAAACTCTAGCTATAAGATAAAAATGCCCCCATGTAAGTATAAATTTTCAATCGCCGATATGAAATTTTACGATGAGAAAAACGGCAAATTTATACCATTTTTGCTGCCTGACTCGCTAAATGGCTTTTTTGGAAGCACTTTTACAGAAGAAGATAAAAATAGACTAATCGAAGAGGCAAGAAATGAAGTGAAAAAGATGAGCGTTCGCCTTATCTCGCAGCTTCAAAGCAAAATCCACAAATCAGCTCGCGATACGCTTGAGGCGATAGCTAAGAGCTTTGGTGCAAATAAGGTCGAGTTTGTCTTTGATGATAGCGATGAGCAGATAAACGAGCAACTAAATTTAGAAAATATCGCATAAAAATTAAATTTAAAGGAGAAAAAATGAGTATAAATTCACAAGAGGTCACACAAACACCTGGTAACAACACAGTCTTTCAAACATGGGTCTTAAAAGGCGACAAAAAGGCATGTAAAGAGGGCTTTGCTAAGCTTTGTGCTTTGGTTGTAAATTTAAATAAAACTGCCAAAGTTAGATTTGGCGCAAATGAAAATGTAAATTGCGTCCTTGGCGTGGGTCATGATGCTTGGAAAAAGCTTGAAATTTCAAAAGAATTGCCAAAAGAGCTTGTAAATTTTAAAGCGATCAAAGGTGATAAACATGAAGCCGTTAGCACAAAGGGCGATATCCACATCCACATCCGTGCGCTAAACGCGGCTGATTGCTTTGACATGGCGCAAAATATCAAAGAAGTTTTGTTTAAATTTGCAGAGCTTACAGATGAGACTCAAGGCTTTAAGTACCACGACGGCAGGGCGATCATCGGCTTTGTAGATGGCACTGAAAACCCTGATGGCGAAGATAGAGATCTTTTTGCAAAAGTCGGCAAAGAGGATGCTAAATTTAAAGGCGGCAGCTACGTTTTTGTTCAAAAATACTTCCACAAAATGAAAGAGTGGAACGCTACAAGCGTAAGCGAGCAAGAAAAGGTTATAGGCCGCTCAAAAGAGTATGACATCGAGATGGATGAGAGCGTAAAACCTACAAATTCACACTCAGCTGCTGCAAATGTCGGCGACGATAAAAAGGTCGTGCGTGGTAATATGCCATTTACTGAAGGTAGCAAAACAGGCACTTACTTCATCGCTTATGCAAGCACATTTTCAACGGTTGAGCTTATGCTTAAAAAGATGTTTATCGGTGAGCCAAAAGGCAACTCAGATAGGCTGCTTGACTTTAGTACGCCAGTAACTGGGGCTTTATATTTTGCTCCTACACTTGATATGCTTGGCGATTACGAGGGATAAATTTAGCTTGGGGCGAAGCAAATTTGCCCCTTTAAATTTATAAGGATAAAGATGCCAGAGTGGTTTATCTACGCAGCTCTTTCGGCTGTTTTTGCTGCACTTACAGCGATCTTTGCAAAGCTAGGCGTAAAGGACATCGACAGCGATTTTGCGACATTTATAAGAACGATCGTCGTCATTTTGATGCTTGTTTTGCTTTTAAGTGTGGCTAAAAAATGGCAACCGCTAAGCTCGCTAAGTCCCAAAAACTGGCTCTTTCTCATACTAAGTGGCATGGCGACTGGGCTTTCATGGCTTATGTATTTTAAAGCTATGCAAGCAGGCAAAGTCTATCAGGTAGCGCTGGTTGATAAATTTAGCGTTGTGCTGGCTATCATTTTGGCTGTCATATTTCTTGGCGAGAGGCTAAATTTAAAAGAAATTTTAGCTGTTTGCCTTATCGTATCTGGCGTGTTTTTACTCATTTTTAAATAAAATTTTCTGCGTTATTCTTAAAGTATATTTTTAATTTTAATTTGTAATTAATCAAAAAGCCCCTAGAATTTGATCGATTTCATTTTAAAGGGAGAAATATGAAAAAAATCATTCTTTCAGCCATCGTGGCTTGTGCGGCATTTGGTGCAGGTATGAACTATACAGATGTCGTAAAAGACGTTTATAGTGATGCTAGCTCAAACAAAAGTATAGGCAGACTGCTACCAACCAACGCAGTTGAAATTTTACAAACAAGCGGCGACAGAGCGCAGATCAAAGTAAAAGGCTATCAAAACCCAGCCGTTAGCAACGTAGTTTATTTTGCTGATGGCGCGAGGATCATCTCAGTAGCATTTGCAAAAACTGCACCTTTTGATATCAAAGTGATCAAAGAGGGCAAAAACGGCAAATGGAACGAGGTAGAAACAACAGTTTTTGTTCAAAAAGATGGCTTTAGCACCGATGTAAATGCGATGTTTGCAAAAGCTGATAAGATGTATAAAGAGAGCTGTGGCGTTTGCCATGCGTTACCTCAAACTACGCACTTTAACGCAAATCAATGGCCGTCACTTCTAAAATCAATGATCGGAAGAACCGCAATAGAGAAAAAAGACGAGTGGCTAGTTATCGAGTACCTACAAAAACACTCATCTGATGTAAATTTAGGCAAATAAGGAGAAACAATGAACGAGAACAGACGAGATTTTCTAAAAAAAGGTGCTACAGCGATTGTAGCGACACCTTTGCTTTCAAGTGTAACAGCTTCAAATTTGTTTGCTGATGAGGTTAAAAAGGGCATTGTAAAAAATGGTGAAACTCTTACAGCTGCTCACTGGGGCATGCTAAAAGTTACAACTAAAAACGGCATCGCTGTAAAGTCAGAGCCTATCCAAAAGACAAGTGAAATTTACAACCCACTTCAACACTACACACCAGATATGATCTACAAAAGTCGTATCAAACACACAATGGTAAGAAAAAGCTACCTTGAAAACCCAGACAGCCCAAAACCAGAGCTTCGCGGCATCGATGAGTGGGTCGAGGTGCCTTACGAAGAGGCGATCAAGCTAGTTGCTAAAGAGCTTAAAAAAACAAGAGCTCAAAAAGGCTTACAAAGCGTTTTTGCAGGTAGCTACGGCTGGAAATCAAGCGGCAATGTGCATAACTCAAGAATTTTACTTCATAGATTTATGAACCTTAGTGGTGGTTTTGTTGGCTCACTTGGTGACTATTCAACAGGTGCTAGCCAGATCATCATGCCTCACGTTGTAGGTAGCATCGAGGTCTATGAGCAGCAAACTAGCTGGCCGGTAGTACTTGAAAACTCAAAAGTCGTAGTTATCTGGGGCGCAAACCCACTTGCGACACTTCGCATAGCTTGGACAGCGACTGATGAGCAGGGCTTTAAATACTTTGAAGAGCTAAAAAATAAAAAAGATATCAAAGTGATCGTGATCGATCCTATCAGGTCTGAAACAGCACAATACTTCGACAAAGCTCAGTGGATCGCTCCAGTGCCAAACACCGACACAGCGATGATGCTAGGTATGATGCACTACCTATATGAAAGTGGCAAATACGATAAAGAATTTATTGAAAACTACACTTATGGCTTTGATAAATTCCTCCCATATCTACTTGGCAAGACAGACAACACTCCTAAAAATTTAGAGTGGGCGAGCAAAATTTGTGGTATCGACAAAGATACTTTAAAAGAGCTAGCTGATACATTTGTAAGTAACCGCACGATGCTAATGAGCGGTTGGGGCATGCAGCGCGCTCACCACGGCGAGCAACCACACTGGGCGATGGTAACGCTAGCTGCGATGATCGGTCAGATTGGACTTCCTGGTGGAGGCTTTGGCTTAAGCTACCACTACTCAAACGGCGGCGCACCAACATGCAAAGGCGCAGTCATCGGCGGTGTAAATAGCGCAAGTGTGGGTAAATTTAACGAAAAAGGCGAGTTTATCGGCACTGATACGGGCGAATTTGACAAACACGGTCGCTTCGTCGCAAAAGCAGCCGCAGTAGCAGGTACAGGTCAAAGCTGGCTACAAAAAGCAACTGACTACGCTTTCCCAGTAGCTCGTATCGCTGATGCGTTGCTTCACCCTGGCAAAGTGATCGATCACGACGGCAAAAAGATCACCTACCCAGATATCGACTTTATCTACTGGGTCGGCGGCAACCCGCTTGTGCATCACCAAGATACTAATACAAATTTAAAAGCGTGGAGAAAGCCTAGAACGGTTGTCGTTCACGAAGCTTACTGGACACCGACAGCAAAAATGGCTGATATCGTCTTTCCAGTCACAACAGAGTATGAGAGAAACGACATCACGATGACAGGCGACTACTCAAACATGAACATCGTGCCAATGAAACAAGTCGTTGAAAAATACCGCGAGGCAAAAGATGACTATCAAATTTTCACTGACCTTTGTAAGGCTTATGCTAAAAATTTAGCTATCGCCTACACAGATAACGGCAAAGACGAATTTGACTGGATCAAAGAGTACTACGACGCAGCCTACGCTCAAGTAAAGGCCGTCCCTGAGCTTGCAAGCGATATGAAGCCATTTGAAGAGTTTTGGAATGAAAACAAACCAGTCACATTTGCCTCATCTCAAGATAGTGATAACTGGGTAAGACTTGGCGAATTTAGAGAAGATCCTGTGCTAAACGCTCTTGGAACGCCTAGCGGTCTTATCGAAATTTACTCAGATACGATCGAGAAAATGGGCTATGATGACTGCAAGGCGCATCCAACTTGGTTTGAGCCGATCGAGTGGCTAGGCATGAAAGACAAACCTGCGAAATACCACATGATAAGCTCTCACCCAACTGACCGCTTGCACTCACAGCTAAGCCAAACTTCACTTCGTGAGAAGTATGCTATCGCTAACCGCGAGCCAGTGTGGATAAATGAAAATGACGCAAAAGAGCTTGGCGTAAAAACAGGCGATTTGGTGTGTGTATTTAACGCTCGTGGCGAGGTTTTGGCAGGTGCTCATGTCACTAAAAACATCAAAGAGGGCGTTGTAAAACTAGCTGAGGGCGCTTGGTATGACGGCTTTGATAGCGGCATCTGCAAAAACGGCTCTGCAAACGTGCTAACCATAGATATCCCAACGAGTAAGCTAGCAAACGGCAACATCAGCCACACGGCTCTTGTAAATATCAGAAAATATCAAGGCGATGAAGCACCAAAACTTACAGCATTTTCTGAGCCAAAATTTTCTAAATAATTTCAAAGCAGGGGAGTGATCTCCTGCTTTTTATATAAAATTTGACAAATTTATGAAACAAATTAAATAATTTTGATTAATTTTTATTATTTATTTATAATTAATAATTAGACAAAATCCCTAAAATACGGCATTTGCAAGCCAAAATTTATTAAATATTGCTTAAAGGTAATTTCTGGTTTCAAGTTTTATTTAATAATAAAAATTATACAATCCGCACCAAAATACCAAAAAATGCCACTGGATAGTGGTTTTTGATTGAGGGATAGAAAAATAAAATGAATAATCTAAGTATAAAATCTAAAATATTACTCATCGTTTTTGTGAGTTTGCTTTGTCTAAGCGTGACTAGTGCTTACATCTTAAAAGGCGTTTTAAATAGCAGAAGTGAAGCTATTTCAAACCTTTCAATGAGCGAAGATATCATAAAGCAGGGCGAATTTATCCATGAGCTTCAAAAAGAGCGTGGTTATAGCGCAGCTTTCATGGCAAACGGCAAAGACTCTGAGAAAAATTTAAAAGAGCAAAGAGCAAAGGTCGATGGGATCGTGAAAGAGCTCTCAAACAAAGATGAGGTGCTAAGAGTACTTAGTGGCATAAGGGCAAAGGTCGATAAAAAAGAGAAATTTAACCTCCTTGGCGAATATAGCGGTATGATAGAAAACACGCTTGTCTTTTTAAATTCTCTCTCAAAAGACGCCAAGCCAGCTATAAAAGATGATGTGGCTAGGATTTTTAGCATTTCAAAGATCAAAGAGTACTACGGCATCACAAGAGCGATAATGAACGTCGCCTTTATCAAAGATGAGATCGACAAAAACACATATGTAAATTTGATCTCTCACGACGCAAACATCAAAATGCTTTTAAACGACTATGTCAAATTTAATAGCGGCAAATACGCAGACAGCCTGCAAAAAGATATCTTGCAAAGCAACGAATTTAAGCAAATAGATGAGATCATCAAAGATGCTATTGCGAGCCCAGAAGAGACAGCCAGAAAGATCGAGGCGGCTAGCTGGTTTAAAACTATAACAAATTTGATCGATAGCCTCAGAAACTACGAGCTTTACTTGCTAAATGATATGAAAGAGCTAGCCACACACGACAAAGACGAGGCCAGCAACCTTGTGCTATTTATGGCTATCATGCTTGCCTGTTTTATCGTAGCACTCGTGCTTATCTCGCTTGTTGTTGGTAAAAATATCATTTCGGGTATCAATAGCGTTAAAAATGGACTAAGTGAGTTTTTCTTATATCTAAACAACAAAACAAATTCTGCCAAACTTTTAAGCTTAAAAGGCAAAGATGAAATTTGTATCATGTCGTCACTTATAAATGAAAATATAGAGGTTATACAGACGGCAAAAGAGCATGAGAACACCTTCATCCAAAAAGCCAACACCTTTGTAAATGAGATAAAAGATGGCAACTATGAAGCAAGCCTAGAAGCTGATACAAACAACCCAGCTCTAAATCAACTAAAAAGCACATTTAAAGATCTACAACTTGCTCTTAAAAATGCAATCTCTTGTAATGGTAAAGATGTACTTGATCTACTAAACACTTATAAAAACCAAGACTTTACAAAAAGACTTGATGATGATGGTAAGATAGCAAGTGGTATAAACTCCCTTGGCATAGAGATATCTAAAATGCTAAATGACAATCTAAACCAAGCTCAAGTCCTAGAAAAAAAAGCCAAACTTCTAGCTAGCTCAGTATCAAAAGTAGCAAGCTCAGCAAACACTCAAGCAAATAGCTTACAAGAAAGTGCAGCTGCAGTTGAGCAAATGTCTAGCTCAATGAATGCCATCTCTCAAAAGACAGCTGATGTTATAAGACAAAGTGATGAGATTAAAAACATCATAACTATCATTAGAGATATAGCAGATCAAACAAATCTTCTAGCACTTAATGCTGCTATAGAAGCAGCAAGAGCAGGAGAACATGGCAGAGGATTTGCAGTTGTTGCTGATGAAGTTAGAAAACTAGCTGAAAGAACTCAAAAATCACTTGGTGAGATAGAAGCAAATACAAATGTATTAGCTCAATCAATAAATGAGATGAGTGAATCTATAAAAGAGCAAAGTGAAGGCATAAATATGATAAATCAATCAGTTGCTCAAATAGATCACCTAACAAAAGAAAACGTTGTAATTGCTAACCAAGCAAACGAAGTAACATCAGAAGTAGATGAGATGGCTAAAGCTATAGTTGAAGAGGTTAGGAAGAAGAGGTTTTAACAAACAAACCCAAGCACAATACAAAGCATAGCTCTTTGAAGCATTAGAGGGCTATGTGAATTTAGGCTACTTGTTTTTCTGCTTTAAACTTTAAATTTAATACTCAAGAAAATTCAAGCAAATTTTAAAATTTCATGAGCGAGCATATCACGCTTCTAAATTTAGTAAGTTGCTAAGGCGAGTGAGTAAAGTTTTAAAATTTGCAAAGACAGCTTAATTAAATTTCTAAATTTGCTTTATCAAAAAGGGGAGACAAGGGGACTTGAATTTTGCTTCGCAGGCTCGCAACTGTGCGACATAATTATAAATTTTATTGTTAAGGGGGAAGAGGCTTGAATTACGAAGTCGCTCCCTTCCCCCTTAACAATCCCCCAACCCCGACAACGTTCAAGGTGGCATGCAATAGTGCTGACGCACTGCATGCGTATAAAAAACTCTGTCAAATTTTAAAATTTGCTTGATACTTGCTAAGGTATTATGCGGAATTATAAAATTTGATAAAAACTTGTTTGATATATAGATTATATGTATTTTTATTTGTAAAATTTTACAAAATTTCAAGTCTTGCGCTGATGTCAGCAGCGCCTTTTGAATACATTGCAGAAGTGACTATCGCATCAGCATTTGCAAATTCTTTTGCATTTGCTAAATTTACACCGCCAGCTGCTAGGATCATGGTATTTGGTGAAATTTCATCTCTTAAAGCTAGCACGTTTTTGATAAGCTCTGGGCTAAATTTGTCACACTGCACGACGTCGCATTTTGCCTTTAAAAGCTTGCTTGCTTCTTCTAAAATTTCAGCCTCGACACAGATCTTTCGCTCGACCATTCTGGCTTTAAATTCTGGCAAATGTGAGATAAATTCATCAAAGCTAGCGTAGGCTTTTATGTGATTTTTAAAGAAAAGAACGCTGTCGCTAAGCCCCAGCCTGTGCATGCCACCACCACCTTCAAGCACGGCTTTTACGCAAAATTTCTTTGCAAATGGGAAGCTCTTTCTGGTTGCTAAAATCTCGCATTTTTCATTGACGCTTTTTACAGCTTTTACCATTTTGTTTGTGTAGGTTGCGATGGCGCTGGCGTATTCTAGTGCGACTTGGGCTAGTTTCCAAGCCTTATGCACATCTTCGTAGCCACCATAAATTTTTATGATAACATCGCCAGCCTTGCAAATTTGAGAGTTTTGCACGAAAATTTCACTCTCACACCCAAGTAGCCTCGCCACACTCGCTGCCACATCTACACAGCTTACGCAAATTTCATCACGCGAGTAAATTTCAAGTGAGGCTTTTTTATCAATACTTTGAAGCGACGTTGTGAGGTCAAAGTAGGGTAGGTCCTCGTTTATGTAGTCTAAAATTTCAGCGTCGCTTAGTCTCATTTTATGCCTTTTTTGAAGCGGTTTTTGCTTTTACGATCATCTTTTTAAAGATGCCGTTATCGTAAAGTCCAGCGTGGTAAAGGGCAAAGCATGTAAATGCGATGCCAGAAACTACGTGGATTTTTTTAACAGATCTATTTTTCATAAAAAGTGCGCTTAGGCAAACAGATGCCAAAGTGATGCTCATGCCAACCTTCGCTACTTGTCTATGGATATTTAGATCTAGTAGTTTGCCGCTTATCTTTATATCTTTTCCCAAATTTTCTCCTTTAGTTTTTGCTCCAGCAGCTTGTGTTTTTGATGCCTAGGCTCTCTGGGTCAAATTCTGGGTTTTTACCAGCTTTTCTTTGAGCTTCGTAGTCTTTTATCGCTATTATCACCACTTTTGATAATAAGAAAATGGCGATGATATTTATCGTAGCCATAGCCGCCATCGTGATATCAGCGATGTTCCAAGCGAGCTTTAGATTCATCTGAGCGCCTATAAATATCATAATCACTGCTGTGATCTTAAATGCTAGCGTTAAATTTTTACTCTTAGTTAGAAATTTCATATTTGCCTGGGCGTAGTAGTAATTGCCGATGAGTGAAGTGATGGCAAATAGCACTACTGCAAGGGTCGTAAAGTGTAGCCCAAAGTCGCCAAAATACTCTTTCATCGCTGCTTGAACGAGAGGTAGGGCGGTTAGCACTTCGCCACTTACGCCAGTTTGTTTTGTAAGATATGCCTGAGAAAAAAGCACGATCATACCAGAAGCGATACATATCGTCATATCGATAAAGACCGCCATTGCTTGCACTAGGCCTTGCTTGACTGGGTGGCTTGTGTGCGCCGCAGCCGCTGCATTTGGCGCTGAACCCATGCCAGCTTCATTTGAAAAAAGTCCTCTTTTTATGCCTATCACGATCACGCTTCCAGCAAAACCGCCAAATATCGCTTTAAAATCAAATGCACTTTCTATGATCATCTTGATAACGGCTGGAATTTCTTTGAAATTTAAAACGATCGCGATGAGGGCTAGCAAGATATAAGTAAGAGCCATAAAAGGCACGATATATGAGCTAACTTTGCCGATGACGTGGCTCTTGCTAAAAAACATCACAGCCGTAAATGCTGTAAGGATAAGTCCGATGCCAATAGGCAAGCCACTTTGTGAAAAGCTCACGTTGCTGCCTGCTTGGTCGTAGTAAATTTCAAAGGCAGAGGTCATGGTGTAGCTTTGAAGCCCATTAAAGCCGTAAGCATAGGTGATGATGAGGATGATGGCAAACAAAGAGCCAAGCCACTTTATACCAAGCCCATTTTTGATGTAGTAAGCTGGACCGCCTTTAAAGCCAAAAACATCTTTGGTCTTATAAATTTGAGCTAGAGTACTCTCAATAAAGGCTGAAGCTGAGCCTAAAAACGCCATCAAACACATCCAAAAAAGTGCTCCAGGGCCACCTGCGACGATAGCCGCTGAAATTCCAGCGATGTTGCCGATACCAACGCGTGAAGCAGTCGAGATCATCAGCGCTTGAAATGGCGTTAGATGGTGCTTGTTATACTTGTCCTTTTTTTCTACCAGAACTCTGCAAGCTTCAAAGAACATCCTAAACTGCACAAAACGGGTAAGATAGCTAAAGTAAATTCCTGAAGCTACAAGGATGATAACCAAAAAATATCCATATAAAAAGTCGTTGGCTACATCCATTTTGCCGTTTAAAAAGTTTAAGAAATTCTCAAACACCATCTATCCTTTCAAATTTATTTTGACTTGATCTTCACGCCCTTCATTGAGTTGAGCAGAAGCCAGATCGTCGTGCCATTGTGAAGCATAGCAGTTGCTATTGGATTTAGCATGCCAAGCGTTGCGGCACTTAGTATGGCTGTATTTACGCCAACGGTTGAGCGGAAATTTGAGCTTATTAGCTTCATCGTCTTATTTGCGAGCTCTTTTGCAAGCGCCACGCTCATGATGTCGTCTTTTAAAAGGCTTATATCAGCCGTTGCTTTAGCGATATCTGCACCTTTGTGCATGCTTATGCCAACATTTGCTTTTGTTAGACTTGGCGCGTCATTTATGCCATCTCCGACAAAGGCGACCTTTTTGCCTTCATTTTTTAGCTCTTCGATGATCGCTGCTTTGTCCGTTGGTAAGCACTCAGCATAGACTCTATCAAGTCCAAGCTCGCGCGCTACCTCTTCAGCCTTGCTCTTGATGTCGCCACTTAGCATAACTATCTCTTTTACGCCAAGATTTCGTAGTTTTGCCACCATATCTTTAGCGTTTGCTCTCATATCATCTTTCATGGCTATGACGCCAACAAGCTCTTTGTCGTATCCCACGTAAAGCAAGGTTAGACCGCTTTGCAATGCCTTATTTATGAGTGTTTCGTGAGCTTTAAAGTTTATCATCTCATCATCTTCTAAGAAGTGCCTACTGCCGATAACCACCTCTTTGCCGTGCATCGCTGTTTTTACACCGTGAGCCACGATAAATTCGACCTCATCGTGGTGAATGTGGCTAAATCCACGCTTGTTTGCAGCCTCAACTATCGCTTCAGCTACTGGGTGGAAGTAGTGCTCCTCGGCACTTGCTGTTAAATTTAAGATATCAGCCTCTGAAAAGCCATCTTTAAAAGAGTAAATTTCAACCACGCTTAGGCGTCCGTGAGTTAGAGTGCCGGTTTTGTCAAAGACAAAGGTATCAACCGAGCTTAGAGCCTCGATCGCCTTTGCACCTTTTATAAGGATGCCGTTTCTGCCGGCTTTCGAGATGCTTGACTTAAACGCAACTGGCGTAGCAAGCTTAAGTGCGCAAGAGTAATCAGCCTGAAGCACGCTAGCAACGCTGTTCATATTTTTATTTATAACATACGAAAGCCCAGCAAGAGAGAGCGTGACTGGCACAAGTTTATCAGCTAGTTTTAGAGCTTTTACGCCGATGGCTGATTTTTCATTAAGTGAAGTTTGGATGTACTCTTTGATTCTTGCGGTTGCGGTGTCGCTACCTACGTTTTCAGCCCAAATTTTGATCCTACCTTCATCAACAACAGTGCCACTTATGACGCGGTCGCCTCTAGCTTTTGCCACAGGCTCGGCTTCTCCAGTCATTGAGACTTGATTGACATCAGCATTACCCTCGACGATGTAGCCATCAACGCCTATCGTCTCGCCAGCTCCCACGACAACGATGTCGCCCTTTTTTAAATTTTCGGTTTTTACCTTTTCAAGCGTCTTTTCACCGTTTAAATTTCGCTCGACCCATACCTCTTCGATGTTTGGTTTGGCTAGCTCTTTTATTAGATCATCACTTCTGTGGCTAGCACTTTCTTCCATATATTCGCCGATATTTATCATCAAATTTGTGCTATTTGCAGCTAGGTGGTCGCCCATTGCAAGGCTTGTGCCAATAGCAGTTGCTTCAAGCACTTTTGATGTGACGCCCTCGTGCCTTAGCTCTTTTGCGCCTTCTATTAAATTTGGAGCTGTGGCGTAAAGAGTCACGGCTGATTTTAGAGTTTTATTACTCATAAATGGCGTTACACCAAGTGCAGCAGCAGCTTTGTAGATATTTGCTTTGCTAGGTAGGCTCTCATCTTTTGGCTTGGTTGGAAAATCATAGCTCTTTATAAAATCTAAAATTTTCTCATAGCTCTTATCAAACTCGACAACGATGCTTTTTGCGTATTTGTTTACGCGCACGCTTTTTGCATCGGTTCGCTCTGAGATCGCAGCCTCGATGGCGCTGACATCGCTTCTAGCGTTTAGGCTCTCGCAAATAAACCTCGCTCTATTTTTGCTCTTGTGAGCTAGAGTGACCTTATTTTTGTGAGTCAAGTTCTGCTTTGACATCTTCAAAACGCTCTTTTAGTTCTTCTATGCCAGCGTTTATTAGCTCGCCACCTTTGATGATCGCTTTAAATACGCACTCTTGTGCTTTTGGATTAGTTAGCACATAAGCTGCTATGCCGCCTAAAAGTAGGCCTTTTACAAAGCCAGCTGCGTTAAAATTTTCAGGTACAAATGGTAAATTTTGAGCTGCATTATTTATCGCATTATCAACTGCACTTGGCTGAGTTGCTGCTGCGTCATTTGCGTTTTCTTCATTGATATAAGGGTTATTCATTATTTGCTCTCCAATTTTATTAGTTCTTCAGCTATCAAAAGACCGCCGATGCCAGCTGCTGTGAAAGCTGCTGCGTTTAGATATTTTTTTTGCGCTATCAAATTTGAAGCGTGAATGCCAACAGCACCTACAAAACCGCCAGTTACAGCATATTTTACTATCTTCTTAGCGACATCTTTTTTAGTTGCTCTGTTGTTTAGATAGTCGTTAAAGCCAAGTGCAGCCGCACCCATGCCAGCGATTAAGGCTCCGCTGATGAAGTGATCAAACGGAAGCCTTGTGTTTGAAAGCGTAAAAAGATTATTTTCTTGCATTCTCTATCCTTAAGCTATATCGTTTGGTGTGATAGCTTTTGGAGCTGCTGGCTTTTTAGTGCGTGGTTTTCTTGTTTTTTTAACCACTTTTTCAGCCTCTTTTTCTACTTTTTTAGCGCCACGTTTTGCTTTTTTCTCTTCTTTTACCATGAAGTCTTTTGCGTCTTTTGCGACGTTTTTGCCTTTTTTGTAAAGATCTTTTGCAGCCTCTTTGCCTTTGTCTAGGCCGTCTTTTGCGCACTCTTTGATCTTATCTCTTTTACTCCAAGCAACTACTGCCAAACCGCCTACTGCTAAACCTGCTAAAAATGGTAATGCCATTTTAAATCCTTTCTTTGTTTGATTTTGTAAATTATTCATCTTCTTCATCCTTATTTAAATTTTTACTAACTACTGAAATGCCTAATGCCCCAAGTGCAAGCCCGCTAAAAAACGAGAAATTTGGATTATTGGTTATCTTTGCTAACTCACTTTTATCAGCCTTGCCACTTGCGATATTTTGCAAGCTTTTAGTTATCTCATTAAAGTCATTTTGATAGCTCTCTAAAATATTTGTTATGCCATTTTGCTCAAAATTTTGTGAAATTTCATTTAAATTTAGCTCATTTTTTTCCCCAACTCCACTATAAATTTCTTTTAAGCAGTGCTTTAAAGAGGCTATGTATTCGTTATTTGAAGTAGCCCAAAGTCTAAAAAATAGATCTTTTAACTCCTCATCATCTAAGCTTTCACAAAATTTTTCATACATTTTGTTTAGCTCATTTTCATAGTTTAGCGCTTCTATCAGCGCATCTTCTTTATTTTTTGCCGGCAAAAAGATAGCTTCATTTTCACAAACAAGCTCATACTTATGCGCGCTTGCAAATTTTTTTATCAAGATGGTCGCGTTTTTTCTCACGCTTGCGATTTGATCAAATACTTCGCCAAATGAAGCTAGGCTTTCATATAGCCTAAGTGCGTTTTTTTCGCTCGTATAAGAGGCGTTTAAAAGCTCATTAAGCATACTTTACTTCTCTTGCTACTTCATTTACTTTAGCTGAAATTTCTTCTAAATTTTGACCTTTTAAGAGATCCTCCCAGAGATTTTTAGGGAAAATTTCGTGGTCGTATTCGATCGTTACAGAGCCGATTATCTTGTTAAATTTAACATTTTTTATGCCATTTATCTGAGCGATCATATCATCTAAACTGGCTAAATTTACGCTGCTGCTTAGCTCCTTTATCTTTGGGCTAACCCTTACTCTTAGTCTGCCATTTGTGTGAGCTATCATCGAAAAATAGCTTGCAACTTGTGCTAAAGTTTGTGTTTTTATATCCATTTGTTTCCTTTTAGTTGATGGCATATTATCTATTATGTAACTTAAACAAATCTGAAATTTTTTTGTCTTTCATTATCAAAAAGCAAAATGAAATGATAAATTTAAACCCCATTTTTTGCTTGGCAATCACTACAAATTCCATAAAGTATCATCTTGTGAGACTCTGCGCTAAATGAACTTTGGCTACAAATTTGCTCCTGCCTTTGCTCTATCATCTCATCTTCAAAATCAACCACCTTTCCGCAAATTTCGCAGATTAGATGATCGTGAGAGGATTTTAAATTTAGCTCATAGTTTTTAACACCATTTTGCTCAAAACTATTTGCTAGATGGTGCTCTTCAAGAAAATTTAAAAAGGTATATATAGAAGTCATTGAAATTTCATTTTTGTAAGTTTCATAAATTTTTTGGCAAATTTCTTGAGCACTTAGATGCGACTTGCTAGCAAAAAGCACACGCAAAATTTGCTCTTTTATCTCAGAGCCTTTTTGATCAAAAGCTTTTAAAAACTCGTTAAAATGCTTGTAAAATAGTTCAAAGTCTTCCACAAAATCCCTATCAAATTGATAATGAATGTAAAGATTTTACAACTTTTCTACTAAAAAATGCATAAAATTTCTTACGAATTTAAAGTAAAGTATTTTATAAGCTTCTTTTGGTATAGTTTCGCATTTTTTAAATCAGAATTAAGGAACGAAATGACTTACGACGAGCTAGAATTAGACGCCGTTTTGTTAGAGGTTTTGGAAAATAGAGGCAGCTTTGACTCGATGGATGACGAAGAGCTTTATGAGCTTATCGAGCAAGTCGCGCAATACACTGACGGCGACTACGAAGAGGCGTTTGAATATATGACTCAATTTTCTCCAATCCCTAAAAAACGCTTTGTATCACTATTTATGGTTTAGCAAAAGGCTAAGCCATAATCTTTCTAAATTTATAAACTAAATTTCTAAAATCTTTAAAATATAAAAAAGAGAGCTTGACTCTTCTAAAAGAGCCAAGACATGAGGTTATTATAAGAAGTATTTTGAGATTATCTCTTTAAATTTGATTGTGTATTTGCTAGCTTTTGGGCTGTTGTTGTAGATATCTTCAAAGTCATACATTCTCTCATAGTAGTCGTTTGTATCTTGTGCGTTTATCTTAAGTCTTGCCACATCTAAGCTAACGCCCACGAAAGCTCCACTTGTCTTGCCACGCTCCTCGACAAATGCTGAAATTTCAGGCAAATCACTAGCTATCGCTACTTCGTTGCCAACGCCACCAGTTGCTTCTGCTTTTAGACTGATCGTATCTTTTGCGTTAAACAAGCTTGCGTAGGCTTCTGAGTTTTTAAACAAAATGATCATATCAGCCGAGCTATATCCTAGCTGAAGTCCGATGCTGCCAGATGTGTAATTTACAAAAAACGGACTTGACCATTCGCCATCGTCGTTTTTAGCGATAAATACACCTCTGGCTTTTGAGCCAGTGATGATCGCACCTGCTTTTGTTACGTCTGGGATGATAGCGATGGCTTTGATGCCTGTAAATTTAGTATTTGGTTTTAAATTTCTAGTGCCAAAAGCGTTTAAAATGTTTATCGCATTTTTTAATTTTTGATTTTGGATGACGTCGGCCTCTAAATTTAGCGTGAAAAATGAGCCGATCAAAAAGAGTAAAGTTAGAATTTTTTTCATCAAATTTCCTTATTTAAAATTTTTGTTATTATAGCCTAAAATAAACTATTATTTAAAAATTTATTAATGAAATTTTATGAGATTTCATTATAAAATGCCCATTTTTAAGGAAAAAATATGAGCTTAATACTTTTTGTAGAATACGTTGGTATCGCATCAGCTGCGCTTAGTGGCTTTTTATTTGCAGTAAAGAGGGAGTGCGACTGGCTTGGCGTCTTTTTGTCCGCATTTTTGACCGCACTTGGAGGCGGTATCATGCGTGATATGCTCGTTGGTAGGGCGGTTTATTCATTCACTCACTACATGCCAGTAAGCGTCGTCATCTTTATGCTTGTTGTATCTAGGATCACAAATTTACATATAAAAAGAGATGGTTTGGAGAAGAAATTTGTCTTTATCTTTGCCGACGCGATCGACGTTATCTGCTTTTCTATCGTTGGTGCGATGGTGGCGATCGAGTATAGTTACAACATCTTTGGCGTCATGATGATCGCCTTTTTTAACGGCGTTGGCGGCGGTATCTTAAGAGATATCTTGCTAAATGAAGTCCCGTGGTTTTTACGCACCGGACTTTACGGCACGATAAGCCTTGGCGTGGGGCTTGCCTACTTTATACTCTATCATTTAGGTCTTAGTAACATATTTTTTACTATGCTCTTGCTCGCATTTGGCATCACGGTGAGGATGTTTGCATTTTATAGAGGCTGGAAGCTGCCTGATCTATGAAATTTAGCGAGTTTTTTGATATTTGGGTCAATGAAAACTACTATAAATTTGGCGTGGATATCGGCAAAAAGGGCGATTTTTACACAAATGTAAGCGTTGGCTACCTCTTTGGCGCCTGCCTTGCAAACTACTTTATAAAGCTACTTAAAAATGGCGAAATTTCTAGCTCTTGCAAGGTCGTGGAGATCGGCGCAAACTCAGGCGATATGCTGGCTGACTTCGCACAAGGTGTTTTTACACTTGAGCCAGAAATTTTGCCAAATTTAGAGTTTATCATCATCGAACCTCATGAAATTTTACGCAAAAAACAGCTTGAAACCTTTAAAAATCGCTTTGGCAACGAAGTAAAAATAAAACACTATGAAAATTTAGGTGAGTGCTCGTTTGATGAAATTTTTGTCATATCAAATGAGCTGTTTGACGCATTTAGCTGCGAGGTGATAGAGGGGGAAAATATGCTTTTTGTGAATAGTGACCTAAAATTTTACTGGCAAAAGGCAGATCAAAATTTACTAAATTTAGCAAAGAAATTTGGCATAAAAAAGGGTGAAATTTCAACCAGCTACTCTAAATTTGCGCTTCAGCTTGCAAATGCGGCTAAAAAGGTTAGATTTTTAAGCTTTGACTACGGCGAATTTGAGCCAAAAAATGAATTTAGTCTAAGAGTTTTTAAAGATCATCAAGTTTTTTCTTTGTTTGAAATTTCAAACCTAGAGCCATATTTTAAAAGCTCAGATCTAACTTATAGCCTTTGTTTTAAGCAGGTAAAAGAGGCTTTCTCTCTGGCTGGCTTTAAAATGGTCAAATTTAAAAAGCAAAATGAAGCTTTGGTTTGCGACTTTGGCGTGGATGAAATTTTATCTTTAGTGCTTGAAAAGGGGAGCAAACAAGCCTATGAAAATGTCACCAAACAGGCGAAATTTCTACTCTCGCCTGAGTTTTTAGGCGAGAAGTTTAAATTTATAGAGTTTTTAAAGGGCTAGTCTGACGATATCAGCGTAATCCGCCTCACAAGCCTTCAAAAGGTCATTTGGAGCTATCTTTATCTGCTTGCCTCTTACTCCAGCGCTTACTAGCACGTACTCTTGCTCTTTTGCTCGCTCATCGATGAAAGTCGCAAAGTGCTTTTTCATAGCAAGTGGCGAGCAGCCGCCTCTGATGTAGCCGGTGATCTTTTCTAGGTCTTTTAAATTTATAAGCTCGCAGCGTTTGGCTCCACACGCATGAGCAAGTGCTTTTAGATCAAGCTCCAGATCGCCTTGCAAGCAAGCAACGACAAAATTTTTAGGCTCGCACTGGCAGACGATTGTCTTATAAATTTGCTTTATATCTTGCTTGGTGCTAGCTGCTACGTGAACGGCTGAAAGATCGTTTAGATCGACTTCGTATTCTAATATCTCATACTCTATTTTTAGCTTGTCTAAAAGCCTAGCGGCGTTGGTTTTATGTATCATCTTTTCTCATTTTTGTGAATTTTTTGTATAATTATAGCCAAAACTTAAAGGAGGAAAGATGGCTGAAGAAGTTGAAGAGAAAAAAGCAAAAAAAGGTGGCAATGGCGCTTTGATGATAATCATCATCGCGATATTTGTTTTATTGCTAGTTATCGGAGGGCTAGTGGCGTTTTTGATGCTTAGTTCTGACGAGCCAAAAGAGGCAAATATGGCGCAAACACCAGCTCAGACTCAAACTCAACCAGCACCCGCTCAAAACAAAGCAAAACGCGGTGGCAACGACTATTCGAACATGGGACCGATATATCCGCTCGATCAGTTTGTCGTAAATTTACTTAGTGAAAATGGCTCGAGATTTCTTAAAACTAAGATCGATCTAGAGCAAAGCGACGAGCTACTAACAGCCGAGCTTGATAAGAAAAAGGCACTTTTAAGAGATATCATCATAAGAACGCTCTCTTCTAAAACTTACGAAGAAGTAAGCACTGCAAAGGGCAAGGATAGGCTAAAAGACGAGATCGTCGGTAAGCTAAATGAAGTGCTAAATGATGGCTACATCAAAAACATATTTTTTACTGATTTTGTGGTGCAATGATAGGCATCGATATCGTTAAGATAGATAGGATTTCAAGACTTAAGGCTCGTCACGGCGAGCTTTTTTTAAAGAGATTTTTAAGTGATAGCGAGATCGCGCTAGCAAAAAATGATGCGACTTTGGCTGGATTTTGGGCGGCCAAAGAAGCAGCTAGCAAAGCCCTTGGTGTGGGCATCAGCAAGGAGTGTGGCTTTTTAGACATTATGCTCAGTAAAGATGCAAAAAACGCACCAAAGATAAAATTTAGCCCAAGAATTTATACAAGCTTTAATATCAAAGAAGCAAGCCTTAGTATAACTCACGACGGCGGATTTGCCGTAGCTGCAGTGATGATTGTGTAAAATTTGTCTGTTTTTACCAATTTCTAGCTGTTTTTTGAAGAAAAGCCTAATTTACAAATAAATACTTATATAAACTTTTTTACAAAAAAGACGAAATTTGATGTAACCTTTGGTGATCATAAAAACTAAGGATAGTAAAATGCAAATTTCTAATAATCTTTCAACCTCTAACTATCTCTCAAGAGAGAACATAGTAAGAGAGATGGGCTTTAAATTTAACGATATAAACGAGATACTTAGTAACGATATGGGTCATGGTATGACATTTACTAAGTATGCAAGGCTAGATGATAAAGAAAGGGCAAGAGAATACGATAGATATGATCACTCACTCACTGGATTTGTAAAAGGTGAAGGAGAGCCAAGAGTAAGCATACTTGGCAAGCTAATGGGCTATGACGACGCTTTTTCAAAAGATGAGATAGATGAGCTAAAGAAATTTATAGATGATAGCGGTGTTTTAGGGCTTGAGAGAAATCCAGCATTTGAGCCAAAGGGGATTTTTAAAGATCCATTAAGTAGTAAAAAGCTTAGCGTTGATGATTTTATAGATCAGTTTGCAAATAAAAAAATCCTCTCTTTTATAGCTTTTGGCGGTAGTAAGACAGCTGAACTACTTGATAGCGATATGAGTGTTGATGAGTTTAAAGGCAAATGGGCTAAATTTGCACTAAATGAGCGCTTTGGTTTAGAGCTTGACGATGAGCTAGCAAAAGAGACTATAAATTCTATCAACGATCTTGAAACACAAAACGAAGAAGATAAAAAAGAGAAGAAATTTACACCTATACAAGTTACTAAAAAATCTCAAACCTATAAGCTTGAAGCTGATGAGAGATTTAAAGAGATATATAAATTTATAAAGAGTGAATTTGATAGTGGCAAGAGTATGTTTGAGATTTTAGAAAAAGTAGCAAAGTTTAAAGTGGATAAAACAGCATAAGGGGAGCTGAAATGATAACTAGCATAAACGGACTTAGCAACACACCGATACAAGAAAGCACTATCCAAAAAGAAAATGCAAAAATGTCAAATGAGCAAGAAAAGGCTTTAATAGATAAACTAATGCATAAACCCCTTGTAGAAGTATTGCCAGAATTTATTGATATAGATGAAAGTAAAGATAACTGGATAACGGATGCTATAAATAAGATAGACACTATGCTTTCTAAGAAATATGATTTTACTATCGAGCAAAGACGTGCGTTGATAGCAAAATATCCAGAAAAGATGGAAGAGCTTGAGATTAGTGTCTTGCAAGGGCACATGGACTGGTTGCTTTCTAACTCAGTAGATGGCAAGCCAACAATTTCTGGACTGATGGTTGGTATCGGCACAGCAGAACAAGAGGCTGAGCTAGAAGATTTTATGAACTCGTTTCCTGAAGATACAATGATGAGTAATGATGGTGCTAGATTGTTTGCTAGAGCGGATCTAAGCATAGAAGAGTTTAAGAAGCTTTATAGAGAAGATGTAGAAAAAACTACAAAAGAGCATAAAGAATTTCTAGCCAAACTACACAAAGAAGAACAAGAATACAATGCAAATTTTGTCAAAGAACAAAGCGAGAAGAAATTTAAACCTATGCAGGTTAAAAAGAAGTATGAGACCTATGATATAAACAAGGATCAAAAATTTCTCTATGCAAGAGAGCTTTTAAATTTCAAAGAAAAAAGAGGCATAGATGTCTTAGAGCTTATGCAAAAGATAGACAAGAAGCAAATTTTAAATAAGATGGCTTGATGGATAAAACAGAGCTACCTTTTTAAATTTATCTATTTAAGCTTTTGTCTCGTTTTGAAGCTTTGTGGCATGAGCTAGCACACTATCTACTATCTCGCTCGCACTTTTGCCATCTTTTGAAGTGAGTAAATTTCTCTTTAGTAGCTCTTCTAAGATAAATTTGATCATCTTCTCATTTTTTAAAAGTCTTGAAAGAGGCACTATATCATCAGCCAAGCTTTGCTCGCTCATTAGCTTTGAGTAAGAGCTTGCCTCTACGCTAAGCTTTGTCTCGCCACTATCACTAGCGATAGGGCTAAAACTCTTTAAAAATCCCACAAATACACCAGCATTGCTATAAGTATCATCTGCTTGATATACCAACATATCAGGGTTAAATGTATATTCGTCGCTGGCTATTGCGTCAAGATGCTCTTTACTAAAATTTAGCTCATAGACCTCGTGGCTTACTCCAAAGCCTCTAAGTTCATCTCTAACGCTCTTTGCATCGTTAAATTGATCAAATGTTTTATATACATTTGTAACAGATATTAGGCTCACATCTTTTAAGAAATTTGCATTTTTACCAAAGGTTTTTTGGTTAGTATCCAAGCTAAAGCCTTTTGGTAAATTTACTAGATCAGCCTCGCTATATCTATCTTTTTCATCGCCCACAATGCTTTTAAAAAGGTTATAGTAGTGCTTTGTGGTATCAGCTACGTCTATCTTTTCAAAGGCAGCCTTGCTTCTATCTTGTGTGAAGAGATATGTTTTGTTGTTGTATCTAACTATCTCATCAAGCGTGCTTTTGTGAAGTTTAAAATCTTGTGGCAAGCCTGCTGCTTTGTTAAAATCAGCTCCCATAAAGCCAGCTTTATCTACTGTGTAGCCATAAGCTTGAAGATCACTGAAATTTAAAGAGATGAGACTATTTTGAGAAGAAGTGGTATAAGTAAATTTAGCTGGCTCTTGGCTTGGCTCGTTACTCTTTTCTTTGACACTTTGCTTTATAAGATTACTAAAATTTAAAGATCTATCTTGTTTGTGTTGTTGCTTGGTGTATGAATTTACATTTGTGCTTAAGATGCTAATATCATTCATGGTTTGCCTCCTAGCTAGTTTAAAGCAAAAGGTGTTCCAGTGAGTGAATTAGTATTTCTTACTCTGTTATTATTCTGTAAAAAATAATTACTTGTAATGATATATGGTGCCCGAGGTCGGACTCGAACCGACACAAGGTTGCCCTTACCAGATTTTGAGTCTGACGCGTCTACCAGTTTCACCACTCGGGCTAAGTTATGATTGAAATTTTAGATTTGTGAGAAGAAATAAAAAGGGGAGACTTGCTCCCCGAAAAAGAAAATTATTTCTTTTTACCTTTTTTAGCAGCACCAGCAGCAACTGCTTCTTTAAGTTTTTTGCCAACTTTGAATTTGACTGCTTTGCTAGCAGGAACGTCGATTACTTTCTTAGTTCCAGGAACTCTAGCTTTCCTTGCAGCTCTGTCAGCAGTACCGAAAGTACCAAAGCCTATAAAGCTAATTGTATCGCCTTTTTCAAGAACCGCTTGGATTGTCTCCAAAGTAGCATCAACAACTTTTAGAGTATCTTTTTTTGAAAGACCAGCCTTGTCGGCAACCGCTTGAATAAATTCAGCTTTTTTCATGAACCATCCTTTTAAGAAGTTATGCGGCAATTCTACACTCTTTTAAAAAAAAATACAATACTTTTTCCCTAAATTTAGCTCTTTTTTTGCATTTTTTTAGTAAAAAAGACCAAATTTTGAACTTTCACTCGCAAATTTCAAACGTAAGCTCGTTTTTTAGCCCTATCTTTTTCATATCTACAAGCTTTAAATTTTCAAAATTTAGAGCCATTAGCTCATCTTTGTTTGTCACTTTAGCATTTGCGATCTGGCGTAAAACCTCACCTCTATAAGCTTTTGCATGGTGGCTTAGTATCTTTTTGTTTTTTAAGAAGCAAAATGTCGTAAATTCTTTTTTTACCACATAAAATTTCTCATAAAATTTAGCTCTAAGATCTAAAATTTCATCATTTTCTAAAAAGCTATCGACTGCCTTGCTAAAATTTTGCTCATAAAATTTACAAATATCAAAGCTAGCTAGCTTTTCGCCTTGCTTTAGTTTATATTCAGCTATCTTATCTTTTGCTAAAATTGGCCCAAATAAATTTGAAAATATCAAAACATTATTATCTATATATTTTTGAGCCTCAACGCTTAGTCCGCGGTAGTTTAGGTGCTTGTAGGCAACGCCGTCATATCTTAAGATAGCTTTTATGCTACCTTTTTTAGATAGGCTTTCTCGCAGTTGCTCGCTATCCTCAAGCTCTTTTAGTCCAAAAAGCTTTTTTATCTCGTCTAAATTTGCACTTTTTAAAAACTCATCATATCGTTTTAAAATTTCAGCCCTTTTGCTAAAAAGCTCAGAAAATATCAAATTTTTACCATCAAATTTATCATTTGTATTTAGAGAAATTTTGCTTTCGCTTGGTGAGAAGAGGATTTTTAACGCCATTTTCTTTCCTATTTTATATATGTAAATTTTGGCAGATTATACAATAAAACTTTTTTGCACTAAAAAAAATCAAATTTTCACCGATATATCACAAAGCGGAATTATTCTTGCTTAGAGTGAATAAAAATTTAGGGAAAAATTATGAGAATTACAAATCAACTACGTTTTAGTCAGACTTTGCACGACTATCAAAAAAATATGGTTGGCGTAAATAAAAGCTACCAGCAGCTCTCAAACGGACTTAAAATCCAAGATCCATACGACGGTGCTGCGGTTTATAACGATGCGATGAGGCTTGATTATGAAGCGACCACTCTCACTCAAGTGGCAGACGCTACTGGTAAGTCAGTAAATTTTGCAAAAAATACGGACAATGCGCTGAAAGAATTTGAAAAACAGCTTGAAAATTTTAAAACAAAAGTCGTTCAAGCAGCCAGTGACGTGCATAGCACAACCTCTCTTGAAGCTTTGGCAAACGACCTTCAGGGCATCAAAAACCACCTTGTAAATATCGCAAATACCTCTATAAATGGGCAGTTTTTATTCTCAGGAAGTGCTGTGGATACTAAGCCGATCGATGGCTCAGGCAAATATCAAGGCAACCGCGACTATATGAAAACTTCAGCCGGCGCGCAGGTTGAGCTTCCTTACAATATCCCGGGATTTGATCTATTTTTAGGAAAAGATGGCGACTACAACAAAGTTTTGACAACAAACGTGATGCTAGCTGATCAAACTAGAACCGACATCTCTTATGCACCAAAATATCTTAATGAAAATAGCAAGATAAAAAATATGATCGGTCTAAACTACGCTAGTGACTCAGTCGTGGGCAGTGACGGTTCTTATAAAGGCACGATCGAGCCTGATTATGACTTTTTGGATACTTCAAATATAAATTTTCCTGACACATATTTCTTTATGCAGGGTAAAAAGCCAGACGGCACGACATTTACAAGTAAATTTAAGATGAGTGCTGATACGTCGATGTCTGGTTTGATGGAGAAGATCGGTATGGAATTTGGCAACACAAAGACGACAAAAGTTGTCGATGTGAGCATAAATAACGACGGACAATTTAATATAAAAGACCTTACAAAAGGTAATCAAACGATAGACTTTCACATGGTTGCAGCTACTTCTGTTGCGGCCAATCGTGATACTATCGCCCCAAGCACGGCACTTGATACTGTAAATTCGCTAGAGGCGCTTGAAAACATGGCAAATGCTGTGCCAAAAACGGTTCATATAACTGAATTTGTAAAGAGCAAATACCTTGATAAAGATGGAAATTTAACAAACGCATTTGACTATGACAAGGTTAGATTTGAGCGAAAAGATAACGAGCTAGTGGCAAATTTACCACAAATTGCTAGAAAAACTGGCGAATACGCAACCGACCAGACAAAGCTAAGCGAGGTCTCTGGCACAAAAGAGAGCTACAATAGAAATTTATACCCAAGAGATGTTGACGCTAGAAAGAGGGAACTTTTTAATATCGACGGTCAAGAGATAGGTCTGCAGGTAAAGTCGATCACTGGCACAATGTATGATATCAAAGTCAAAATGGGCACAGCAGGCGGCACAAACACCCCAGTGCAGTTTCAGATAACTTCAACAACGACTGCTGGCGTGGTCTCACCAACTAGAAATTTAACAGTCTATAACTCAGATGAGTTTGGCAGCTACAGAACCTATGCTAGCGACTTCACATACCGTCAGCTCATGGATATCGTCGCGATGGCAGCAAGCGATAATATCCCTGACCCTCAAAACGTAGAAAATGCAAATTTCGACACAGATATCGAAAAGGTCAGAAGAGATCAAAACTACAACGCCTACAAAGACGCCTTATCAAAGACTAAGGGCGCGGTAGAGGTAAATTTAGACGATCGTGGCAGGATGGTGCTAACTGATAAGACAAAATCAGTCACAAACATCGAAGTTACTATGTATGACGCAAAAAATGGCGATAAATTTGACGGAGATAGCACTGGTATGAATACAGCTGGCGTTGCTGGTCACGCTCAAGGAAAGGGCTCTGTTTTTAGCTTTAACGAAAATAACGCTTTAACGATCGATGAGCCAAGCACTAGCGTCTTTCAAGACCTTGACGATATGATATATGCTGTTAGAAATGGCTACTATAGAGCTGACTCTGAGAACCACGATCCGCGAAATACCGGCATGCAGGGCGCTCTAAAAAGGCTTGATCACCTGATAGACCACGCGAACAAAGAGCTTACAAAGATCGGCTCTCAAACCAAGCTTTTGACATCGACAAAAGAGCGCGCAGAGATAATGAAAGTAAATGTGTTAACCGTTAAAAATGACGTCATAGACGCAGACTATGCAGAGTCATATCTTAAATTTATACAGCTTTCACTCTCATATCAAGCTACTCTTCAAGCAAGCGCTAAGATAAATCAACTAAGCTTGCTAAACTACTTAAACTAAAATGATAAATCAGCAGGCCTAGCTTGCTGATTTTTTAAAAATTAAACTCAAGCGTGCTATAATAAGCCTTTTTAACAAAAGGATCTAAAATTTTAAGACATATATTATTTACTATTTTTGTTTGTTTTTTTATATATTTTGGTATCGCTACGGCTGCTCCGACTGCTGATTTTGTAGGCTCACTCGGACAGAGCCTTGGCGTTTTTAATATTAAATATTTTGGACTTATTGCCTATGTCTATCCGTTTTTGTTTATCGTTCTAGGCTATTTTGTATATAAAAATTTTAAGAAATTTGACTTTGATTTTGCTCAGTTTGTAGTTGGGATTTTTCTATTTTTTATCGCATTTTTGATGTTTCAAGCTTTGAGCACTTCTGGTACAAACAGCGGCGTGATAGGGGGCTTTATAGTCTCAGCACTAAAAGAAGTTATCGGTGCTATCGGCACTGCAGTTGCTATACTTATGATATTTATCATCTCACTTGGACTTGCTTTTAGAGAAAATTTTATCATCGTTTTAAGAAAGGCCTTTGTAGATAAAGAGCCAAATGGCTATGAAGAAAAAAGCGCAAGCGTAAAAGAGGTAAGGGCTAGGCAGATACCAAAGATAGAGCGCAAAAAGCCAAAAGCAGAAGAGATAAAAGAAGAAGAGCTTATAGACGCTCAGGTATTAAATGATGATGAGGCAAATTTAGAGAGTGAGCCAGAGACAGAACCCGCACAAGAGAGCAGATCTGCAACTATAAGTGGGGTTGAAATTTTAAATGAAGTGGCTGAAAACAAAAAACTTCTTGATCAAATAGAACGTGGCAAGGTCGAAAAGCCAAAAGACTTTGTCTTGCCACCGCTTAAATTTCTAAACGACCCTCCAAAGCGCTCACACAATATAAATGAGGCAGAGATCGATCAGCAAATTTCAAATTTGCTCGATAAACTGCGTAAATTTAAGATAGATGGCGATGTTGTGCGAACTTACACTGGTCCTATCGTCACGACATTTGAGTTTCGCCCAGCCCCACACATCAAAGTAAGTAAAATTCTTACTTTGCAAGATGACCTAGCCATGGCGCTAAAGGCTCAAACGATCCGTATCCAAGCGCCGATCCCTGGCAAAGACGTCGTAGGCATCGAGGTGCCAAATCAAAATTTAGAGACGATCTATCTAAAAGAAATTTTAGAGAGTGAAGTCTTTAAAAATGCCAGCAGCCCGCTAACTATGGCTCTTGGCAAGGATATCGTTGGTGCTCCTTTTGTGACCGATCTTAAAAAATTACCGCATTTGCTGATCGCTGGAACAACAGGATCAGGCAAGAGTGTGGGTATAAATGCGATGCTTTTAAGTTTGCTTTATAGAAATAGCCCACAAACCTTGCGTCTAATGATGATCGATCCAAAGATGCTTGAATTTAGCATATATAACGACATCCCACACCTTTTGACGCCGGTCATCACAGAGGCTAAAAAGGCGATCACAGCGCTTTCAAATATGGTCGCTGAGATGGAGCGAAGATATAAGATAATGAGCCAAACTCGCACAAAAAATATAGAGAGTTACAACGAAAAGATGAAGAGCGAGGGCGACGAGCAGTTTCCATACATCGTCGTGATCATCGATGAGCTAGCCGATCTTATGATGACTAGTGGCAAGGATGTGGAGCTTTATATAGGGCGTCTAGCGCAGATGGCAAGGGCTAGTGGCATACACTTGATAGTAGCGACCCAGCGCCCAAGTGTCGATGTCGTGACCGGTCTTATAAAGGCAAATTTACCAAGCAGGATAAGCTACAGAGTAGGGCAGAGGATCGATAGTAAGGTCATCTTAGATCAAATGGGAGCTGAGAGCTTGCTAGGACGCGGGGACATGTTATTTACGCCTCCTGGAAGTCCTGGAGTGATCAGACTGCATGCGCCATTTGCTAGTGAAAAAGAGATCGAGACGATCGTAAATTTCTTAAAAGAGCAACAAGACGTGATCTATGACGAGAAATTTCTAGCAGAGGAGGGCTCTAGCGCAGGCTCGGCTGCTGGCGTGCTAGGCGAAGAAGAGCTTGACGAGCTATATGAGGAAGCTAAAGAGATCATCTTAAGCGAGCAAAAAACATCGATCAGCTACCTACAAAGACGCCTAAAAATAGGCTACAACAAGGCTGCAAATATAATCGAACAGATGGAAAAAATGGGCGTTTTAAGCCCTGTAAATGCAAAAGGCCAAAGAGAAATTTTGGTTTAAATTTATAATCAATGTAAAGATAAAGGAATAAAAATGTTTAAATTTGGAGTTATCATTTGCATTCCTTTTTTTGTGCTAAATTTTAACTTTGCTAATGATCTTAATACGAGTAATGTAGAGAAAAACTCATCAAAGTTAGCTTCTATACTAAAAACTCTAAAACAGATGGATATACCTTTTTCTGGCGATGAGTATGAGATAGAGAATTTATCCAAGCTAGATGATAAGATGCTAGCGGCTGTAAAAGCATCATTGCCAAAACAAACTGCGCTATATGATGTCATCAAGAGTGATCTAAATAAAGACGGCATAGAGGATGTAGTTGTGGTAACTCAAGAAACATTTAAGGATAAATTTATGCCGTTTAGTGATGGCTGTGACGAGAGCACCAAAGACGATAAATGGTGTCAAATAGTAAATAAAAATCGTCGTGGTGTCGTGATCTTACTCTCAAATGGTGATAAATATGAGGCTGTAGTAACTAAGCGAGATATCTTTGAGAGCCCAAATGAATATGGTGGCGTTTATTATCCACCAGAGCTTGCAGTAGAGATAGAAAATAACGAACTAAAATTTTTATATGGCCATGGCAGGTATGGATACTGGGAGTATGTTTTTGCATTAGATGGAAAAGATTTTAAGCTTATAAAGTATTTTAGTAGTGTTAACAATGGTCCTAAACCAGAGCATATAGTGCAAATGGACTTTGTAAATCATAGGCTAGAGAAAAGTGCAAATTTGCTATATCAGGGCGATGAAGAGCATAAGAGATACGAAGAGTGTATAGAAAAGTACAGATCTTTTGATGATGCGCAAGGAGAGGAAGATTATGATGCAATATTTATTAGAAAAACTTATGAGCTAAAAACGCAAGAAATTTTACTCTCAGAAGTTAAGAAGGCTGATTATATAGGTGGTCGTTGGCTGGATGATCTACAAAATTCAAAAGAGTTAGGGAAAATTTTGAAGATTGATTTTTGGGGTGATGAATATCTGGGCGATAATGCAGATGAACTTGCTAGATGTGTCACGGATAAGATATAAAAGCTTTGTGTTAATTTAAATTTATCTACTAAATTTAATGGATAATGAAAGTTTGCAAATTAAAACTATCGTTAAAAATTTAAAAATAAATTTTAAAAATAGCTAAAAGCATTTAAAAATATTTAAACTCTTTATGAAACAAATTCGCATAACGTGCTAATTGATACCTAAAAGAGCTATATCATAACTACAAAAAACATTGCTCTTGACGTTAACGAAATAAATTTGACACTTTTAATTAGCCTTATGATAACTGCAAAGACTTACCCCTAGATAAGTGTCCTATAACCCACCTAAATCACGATACAGCAAATCGTATGTGGTGGGCTGTGAGAAACCATCTTGGATATTTAGGGACTAGCAATACTCACGGACTTTACGTATTACGCCATACAGTGGCTTCTAGGTTAGTGAGTTTGAAGGGATTTAATGCTCATAAACTGATGGCTTTTATGGGTCATACAGATATTAAAAGTAGCCTGCATTACGTCCATCTAAATGTTGATGATATACGTGATGGTATGGAAGTTGGTGTTTAGCAAAAAGGTGGTAAAAGTACTTGGTATTTGGTTGCGGAGGACGGATTTGAACCGCCGACCTTCGGGTTATGAGTGTTATGCGCTATTTTTATAAGTAGCCATTAAGCTACATTTGTTAAAATTTGCCCTATGAAAGTATTAAAAAGCTCGACATTTGATAAGTGGTTGCATAAGTTAAATAATCCTATTGTTAAGGTTTCTATATTGAGAAGATTGGAGCAGATAGAAACAAAAGATCATTTAGGAGATTATAAATTTATTGATACAGACTTATACGAACTTAGGTTTTTTAATCGTGGTGGGTTAAGGATATTTTTTACTTTTAATGGCGATGAAATAATTATATTGTTAAATGCTGGTGATAAAGATAGCCAAAGCGATGATATTAAAAAGGCAAAAGAAATTTTAAAGGATTATAAATGAAAGAAGAATTTACTAAATTTAATTTAGAAGACTATTTAACAACTGATGAATTAAGAAAAGAGTATTTAAATCAAGTCTTAGCCGATGGCGATATTGAAGAATTTAAAAGAGCATTATTTTATATAGCAAAATCAAAAGGCATTGAAAATGTTGCAAAGAAAGCAAATTTAAATAGAGAAAGCTTTTATAAGATGTTTAAAGAGAATTCAAAACCTAGATTTGAAAGTATATTTAAGGTTGTGAATGCTCTTGATATTAAGCTTGTTTATGCTTAATATTATTTTAGTCAAAAAAGATTTTGTGTTTTATACTTTCTCCTGTTGTTTTTTCTATATGATCTTCAAGTTCATAAATTCTCATTTCTAAATTTCTTATTTTTCTTTCTGCTTCATTTGCTTTGCTGTTTGCTTTGTAGATGTAATATACCATTGCTATTGTTATTATTATGCTTATTATTGTTTCCATCGCACCTATATAATACATTTGTGTTATTCCTTTTTCCATTTCCTGATTAATGTTTTGTGTAAATTTTGCTGATTGTTCCATTAGCTTATTCATATTGTTAAGGTATTCTTCCATTTTTTCCCTTTTTATTTCACTTCTATTTTTATATCTTTTTTAAGCCTTGTATTCTTTACTTGCTTGCTATCTCCTAGCCTTTGCATTATTAGTTTATCGTTTGTGTCTATTATTTCAACCAAGTATTTATTAAATTCTATTTTCTTAATTATTTTAATATTGCTGTTTGTAAGGCTTCCGAAGTATCCATTAAACACTTTTTCACCTCTGCTGTTTTGATTATAAAATTCTATGTTTATTACTCCATGTTCTCTTGTATAGCTCCATTTTTCGTGTATAAATTTGCCATTATCTAAATCATAGATGAAACCATCATCTTTGATCTCAACTTTCCATTTACTGCCTGCACTTGTCATAAAATTAATAAATTGATTGTTCTCGGTTGTGATTTCCCATTTACCCATTATATTTACATCTTCGCCAAAGTCATAACAAAAAGCGTTTATTGAAAATATGAGTATTATTAGTATTTTTTGCATTACTTTGTTTCTTTTATATTTATTTTTCCATTATTTGCTTTTTCTTTTATTTTTTCTAACTTTTCTAAGAATTTTTGTGTTTCTAAAATTTGTTCGTCTAGTGCTAATCCTTGATTTATTAGTCTTATTAGTTCTGGTTTTTCTTTTTCCCAGTTCGTGAGTGTATTTCTAGTAATGTTTAATTTATCTGCTAATTCTTGCCTAGTCATTTTTAACACTTTTTGACAAATTATTTGGCATTTTATTAATTTTTAAGGTTTTTTTATTTAACATTTCATTATCCAAATGCACAATAATTGTGCATAAAATTTTTGATTTTTGTTCGCAACAAAATTATATCAAAAATTGTGTGGCTTTTGCCCTGAATATGGCAATAAACTTTTCTGGCTCCGTTTGGACGAAACACCTTTTCGGAGCCAAGTTAAATGGTGTTTCAAAAATAAATAAATAAAAAAAGGTGTTAAACATGCAAATCGTTAAATCTGACTATGATTTAAAATACATTCTAAAAGGTGGTCTTGTAAGAAGTTCAGCTTCTGGCAATTTGAAGGTAATGACTACTCTTCTTCTGTTCGCATATCTTCTTCAAATATCTATGACGTTGTCAATGAAAAGACTGGCTTTACTGATGAAGTAGAGCAAAAAGTTATCTTCAAGATCATTTGCCCTGATAACAATACGGCTGGGCTTGTAGCTAGCGCAATAAAAGAGAAATTTCGTAAAGGCGAAGAGATACCAGTTGAAGGCGGTTTCCCAAATGATCAAAGAATTATCACAATAGCAAATCCAGTTGAATACTTCCTATTTGATACAAAGCCAGCTAAAAAGACTGAAAACAAGTAAATAAAGGGGTTTAGCCCCTTTAACTATTTATATAAGCGTGTTTCCTTATATAAGTAGTTAAGGTTACTAAGCTACTAAATTTCTTAAAAAAGGATTTCAGATGAAATTTCTTGCTTCTGCTAAATCTAAGGTTTTAGCTGGTGTTGCGGCAATGGGTGTTCTTTCTAGTAATGCTTTAGCCGCTGGTATAACAATGGCGTCTGATGGCACTGTTACGGGTGATCTTAATGTTGGTCCGTTTATGAGTATCGCTGGTGCTGTTCTTGTTGCTTATGGCGTGTTCTTTGCTGTTAAAAAGGGTCTTGGTCTTTTGAGATAAAAGGCTTTTTCTCTTTGAAATAGTGTATGCCCCTCAATTGGGGCTAATTTTTAAAAAGGTTAAAAATGTATTTTGATTTTATCGATATTACGAAATTTGGTATATTTTTAAACTCTTTCTTTGGCTCTGTGATCGTTTTTTTGCGATAATTTTTTCCATATCTTCAGCCTTAAACCTTTTTAAAAATTAGCCCTTAAATTTATAGCTTAAAGCAGAGTGCGAAGCAAAGCTTTAAGCCGACAAACGAAGTGCGTCAGTAATGAATAGGAATTAAATATTATGGATAAAGTCTATCTAAATTTAACATTAGAGCAATATAACTTCTTGATGTCCTTAACTGGGGCATTGTGCGGGTTTTTGCTATGTATGTTTATTTATATAGTCTTATCCAAAATTTAAAAAAAGGTGTTTAAATGTTTAGCGTAATTGGTGTCCCAGCTTTTGACTACTTCTTTTCAATATTCGTTTGGTTTATGATTTTAACCCTGCCGGTTTGTGCTGGCTTAGTCCTATTCATAAAAAAGGCTTTTTAAGGATTTCAAATGAAATTTCTTATAAAGCTTTTTTGTCTGCTTAGTTTGTTAATCTCTTTTGCATTCTCAAAAGAAGTTTGGGTAATTACTGATGATCTTTTAGATAGTTTAAAACCTATGAATAATTGTGAATTTTTCTTGGGTAAAAAATTCTTAAAATGCACTATTCCAGAAACTGGTAAATATAGAGTTATTAGGGTTAATTTTGCTAATGAATATTTGTATTTTAATCCAACTAGATCAAGCGGTTATTATTACAATACAATGTATTATTACTTTGTTGATAAGGTTCAATATAGTGGTTATTTTAAGTATGTAAATAAATATTCATCTTATAGATATGCTGAAAGTGATGCCTAAAGTGGCAAATTATTTACCTATACAAATATAACCGAATTTCGTTTAAATGAATCATCTTATGTTGATTGTTCTGCTGGTGATAATTATGGCATAAAATCAAAAAAATGTTTCCCTGCTTGCCCAGCTGGTCAGTCTTGGGATTATGAAAACGAAGTTTGTTATTCTGATTGCTCCGATAAAGATTTAAATAAATTTGGCTATTCAAATGGCACAGCTCAAGGTGGGTGCGTTGATTGCTCGAATGCTTTAAGTAATGATCAAATAATGCGTTGTGCTTGCTCTGGTTTTGGTTCTTCTTATGAACCTGGCGTTATTTCTGAATATCCATCTGATCCATCTTTTAAACTTGGTAATTGTAAAAGTGGCATTCAAATTCGTTTTAAATCTCGCCTGAATGACAAAGATAAAGACAAGGATAAAAAGAAAGATAACAACTCTACAATTTCAAGCGATAAAGACAAAGAAAATCCTAAACTTGATAAAGACAAAGAAAATCCTAAACCTGACAAAGATAAAGATAAGAAAAAAGATAACAACTCTACAAATTCAAGCAATAAGGATAATCCAAATCCTGATAAAAAGGACAATAATGAAAACGGAAACAAGCCTAACGGACAAGATAGTAATGCTTCGAATAATAATAGTGGTGGCTCTTCTGGTAATGGTTCTAGTGGTGGCGGTGGGACTGGTGTAGAAACAAAGCCAAATCCAAATCATAACGGCAACGGCAAAGAAGATGGCAAGAGTGATGGCAAAGGTGAAGAATGCAAGGGCGATGATAATATTGGACCTGCTAAATTAGATTACGAAGGTTTAAAAAGTAGTGCGGATACTTTTGAAGGTCAATTTAAAACTGCCATTGATGATAGTTTTAGCTTTGTAAATGATGTAAAAGCTAGCCTAGCAGATACTTTGCAAAAGATTAAAGACGGAAATTTAATGTCTTTGAAAAAAGGGGCAGTGCCGACAACTTGCCCTTTGAGTTTTCAAATTGATATGACTTATTTTTCTAAGAATTTAACTTTTGATTTTTGCAAAATTGTTTCGCCAGTTTCTTCATCTCTTTATATTTTGTTTTATTTGGGCTTTTTTGTTCTATTCTTGCTTGCTGTAATTAAGCTATTTATTTTAACTTTTATGGGGTGGTAGGATATGCAAGCTATTATAGCAATGATTGTTTCATTTTTTGGCTTCTTTAAATGGGGAAAAATTGTTGATTATGCTCTTCGTGCTTTCATTTTTTCAAAAATGGTTATCATTAATGCCATTTTGGGTGGTTTAATCCTTTCTTACGCAACTGCTGTTCTTTACATAATAAATTTTATATATTCAAAATTTAACTTTGTGGTTGATTATGTTAATAATTTACCAACTGGTAATGATAAAATTTTAACTACTGCTTTATCGTTTATAAAATCGCTCGGCGCTTGGAATGCTCTTTGTGATGTAATGGCTATTTTTTCGCCTATCTTTTTAAGTTTTTTTCTTATCTATGCTACAAAGATAGGCATTGTTGTCTTTAAATTTGTTCGAGAAACAATTTTATCTTTTGTTGTTGCAAAGTCTTAATATGATTACTTATTTAATTGGCAATCCTGGAAGCGGAAAAACATATTACGCCGTATTTATG
>NZ_JAAKZC010000009.1 GCF_015230015.1 Campylobacter concisus | reverse complement strand
AGATTTGATAGCTAAAATCATTTATAAAATAACCATTTTATCGTATTTGTGGCAATTACTTATAAATTTATTATTTTGATAAAGATAAAAATAATATTACCACGCAATATATACTAATAAAAATAGATAAAATGTTATAAAATAGCCAATTTTACGTATCTTTGAGGATATTACTTAAAATTAAATAAATAATTAAAACTAATAAATTTAAATGGGATAAAAATCGTATGATTATCAAAAATCATATAAATTTGTAAATTTTTGATAGCTAGAGAGTAAAATGATAGATAGCCCCGTAGTGTCTGACTGAGAAAATGAAGCTTAAATTTATATCAAATATCTCAATGTCATCAAGTGATGGATACCAGATATCGCTAAAAAATTTAAAGAGATCGTCAAAGCGCAAAATATCAATGCTCTCAAATTTATTAAAATTTATGCAAATTTCATTTGGCTTGGCGATGTCAAGCTCGCTAAAAGCGGTCATGAGATCAAAATTTACTTCGTCCGCATTAAAGCCATCAAGCTTGCTAAATTTATCTATCTTAAAAAACTCATCTATATTATTTAGGCTAAATTTATGAAGTAAATTTTCTCTTATCTTTAAGCACTCACCAGCTGACAAGCTCCTAATGATCGGCATCTCAAAGCCATATTCTTTGCGGAAATTTTCTAATTTTATCTGATCCATTTTGGGAGGTTTTGGCTAAATTTAAATTTAGCCAAATTTTCTATTGTAAAAGCTCTTTTGCATATTTTAGGCCTAGCTCGTAAGCTTTTGCATTTGCTTCTTTGACCTTAGCTGGCACGCTTGCTAGCATCTCTTCACGCACTAAATTTTCATCCATGCACCCACTCATCGCCACAGCCACACCAAGAGCCACGACGCTTTGAGTGATGACGTTACCAACCTCGTCTTTTGCGATAGAGATGATAGGGATTTCATAAATTTTCCAGCGTTTTTTGTCTTCGTCGCTTACTTTTACCAAATTTGGCTCGACAACGATCGCACCGCCCTCTTTCACGCCACTTTTAAAGGCATCGTAGCTTATCTGCGCGGTTGCTAGCATGAAATCTATCTCGCCCTCGTTTGCATAAGGATATAAAATTTCTTGTTCATCAAGTATGATATCGACCTTCGTTGGGCCACCACGCACCTGAGATGTGTAGGTAGAGGCCTTGACGCCATATCCACCTGCTTTTATCTTGGCGGCTGAGAGGATCTCGCCTGCTAGTATGACGCCCTGTCCGCCAACGCCGACAAATCTTAATTGTGACTTCATGCTAGCTCCTCAAAATTTATCGCTTCGTCGCTCATTGCAGCCTTTCTTACCATGTCGTAAGCCTTGGTGTATTCGATCTTTTCTTCATCTTTATGAAGCACGCCAAGTGGAAAAATACCCTTTTTTTCTTCATCGCTTAACATATCAAATTTGACCTTGCTCGTCGTGCGGCCCTTTATCCACTCTAAATTTTTGACCGCCTCGCCCATTTTGTTCTTGCGACCTAAATTTATATGGCAGTTTGAAAATACATCAAAAAAGCTGTATCCATCGTGGCTAAAGCCCTCTACAAAGAGCTTTGTTAGCTTCTCTGGCTCGATGACGCTACCACGTGCGACAAAGCTAGCGCCTGCGGCAGTTGCGAGCTTACAGGCGTCAAAACTAGGATCGATGTTGCCGTATTGCGCTGTGACCGTCCACATGCCCTTTGGCGTGGTTGGGCTGGTTTGCGAGTTGGTTAGCGCGTAGATGAAGTTGTTGATTAAGATGTGATTTAGCCCGATATTTCGGCGGCATCCGTGTATAGTGTGGTTGCCTCCGATCGCTAGTCCGTCGCCGTCGCCAGTTACCACGATGACGTGCTTGTCTGGGTTTGCCATCTTTACACCAGTCGCGTAAGCTACGGCTCTGCCGTGAGTTGTGTGGATGGTGTTGCAGTCAAGATATCCGCTAAAGCGGCCAGAGCAGCCTATGCCTGAGACCACGCAAACATCGTTCATGTCCCAACCCATGGTGTCGATAGCGCGGATGAGCGCCTTTAGTATGACACCGTCGCCGCAGCCCCAGCACCAAAGAGTAGGCATTTTATCTGTTCGTAAATATTTATCGTAATTAAAAGCCATAAATTTCTCCTATCTTCGCCTCGATCTCGCTTGGGCTTATCGGTCTGCCGTTTGTTTTTAGCAGTTTTGCAAAGTCATCTCTTAAGATGATCTTTGAAATTTCGCCACTATATTGACCTAAATTTAGCTCGCAGACCAAAATTTTCTTAAATTTATTTGATATCTCTTTTAGTTTTTTAGCTGGAGCTGGGAAAAGTGTGAGTGGCTTAAATAGCCCTACTTTTAGCCCTTTTTCACGTAAATTTAAGATAGCTTGCTTAGCTGAAAGCGCCACGCTACCAAAGGCGATGATGCAAATTTCAGCGTCATTTAGCATAAACTCTTCATATTTCTCGCACTCATCAGTGTGTAAATTTATCTTGTTAAACAGCCTATTCATCGAGTATTCAACGATCTTGCCATCTTCTGTTGGAAAGCCAGTAGCGCCGTGATGAAGCCCAGTTATGTGGTAGTGATAGCCTTTAAAGAAAGGATTTAGCGTGGCTGGCGCGTCTGGTGCTGCCTCGTAGGGTTTATACTCTTTTGGCTCGCCACAAAATTCTCTTCTTTTATAAATTTCTAGCTCGCTGATTTCTGGCAGACGCACCCTTGCTTGCATGTGGCCTATCGTCTCATCAAGTAGCAGCATAACTGGCGTCATAAACCTAGCTGCGAGGTTAAACGCTCGCACAGTCTGCGTATAGCACTCCTCTAGGCTACCAGGCGCTAGCACTATCATATTTACATCGCCGTGAGTTGGGTTTTTAGCCTGCAAGATATCGCCTTGTGCGACGCGGGTTGGTAGGCCAGTAGAAGGGCCACCGCGCATGACATTTACTATGACGAGCGGTATCTCAGCGATAAAGCCAAGGCCTATTTGTTCAGCCTTTAGGGAAATCCCAGGACCAGAACTTGCAGTCATCGCCTTAGCACCACTCGCACTTGCGCCAAGAGCTACGGAAATCCCAGCTATCTCATCTTCCATTTGTATAAATGTGCCGCCATGTTTTGGCAAAAGCACGCTTAGCTCGTGGGCGATCTCGCTACTTGGAGTGATAGGATATCCGCCAAAGAAGTTACAGCCACACTCGACCGCAGCCCTTGCTACTAGGGCATTTCCAGTTGATACTACCTCTCTCATGCGCTCTCTCCAAGTTTTGCAAATTTATTTGCCTTTACGGCTGCAGCTCGCTCTTTGCTTTCAGGCGTTAGCTTTGCAAATTTAAAGCCTTTATCAGCCACATAAATGGCAAAATCAGGACAGTGAAGCTCACAGTCACGGCATCCTATGCATGAGTCAGCATAGACCACCTCTATCATCTTGCCAAGCACCGCCTTTGGCTCAAGCCTCATACCTAGCACGCCTGCTGGGCAGTAGCTCACGCAGACATCACAGGCCTTACACCTGCTCTCATCGACCCAAACTGGGACATTTTCTTTTACGATCATATATCTTCCTACTCTAAGTTTTCTTTTAAAAATTTGATATTTTTTCTAATTTCAGCTTCGCTTTTGTTTAGTTGCTCTTGCTCATTTTCATCTAAATTTAGCTCTAAAATTTCCTTTAAGCCATCACGTCCAAGCCTTACTAGCCTTCCGCAACTTAGCTCATCATCGATTAGCACGCTAGCACTTATTATCTCATCACTCTTACCCATGATCATTTCGCACATCTTCACAGTCGCAGCCGCTGGTGCATAGTAGGCTGATGTGCCAAGCAGTTTAACGATCTTTGCACCACCAGTGCTTGTCTCTTTTTTAAGAGTTGCAAGCTCATTTTCATTTAAATTTTCGCTGATATTGCTAGCTGATACGATCATCTCGTCATTGTGAGCGCCAACAATCTTTGCTCTTAGCTTGCTGGCGTCCTTATCTTTTAAAAGCGCTAGCTCATATCTGCACCTTGCGCTATCTAGCTCGCCAGCCATGCCGATCACCTTGTTTTTGCTAAAACCGCTAAATTTATGAGCCGTCCAGACCATCACGTCGAGTGGATTTGTTACGACTATTATCACTGCGTTTTTAGCAAATTCAGCTATCTTTTGCGCTGTTTGCTTTACGACTACGGCGTTTTTAAGTAGCAAGTCCTCTCTAGTTTGACCCTCTTTTCTAGGGCTTCCAGCAGTGACTATGACGATGTCACTGCCCTCAATAAGCACAAAATCATCGCCACCACAAACGCTAGTTTTTGCGTTAAAGACACAGCTTGACTGAGCTAGGTCGATCGCCTTTGCGCGCGCCACATCGCCAAATATATCCACAAGCGCGATCTCATCGCAAAGCTCTCTCATGCAAAGCGCATAAGCTATGCTAGCACCGACGTTTCCAGCTCCAACTACACTTATTTTCATCTTCTATCCTATTATTTTATTCAAAATTTCACTTGGTCTCATGACCTCATTAGCTCTCACTTCATCTGGCAGGTAGTATCCGCCAAATTCCACGCTTGCACCATCATTTTCTCTGATCTGCTTTAAAATTTCACCTTCATTTTTTTCTAGCTCATCTGCTAAATTTGCGAAAATTTTGCTTAAAATTCCGCCACTTTTTGCCATCTCTCTCGCCCAAAAAAGCGCCAAATAAAAGTGCGACTCTCTAGTATCAAGAGTGGCATTTGGCGTTTTGTTTTCGTCTAAATAGCTAGCGACCGCTCTATTTAGCGCCTCACTTAGCTCTTTTGCCTCTTTTTTTTGCCTAAAAAACGCTAAATGTTCAAGCGAAGCACTAAGTGCTAAAAACTCGCCAAGGCTGTCCCAAAGCAGGTGATTTTTCTCTTTTAGTTCTTTTACAAGCGTCGGAGCCGTTCCACCAGCGCCCGTCTCAAACATCGCTCCACCAGCAAGTAGCGGCACGACTGAGAGCATTTTTGAGCTGCCGCCTAGCTCAAATATCGGAAAAAGATCGGTTAGATAGTCTCTTAAAACGTTGCCAGTTACGCCTATGACGTCTTTACCAGCTCTTATCATTTCAAGTGATCTTAGCGTCGCTTGCTCGTAGTTTAAAATTTTAAATTTCACGCCAGCGTTAGTAAATTTCTCTTTAAATTTCTCAAATTTAGCTATCAAATTTCTATCGTGAGCACGGCTGCTATCTAGCCAAAATATAAGCTCATCTTTTGAAATTTCGCCTCTTTTTAATGCAAGCTCAAACCATGCATTTATAGCATCTTCTTTAGCCTGCGTCATCCTAAAAATGTCGCCACTTTTGACGCTAAATTTAAAAACGCTCTGCCCTGCCTCATCAAAAACTACAAATTCTCCCTCTTCTTTTGCGATAAAAGTCTTATCGTGACTGCCATACTCCTCGGCCTTTTTAGCCATTAGCCCCACGTTTGCCACGCTGCCGATCTTACTCACATCAAGCGCGCCATGCTCCTTAAAGTCCGCCACGCAAGCCTCATAAACCCTAGCGTAGGTTCTATCTGGGATCATACAAAGCGAGAAATTTAGCTCACCATTTCTATCTTTTACCTTGCCAGAGTTTCTAATGAGCGCAGGCACGGAGGCATCGATGATGACGTCATTTGGCACGTCAAAGTTGCTGGCATTTTCATTTAGTGCCCAAATTTTTGCTTTTTTACTCAAAATTTCATCAAATTTAGCCAAAATTTCATCTTTATTTTTAAGAGTTGAAATTTTAGAAAACATATCTTTTAAGCCGTTTTTTGCCTCAACGCCGTGAGCCTTAAATTCATCGCCAAATAGCTCAAAAACCTCTTTAAAGTAGCTTTTTATCGCGTGAGCAAAGATGACTGGGTCACTAACCTTCATCATTGTGCATTTTAGATGTAAGCTAAGGGTCAAATTCTCTTTTAGCGCAGCCTCAAAGCAGCTTTCATAAAATTTATCAAGCTCTTCAACGCTTAAAAAGGTAGCATCTACGATCTCGCCACTTTGGACCGCAAGCTCTTTTAAAAGCTCTTTTTTACCATCTTTACTTATGAAATTTATATAAAATTTCTCATCTTTGCTAGCGATAATAGAGCGCTCATTTTCATAAAAATCGCCCTTTTGCATGTAGCAAATTTTAGTTTTATTTGCCTTGTCCCAGCTGCCGTTGCTGTGCGGGTGCTTTTTGGCAAATTCTTTAACCGGTGGCAAGACTCTTCTGTCTGAGTTTCCTTGTCTTAGCACAGGATTTACCGCGCTTCCTAGCACTTTTGCATATTTTTTAGCGACCTCTTCGTCGTAGTCTGTGATGATCTCGTCTGGATAAAATGGCACATTTACGCCCTTGCTTCTAAGTTCCTCAATCGCCGCTTTTAGCTGAACGAGCGTGGCTGAGATGTTTGGCAGCTTTATGATATTTGCCTCTTTGTGCGCGGTTAGCTCGCCCAAAAGCTCTAGCTCATCGGCCTTGTTTAGCCCAAGCTCTTTGCTAAAAAGAGATAAAATTCGCCCTGCCAAGCTGATATCAGCCCTTGTTATGCTAATGCCAGCGCGGGATAAAAAGCTCTTAACGATAGGAAAGAGAGAGTAGCTTGCAAATAGCGGTGCTTCGTCGGTTTTAGTCCAGATAATATCACTCATTTTAGCCCTTTTGATTTTTTGAAATTTATCACGTTTTTTATTAAAGCTAGTTGTATTTTAGCCCTATTTTGCGATATTTTGATTGTGCTCGCTTAAGGTTTTTGAAAAAATGTGCTTTTTCGCCTTTTTATCAAGCACAAAGTATAAATAATCGCTCTTTGCAGGGTTTATAGCCGCTTTTATCGCACTTATTGAGACCGAGCAGACTGGGCTTGGCGGGATGCCGTCATTTAGATAGGTGTTAAACTCGCTCATGTCGCTTCTTATGCGCTCAGCTGTGATCACATCGTGCGAGTAGATGCCGTAGTTTAGCGTGCCATCCATCTGCAGTCTCATGCCCTTATCTAGGCGGTTATAGATGACGGAGGCGACAAGTGGCATCTCAGCATCGTTTGCGGCCTCTTTTTGGATGATAGAGGCGATGGTTAAAATTTTAAACCATTTTTTCTCGTTGTACTCGCCAAAAATTTTCCTGCTGATCTCGCTTTGAGCCTTTTTAGATGAATTTACAAGATAGTAGGCTAGATGTCTTTCGCTGATGCCAACTGGAATTTTATAGGTATTTGGCATCAAAAAGCCGTCGCTTACTGGCGCAAGTGCGTTATATTCGCTATTTAATTTAGCTGCGTCAAGTCCTAGCTGGGCTGCTATCTGGTTTAAAAAAACGATCGTAGTCTCACCAGGTATTAGCGTGATCTCGGTCATCGCAGCCTTTGCTTTGGCAAGTTTTTTTAAAAAATCAATCCTTGAAATTTTATCTTTGCCTATCTCGATCCAGCCAGACTGAGGCGAGCCGATAAAGCGCATGGCGTATTTGTCTATGGCGCTTAAGTTAAAGTTGCGATTAGCTAAATAAGATATAATTTCGCCCACACTTCCCTTTGGCACAAAGACGACCTTGCTCGTGTTTATGGGGCGTGCCAAATAAACAAATACGCTTAGGACAACGATGAGTACGATATCAAAGAAAATATCCAGATACGGCTTTTTTATAAAATTTTTTATCATTTTGATTCTTTCGCTTCTTTTGCTTTTAAAATACGGCATAAAAATTAACGATTTCGAGTTTTACGGCGTAAAATTGGAGCAATTATATATAAAGTTAGATAAAAAAATAATTGTAAGAGCAAAGCAGATAAAGCTTCCTAAATTTAAACAAAACGCAGAGCAAAAAGCCAGCGACAAGCAGCTTTTAAACCTTAGCCAGGGCGTGGATTATCTTGACACATTTTTTCAAGAAATTTCGCTTGAGAGCGTGCAAATCGGCGATGATTTTAAGATCAAAATTTTATTTTTAGATGATATATTTTTCGTCGATAGCCCTTATCTAAACATCGATATCAAATTTCAAAACGAGCAACAAAATGGCGTCGATCGCTTCATAGTAAGAAATTTAAGCCTTAAAGATTTTAACGTAAGCATCAGTGGCGAGGGCAGTGCAAATTTTGACAAGGATGATTATAAATTTGATGGAAATTTCACCTCGCACGAGCTAAATGGCAAGCTTAGCTTTGCCTTAAAAGATACACTTTTAACCTACAAAGCCTATGACGTAAATGCTGGCAGTATCAAGGACTTCATCGCTGAGCTTGATAGTCGCATACACCTAAACAGCGAGGTTAAAAACTGGATATATGGCTACATCGTGGCTGATGACTACCACCTAAACGAGATAAACGGCAAGGCTGTTCTAGCCAAAAACGACTTTTATCTAAACGACCTAAATGCAACTGCAAATGCCAAAAATTTGCTTGTTAAATTTGATAAAAATTTACCAGCCGTAAATGTCGCTGAGGCAAACATCACGCTTAATAACTCAACGCTTAAATTTGACCTTACAGCGCCTGTTTATAAAGGCAAAAAGCTTGATGGCTCAAACGTCGCGATAAATAATATCTTTGATGAAAAGAGTGCAAATTTAGAGCTATTTATAAAGACAAATTCTATTTACGATGAGGCGATAAATGAGATACTAAGAGCTTATAAAATCAACGTGCCAGTTAGGCAGCTAAGCGGAAAAATGGACGCTAGCTTAAAAATTTTAATAAAACTTGACGAGAAAAGCTTAGAAAATTTTGATGAAAAAAGCGTCATCGCAAATGGCGATTTTAAGATAAGTGACGCAGTTTTAGATATCGCTGGGAGTAAATTTAACGCTAAAAGTGCCCTTGTAAAGCTTGTAAATACTTCGGCGCTAAACATCGATGCAATCGGCTTTGGACTTGACTTTTTCAGAGCAAATGCGAAAGCCAATATAAATTTGCAAAAAAGCACTGGCGAGATAAAAGGCGTCATAGAGAGCTTTGATCTAAAAGAGAAAAATGATGAAATTTTAGCCTTTAAAAATGAGCCATTTACCGCGCATCTTGACTTTAGCAAGCCAAATGAGACAACGCTTAGCATTGAGCCATTTGGGCTAAATTTAAGCTTTGGCGATGAGAGCGTGATAGCTACTAAAAATAGCGAATTTATCATGCAAAACTCCCCAGTTTTAAAGCAAAATGGCGTGCTTGGATTTGACGACGTGAGCATAAAGAGCAAGGACTTTACTAATCTTGAAATTTTGGCAAAAGGGCTTAAATTTGACATGCCGTTTTTGGATAAAAATGGCTCAAAATACGAAAACGATGACTTTTTGATAGCAGTCTCAAAAGCTGGCGTAAAAGTGCAAAGTGCAAGCAAAAAACTCTCTTTAAACATCGCTGAAAAGGGCATAGAGGCTAAGAGCAACGACCTAAATTTGCTTGTCCTTGATGACAACAACACAAAAGAGCAAAGCACACCACTTGAACTTTTTGCAAAAAATGGCGACATCATTTTGCAAGACCTTAACAAAACCTTGCCATTTACCAGCTTTAGCGCCGAGAAAAAAGGCAAAAGCACCTCGCTAAATGGACTGGCAAAGCAAGGCAGAGTTGGATATTTTAGCGATGAGAAAAGCATAAATTTAGACGCAACTGATATAAGCGGCGAGTTTATCAACGACCTTTTTGGTCTCAAGAGCTTTGAGGGCGGTAAATTTCGCCTAAAAATGCTTGGAGAGAGCTCAAAAAATTTCAAGGCTGAGGTGAGATTTTTTGGCACATATCTAAAAGACTACATCTTTTATCAAAAACTGCTAAGCTTTCTAAACTCGGTGCCGTCGCTTCTTAGCTTTAAAACGCCTGACTTTAACGACAAGGGCTTTACCGTTAAAAACGGCAAAATTTTACTAACTAGAAAGGGTGACCTGATCGAGTTTTTAGCGATTGAGATGATAGGCACGAGCGCAGATATCGGCGGACGCGGCACGATCGATCTAAAGAGCAAAAAGATAAACATCGACCTTGAGCTAAAGATACTAAAAGATGCAAGCGGCATCATCGATAAGATCCCACTTATCAACCAAATCATCCTTGGCAAAGACCGCTCACTCTCAACAGTCATCGCCATACGTGGCACGACTGAAAAGCCCGAGTACTCGACGCAGATACTGCAAGACGCCCTGCTCTCGCCACTAAAGATAATAAGAAACGTCCTGCAAGCTCCGTTTTTGATATTTGAGTAAAAAGTATTAGCGTAAGGCAATAAAATTTAAGGCGGAGAATATCCGCCATTTATTGGATATCTTTTTTGCGCTTCGCCAAAGCAAAAAGCGTATTATTGGTTAAATCACCCAACATTTATGGCTCGATACCTGCCAAATTCTTTTTAGTTTGAGTTGTTTTTTAGATTGATGAGACTTTACTTTTAGGTAAAAGTTTGTTTTGTAATTAAATTTAGATTTTTGCAGTATCTACAGCTCTTTTACAAACTAAAGCGATTTTTGTGAAAAAACGTTAAATTTTACGACCAAGCTAAATTTATAATGTAGCTACGAAATTTAGCTTGGACTATAATCTTCACAAGAGAAAAATATCCGCTAAAGTAAGTTATTTTTGGGTTAAATCTCTTTGTTAAAATTTCGTCCCCAAACGTGATAAATACGATATTTCTTTTAGAGCTATAGCTATGTCCGCACTTAGCTATTTGTCGGCTCAGGGGCTTATTAATACGTATTTTTGAACTAGTACAAGGTCTTTAACTCTTACATATTAATTGCTATAAAGTCCAAAATAGCCGCCAAACGACCTTAAAACACTATAAATACTCTTAAAATCTAAATTTCTAGTGGCAATCTCTAAAAAACCATGCCCTACAAGCTTGTACTAGTAAAAAATTTCTTTTGCGCTCCTACTTGTTTTTATAACTACTTAGGCGCGTGGCTGAAAAATTTAACACTATTCATAAAAAATCAATAAATTCATAAAATTTTACGCATTATAATACGTAAAATTTTACTTCATCTCAAGGCGCATAAGATACATATCTTCGCCGTCAGTCACCTTTAAATTTTGGCTTTTGCACTTTGGGCAGGTGAAATCATTTTCGCTAAGCTCCACGCCAAATCCACAATCCAAACACTCTACAACAATGCCTTGTAAATTTATCACAAGCTTGGCATTTTCGCAGATCGTGCCAGCCTTATAAACATCAAAAGCGCTCTGCAAATAATGAGGCTCGACGCCGCTTAAACGGCCAACCTTTATCTCGATCTTGCTTATCTCTTTGGCGTTTTCTTTGGCGGCATTTTTCTCGCAAAGTGAGACCAAATTTTGAACGATACTAAGCTCGTGCATTAGCAGATCCTTGGTAGTAGCTCGCCCTTTGGCGGCTCGAGAAATCTTCTTGATTTATAGGCGTTTTCAATGATGACACGCTCGTTTTTAGCCTGCAAAACCTCGCCTATTATCATCGCGTTTTGATCAAATTCTCTTAAAATTTCTAGCGCGTCTTTGGCCTCGCTCTCATCGACAGCCATCACAAAAGTGCCCTCATTTGCAAGCTCATAAGGCTCAAAACCAAAGAGCTCGCAAACGCCCATCACTTCGTCAGCCACCTTGATATTTTCTTCAAAAACTAAGATGTCAAATTTACTAAATTTAGCCCACTCATTTAGCACCGCACTTAGTCCGCCCCTAGTCGCATCACGCATGGTCTGTGGCTTTATGCCAGCACTAAATAGCTTTAAAACAACCTCTTTTAGGCTCTTGCAGTCACTTTTTAGATTAAGCCCAAGCTCAAATTCCTCTCTTGCTGCAAGCACCACGCCGCCGTGTCTGCCAACATCTCCAGAGATTAAAATTTTAGCCCCTGCTTTTAAATTTTTAAGCTCCACGCCTTCGCAAACTATCTCGCCGATGCCTGCTGTGTTTATGAAAATTTTGTCACATTTGCCCTTTGGTACGACCTTTGTATCGCCACAAACGACGCTTACGCCGCTCTCTTTGCAGGTTTTTGCAAGCGAGTTAAGTACCTTTTCAAGCTCCTCTATACTAAGCCCCTCTTCGATGATGAGTGAGCAGCTTAGGTATTTTGCGCTTGCTCCAACCATCGCAAGGTCGTTTATTGTGCCACAAGCTGCGATCTTGCCGATGTCACCACCATTAAAAAAAATAGGAGTTACCACAAAGCTATCAGAGCTAAATGCGATCTTGCCGTTTAAATTTAGTATCGCCGAGTCGTTGCTCTGCCTTAAAATTTCGTTATCAAAAATTTTAAATATCGTCTCGTTTATAAGCGAGTTCATCTCCTCGCCGCCGCCGCCGTGGCTTAGCATTATCTTTTTCATTAAATTCCTTAACCAACTCTTGCGTATTTAAAATAAGCCGCACAAGCGCCCTCACTTGAGACCATGCACGATCCTATCGGATTTTGCGGGTTGCAGACCTTGCCAAAGACTTTGCAGTCAGTCGGTTTTGCTAACCCTCTTAAAATTTGCCCGCAAATGCAAGCCTTGCTCTCGCCAGCGCTCTCTACGCTGCAGTCAAACTGCACTCTAGCGTCAAGGTAGGCAAACTCATCTTTTAGCTTCATACCGCTTTGTGCTATCTCGCCAAGGCCCCTCCAGACAAAGTCGCATGGCTCAAAGTACTTAGCTATGAGTTCTTTTGCTCTTAAGTTGCCCTCTTCTTTGACCGCCCTTGCGTACTCGTTATAGACTTCATATGTGCCAGCGTTTTGCTGACGGACTAAATTTAGCACACTTGCCATGATGTCAAGTGGCTCAAAACCGCTAATGGCGATCGGTCTTTTAAACTCATCTGCTAGCTCTTTGTAAATTTTACTTCCAGTAATGACGCTCACGTGACTTGGCCCCAAAAATGCGTCAATTCTTACGTTTTCATCGCTCATTATCGCTCTAACTGGAGCTGGGACGGTTACGTGATTTATGTGAAAATATAAATTTTTAATACCTTGCTGAAGCACTTTTTCAACCAAATTTGCGCTCATCGGCGTTGTCGTCTCAAAGCCAATGGCAAAAAATATCACCTTTTTGTCTGGGTTTTGTTTAGCGATATTTAGCGCATCAAGTGGCGTGTAAAGCGCCCTTATATCATGCCCCTCGCCACGAAGCTTTTGCAAGCTTGTCTTTGAGCCAGGCACTCTTAGCATATCAGCTAGCGTACAAAAGATCACATTATCCATGCTAGCAAGCTTACAGGCCTCATCTATGCGGCTTTTTGGCATCACACAGACCGGACAGCCTGGGCCGTGGACGAAATTTATATGCTCTCCAACTAAGCTTGGCAGTGCAAATTTCATAATGCTATGCGTGTGACCGCCGCAAATCTCCATGATATTTAGCGGTTTTACGCTCTCTTTTTGTATGAGTTTTGAAAGGGCTAGGATTAAATTTTTATCGCGAAAATCATTGATAATATCCATCAAATTTTCCCCGCATCCATATCCTCAGCGATCTGTTTATAGACCTCTAAGCTCTCAAGCGCAAACTGCGTGTCGATCTTTTGCATGGCGTATCCAACGTGGATTAGCACGTATTCACCAACTTTTACCTCTTCAGAGATGAGATCAAGGCTTACTTTTCTAGTAACGCCCAGAGTTTCAACTGTGGCGACGTTGTTTTCGTCTATTCCTACTACTTTTGAAGGGATCGAAAGGCACATTATCTTAGCTCTTTTTTAAATTCCAAATAACTTATCCATTTATCGATGCCCTCGCCTGTTTTGCTATCTACGACGAAGATATCGACCTTTGGATTTAGCTTTCTAGCGTCGTTTTTCACTCGCTCGATATCAAAGTCAAAGTGTGGCGCAAGCGAAGCTTTTGTGATAAGTAGCACGTCAGCAGCCCTAAACATCACCGGATATTTACTCACCTTATCATCGCCCTCTGGCACTGAAAGAAGCACGGCGTTAAAGTGTGAGCCAACATCATAGCTTGCAGGACAGACTAAATTTCCAACATTTTCTATAAAGACTAGATCAAGCTCGTTTAGTGGCAGGTGATGAAGCCCCTCATGCACCATAAATGCGTCTAAATGGCAGGTCTGACCTGTGCTTATCTGATGAGCTTTTGCGCCAGCTTTTACTATGCGGTCGGCATCTTGGTTGGTCTCTAAATCACCCTCGACAACGCCTATTTTAAATTTGCCAGCCTTTATCGTAGCCTCTAAAAGCGTAGTCTTGCCAGCACCTGGACTACTCATCAAATTTACACAAAGTATCTTTTTCTCATCAAGATGCGCTCTGTTGTGAGCGGCCTCTTTGTCGTTTTCAGAAAGAATTTTTTCTATCACGTCTATGGTTTTGCTCTCGTTTAGCACAGGGTGTGCGTGAGCCTCGTGGCTATGCTCATGTGCGTCATGAGCGTGGTCTGTATGCCCATCATGAGTGTGTGGGTGTGAGTGAGTGGTGCCATCAGCGTGAGTGTGAGTGTGGGCGTGATTTCCCATTGAACAACCGCAGTCTTTACACATTTTCTTATCCTTTTTTATTAATTTCCAGAGATTTTAACGCTTAAATTTAAAAATAAAATTAAAATTTAAGTCGTCAAGCATTTATTTTCTCTGCATCTCTTGGCTAGAATTTTCATCTTGCACTTCTATCGTTGCAGGCTCTTGGTTTTCTAGCTTTAGCGACGCAGGCTCTTCATTATTTGTCTTTATCATATCAGGATAGTGCTCTTGCGCGTCCATATCCTCCAACCTATCAAAGTCGCGCCTTGGCCTATCGCTTTTTTGCACGACGATCTCTTTTAGCCTAGCTTTGCCATTTTTCATCACCATCAAAACAGCAAACGCGTCAATATCCGCGTCCATCATCTCGCGCTCAGTCTCAAGCGCCTTTTTTGGCGGCATATAGTAGTGTTCGATGCCGTATTTTACGAGCATATATCCATCATATCTACCAGCTAAAAATATCCCATTTTCAGGCTCGCTCATGCTAAATTTAGCAAATTCATAGGTGCCATTAACATCTGGCTTTAAGGCAGCATAAACCCTAGCTCCTTCTATCACCCTCTTGTCGTTCCTATCGATATATCGATCATCTTTTTTCTCCTCGTCAAAATTTCGTGAGTAAAAATTTGAAAAATCATAGCTAAGATCGACGTAGTTTCCGCGGAAAAGATCTCTTGGGTCATAAAGATTGACCCTTACTTTTATCTCCTGCCCAAAGCAAAGTGGCATGAGTGCGTAGCCAAGCATGACCCCGATAAGTGAAATTTGAAATATCACAGCTATTATTAATATTTTTATCTTCATTTTTTGCCTCCTTTTCTAGCCACCACTAGCACTATGAAAGCAAATATCATAAAGAGTGCCGTAGCACCGATGTAGTCGCCTATAAGCTGGAAGTATCTCACCGCAGCCACTAAAAATATCACGCTTAGACCAAGCTTTAGCTCGCCTTTTTTGATAAGAACGGCAGCTGTTATGATGTTTGCGAGTGAGAAAAAGATATTTGCGTAGCCTGGGCCGTAGCTAAAGAAAAATGGCAACGCCACGAGCAGCGTGCCAAGCACCAAGCCACTCTTGTTTTTCTCTTTGAGAAATAGCGCAAAATAAGCAATACTAAATAGTATAAAGACAAAGCCAAAATTGCTTTTGAAAAATGACTTCACAAACCAAAGCTTTTCTTCGCCAACCTCAAAGATATCCCTGCCTTCAAACAAAAATAGGCAAACAAGCAAAACAAAGACGCCAAAATTTTTGCCAAATTCTCTTGAAAATGAGCCAAAGCCGTCTCTAAAGCGATCAAACAGCGGCGAAATACTAACAAGTAAAAGCGCGTAAGATAGCGAAACGATCGCAACCATCGGAAGTCCAAACAAAAAGCCGTAGTTAAATATCTCTTTAAAGCCACTGATATAGCCGCAAAATGAGATGATATATAGATAAATATCAAAGAAAAGCACCGAAGCAAGCCACTTTGAGTCCTCTTTGTAAAGCGTATAGGCGCCAAGTGCTATAAAGATGATGAAGCCAAAGCCAAAGTCCTGTCCGTAGCCTTTCATCAAGAACCAAAGCGTCGCGATAACTAAGCTTTGAGCTACTAGCACGCCCTTTTTGCTAGCAAAAGATACCGCCATCGCGCCGATACTCCAAAGTAAAATTCCTCCGCTTGGCTCGTCACTAATGTGATAAATTTGCGCCACAAGAGCGATCGCCACGCCAAAGCATAAATTTCCAAGGAAAAACATCGCCGTTGAGAGGTTTTCTTTGTCCTTTGCGAGGTAGTAAATTCCACCAAAATTTACAAGCCCAAGTGTAAATAGCACAAGCACCAAGCGCGCAAGCCTTGGTATCTCCTCCCAGTTTGCGCCAACTAGCGTAAAAAACGCGAGCGCGAAAAAGAGATAAGCGACAAGTTTTAGCACAAAACTCATCTTCTCGCTATGCGCGTCTGGGTCGATACCATATAAATTTGCTATCTTAAAAGCCGTATCTTTATCGACTATGCCCTCACTTTGCCACCGATCCAGCTCTTTGGCTAGAAAATTTCTATTTAAAAAGTTCAATAAGACTCCTTTTTGTAAGCTCACTAAATGTAAAATCCCCGCTTGCCAGCGTTAAATTTCAAGGCAGTGGTAAAATTTCTCGTTATTATATAAAAATATTATGCAAATGCTAAGAGGAGTTACTTGGGCGAGCTTTTGCAAATTTAGCTTTAGCCAAAGCCCAAGTAGAGAAACGGCCATCAAACTATCATTTACTAAAGGATATGGGGCTCTGCACTAGCAAATAACAGGCAAAGCCCCATATAAATTTACAAAAATGGACTACGAAAACTGTTTAAAAACTACTTGAAAGACAAAATGCGATAAGCGCCACAGCCAAAAACCTGCTGCTTGCTTTGTTGAAAAATCCCAAAATTCCTACTACCCAAAAGCTCTAAGCCCTAAAATTTAGGCACAGCAGCCTTTGTGAGTTTAGCAAATTTAACACCCTTTAAACCAGCGATCCTATCAGCAAAGCGCTCTATCTTATCCGCTTCGCCCTTTAAAGAGATCGTTTCTAAACAGTTGTAGTGATCGATATGAACGTGATTTGTGCAAATTATCGTCACATCAGAATCATGCTCGATATCCATTTTTTTATTTACCAGATCGTTGTGATGATGTACATAAATGAGCGTCAAAACTCCGATCAACTCTTCTTTAGCGTCTTTCCAGCTGTCACTTACGATCTTATCGCGGATCAGATCCCTTGTAAATTCACTCCTAGAAGCGTAGCCTTGTTCGCTAACCTTTCTGTCTAGTTCGTCTAGTAATTGACTAGGCAAAGAGACACTAAAACGTATAACATTATCCATTTTCTGCTCCTTCCTCGTTTGATTACCGTTTAATATAATTATACATCACTTATTAGAAAATGTGGATAAATAATAATAAATTTGCCCTAAATTTACGTTAGAATCGTTGCTGCAAAATTTCTTATTGATATAAAATTTCAAATTTACTTTAGTAAATTTTTTGTAAATAAGCTCAAGCAAAGTCTTATTTTGAAAAACCCCACCACTTAGCAAAATCTCTTTTTTCTCATTTTTAGAAATTTCAAAAATAATATCAGCCATGCCATTTATAAATGCCGTTGCAGCAACTCTTGGCTCATCTTCTAAAGCACTTTTAAAGGCCTCTTTAAAGCCGATAACTCCGTCATTTAGGCTAAATTTATAACACACATCTAAATTTTTATCATAAAGCGCCTCAAGCCTCATGCCACTCTCGCCCTCAAAACTCGAGTGAGATATGCCGCAGATAATAGCACCAAATGCGTCAAATATCCTACCAACAGAGCTAGTTTTTACTAAATTTAGCCCCTTTTGCTCCATTATCTTGAAATTTCTAAGCACTTTTTCATCAAAATTTACTAAAAATTTACGCCCTTCGTCCTCAAGCTGATACTTCAAAATAATAGAATAAGCGATGAGATAGATATTTTTTATGCTATTTTCACCGCCAAATAGGCTAAATTCATCAAAGTGATAAATTCTTTTGTAGCTTTTGCCACACAGCCTAAAGACCTCGCCACCCCAAATTTTGCCGTCCTCGCCGTATCCAGTGCCGTCAAAGCAAAAGCCAAGATACTCTTTATTGGAGAGATTATTTTCAAAGATCACGCTTAGCAAATGTGCGTAGTGATGCTGCAGATGAACTAGCTCAAAGCCCTGCTCTTTTGCCCATTTTGTATTTAAAAAATTTGGATGCAGATCGGCTATAACCTTGTCAATTTTAAGATCATAAGTCGTTTTAAAAAGGGTAAAAATGTCCTTAAACCTATCAAAAGTTGCCACATTTTTTAGGTCGCCGATATATGGGCTAACCATCAAAAGGCCGTCTTTGTAGATGCAAAATGAGCTTTTTAGCTCCGCTCCAAGGGCTAAAAATGTCCCTTTTTGCTTGAAATTTGTATGGATGAAATTTGGATTTAGCCCACGACTTGTTCTTGTAAAAATTGTCTCATCACCAACGCAAAATGCGATACTATCGTCACTTGGTGAGTAAATTTCTCGGTCGTGATCAAGGTAAAAGTCTATGACATCGCCTAGTTTTTCTCTTAGCTCGCTATCATCTTTTATGACAACCTCGCCTGAGATGTTTGCGCTAGTTGCGATGATATCGTGCTTGAGATACTCAAATAGCAAAAGATGTATGCCACTAAATGCAAGCATGACGCCAAGCTTGTTTAAATTTGGAGCGACGCTTTTTGCGATATTTGAGCCATTTTTTGCTTCAAGTAAGACGATAGGCTTTAAATTTGAGCTAAGAAGCTTTGCCTCCGCCTCTGAAATCTCAGCTATTTTTCTAGCGTTTTGTAAATTTTTACTCATTAGAGCAAATGGCTTGCTTGGGCGGTGCTTTCTGGCTCTTAGCTCGCAAACTGCCGCTTCATTTGTCGCGTCGCAGACTAGATGAAAGCCACCAAGCCCTTTAATGGCTAAAATTTTGCCCTCGTTTATGAGCCTAGCCGCCTCTTTGGCTGCTTCGTTTTTAATAGCTAAGACTTTGCCAAATTTATCTTTTAGATATAGCTTTGGTCCGCAGTTTGGGCAAGAGATCGGCTCTGCGTGGTAGCGGCGGTTTAGCGGGTCTTTATACTCGCTCTCGCAAAACTCGCACATCTTAAACTCATTCATCGTCGTATTTACCCTGTCATAAGGCAATGCTTTGATGATGGAAAATCTCGGTCCGCAGTTGGTGCAGTTTATAAATGGATATTTGTAGCGTGGATTTGTGGGGTCATAAAACTCGCGCAAGCAGTCGTCACAAAGGGCAAAATCAGGCAAGATGGGCGCTTGCTTGGTCGCTCTTTTTGAGGCGATGATCTCAAGCTTTTCATAAATTTTATCTATCTTAAATTTACTAAACTCATCGATCCTAGCAAGGGCTGGTAGTTTCTCATAAAGCTCTTTTTCAAAAGCCAAAAAACTAGCCTCTTCGCCGCTAAAATTTAGCTTCACGCCCTCATCGTCGTTGTAAATTTCGCCAACAAGCTTAAATTTATGCGCCAAAGTATAGACAAAAGGCCTAAAGCCCACGCCTTGAACTAAACCTTTGATCTCATATCTAAAGCTTGATCTCAATGCCAAATCCGGGGTCAAAATTTGTTTTTATATTTGGGTTTAGGTGCTTTTTTATCAAGTTGCTAACTACCTTATTGTAAAATAAATCCCCGCTTAAAGTAACATTTTTGATCTTAAATTTATCTCGTTTTTCGTAGCTAAAATCGCTCAAAAAGTGCGCCAAAGACTCGGTGCAACCAAAGCTGATATTCTTCTCTCCAGCGCCAGCAAGGATAAATGAAATAATACTTTTTACAAACTTAACCCCGTCTAAACCAAAGTCATCTTTCATTTTATAATCGATCCTAACGCCTTTTTGACCGCTAAAATCAGCTGCCATAAGAAGCAAATTCTCCCCTGCTTTTTCAAACTCATCGCTTAAGCCAAGCAAGCGTCCAGCTATACAAAATAGCGAGAAAAAGCTAGCGTTTGAACTAAATTTACCACTTGGCAAGTCGCACTCTTTGCTGAAGTTTTCAAGTAGCCTTTCGCCGCCTTCATCGGCTCTTATGAGCTCATAAATTTCTTCAAAGCTACTAAATTTAGGTAAAAAAAGAAGCTGGGTTTTGCTTGATTTTGAAAGGAGGCAAATTTCATCATCACTAAATTTGCTAAATTTTAGTCCCAAAGCTATATCGCTAGCGTTTTTAAGCTCAAATTTTTCGTTTTTAGCGTAGAAAAATGGGCTTAAAAGTGCGCTATTTTCGAGTAAGACCAGCCTTGAAAGAGCATTTTTTTGCTCTTTTATCTTAACATTTAAAAAGCTCGCCCCACTCTTTTCTAGCTGCTCGCAAACGGCGTATAAAAATAGATCATTTGCCGCCATCACGTCAAAAAATAGCGGTGCGTCCTCGTGATTTTGCCTGTAAACGGCTGTCGTTTTTAGGGCTAAAAGTGGCTTTTCAAAGCTAGCAAGCGCGATCTGAGCCCTATCATCAGCGATGAAAATTTTAGGCAGCTGTTTTAAATTTACAGGCATCAAGAAATTTGCCCCAAATTTTACCCCAAGAGAAATTTCATATAAATTTTCATCTTGCTCTACGCAAACGCTCTTGCCATTTTGCAGTAAATTTAGGCAAGTTTGAAGCTTTTCATTAAAATTATCAAGCGTTATCTCACCATCAAATTTACTCACACATAGCACGCCACTTTCGTTTAAAATAGCCTTGCCATTATTCAAAAATGCCACTGCCTGAGATGGGCTAAGCGTGCCAAATTTTATCTTTTGAATTTCACCTGCCACGTCAAGCTCATCTGCTGCATCGACATCGCTATGCTTTATATAAAGACTATAAGGCAAAATGGCGCTAGCTCTGTCTGCTAGGGCGCTAAGCTCCTCGCTTGATCCACTTACCTTTAGGCAAATTTGATCATTTTTACAGCTTATATAGTGCTTAAGATCTTTAGCTAATGAGCGTAAAAATGGCGCCAAAAAGGCTGGGTCTTTAAAGCAGTCAAATTTAAAAGCAAGTATCATTTTAAACCTTTTTTGGCGTAGTCATCAAGGGTGTCGTTTAGGGTGAAATTTGCTACCTTTTCGCACTTAAAATCAAGCTCTTTTAAGTGTTCAAGTAGCGTTTTTTCTAGGATATTAGAAGCTTTTATCACTTCATCTGAGAGGCTAAAATTTGATGACTCTATGCGGCTAGGCACGATGCCTAAGATTTTGGTTGTCGGCCTATCTCCCGCAAGCTCCATTAGATGAAGGGTTTGGAGCATCTCGATCTCGTGAGCCGAGCCGTCCCAGCTGATAAAATTTGGTACGTTTAGAAAGTCAAAAAAATAAACATCGCCCACGCTTGCGCCATTTGCGCTAATGCAATCAACGACGATAAGATAGTCAAATTCGCTTATAATGTGAGTTAGAGCGAGGGCTAAAGTGCCCCCGTCCATTAGAGTAAGCTCGTTTTTAGAGCTTGTAAATTTATAGTTTTTTGCCATCAAATTTACAAAATGAACACCTATACCCTCATCAGCAAACATAACGTTGCCGATGCCAAGAACAAGCACTCTCATCAGTGTTCTTTTACAAATTTATAGCCACTAACGATGGCGTCCATCGCTCCATTTTTGCCTTTAACGGCGTTAAATATCGCCATATAAACGTGAATAGGCACAAATATCATGATGATCCACATGCAAATTCTATGTATCGTTCTAACATTTGCTAGTCCGCCCATAAGCTCTTCAAAGTATCTCGCTGGCTCATATATCGCTCCGCCAAGTCCATTGTGATAAACGTGAGCGTAAAGCACTAGGCCAGTTAGGCAGATGAGTGCCAAGATGACGTAAAAGAAAAAGTATGCGGCAAACTGCAATGGGTTATAAACGCCCCTTAAGTGCGGGTGCGGTCCCATAAAGATGTAGTACTTTATCTGCGCTATCCAAACTTTTGGACTTAAAAAGTCAAGCACGCTCATCCACTCTTTTTTGCTGTGTTTATCAAAGACAAATAGATAGAATTTAAAGATAAATACCGCTATTAGCACAAAGCCAGCGACCTGGTGCGCCAAACGCCACTTTGCTTGCATGAAATTTGTAGGCTCGCTTGTTATCTCTGGACTCATAAAGACATAAGAGATGTAGTAGCCGCTCACAACCAAAAGCGTGATAGCTATAAATCTAATCCAGTGTGTCAGCCTAACGCCGATGGAGAATTCGTATTCGCTGATCCTGTCAGGATTTTTATGTGACATCTTTTCTCCTTACAAATTTGGATTTATCTTATAAGTACTCAAATCATTTCCCTTCGTATCCATAACATGCACGGCACACGCGATGCAAGGGTCGTAAGAGTGAATTTTTCGTATTATCTCAAGTGGTTTTGAAAGATCAGCGATCTTTAAACCAACTAAGCACGCCTCGTAACTTCCCATTTGACCTTTGGCATCTTTTGGAGAGGCGTTCCAAGTGCTTGGCACAACTGCTTGCCAGTTTGAGATGACGCCATCTTTTATGCGGCACCAGTGGCTAAGGGCACCTCTTGGAGCGTTGCCTTGAAAATTTCCTTTATATTCTTTTTTATTATCTATTACATATTTTGTGCAGGTCTCTTGATCTGCCTTTAAATTTTCGATCAAGGCATTAAATGCGTCCATTGTGTGCTCTGCGACCACTTTTGCTTCAAGCATACGAGCAGCGGTTCTGCCTAGAGTTGAAAAGACTGCACTTAGTGGCAAGCCACTCTTTGCTAAAAACTCATCGACTATCTTTTTAACTCTCTCGTTGCCTTTAGCGTAGTTTATGACGATGCTTGCGATCGGTCCTACTTGCATAGGCATGCCATCATATCTTGGTGCTTTGATCCAGCTATATTTGCCCTTTGTGTCAAAAAGCTTGCTGTGAGCTAACTTGCCCTCGCCGTCTATGCTCTCGCCATCAACAAGGCCAGTGTAGTTTGCCTCTGTCTCGCCGTCATATGGGTGAAGCGCTTTGTCATTTTTATACCAAGATCTTGTCGCCTCTTCTGTAATTTTATTTTCGTCGATATCATAAACCTTGTTAATATCACCATTTAAGATGATGCCACCTTTAAATAGATGATCGTTTTTGCCAATCAAAAACTCATCGTAGCAGAATAAATTTGATACGCCAACGTCGTTTAAAACGCTTGGCTCGTTTGCATAAGCCTTAGCCGCCATCAAAATGTCTGGATAGTAAGCTCTATCTACAAATTCTTTGATCTCAGCAAATTTGCTCATATATTCGCCCATTCTAGCTGGATCCATAAGGTCCATCACGCAGGTCACGCCGCCAACTGTTAGGCTTTGTGGATGTGGGTTTTTCGCGCCAAAGATAGCCATCATCTGAGCTGCTGTTCTTTGGATCCTAAGGCACTCAAGGTAGTGAGAGAGGACGATTAAATTTTGCTCTGGAGTAAATTTATATGTGCTATGTCCCCAGTATGCGTTGGCAAATGGTCCAAGGTTGCCCTTTTTAACAAAGGTTTCAACCCTCTCTTTTACCTCTTTTAGCTTGTCAGCTCCCGTTGCAAATGGCGTGCTTGTGTATTTAAACGCCTCTTCGCTAGCTTTATGCACGTCTGCGCTTAGTGCAGAGACGACGTCCGCCCAGTCCATGCCGTGAAGCTGATAAAAGTGCACGATGTGATCGTGAAGATATAAAGCTGCATTCATGAGCGTTCTAGTTAGCTCAGCATTTAGCGGTGGCTTGATGCCAAGGGCGTCCTCAACTGCGACTATGCCTGCTCGGTAGTGTGAGTATGTGCAAACGCCACAAATTCTTTGCATAAAAAAGCCAGCATCTCTTGGGTCTCTGTTTTTTACTATCTGCTCTAAGCCCCTCCAAAGAGTTGAGCCAGAGTAAGCCTCTTTGACAACGTTGTTTTCATCAACTACGACTTCTATTCTTAAGTGCCCTTCGATACGTGTTATAGGGTCTATTACTATTCTTTTTTCACTCATTTTTTCGCCTTATTCTTTATCTTTACTCATACAAGCTAGTGCAGCGTGAGCTGCTATACCAATACCAGCTAGAGCTAAAATTCCAATGCCTATTTTATCACTTACATTATCAGCGCCAAGCCCTAAAACAGTGTCAAATAGCCTATCAGCCATCGGCTCTTCAAAAGGTCCCATCGTATCCCAGAAGTCTGGCTCCGAGCAGCCTATACAGCCGTGACCTGCTTGAACTGGCCATGATGTATGCTGGTTAAATCTCTCGCGTGAGCAGTTATTAAATGTATATGGACCTTTACAGCCTACTTTATATAAGCAGTAGCCATTTTTTGCGCCCTCATCACCAAAGCTTTGGACAAATTCGCCTGCGTCAAAGTGGCCACGTCTTTCGCAAAGATCGTGAATTCTTAAGCCATAAGCCCATTTTGGTCTGTTATAAACATCAAGTGCAGGCAAAGTGCCAAATAGCAAGTAGTGAAGCACGTTGCCAACGATGTTTTTCTCGCTTGGAGGACAGCCTGGCACGTTTATGACTGGCTTATCAGTCACCTTTGAAAGACCGACTGAATTTGTTGGATTTGGCTTAGCTGCTTGGATACCGCCAAAGCTAGAACAGGTGCCAATGGCAAAGATAGCAGCAGCGTTAGCAGAGGCATTTACAGCGTGAGTTTTGCCGCTTGTGCCGTGAGGCCCGACTGTTAAAAAGTGCTCAGTAGCTCCAGTTGGGACGCCACCTTCAACTAGCAGGATATATCTGCCCTTATATTTTTCGATCGCATGCTCTAAATTTTCTTCAGCTTGCCAGCCAGCAGCTGCCATGATAGTTTCGTGGTATTCAAGGCTTATGTAGTCAAATATAAGGCTATCTATGCTTGGAGCGTCAGTTCTTAGCAAGCCCTCGCTACAGCCAGTGCATTCTGCCATGTGAAGCCATATCACTGGGAGCCTATCGCTTAGCTCAGCAGCGCGAGCAACCATCGGCGTCATCGCACTTGGCAATGCCATAAAAGCTGTCATCGCACCAGCCCACTTCATAAAATCACGCCTAGTAAAGCCCTTATCTTTTAAAAGCTGCGCAATACTAGTGTCATTTTTCATCTTAGGCAATGCACTAAGTTCGCTTAAGCGTCTATCTATCTTTTGACGCAAGTCATTATTCATATAAGCTCCTTCGTTAGAAATTTGTTTTATATGTATAGTATCTTTGTTTTAAAAAGAGTAAAATTATTTTATAATATTAGTAGTTATATTTAAATAAATTTTAAAATAAAATTTTAAATGCCTTGAAATCAATAATCTTAAAATATGTTAAAAAATAATATTTAGTGAGAATTTATCCTATTTTGAGAAATGATATGGCAAAAATTCTATTTTTCTGAAAGTAAATATCAATTAAATTTTTAATAATTTTAAAAATAATTTAGTATTTTTAAGAAGAGTGAAATTTAAGGTAAAAATTACAAAAGCCTAAATGGGTTAAATTTAGGCTTTTAAATTTGCATTAAAATGGCCAGATAGCCTCCATAAGCCTTGTGCCCCAAGGTTTTTTGGTTGATTTGTCTAGCTCGCCCTCAGTTTTATACAAAATTTTGGCATCAGCTATGTATTTTGAGTCGATTTCGTTGTTTTGCGAGATGTCGTAAGGTCTGATGACGCCACTTACTTGCATGATCTGCTTTTCGCCATTTATTAGTAGCTCGCGGCTGCCTTCGATGAAGTAGTTGCCGTTATTTAGGATTTTAATGATCCTAGCTGAGATGGTCGCGGTAAATTTCTCGCTTCTGTTGCTCGTGCCACTACCTGTAAATTTATTGCCGCCACCTGCTTTAAAGCCGATGTCGCCGTATTTGTTTAGATTATCAGCCACGGTTGAAAGTGGCGCGGCTCCAGCTGTGAAAACGCCACCACCAAGCGAAATGGTGCTATCTTTGTTGGTGCTTTTGCTACCGCTTGAAATTTGACTTGCGTTTTCTGAGATGACGATGGTGACGATGTCATTTACATTCATCGCCTTTCTATCTGAAAAAAGAGGATTTTCGCCCTTGCCAAAGAGGCTACCTGCGTTGCTTTGACCGCTACCACTATCTTTTGAAGGGAGTTGCTCGACATAAACTGGAGGTTTCATATTGATATGAGGATCTGCACTTGGGGTGCAACCTGTGTAAAAAATGCCCGCAAATGTGACGAGCCAAATCTTTTTATAGTTCATAAAATGCCTTAAAATAAGTATCTTTGTGCTAAGATTAAGCAATTTAAGTTCCCAAAAAGGTCACAAAATGAAAAGTTGTTACATTTTTTCAGACAAAAATCTAGCATATTTGCAGGAAATTATAGCTACAAAATTCAAAAAAGTTGAGATCTTTAAGATAACTCCAGACGAAAATGACAAAAAAAATCTAATAAATTTAAATGAAAAGGAGTTTTTTTTAAAATTTATAGATAAATTTGAAGAGCTAAAGGCTAAAAGCGACTTCGTCATAGTTGTTGGCTGTGAGGGCTTTAGCCTCTTTGGCAAGAGCGAGCTAAATTTAAAGCTAGCTAGAAATTTAAACGCGCCTATTTTTGACGAAAATGCAAGCGAGCTAAGGGCGCTAAATTTAAACTCAAAGCTTCTAATAACTGATAAATTTGATGAAATTTTAAGCTACAAAGCCGAGATCATCACGCCATTTAAATTTCAAAGCTTGCTTCTAAAAAGAGCTAAAGTGGCAAACAAGACAGTCGTTTTGCCTGAAAGTGATGATGAGAGAATTTTAAAAGCAGCTCACATCGTGCTAGAAAAAGGTGCGGCAAATATCATCTTGCTTGGACTTGAGAGCGAAATTTCAAAAAAGGTAGCCACTTTGGGGCTAAATTTAAGCAAAGCAAAGGTGCTAAACCCAGCACAAAACGAGCTAACAGATGAATTTGCAAAGAAAATTTATGAGCTAAGAAAACATAAAGGCGTGGATGAAGCCAAGGCAAACGCGCTTGCAAAAGATAAAATTTACTTTGCCACGATGTTAATTCATGAAGGCATAGCAGATGCCTTGGTAAGTGGCGCTACGATGAGCACGGCTGATACGATCCGCCCAGCTCTGCAGATCATAAAAACAAAGCCAAATGTAAGCGTGGTAAGCGGGGCATTTTTCATGGCGCTTGAAGAAGAAATTTTACTCTTTGCAGACTGCGCCGTCACGCCAAATCCAAGCAGTGATGAACTTGCCAGCATCACGCTAAGCAGCGCTCAAACGGCAAGTGCCTTTGGGCTTAAACCAAAGATAGCCATGCTGAGCTACTCTACTGCTGATAGTGGTAGCGGGGCTGACGTGGAGTTTGTAAAAGAGGCTGCCAAAAAGGCGAGTGAGCTTGATGGAAATTTAAAAATAGCTGCGCCAATTCAGTTTGACGCGGCAGTTGATCTAAGCGTGGCTAGCAAAAAGATGCCAAATTCTGATGTCGCAGGGCAGGCAAATGTCTTTATATTTCCAAATTTAAACTGCGGAAACATCTGCTACAAAGCAGTTCAACGAAGTGCAAACGCTCTAGCTGTAGGGCCGATACTTCAAGGGCTAAAAAAGCCAGTAAATGATCTAAGCCGCGGTTGCCTAGTCGAAGACGTGGTAAATACCATCCTAATAAGCGCCATACAAGCAGGAGAGTGATATGAGAATTTTAGTTTTAAACTCAGGTAGTAGCTCGATAAAATTTCAACTTTTTGAAATGCAGACAAGAACGAGCCTAGCAAGCGGTCTAGTCGAACAAATCGGCAACAACAGCTCAAGGGCGGTGCTAAAAGCAAATGGTGAAGTTTATGAGATAAAACGCTTTATAAAAGACCACCATGACGGACTTGAGGCGATGAACGAGCTATTTGCCACATCGCATACACTGCACGATCTAAGCGAGCTTGACGGCATAGGACACAGGATAGTTCATGGTGGCGAGAGCTTTTTTAGCTCGATGATCGTTGATGAGAGCGTCATTAAAAAGATCGAGGAGATAAGCCCACTTGCCCCACTTCACAACCCAGGCCACCTTGCTGGCATCAAAAATGCAATGAAAGAGAGCAAAAACGTGCCTCACGTGGTCGTTTTTGACACGGTATTTCATCAAAGCATGCCAGAGTACGCCTACCGCTATGCCCTACCCTACGATGTTTGCAAGACTTATCACATCAGAAAATACGGCTTTCACGGCACATCGCACAGATATGTCTGCAAGCAAGCAGCCAAAATGCTTGGCATAGAGTTTGATAAATTTAACGCTATCTCGCTTCACTTAGGCAACGGCGCCTCAGCCTGCGCGGTGCAAAATGGCAAAAGTATCGATACTTCGATGGGTCTTAGCCCGCTTGAAGGGCTCATAATGGGCACAAGAAGTGGCGATATGGACCCAGCCGTGGTTATCTATCTGCTAAATATCGGCGTTTTAAAGTGGAACGAGATCGATAACTTCTTAAACAAAAAGAGCGGACTTTTTGGAATTTGTGGCTCAAGCGATATGAGAGAGGTCGTAGCCAAGATGCAAAACGACGAGCGCGCAAAGCTTGCATTTGATATGTTTTGCTACCGAGTGAAAAAGTACATCGGCTCATACTACGCCATTTTAGGGCGTGTTGATGCGCTCATATTTACCGGCGGTATCGGCGAAAATGCGCCAAATACAAGGCAAAAAATTTGTGATGATCTAAAGCATCTTGGCATTCACATCAACCACGAGCTAAATTTCTCAAACGAGCGAGGCGAAAGGTGCATAGATGAAGAAGGCGCTAAGATAAAAACGCTCATCATCCCAACCAACGAAGAGCTTGAGATCGCCATAGAGACAGCCAGAGTGATAAAAGAGAGAACGCTTTAAGCATGAAATTCCCACTTGACTGCAAAGATAGTTTTGAAAACTCATTTATATTTTGGCTCACAAGATATGTCAAATTTAAACTTAGCTCACTTTCAAACAAGGAGCTAAGAGACCCAAAGGCGCTTGCAAGTGTAAATTTCGCCCTAAGCCGTGAGATAAAAAATATAGAGCAGCTTGATGGGTTGGTAAAAAGCGCTAGAAATGCAGGACTAACTGGCATAAATACCTACTTTAATCCGCTAAAAAAGATATATGAGACGATGAAATTTTATGAGCTTGGCAGCCTAAAACAGATCGATGAAGAGCTACTAAGTGAAATTTTAGCAAGTACCACTGGCGGACTAAGTGATGCGAGCAAGAAAAACTACAGAATTTCAGTGATAAATTTCTTTGCCTTTTTAGATAAACAAAATGAAGAAGACGGCAAGGCTCATGTTTTTGATATAAATTTAAAAAACTGGGGCGGCGTTAGTGGCAACAAAGGGCAAAAGCTGCCTGAGTTTATGGGCGAAGAGGAGGTCAAGAAATTTCTTGATGCGATCGAGGAGAGCGACTTTAAGCAAAACTCAAACCGCAATAAGCTCATCATCAAGGTCATTATCTTTACTGGCATTCGTGTGAGCGAGGCGCTAAATTTAAAGAGAAAAGATATCACCGAAGATGGCGATCTTTTTATCATTAGAATTCGTGGCAAAGGTAACAAATACCGCATCGTAATGATAAAACGCCACCTAATCGAAGCTCATCTAAACGCCATAGCGATAAACTATATCAATAAAGAGGGCTATCTTTTTATAAACAAAAAAGGCACAAGGCTCACGCAAGCTTATGTTAGCCGCATAGTGGAGCAAATTTTATTTAAAGCTGGCATCAGAAAAGAGAAAAATGGCGCTCACATGCTGCGCCACACCTTTGCTACGATGCTTTATAAAAAGCAAAAAGACCTAGTCCTTGTGCAAGAAGCTCTTGGACATGCAAGCCTAAATACCTCAAGAATTTACACACACTTTGATAGTGACAAGCTAAAACTTGCTGCCAAAGTGGCTGAGGATCTGGCAAATGAGTAAATTTAAATCAAATTGTATAGATTATTGGGAGAGAAAATGAACGCAAATTCTATCATTTCGTTATTGCAAGACAAGCTACCAAAGGACTTTGCCCTGCTAAAAATGCTAGAAAATAAACTAGACGCACTTGATGAGAAAAGGCTTGATGAGCTGGCGCAAAAGATACCGATCTTAAATTTAAAGTCGCCTATCTTTGTCTTTTGGGTGGGGAGCTTCATCTTTGGTGCGCTTGGCGTAAACCGCTTTATGACGGGGCAAATTTGGCTTGGAGTGCTAAAACTAGCTCTTTTTCTAGCTCATATGATCCTTTTTATTATCATAACTAGTGCGATGCTTGACGCAGTTGCAAACTCTGCCACAAACGAAGATCTGCAAAATGCCATTAGGCTAATCGGAGTAAATAGTTTTATAGTTGGTATCTTGGGCATTGTCATAACCATTTGGTGGTTTGTCGATCTTTTCACAACTGGCAGTGCCGTGAGAAAGCAAAATTTAGAAAAAATTTTAAAAGCCATAGACGAGCAAGCCTAAATACTACTTGACCTCGCGGTATAAAATTTAAAACCCCTGCTTATATAACGCAAGATGTGGCTTGCCTTTATGCCTCTTTTGTATTAGCCGCTTTCAAAAAGGCGGCAAGACATTGAGCTTTTTAAATTTAAAATTTTAAATTTGATGTGAAATTTAGCTTGCTCGCTAAGTCAAATTTGACTATTTCTTAGCTTTTGGCTCCTCTTCTTCTACCGTCTTATTCGCTTCTTGCTCTTTAAACTCTTCAAAAAGCTCATCATATCTAGCCTTTGCGTTTTCGTAGACGCCAGAAGGCAGAGTGATGTTTAGATCATCCTTTAGGCTTAGTACGTCATCGCAAGCATTTTGATAGCCAAGGTCGCAGCTTTTCATAAAATAACTCACTCCAAGCTCGATATTTGAGTGCTTTTTTAGATCATTATCCATCTGCTCGTTTATCTCTTCATTTACAAACATATCGCCCAAAGCCTCGCAAGAAAGCACATCTTTTTGCTCGCAACCATCATAAAAAATTTCATACGCAGTTGCGTAGTCTCCGGCGTTTATGGCCTCGTTGCCCCTGTCGTAGTCGTCGATGTCAAAGCCAGAGGCTAAGCTTAAGATTAGAACTAAAAAAACTATCTTTTTCATACAAAACTCGGTGCGTCGTTTGAAAATAGTATAAGATCGCCAGCGTGCGTGTTTTGGGCTAAAATTTCTTGCATTTTATTCTTGTCCTTTAGGATGATGATCTTTGGTTTTACGATGTGCTTTAGCAGGACTTCGGCATTTAGCGAGCTTGTGATGATGACAAGGTCAAAAATCTCATTTATCACCTTGGCTAAATTTGCATTTTGCTCTGCATCGCTCTCGACGATACCAGGCGTTAGCAGCACTTTTCTGCCAGCGTAAGTACTTACAAGCTCGTAGCTTGCGCTCATGCCTGAGAAATTTCCATTAAAGCTATCGTCTATTATCAGCTTGCCACCAGCCTCGATCTTGCTTAGGCGGTGCTCGACGTTTTTCATCTTAGATAGCGCACTATTTATCGCCTCATCGCTCATTTTTAGGTAGCTAGCGACCTTGATGCAGACGGCTAAATTTGTAGCATTAAATTTGCCAAGTAGCGGCGAAGCGTAGTTTTTGCCATCAAGCATAAATGAAATTCCATCTAAATTTGCATTTATATCTTTTAGGCTTTCGTCGTAAATTTCTAAATTTTCGCTTGGCTCTTTATTTGTCGAGCTATGTAAAAATGCCCTTTGCAAGCGCTCGCTTTGCAGTGCTTCAAGCTTAGTTGCACGGATATTATCAAGCGTTTTAAAGTACTCAATGTGCTGAGCGCCGATCTCGCCTACGATTACTATTTGTGGATTTAGAAATTTAGTGATCTCTAGGATGTCGCCCTTTAGTCTAGCGCCTGCTTCTGCGATGTAAATTTGCGTTTGCTCGCTTAAATTTTCATTGATATCTTTAATGATGCCAGCCATTGTATTCACACTTCGAGGCGTTTTGTAGCAGACAAAGCTATCTTTTAAAATTTCAAAGAGAAAATTTTTGATACTCGTTTTGCCATAGCTTGCGGTGATCAAGATAATCTTTAGCTCTTTGTTTGCGCCCAGTTTTTTAAGCGCCTTATTTTTAAAGCCTTGAAATTTGATCTTTTCTAAAATTTCACTAAAAAATAGGCTCACGACCAAGACAAAAAGTGGCATAGGAGCCAAAAATGCCTTGTGGATGATGAAATTTAAAGCGTAGTTTAAGATGATAGCGCAAGCAAGGATGGCAAAAAAGTGCTTGATCCTAGCAGTAAAGACTAGCTTTTTATCAAGCTTTTTATGCCAAAGATAAAGAGCTGGCAAAAGCGCAAAGTAAAAATAGATGAAAAACCACTTGCCAGTCGTGTAAAATAGCACCAAAGGCACTATAAAGAAAAAGACGTGCCAAGCAGGCTTTGTGAAGTGAAAGAGCACACGCTCGGGCCTATAAGAAAACCACTGGAAGCAAGTGATCACATAAAAAGCAAGTGCAAAGATAAATAAAACTGTGCTTAGACTTAAAAATATACTCATCTTATCTCCTCGATCCCGCTCTCATCGTCATCTAATACGACATTTTTTGCTTCATTTGGCTCAAAATTTATCCCTTTTTCTATCTCGTCACTTATAAATTTAGCGTGAAGCAAAAAGAAAAAGTGATCGCCGCTAAGTGGGAAAAATGAGCTATTTTTAATAAGTCTATCTATGCTCTCGCCGCTTGTTACGGGTGTTGCCTTGTCATTTTCTCCCCAAAAGATAAAAGCCCTGCCCCCAAAGTCAGCAAAATGCTTTGTAAAATCCTCATCAACAACGTTTTTTAGGGTCTCATACATCACTCTACTCATGCCGCTCACATCTTTTGTAGCAAAGAGTTTATAAAATTTACCAAAGCCAAATATCTTTAAAATTTTAAATATTGCTATCTTTACTCGCACGATAAATGGCTTTTTGACAACTATGCCAGCAGAGCTTAAAAGCACTAGATATGGTGGTTTTAGAAGCGTTGCGACCTTGCCGCCAAAGCTGTGTCCTGCGATGATGTCTGGTTTTATGCCAAGCTCGTCACAGAAATTTGCAACGATCTTTGCGTAGTCACTTGTTCTTAAAGGCTTAAAAATGGAGCTTTTGCCAAAGCCTGGCATATCGATATAGATGTGGCAAAACTCGCTTAGATATGAGCCAAAAGCCTTTTTCATTATCTCTTTATTAGCACCCCAGCCGTGCAAGAAAAGCACTACTTTTTTGCATTTTGGATTTACTACTTCGTAGCTGATCTCGTACTCGTCTGAGCCGTATTTTACTGCCCTACTCGCCATCGTTTTCTCTCTTTTTAGCAGCGTAAATGCTCTCTAGCACGCTTACAGCCTCGCAAAGGCGCTCATACTCTTCCATATTTAAAAGGACAGCTTCAAATTTGTTGTTTTTGACGATGACAGCGCGCTTTAGCTCGCTAGCTCCCACACGAGAAAGGACAGAGCTAAAATTTCTAACCACCTCGGTTGCCGTATAAATTTCATCTTTTGTAAAAGTTACCATTGTCGCTCTTTATGTAAAATTTTACGTAAAATATCACAAACTACTTTATATATCGCTAAATAGCCTAGAGCTTGCCGCTGCCTTTTACCGAAGTGATCGAGTTTATAAAATTATAATCAATCTTTATATCACGCTCTTTTGGAAGTGAGTTTGCAAGGCCATTTAGTGTGCTCTCAAAGTCCTCAAATAGGTAGTTCGCAAGACTTCCTGGGTTTGGATTGATCTCGTTTAGATAGACCTCGTCATCTATCACGAAAAAGTCGCATCTAATGATCGCTCCGTCAAATCCACAATCATAAATTTTAGAAAAGTTAAATTTAAGCTTTTGCTTTAGCTCTTCAGAAATTTCCGCCTCTTTTACCTTATTTTCATTTGAAAAACTTAGATATTTTTGCTCGTAGTCAAGAAATTCTTTCTTTTTTGGCTCTTCGATGATAGAAAATTTGATCTTTCCATCGATCCTGCATCCTGCTAGGTTATACTCTTTGACGCCTTTTATAAAAGGCTCTACCAAAACATCTTTATCAAATTCAAACGCCACGTCTTTTGCGTATGCAAGCTCGCTATCGTCATGCACGACGCTCACGCCGATGCTGCTGCCTAGTCTTGCTGGCTTTAATATAATAGGATAGTGAAATTTTGGCTCATTTTGGCGAGTTAGCATCTCATAGTCAAGCGCCTTTACGCCAGCTTTTTGCGCTAGAAATTTAGTAAGCTCTTTGTTGTAGCTAAGTGTGCTTGCTTCAAGCCTTGGACCTATGTATTTTATGTCGTAAAAGTCAAAAAGTGCCGCTATCTTGCCGTCTTCGCCGTCCATGCCGTGGATCAAATTTATGATGACATCGCACTCAACTTTGTTTGTGCCAAAAAGCGAGTGCGTGTAAAAGCCACCTTTTGCTAAAGATAGTTTCTTTGAATTTTTGTATTTGCCAGAGCTAAAGAAATTTGCTCTCATATCTTTTTGCTCTATCAAGTAAAAGTCCCTACCTGCATCGCAAAATATAAATTTTAGCTCCTGTTTTAGGACGTTTTTTAAAACTATCGCGCTTACTATGCTTATCTCATGCTCAAAACTCTTTGCCCCAAATATCACGCCTAAATTCATCTTTTTTATCCTTATCCTAGTTTTTTAAGTGCCTCTTTTATAAGATCGCTCGTGTTTTCACTCTTGCAATCAGGCAAAATTTTCACTATCTTCTCACGCTTAAAGCCAAGTGCCTCAAGCGCCAAAAGTGCTTCATTTTGGTAGCTTGGCACGCTCTCGTCGCTTATTAGTTTAGCGTCGCTTAGCTCGGCTATTATCCGCCTAGCAGTCTTTGGTCCGATGCCTGGCACGCTCTTAAAAGTATCCGCATCGCCGCTTATTATGGCGTTTGTAAATGCCTGTGAGCTAAGGCTTGAGCAAACCGCCATCGCTGTACTTGCCCCTATGCCATTTAGCTTGATAAGCATCTCAAACATCTTTTGCTCGTTTGCGTCTAAAAAGCCGTAGAGTAAATTTGTGTCCTCTCTTATGATCTGCGTTATAGCAAGCTCGGTTTTTTCGCCTTTGCTAAGTTTTGCTGAGCAAAAAAGCGAGATGAAAATTCCATAACTTACGCCGCTATTTGTCTTAAGTATCACAAATGCAGGCTCTTTTTTTGTAACGACGCCTTCGATTGCTTTTATCATCATTTAACCTTTTGTTCCATGAAATTTATATCCGCGTAGTCTTCAAGTTTGTTTGACTTTTTGATCTTATATTCGACCTCGCCGCCGTTGTCAAATTTATCCAAAGTGATGACGTGGGCGGTCTCATTTTGCTTTGATATGTAGGTGACGTTTTGCGGAGGATCAACGATGACAAATCTTATCTCATTTAGCTCGATCCATGTGCCTCTGTTTATCACTTTGGCTGAAAATATGCCATTTTGCATGATCTCAAGCTCATCTTTTAGGTTAGAAAGTAGCTCTTTTTTCTCTTTGAAAATTCTAAGCAAGGTGTTGTATTCATTAACGAGCCCTTGGTACTCTTTTAGCTTTTTCATAAATGTAACTGGCGGTATCACCTTTGCCTTTGAGAGCTCCTCGATCTTGGCTTTTATCGTATAGATCGAGTCTTTGTTCTCATTTATGACGTTTTTCTTGCTCTCTATGTTTTTTAGAAGCGTAGCTAGCTCTGACTTGGTACTCTCTATCTTGCCTAACTGATCTTGCGTAGCCTCCGCACTCTCAGGCATCTTGCTAGCGTCAATGATAAATTTATTATCAGTTCCTCTTAGGTATCTAACGTCTATTAGGTGCGAGGCTGTGATGGTGCAGTTTGAGCCAAGCGTGTCTATCTGGATGTTTTGAGCTGTTATAGAGCCACCAACTACGCTATTTATCTTCACTCTTTTTGCTATGACGGTGCCACCTTCAAGCCTATCTATCTCGACGCTTTCAGCCTCGACTTTTCCGATGTGGATAGAAATTTTGGCGTGTTTGGCATAAATTTTAGCCTTTTGGTGAGTTTGACCGCCTATATTTACCTCGTTTGCCTTGACCATCGCATTTGCGCCGACGTTTCCTTTTACTTCGATCTCGTCAGCCTCTACGATGATGCCAGTGCCGATCGCATCTTTTATCGTGTCAGTCTCACGAACTACTAATGTAACGTTTGTGTCGGTGCCTGCTTGGATAGAGCCAGTCGTTTTAAAATTTGCTTCATTTATCTCTATGCGCTCTTCGATGTCAAAAGAGCCGTTTTTCTCGACCACGTAGCCTGCTTTTTTAGCGATATATTTCACACTTTCATCATTTTCCACACGCTCTATGTTTTCGCTTATGCTGATCTCTTTTCCACTATCTTCTTGCGGCTTTGGCACCTCTATGAGCTTGCCTCTTACGTCGCGACCATTTGCACCCTCGTGTGACTTTTTCTCCTCCATTATCACTTCATCTTTTGCCACGCCAAAAACAAATCCCCTATCAGCGTAATCAACTTTGTCCTCGTCTTTTAGCTCATCAAGCTTATCTTTGTAGTAGTAGATGATCTTAGCATCGATCGCCTTTTTAGGGTTGATGCCTTGGGTTAAATTTAGCGTGTAGTCCTTGTCAAGCTCGCCTTTTACGTGAATTATTGAGGCGATTTGCTTTAGCTCCTCTTTTAGCTTGCCGATCCTTATGCCTATTAAAATTTGAGCTTTCATAAGCTGTTTTGCGATGTATTCATAAAGCTTATCTTCGTAGTGTTGTTCGTATTCGCACTCTTTGCTCGCCCTAACCTTTGCGATGACCTTTGTGATGGTTGAATTTACGCCGATGTCTATCTTTGGCAACTTTGGCGTGGCATTTAGCCTAACGTCAAAAAACTCCACGTCATAGACCTGCTCGATCTCTAGCGTCTCGTCAAGATAAAATGTGTTGTCATCAAAAAAGCTTAAATTTTCTTCAGGGACAAAAACTGGCTCGACGTTATCTTTATTTTTGTAGTAAGTTAAGATATTTGAGAGTTTGTAATCTATAAATTCTACCGGCACGCTATATTGTTTGCTTAACTCTTTAAGCGATAGATAAGGCGTTGAAGTTTGAATTTGCGTTGGCGGTAAAAATCTCTCGTTTTCTTGCACGTTCTCGCTCAAATTTGATCCATTTCACATAAAATTTTGGCTCTTATTATCTCTAAAACTTTATTAAATTTGGGTTATGTAAGCTTTAAAGCATCTTTTGTTACTATTGCGTTTTAAATTTACTAGGTGGGCGATGTTTATAAAAGGCTTTTTTTCAAACTCGGTTGGCATCATGACTTCAAGGATTTTAGGGCTTATAAGAGACCTTCTTACAGCTTCTATCCTTGGTGCTGGTATGTTTAGCGACCTCTTTTTTATAGCTTTTAAGATACCAAATTTATTTCGCCGTATCTTTGGTGAGGGCGCTTTTACACAGGCATTTTTGCCAAATTTTACAAATAGCAAGAAAAAGGCGATCTTTCAAGCTGAAATTTTCATCAAATTTCTACTTTTTATAGGCGCATTAACGCTTCTTGTAAATTTATTTACGCCCTATTTTATAAAGATCATCGCAAGCGGTTTAAGCGAGCAAAATATCACAGACGCAGTGCCGCTTGTGCGTATAAATTTCTACTATCTAGCCCTTGTTTATATCGTCACATTTATGGGTGCGCTTCTTCAGTATAAAGGGCATTTTGCCACGACTGCGTTTTCGACTGCGCTTTTAAATTTAGCCATGATCGCTTCACTACTTTTGGCTCGTGGCAAGAGTGAGAGCGTAGTTGCACTTTATCTTAGCTTTGGCGTTGTTGCAGGCGGCATTTTGCAGGTTTTAGTGCATCTGCTAGCCATGAAATTTAACGCCTTAAATAAAATTTTTTGGGGTGGTCTAAGCGGATATTTTAAAGGAAAAAGAGCCTCCACAAAGGGATTTTTTACAAATTTCTACCACGGCTTGCTAGGATCTAGTGCGATGCAGATAAGCGCATTTATGGATACTTGGCTAGCGAGCTTCTTGGTAAGTGGCTCGATAAGCTACCTCTTTTATGCAAATAGAATCTTCCAGCTCCCGCTTGCCATCTTTGCGATCGCACTCTCTCAGGCACTTTTCCCTAAAATCACTAGGCTTTTAAAGCAAAAAGACGAAGCAAACGCCCTAGTTTGGACGAAAAAGAGCTTTTATCTGCTCCTTTGTGCCCTGCTAGCTGCGACGATCGCAGGCGTTGTGCTAAGCGAGTTTATCATCTGGCTCTTGTTTGAAAGGGGAAATTTCACAAGGGCAAACACCATTGAGTGCGCCAAGGTGCTAAGTGCTTATTTGGTGGGGCTTACGCCATTTGGACTGGCTAAAATTTTCTCACTTTGGCTCTACGCAAAAATGAAGCAAAAAGAGGCAGCCAAAATTTCTATCATCTGCCTTGTGATAAATTTGATCCTAGCTGTCATTTTAATGCAGAAATTTGGAGCTGCTGGCCTTGCATTTGCAAGCTCGCTTGGGGGATTTTTGCAGCTTATTTTATATATAAGAGCCTTTGGAGCTAAGAGATTTTTAGCTATAATCGAGCCTAAATTTATAGCCGCTATCGCTGTTGCAGCGGTTTTGCTCTATTTTGGTTTAATATTTTTAAAGGATATATTTAATGCGAATTTTTGATACTTCTAAAAGAGAAAAAGTAGAATTTAGCCCGATTAAAGTTGGTGAAGCGAGCATCTATCTGTGCGGCCCAACAGTCTATGACGACGCGCATTTGGGACATGCAAAGTCAGCCGTTAGCTTTGATCTTTTAAGAAGGGTATTAAAAGCGCTTGGCTACAAGGTCAAATTTGCAAGAAACTACACCGACATCGACGATAAAATTTTAAATAAAATGGCGCAGACTGGCCAAAGCCTAGAAGAGATAACAAACAAATATATAGCGCACTACGAGAGCGATATGAGCGCTTTAAACGTGCTTGATCCAGACTTTAAACCAAAGGCTACGCAGTGCTTGAAGGCGATCATTAGCTACATCGAGCTGCTTATGCAAAAAGGGGCAGCGTATAAAACCAGTGATGGAATTTACTTTGATACGAGTAAGGATAGTGGATATTTTAGCATTAGCGGTAAGGATAACAACACCGATCTAATCGCTAGAGTGGCGAGTTTTGGCGAGAAAAGAGATGAAAAAGACTTTGTGCTTTGGAAATTTGACGAAAAATGGTACGAGAGCCCATTTGGCAAGGGTCGCCCTGGCTGGCACACCGAGTGCGTAGCGATGATAAGGGAGTTTTTAAGCAATAAAGAAAATGATAAATTTGAGATCGACATCCACGCTGGCGGCATCGACCTACTCTTTCCACACCACGAAAATGAAGCTAGCCAGTGCAGATGCGCTTATCACAAGAATTTAAGCAAATACTGGATGCACAACGGATTTATAAAAGTAAATAACGAAAAGATGAGCAAGAGCCTAAACAACAGCTTTTTCGTAAAGGACGCCCTAAAAAACGTTCATGGTGAAGTGCTTAGATATTACTTGCTTACGAGCCATTATAGGGCTCATTTTAACTATTCAGATGAAGATCTAGTGGCCTCAAAGAAGAGGCTTGATAAAATTTACCGCCTCAAAAAAAGAGTTGATGGCGTCGAGGCTAGCAGTGCAAACGAGAGCTTTAAAAACGAGCTACTTGAGGCACTAAGCGATGATCTAAACGCTTCAAAAGCGCTTGCAAGCGTCGATGAGTTTGTAAAAACGGCAAATGAAAGACTTGATAGCAACCCAAAAGATAAAGCTTACAAGGCCGAAGTGGTGGCAAATTTAGAGCTAATAGGCGAAATTTTAGGCATTGCTGTCACAAACTATGTAGAGTATTTTCAGTTTGGGGTAAGTGACGAGCAAAAAGAGCAGATAAAAAGGCTTCTTGATGAACGCGCGGTAGCCAAAAAAGAGAGAAATTTTGCAAGGGCTGATGAGATAAGAGATGAGTTAGAAAAGATGAATATCTCTATCATGGATACGCCAAATGGCGCAGTTTGGGAGAGAAATAATGAATAATTTTGGCTTAAAAGATGTATTAAAGCGCTTTGGTCCTTACTTTAAAGACTATATCCCACACTTTATCTTTGCCATCATTGGCATGGCTCTAGCAAGCGGCGGAACGGCGGCAAGTGCCTATCTAGTTGAGCCTGTGCTAAATAAAATTTTCGTTGAAAAAAATGAAAAGCTGCTTTATCTACTGCCTTGTGCCATCATCGCAATCTACGTTATAAAAAATATAGGAACCTTTATGCAGGCCTATTTCACGGCATATATCGGACAAGATACGATTAGGAGATTTCGCGAAAAGTTAGTCGGACACCTCATAAATTTAGATATGGACTTTTTTAATACCTTTAGGACAGGTGAGCTAATAAGCAGAACCATCAACGACATCGACCGCATAAGGTCGATAGTCTCAAGCATGATCCCTGAGCTTATAAGGGAATTTATAACGATCATCGGCCTACTTTGTGTCGTCATATATCAAAGCCCAAAGCTGGCGTTTTTTGCCCTTGTAGTCATGCCAGTGGCGATCTATCCGATCTCGCGCCTTGCTAAAAGGATGAAGAAAATTTCAAAGCAGTCGCAAGAAAAAACTTCAGACATCACCTCTGCGCTTAGTGAAATTTTTACAAATATTGAGATAATCAAGGCAAATAACGCCCAAAAATACGAGCATTCACGCTTTGTTGATGAAAATAATAAATTTTTTAGGCTAAATTTAAAAACCGTAAAGATCGAACAACTAGTAAGCCCACTAATGGAGACTATAGGATCTATCGGCGTTGCAGCCGTCATCATCATAGGCGGCAAGGACGTCATCGACGGACATATAAATATGGGCGCATTTTTTTCATTTTTAACAGCGCTTTTTATGCTCTACACCCCACTAAAACGCATCGTAAACATCTATAATAGAATGCAAGACGCCATCGCAGCCAGCGAAAGAACGTTTTTCTTGATGGATAAGGTAAGCCAGATAAAAGATGGCGAAAAAGAGCTAGATGAAGAGATAAAACTTATCAAATTTAACAACGTCCGCCTAAACTACGGCGATAAAGAGGTCTTAAAAGGAATAAATTTAGAGGCAAATAAGTCAGAATTTATAGCCCTTGTTGGCTCAAGTGGTGGCGGAAAAACCTCGCTTATGAATTTGCTTATGAGATTTTACGACGTAAATGGTGGCGAAATTTTGATAAACGGTACAAATTTAAAAGATATCAAAATTCACTCACTTCGCCAAAATATCGGCCTTGTGACCCAGCGTGTATATATATTTAACGATACGATCGCCAAAAACGTAGCTTACGGCAGAGAATTTAACGAAGAGGCCGTTGTAAACGCACTAAAAATGGCAAATGCCTATGAGTTTGTAAGCAAACTTGATGATGGTATCCACTATATCTTAAACGAATTTGGCACCAACCTTTCAGGTGGCCAAAGACAGCGTATTGCCATAGCTAGAGCGCTCTATCAAAACCCACAAATTCTCATCTTTGACGAGGCCACTTCTGCACTTGATAACGAGAGTGAAAAAGAGATCACAAAAGCCATAAACAACCTTAGAAACAAAAAGATCATCTTTGTCATCGCTCACCGCTTAAGCACGGTCGAGAGTGCCGATAAGATCGCGGTTTTAAGTGATGGCAAGATAGTTGATACTGGAAGCGACGAGGAGCTTAGCAAGAGAAATGAAATTTATGCAAAACTTAAGGGCAAAGCCTTAGTTTAAGGCGATTTTTGCTAAGATTTGCGTAAATTTTTAGGCATTTTAAAGAGGTTAAAATGAGCTTAAACTACGATACTTTAAAATCTATATTTTTTAAATTTGATCCTGAAACTGCCCACAAGATCGCTGAAGTAGCGATGGTTGGGGCAAATAAAATCTTCCCTGGCTCGCTAAGCTTTTTAGCGCACAAATGCGTGGTCGATGACAATGCGCTAAAACAAAATTTATTCTCAAGCACCTACCACAACCCAGTTGGCATAGCTGGCGGCTTTGATAAAAACGCAACGATGTTTGAGGCGCTTACCGCACTTGGCTTTGGGCATTTAGAATTTGGCACATTTACACCAAAACCGCAGCCTGGCAACGACAAACCAAGGCTTTTTAGGCTCATAGACGAAGAGAGCATTCAAAATGCGATGGGCTTTAATAACGAAGGCTGTGAAGCTATCAAAAATAGAGTAAAAAAGATATATCCTTTTACCATACCGATCTGGGCAAACATCGGTAAAAACAAGGTTACACCAAACGAAGACGCAATAAAAGACTATGAAATTTTAGTAAAAGAATTTAGTGAAATTTGCGATACATTTGTCATAAACGTCTCATCGCCAAACACGCCAAATTTAAGAGCGCTTCAAGATGAGAGCTTCATAAAAGAGCTTTTTAGCGTCATTTTGCCACTTACTAAAAAGCCGATCATCTTTAAAATAGCTCCGGACATGAGCCACGAAGATGCGATCAAACTTTGTAGCTGCGCGGTAGAAAACGGCGCTAGTGGCGTGCTTGTTTCAAATACAAGCGTTGATTACTCACTCTCTCACTCATCAAATTTAAAAGATTTTGGCGGACTAAGCGGCAAGGTGATCGCTCAAAAGTCAAAAGATATATTTAAAGCCGTGGCTGACGAGCTTTACGGCAAGACGACACTTATCGCATGTGGCGGCATAGATAGCGGTGCAGAGGCTTATGAGCGCATAAAAATGGGGGCAAATTTGGTGCAAATTTTTACAAGCTTTATCTTTAAAGGGCCGATGATCGCAAGAGATATAAATTTAGAAATTTTAGAGCTTTTAAAAAGAGATGGCTTTGCTTCTATTAGCGAAGCAGTCGGCGCAAACGTTAAAAAATAGAGGGCAAGAGATTGATAAAATTTAATAAATTTAAACTAGACAACGGGCTTGAAATTTATCACGTGCCAATAAATCCTGGCTCAAAAGTGATAAGTGTCGATGTTTTTTACAAAGTTGGCTCCAGAAACGAAGTGATGGGTAAAAGTGGCATCGCCCACATGCTAGAGCATCTAAATTTCAAATCAACCAAAAATTTACGTGCAGGCGAGTTTGATGAGATAGTAAAGGGCTTTGGCGGCGTAAATAACGCAAGCACGGGCTTTGACTACACTCACTACTTCATAAAAGCCTCAAATGAAAATTTAGACAAAACGCTAGGCCTTTTTGCCGAGCTTATGAAAAATTTAAGCCTAAAAGATAAGGAATTTCAGCCTGAGCGTGAGGTGGTGCACGAGGAGCGCAGGTGGCGAACAGACAACAACCCTATGGGATACCTCTACTTTAGGCTCTACAACAACGCATTTATCTACCACCCATACCACTGGACGCCGATAGGATTTATAAAAGATATCGAAAACTGGAAGATATCTGATATAAAAGAATTTCACGCTACATATTATCAGCCAAAAAACGCCATTTTGATGATAAGTGGCGACATCGGTAAAGACGAGGCATTTAAGCTAGCTAAGAAAAACTTTAGTGGCATAAAAAACAAAAGAGCCATACCAAAACTTCACTGCAAAGAGCCTGAGCAAGATGGCGCAAGAAGGGCTATCATCTACAAAGATAGCCAAACGCAAATGCTTGCGATCGCTTATAAGATCCCAGACTTTAGGCATGCTGATCAAGTGGGGCTAAATGCGATAAGCGAGTATCTAGCCACTGGCAAAAGCTCGGTTTTACAGCAGCGCCTAGTCGATGAGCTCATGCTTGTAAATCAAATTTATGCTTACAATATGAGCTGCGTTGATGAAAATTTATTTATATTTTTAGCAGTTTGCAACCCAGACGTCGAGGCGAGCGCGGTTGAAACCGAAATTTTAAAGATCATAGATGATCTAAAGAAAAAACCGATCGACAAAGAGGACGTTTTAAGAGTTAAAAATTTGATAAAAACTGACTTTATCTACTCATTTGAGAGTGCGAGCAAGGTGGCAAATTTATACGGCTCATACCTTGCTAGAGGCGATATAAAGCCACTTTATGAGCTTGAGAAAAATATAGATAAGATAGATGCCAAGCTTTTAAAAGAGGTAGCAAATAGATATTTCAATGAAAAAACTAGCACGACAATAATCTTAAAAAAGGAATAGACGTGAAAAATTCGCTTCAAGGTGCGATGACAGCACTAATTACGCCATTTAAAAATCAAAAATTAGACGAAGCCAGTTTTGAAAAACTGATAAAAAGACAGATAAAACACGGCATAGACGTCGTTGTACCAGTGGGAACTACTGGCGAGAGCGCGACACTAACACATGATGAGCATAGAATTTGCATCGAGATCGCAGTAGATGCATGTAAAGGCACAAATGTCAAGGTACTCGCTGGAGCTGGTAGCAACGCCACTCACGAGGCCATAGATATCGCCAAATTTGCCCAAGCTCACGGCGCTCATGGCATCCTATCAGTCGCTCCTTACTACAACAAACCAACTCAAGAGGGGCTTTACGAGCACTACAAGGCCATCGCAAATAGCATAGAAATTCCGGTGCTTCTTTACAACGTCCCAGGTAGAGTTGGCGTAGATATCTTGCCAGCGACCGTTTTTAGACTTTTTAAAGATTGCCAAAACATTTATGGCATCAAAGAAGCAACAGGTAGCATCGATAGATGTGTCGATCTACTAGCTCACGAGCCTGATTTAGTAGTCATCAGCGGCGAAGATGCCATAAACTACCCTATCCTCTCAAATGGCGGAAAGGGCGTCATCTCAGTCACTGCAAACCTCTTACCAGATCAAATTTCACAGCTTACGCACCTTGCGATGAGCGAAGAGTATAAAAAAGCAAAACTGATAAATGACAACCTCTACACGATCAATAAAACGCTCTTTTGCGAGAGCAACCCGATACCGATCAAAGCGGCGATGTATCTAGCTGGACTCATCGACACTTTGGAGTACCGCTTGCCACTTTGCAAACCGAGCAAAGAAAATTTCAAAAAGATAGAAGAAGTTATTAAAAATTACGAAATAAAGGGATTTTAATGAAGGACACACTAAACGAATTTAAAGGTAAAACGCTAGTCATCAGCGGCGGCACTAGAGGTATCGGCAGAGCCATAGTCGAAGAATTTGCAAAAGCTGGCGTAAATATCGCTTTTACCTATAACTCAAACGAGGAGCTTGCCAAAGAGCAGGCAAAAGAGCTTGAGGCTACTTACAAGATAAAAGCTAGAGCCTACGCGCTAAACATCCTTGAGCCAGAGACTTATAAGGAGCTATTTTTAAAGATAGATGAGGACTTTGACAGGGTTGATTTTTTCATCTCAAACGCTATCATCTCAGGCCGCGCAGTAGCTGGCGGATACACTAAATTTATGAAGCTAAAACCAAGAGGTATAAATAATATCTTCACAGCAACCGTAAATGCCTTTGTCGTGGGCGCGCAAGAGGCTGCAAAACGCATGGAAAAGGTGGGTGGTGGCAGTATCATTAGCCTAAGTTCTACTGGAAATTTAGTCTATATCGAAAACTACGCAGGTCACGGCACGGCAAAAGCAGCCGTTGAGGCGATGGCAAGATACGCTGCGACCGAGCTTGGCGAGAAAAATATCCGTGTCAATGTCGTAAGTGGCGGTCCTATCGAGACAGACGCACTAAGAGCCTTTACAAACTACGAAGAGGTGCGCGATATGACGGCAAAGCTTAGCCCTCTAAACCGCATGGGACAGCCGACTGATCTAGCAGGAGCGTGTCTATTTTTATGCTCGTCTAAGGCTAGCTGGGTGACTGGGCATACATTTATAATAGATGGCGGTACGACTTTTAAATGAGAAATTTGAAATTTACAGGCAAAAAGGCATATTTGTGAGTTTAAATTTACCAAATGCACTGGCATTTTTTAGGATACTGCTAGCTCCGCTTATGTTTTTTATGCTCGTAAATGCGCCTAGCATCTTTACGCAGATCCACATGAGCTGGATAAACTACTTCGCAGCCCTTATCTTTGTGATCGCTTCGGTTACTGACTTTTTTGACGGCTACATTGCAAGGTGCTGGGATCAAAAGACAAAGCTTGGCGCTATCCTTGACCCTTTGGCTGATAAGATGCTGATCTTGGCGGCATTTTTAGGCCTTATGATGCTTGGCAGGGCGAGCGCTTGGGCTGTTTATCTTATCTTGGTAAGAGAGTTTTTTATAACTGGCTTTCGTGTAGTGATGGCAAGTGATGGCGTCGAGGTCGCGGCTTCGATGGCTGGCAAGGTAAAAACCGTCTCGCAGATGTTTGCGGTTGGATTTTTACTGATGAGCTGGCCTGGCGGTGAGCTTTTACTCTGGATAGCTGTTGCGCTCACGCTTTATTCTGGATTTGAGTACATTTTTGCCTACGTAAAAGCGATGAAAAAGAGTTAAATTTGAGCTGTGACCTGCAAGAGATTATTTTAAAACGCACTGCAAATTTAGAGCCAGCACTGCAAAAACAAGCCAAAAAACTAAATCAAAAGATCATTAATACATCTTTTTATCATAATGCCAAAAATTTAGAAAAGATCGGCGCTGTGATCAGCCCTGAGCTAAATGAATTTTTATTAAGCTGCGCTTTAGAATACGATAAAACGCACGCAGATAAATTTGATACGTTTGATAACGACATAGAGACTTTACGTGGCATTTGGAGTGCGATGAGCTTTTCAAAAAGCCCTGACATTTTAGACTATCTAAATATGCAAGCCACTCGCTCGGTATCGCACCGCTCGTTTGCTCATAGATACATATTTGAAATTTTACGCTTGCAAGAGAAGGCTGGCCGCACGCATCCGCTACTTGCCAAGCTTTATAGTTACTATGAGAGCTTACAAACAAAGCTACCCGTATATGAGCTTTTGCGCCGTATAGGTGTGAGCCATGCTGATCCTTATGACTTTGATATCTCGCTAAATGCTGTAAATTTTGGCTACTGGTTTAGCAATCAAGGACTAAGCGATGATGAGCTAGCCGGTAAATTTCACTTAGAAATTCGACTTTTTGCCCCTTTTATAAACAACCACACATTTGAGATAGAGCTTAGAAACGACGCTGTGCCAAGAGCTAGAATAAATTTTAACGATGAGGGCATGAGCTTTTTGCAAGAGCTACCAAGCGACGTTTTGCCCTGCCCTGATATTTTAAATTTAAAGCCATTTATAGGTCAGGTAAAGTCACGTTTTAATGTGAAATTTGACCTAGATGATAAAGATAAAACTTATTTTAGCGTTAGCAAAGGGCTAAATAGAGCCAAAATACTCTCTTGGCTAAAGGAAATTTTCGCCTAAATGGCAATGTAAATTTGAGAGTAAATTTATAAACTTTAGCTAAAATCTCATCAATTTTTTCAAAAAAAGGTAAGTTTTGAAAGGCATTTTCTTCACGCTGGCCCTGCTTTGCCTTGGGCTTTATGCGTATTCGTTTTATTTTTTAGTGACCGTTTTAGCCATTAGTTTTCTCATATTTTTTCACGAGCTTGGTCACTTTTTGGCAGCAAGATCGCTAGGCGTCAAAGTAAATACCTTTAGCATCGGCTTTGGCGAGAAAATTTGCACCAAAAACGTTGGCGGCACCGACTACTGCCTAAGCGCTATTCCACTTGGCGGATACGTGCAGCTAAAAGGGCAAGATGACACCGACCCAAAGGCTAAAAACTACGATGCTGACAGCTACAACGTGCTAAGCCCTATAAAGCGCATTTACATCCTCTTTGCAGGACCATTTTTTAACTTTATCTTGGCATTTTTCATATACATTTTGCTTGGATTTATCGGAATTGAAAAACAAGCGCCAAGTATTGGCTATATAGTTAAAGGCTCGGCTGCTGAGAGTGCTGGACTAGTTAAAAACGATAAAATTTTAGAGATAAATGGCGTAAAAATAAATGAGTGGGATGAGATCAGCAAAAATGTAAAACTCAAGCCTAGTACCATTTTAATAGATAGAAACGGCTCAATTTTAAGCATAAATTTAACACCAAAGATAGGCGAGACGATAAATATATTTAATGAAAAGATCCAGCAACCGCTAATCGGCATTAAGTCAAACGGCGAAGTGATAAAAATTTATCACACAGGTTTAGAGAGCCTAAAATTTGCCTTTGGCGAGACGATCGAGGCTTCAAAACTCATCTTTAAAAGCTTTGAAAAGCTAATCATTGGAGACATATCACCAAAAGAGGTTGGCGGTATCCTGCAAATCGCCGATGTCACATCAAAAGCCGCTCAGATAAGCCTTAGCGTGCTGCTTCTCATCACGGCACTCATCTCAGTAAATTTAGGCGTATTAAATTTATTCCCTATCCCAGCACTCGACGGCGGCCATATACTTTTTAACCTATATGAGCTTGTTTTTAGACGCGAGGTAAATGAGAGGGTGCTGGTCGTGCTCACCTACTGCGGCTGGGCGCTACTGCTTGGCATCATGGTGCTTGCGACATTTAATGACATTATGAGATTAAGCGGAGGTTTATGATGATAGTTTTAAAAGAGCTGCTTGAAAAGATCGAAAATTTAAGCAAAGACGTGACGCTAGTTGCCGTTAGCAAAAATGTCACATGCACTGAAGTAAGGGAGCTTTACGCACAAGGGCAGAGAAATTTTGGCGAAAACAGAGTCCAAGAGCTAGCCAAAAAAGAGCTAGAACTACAAAATTTCACTGACATTAAATGGCACATGATCGGACGTCTGCAAAACAATAAAATCAATCAAATGATAAGCCTAAAGCCGGTGCTTTGGCAAAGCTGCGATAGCTTCGAAAAAGCCGTGGAGGTCGATAAAAGGCTTAGCTACAAGCTAGATACGCTACTTCAGATAAACTCGGCTGATGAAGATACAAAGCAAGGTGTGAGCGTGGCAAATGCGACTGAAATTTATGAGCGCATCCAAAACGAGTGTAAAAATATAAATTTAAAAGGCGTGATGAGCATCGGAGCGCATGTGGATGAGCCAAAAGAGGTGCAAAAAAGCTTTGAACTAACATATAAAATTTATGAGAGTCTAAAACCAAAAGGCGCAAGCATCTGCTCGATGGGCATGAGTAGCGACTTCGAACTAGCGATAAAATGTGGCTCAAATATGATCCGCCTTGGGACGATGCTCTATCTATAAATAAATTTGCCTCTTTTATAGAGGCAAGATCAGTTTATTTAAATAATTTATAAATTTAGCCGATATTAAGTGCAACATCTTTAAAAGGATTTTAGATGAATGTTGCACTGCAAAAATATGATTTTATAAATTTAGATGATTTGCAAAATCTCTCCAAAAGATTTTCAAATCATGGCGATCAAAATAGCTCAAAAGTAAATTTAAGCCAGTTTAACGAGCTTTATGAAGCAAATAAAACAGATACCATCTACATAACTGAAGCTGATATCAAAGAATACAACAAACATCTAGCAATACAAAAAGCAGAAGAAATTTTAAAAGATTACGCGCAAAATTTAATAAACAGCAACAATAAGATTTACTCAGACGAACTTTCTAACAGCTTTAACAAAAACGCCTACTTTAAAAATATAAATGCCACAGATGATGCTAGCATGCTACCTGTTTTAAAAAGTGGCTACTTAGAAAATACAAAATTTAAAAATTTAAACGACTACGCCCACTCAAACACTCTAAAAACAAATTATGGCGAAGTGGAAGTCTTTTTAGACATTTATGGCGATAACGACACGCTAGGCGTTGGAAAGCTAGAAAATAATAGCGCACTTTTTAGCTTTGATAGCAATAATGACGGCACACTAGATCAAAAAGATATGCTCTTTGACAAGCTAAAAGTAAGAGGATACGACAAAGACGGAAATGAAAAAATAGCAAATTTAAGTGATGTCACGGCTAGAGTTGATCTTAGGCAGTTTATCAGCACAAATGTCATAAATCACAACCAAATAACAAGAGAAGAGCTAAACCACAAAGCAATAATCACAAATAGCCCCGATCTTTACGTAGATACAAAAGAGATCGATCACAGACACTCCTACTATGCCTCAGATCCAAATACCTTGTTTGCTGCAGAAAATAGATATGAAAAGATAGGCAAAAATGATATAAATAATTTCTTTAAAAAATATGCTCAAAATGACGGCTGGGTCGATCTAAGGCACAATAATATCTTTGGCAAGGATAGCTCTTTTAAAAATTTCGCTTACACAAAAATAGGTTTTGATGAGAGCGCAAGACTAAGCGAGTTTAACCCGATCGTCGAGCCAAGCAAAGAGCACAAAAAAGATGAAAATTTCTCATATACAAAATTTCAAAAAGATAGTTTTATGAAATTTTATAATGACTACAACGCTGAGCTTGATGCACATGAAAAGACGATAGAAAATCTTAGCGCTAATTTAAAGAAATTTGACGATAATGCGGACGCTTACATATCAAAGCTTGAAGATACAAAATCAGCCAAGATGATCGCAATGGAAAATGAATTTAAGCAAGCAACTGGGCTTGATTTTAGTATCTCAAATTTAAAAAAGGTAAAAAAGGCTTTTGCATCAAATGAAGCCACAGCTGCCACTGCACTGCGAGATAGCGATAGCGTCATATCTATGAAGCTAAATCAAGATGGCACAATAAGACTAAAATTTGATAGCGGCAGAGAACTAGACGTAAATGATCTTTACAATGACACTGGCAAACTAAATACGCCAAGCGAGCTAAAAACTAGCGTAAATTTAGAGGCGAAAAAGATGGATAATGCACAGCTAAATAGCCTAAATTTCAAAGATATCGGCGTCATGCAAAATGGCAAGATCACAAGCCTAAAAGATGCTGGAGCGATCGCTATCATCAACCTATCAAATAAATTTGAAAGTAAATTTTTAATCAGCCTAAATAGTGGCAAAAGCATATCTGTAAGAGAAATTTATAATATCAGCTACCTTGAAAACGATCTAAAAAATAAAGAAAAGATAGATGAGAGAGATAAATTTTACAAAAAGGTTGATGCTAGGGTTTAAATTTAAGAGTAAAATCCAAAAAAGTTTATTGTAATTTAATCTTTTGGGGCATATAATCAATTTTCTGTAAATTCCAAACTTAAAAGAGACTGCTATGAATTTCACACCACTTTTTGCAATATTTTTCATAATCGCAACTGGTTTTTTTGCTAAAAAAGCCGGCATTGTTGAGCAAAAGCACTCGATCCCATTTGTGGATTTTGTCCTTTGTTTTGCAATGCCTGCGCTAATCTTTGATAAAATTTACCACGTAAATGTCGATGCCTCGCTTATAAACACGATCTTAATCGGCTTTGCCTCAACCGCCATTAGCGCTGCTTTGGCATTTGTCATAGGTAAGGTTTTTAAATTTACCAAAATAACAACCGTCAGTATGGTCATGCTAAGCCTTTTTGGTAACACCCTATTTGTCGGTATGCCTGTCATTCAGGGCTTCTTTGGCGACGAGATGGTAAATGAGGTCATCTTTTACGATCAAATAGCCACTGGTATCCCACTTTCGATCCTTGGACCACTCATCCTATCTTTTGCCGCGCCTGAGAAGGTCTCATTGTTTCAAAATACAATGAAAATTTTAAAATTTCCACCATTTATAGCGCTTATCATGGGTCTTATCTTAAAAGAAGTCCCACTTCCAGATTTTATCTTTGCGCCACTTAGGATGTTTGAAGGTAGCGTCACTCCAGTCGCACTTTTTGCGATCGGCGTTGGTCTTAACTTTAGCAGTATCACAAGCTCATATAAAGGCGTTAGCGTCGTGCTTTTGTGCAAGATGATCTTGCCAGCTATCGTATTTTTCATAATATTAAAAGTCTCAGGTATCCAGATGAGCAAAACTTGGGTCGTTGGTCTCTTTCAATGTGCGATGCCAACATCAGCCCTAGCAAGCGCAATGGTCATAAAAGCTGGACTTGATAGCTCATTAGCCATCTCGTCAGTCGCCATAGGCGTGCTATTTTCATTTATCACGCTTCCAGTTATCTATTTTGTATTTGCATAAATTCACACTTATTTCACACTAAGAGGCTAGTATTTCATCATATTTCATTTAAAGGAGACGTTATGAAAAAGTTAATCTTAGTTGCACTTGGTGCTATGTTTATGCTTGGTGGTCTTGCAAATGCTACTGAAATGATGAAAAAAGACGACATGGGTAAAGACGAGATGATGAAGAAAGAGCAGATGATGAAAGATGACATGGCTAAAAAACCCATGATAAAAAAAGATGAGATGAAAAAAGAAGACATGGGTATGAAAGATGAAATGAAAAAAGATGACATGGGTATGAAAAAAGACGACATGGGCATGAAAGACGAAATGAAAAAAGACGACATGGGCATGAAAAAAGACGAAATGAAAAAAGGCATGTAAAGGTGCTTAATGGTTAGAATTTTGCTCGTTGAAGATGATGAAACCTTACTTGATCTAATAAGCGAGTATCTGGGCGAAAATGGTTACGATGTCACCACTACAAACAATGCCAAAGACGCACTAGATCTTGCATACGAGCGAAATTTTGACCTACTTATACTAGACGTCAAACTCCCGCAAGGCGACGGCTTCTCCCTACTTTCATCGCTACGTGAGCTTGGCGTCACAACACCTAGCATATTTACCACCTCGCTAAACACCATAGACGACCTTGAAAAAGGCTACAAAAGCGGCTGCGATGACTATCTAAAAAAGCCATTTAAGCTAAAAGAGCTACTTATCCGCATGCAAGCTCTCATAAAAAGAAATTTCTCACACCAAAACGGCGAAGATATCAAAATTTTAGATGATCTTTGCTTTCACCCACAGAGCAAAACTCTAAGTAAAAACGGCGAAAATGTAAATATCTCGAGCAAAGAGAGCGACCTGCTCGCCCTATTTTTGCAAAACAAGGGCAAAATTTTAACCAAAGATGAAATTTTTAATAAAATTTGGAAATTTGACGAGGAGCCAAGTGAGCTTAGCCTTCGTGTATATATCAAAAATTTACGCCAAATTTTAGGCAAAGATGCCATTTTAAACAAGCGTGGAGACGGCTACATCTATGTCTGAAAAGACGCAAATTTTATTTAAAATTTTATCCCTCTATCTTGTTAGCTCTGTGCTATTTTTGAGCTATTTTTTTATACACGACTACCAAAATAAAAAAGAAGCACTCATCTTAAACGAGGTAAAAAGCCTAAAAGAGATCAAGATGGGCATATATATGAAAGCAAGGACAAATGGTCTTAGTTCGGTTTCAAGCCTAACAAAAGAAAAAGGGGTAAAAGCCTGCATCATCTCAAAAAATGGAGCGAAAATTTATCAGGACTTTGCCTGCGAAAATATAGATAAAGAAAAAAATATAAATTTGATAAACGGCAAGGTCACGATCTTTGAAAACATCCAAAGCATGGATAACGACATAACAGATGAGCTTTCTAGCGCTGAGATATTTTTGGTAGGCAAGGACATCAAAAAAGAGATCTTATCCCTTGTAATTTCATGCGTTGTGGATGCTATATTTTTCCTTTTTATACTGCTTTTCATCGCCTTTTACTTAGCAAAACTGAGCCTAAAGCCACTTTATGAAAAGATAGATACGCTAAATCACTTCATAAAAGACTCAACACACGAGATAAACACGCCCCTAAGCGTCATCTCGATGAGCATAGAAACGGCTGATCTTGAAAACCTAAATGAGCGAAATTTAAAGCGCTTTAATAACATCAGCCTTGCTGCAAAGAGCCTAGGTAGCATCTATGACGCGCTCGTTCATCTAAGCTTTAACCTAGATAAACCAAGCAAAAAAGAGCTAATCGATCTAAATTTACTAACCACGCAAAGACTTAGCTACTTCTCGCCATTTTTTGCCAAACGCGGACTTAAGATAGAGGCTAGCCTAAAGCCAAGCTTCATAAACGCAGACCTTGAGGATGTGAGTAAAATTTTAGACAACCTTCTTAGCAATGCCTCCAAATACGCAGCGCCAAATTCAAAGGTTAGCATCGTTTTAGAGCCAAATTTCTTTAGCATAAGCAACACTGGACGCGGCATAAGCAAAGAGCAGCAGATGAAAATTTTTGATCGCTACACGAGATTTAACGACGATCAAGGCGGCTTTGGCATAGGACTAAATTTAGTCAAAGAGTGCTGCAAGAAAAATGACATCTCCGTAAAATGCCAAAGCGAACTTGATGGCGAGACTACGTTTTTGCTCTCTTGGCAGAGTTAAATTTAAAATCACCCTACTTTAAATAATAAAATTTATTAAAAAAGAGAATTTATATCCAAAATTTATTTTTGATAAATTTTATTAATATTATAATCCTTTTACAAAATCTTAATCAAGGAGAAAAGTATGAAACTACTTGAAAAATACGGGCTTTTCATAAATGGTGAGTGGCGTGACGCAAAAGATGGCGCTACACTTGATGCCAAAAATCCAGCAAACGGCGAGCACCTTACAAAGATCGCTGACGCTACCGAAGAAGATGTAAATGACGCAGTTCGCGCTGCACGTGAGGCTTTTAATAAATTTAAACACACCACAGTTAGCGAGCGCGCAAAGCTGCTAAACAAGATCGCTGATATCATCGATGAGCACAAAGAGCACCTCGCAAAAGTTGAAAGCATGGACAACGGCAAGCCAATCCGTGAGACGCTAAATGTCGATATCCCTTTTGCAGCCGAGCATTTTAGGTACTTTGCTGGCGTTATCATGGGCGAAGAAGGTAGTGCTAATGTGCTTGACGAGAAACAACTCTCTATCGTTTTGCGCGAGCCAATAGGCGTCGTGGGGCAGATCGTGCCTTGGAATTTTCCATTTTTAATGGCAGCTTGGAAGCTAGCTCCAGTGATCGCAGCAGGCGACGCAAGCGTGTTTAAGCCTTCAAGTGAGACAAGCCTAAGCGTGCTTGAGCTATTTAGGCTGATAGATAAAATTTTGCCAAAAGGTTTGATAAATATAGTAACTGGCAGAGGTAGCAAGAGCGGCGAGTGGATCAAAAACCACCCAGGCCTTGACAAGCTAGCATTTACTGGCTCAACCGAGATCGGCCGCGATATCGCCATAGCTGCGGCTCGCCGTATCATCCCAGCCACACTGGAGCTTGGTGGCAAGAGCGCAAATATCTTCTTTAGCGACGCAAATTTAGACAAGGCACTTGACGGCCTTCAGCTTGGCATTTTGTTTAACCAAGGTCAAGTTTGCTGCGCGGGATCGAGAATTTTCGTAGAAGAGAGCTTTTATGACAAATTTATAGAGGCTGCGGTTAAGAAATTTAGCACCATAAAAGTTGGCGATCCGCTCGATCCTAGCACTCAAATGGGCTCACAAATCAATAAAAAACAAGCTGAGCAAATTTTAAACTACGTCGAGATCGGCAAAAAAGAAGGCGCAAAAGTGGCAGTCGGCGGCAAAGCCTACACCGCAAATGGTTGCGACAAGGGCGCATTTGTCGAGCCAACGCTGCTAGTTGATGTGACAAATGATATGAGAGTGGCTCAAGAAGAAATTTTTGGACCAGTTGGCGTTGTCATCAAATTTAAAGATGAAGCCGAGCTTATCAAAATGGTAAATGACAGCGAATACGGCCTTGGTGGCGGAATTTTCACGCAAGACATTACAAAAGCACTTCGCGTTGCAAGGTCTATGGAGACTGGCAGGGTCTGGATCAACACTTACAACCAAATCCCAGCAGGCAGCCCATTTGGCGGATACAAAAACTCAGGTATCGGCCGTGAGACGCACAAGATCATCCTTGAGCACTACACTCAGATGAAAAACATCATGATAGACCTCACAGGCAAAGTTAGCGGCTTTTACGCACAATGATTTTAGGGGGCTTAGGCTCCCTACTGCTTTAAATTTCATAAATAAAATTTCTTTCTAAATTTATCAGCAATTAACAATCTTTATTTTTAAGTTTAATAGACTAAAATTTGGCACAAAGGAGAAAATTTGAGCGAGCAAATTTACATTATCGGCGACGTTCACGGCTGTTTTAACACTCTTTTAGAGCTTATCAAGCAGTTTCCAAACAAAGAAAAATCTCAGATTTGCTTTGTTGGCGACGTGATAGATCGGGGGCTTTTTAGCTGCGACGTAGTCGAGCTTATCATGCAAAATGACTATAAAATGGTAATGGGAAATCACGAGCGAAGGCTGCTTAGCAATAAATTTGAATTTCTAAACAACAAAGTGCCATTTGATAGGAGCTGGTTTTTTGGAAACGGCGGCGAAGCGACATATAGATCTTATCTTGGACAAAGCGTAGAGTTTAAGCAAAGGCATGTGGATTTTTTAGAAAGCAGGCCAGTTTATCTGGAATTTAAAGAGCACAAAACCCAAAATGGCGAGCATCTAGTCGTCTCTCACTCAGCCGTTGGCAATATGTGGGAGCTAAGAAATGACAAATATGCTAGCGAAGAGTTTAAAAGGCACCTGCTCTCAGGCAGAGGCGACGAGATGCAAGTTAGTGGCATCTTTAACGTCTATGGCCACACGCCAGTAAGAGAGGTGAAATTTTATAAAAATAGCGCAGATATCGACACAGGCTGTGTTTTTAATGAAGTTGGTTATGACAAACTAAGTGCGCTAGAGTTTCCATCGATGAAAATTTATACGCAAAGAAATATTGAAAATTTTAACAAAAAGGATAAAAATGTGGTTTTCTAAAAAGAGTTCTAGCTTTGCTAGCAGGGTTGATAAATTTTGGAGCGAACTTGGTAAAAATTTAGACGTCATCAAGCGTAATTTAGAGGATAAAAACTACGAAACAGCGAGCAAAATGACTGAAGAGGCACTAAATTTATGTTTAGTCGATCCAACCTTTATGATAGGTCTTGTTAATGACAAGATCGATCTAGTGCTCACTCCAGAAGGGATGAAATATAGGCTTTTTTGGCTCAAATTTATCAAATCACGCATGCCAAAAGAGCTTGAAGCAAAACTTACTTGCACGCTTGGCAAACCACGTGCACCACGCGAAGTAGCAACTATACAGATGTATGGCGTGAGTGTTGATGCAAACGAGGTCATGGTCTATGCAAATTTTGAAGAAAAAAGCGTGGATATGTGCCTATACAACGAGACTTTAAGCAAGCTAAAAAGCGAAGATGAAAATAAAGCCTACACACTAGCTTTTATACTTTGCGACAACGTTGTTGGCGAGACAGCAATGATAAACACGCTTGGCGACTTTGAGATCGTGGATGAAGCAAGAGAAAAAGGTGTCGCGCTTACCGACTTTGCCGATCTTATAGATGATAAATTTGGCAAAGAGGCATCAAGCGAACCGCTAAAGCAGTTTAGCTTTTATGAGCTTGAACCCCGCTCAGATGCACTAAGAGATGATGTATTTATGGGCTATACTAGCCTAACCTCGCTACTAAATGAGTACTATGACGGCAAAAGCGATATCTATAATGAAGCCTACGAGCTTGGTATAAATTTCTGCTTTTTAGTATTGTATCACGGCGGCGACGTGCAGTTTGGCGTTGATAGTAAAAATAAGATAGAAGATGAGCTAGAAGGTAGTACTTTTTGCGAGAGCATGGGCGCAGCTACTGGCACTAAGCACTCTTATGTTGATCTTATATGCTTTGATAAAGACGAGCTTGAAAAGGCTGTTAGTAAATTTAGCAAAGAGCTTGATATCAAGATAGAAATTTGCGAATTTAAACGCTAGATACATAAAATTTCACGTAAAATATTACATACTCTGCTAGCTGGTAAATTTAAAATAGCCAGCTGGCAATAAATTTATCCTTTAAATTTAGAGCTGTTTGAGAGATAGGCGCAAAATTTAAGCCCATATAAAAAGATGATCCACGAGATGTAGATCCAGACAAAGAAGAAAAGCACGGCTGAAAATGAGCCATAGACGCTTAAATAGGTCTTGTTGTAAAGGACGTAATAGACAAAGGCTGACTTGCCAAGATACCAAACGAGTGAGGCGGCAAACGAGCTAAAAAACGCGCTTTTAAATTTTATCTCGTCATTTACTGAGATGAGATATGTGACACAAAATATCACCCAAATGATGAGATATGGCACTATGCTTAAGAAATTTATCCAGCTTGTAAATTTAGTCGAGTTTAGCATCTCTTGCACAAGGCTTGAGAGGTAAAAACTGCCAGCAAGTCCGAGTGGCGCAAGCGTGATGAGCGTCCAGTACGAGCTAAGTGCCGACCAAAATCCCCTAGCCTTGCTAGCTCTTGTCACTTTTAAGACTACGTATTCATAATCACTAAAAAACATAGCCGAAGTAAATATCATCGCCACAAAGCCAACTATGCCTAAATTTCCGCTATTTTGGAGGAAATTTTGTAGATAGTTTGAGATGATCTCTTGATTGCTTGGCAGAAGAGCTGAGAAGACAAAGTCTTGAATTTTGGCGTAATAATCCTCAAAGCTAGGCAGTTTTGTAAAGATAGAAAACGATATAAGAAGTATAGGTATGATCGATAAGATCGTGTGAAAACTAAGGCTTGCTGCGTAGTGAAAGAGCTCTTTGTCCTTAAGAGCAGCTAGCAAATTTAAACCACTCTTTAAATCGCTCTTGCTTAAGGACAAACGGCTCATTTATCAGTTATCTTCTTCAAAAAGTTTTTCGTAGTGAGCATCGTAGTTGTTGATGTGCTCGCTATTTAACTTCCAAAACACAGTATCTATGTCGCTAACTCTTGTATAAAATGGTAGTTGGTAATACTCAACTTCGCCAGTTTTAAACTCTTTTAGCACCTTAAAGCTTTGGCAATCAGCAAAAACGCTTCTGCCATCCATCGCTACAAAGATAAGACCAGCTGCACTTTGAGCGCACATCTTTCTAAAGTCGTCTCTGCTTGGATTTGGCTTGTATTCGTAGCTTAAGTATGCTCCAACAAGGTCTGGATGGATAAATATCATATTAGGAAATGCGCCCAAAACCTCTTCATAAATTTCTTTATTTGGCACGACGATTAGCGAGCGGTTATAAAGGTAGTTTAGCACGACTATATCGCCACTTGCAGGTGCGATGCCAGGGAGTGGAAGAGCCTTTTGCTCGAGTAGGTCAAACACCTCAAATCTAACCTTCGCAAAGCCAGCATTTTTAGAGACAACGCTCACTCTTGCGATGATAGAGCTATCAGTGTCAAATTTATGAAGCACGACGCCGCTTGATCCGATCAAAATTTCAGGACTATCAACTATCGTTGCTGTGCCGTCACTCTCGACGCTAATAAGAGGAGTTCTATACTCGTTTAAAGAAAAATCAGCCCCAAAAGCAAAGCCAAAAAACAGCGATAAAATCACGATTATACGTTTCAAAAATATCTCCTAAGTTTAAATTTTTAGAGCGATTATAGCCTAAAATGCTTTATCTTTTGCAAAATTAAAGCAAGTTTTAGTTAAAATCCCCTCCAGCTTTTTAAAAGGATATCGATGCCTCGTATATTTGTGATTTTTGCAATATTATGTATAAATTTATATGCCATAAAACCAACTGTCGATGAGCTTAGTTGGCCAAATGGCAGCAGCTTTTTAAATTTTCTTGAGACAAATAAAATCCCACTTTCACTTTACTACAACCTAGCAAGCGAAGATCAAGAGCTAACAGAAGAGATCATCGCTGGCACAAAATATCAAATTTACAAAGACGATAACGGCGAGGTTAAACAAGCTCTCATCCCAGTTAGTGACGAGCTTCAGATACATATTTATAGAGATGACAAGGGCAAATTTCAGCTTGAGTTTATCCCGATCTTATACCAAAGCGAAGATAAAGTTTTAGCCCTAAAAGTCGATAAATCGGTCTCTGAAGATATCTTTGACTACACTGGCTCTGGCACGCTAGCGCTTGGTTTTAAAGAGGTTTTTAGCGGCAGCGGGATCGATTTTAAAAAGATAAACAAAGGCGATACGATCGCTATCGTTTATAACCAAAAACTACGCATGGGGCGCTCTTTTGGCACGCCTGAAATTTACGCAGCTATGATAGAGACTAAAAACAAACGCTACGTGATGTATAAATTTGAAGATAAATTTTATGATAAAAATGGCAAGAAAAATGATAAATTTTTGCTCGTTCGCCCACTTGCAAACGCTAGGATCACATCAAATTTCACCCTAAAAAGATGGCATCCGATACTTCAAAGATATAGAGCGCACCTTGGAGTTGATTACGGTGCTCCAAAAGGCACACCGATCAAGGCTGCAGGCGATGGCACGGTCAAATTTGTCGGTCAAAAGAGCGGTTATGGCAGAACCGTCATCATCTCTCACGCTGGCGGCTACGAGACACTTTATGCCCACCTAAATGGCTTTGCAAAGGGCATAAGAAGCGGTCTTAGAGTAAAACAAGGCACGCTAATAGCATACGTTGGTACAAGCGGTATGAGCACTGGCCCTCACTTGCACTTTGGCCTCTATCTAGGTGGCAAGCCGATCAATCCAGAAAGCGCCATAAAGGTCGTAAAAAATATAGAAGACAAGAAAGAGTCGGCTAAATTTAAAGCAGTCATAAATAGAAATGATGAGCTGATAAGACAAGCTCTAAGCAACGACAAAGAGTATCATAAGGTGGAATTTTTCCCTAACGTAATAGATTTTTAAAGGTAAAACTTGAGCCAAGAACTAGAAGAAGCAAAAGAGCTGATAGATCAGCACTTAGATGAAAATTTAGAAGACGGCGAGCTCTCTGCTTACGAGCTAGCCCAGCATCTTAAAACACTTAAAAAACACGATGAAGAGCTTTTTGCTCAGTACCTTGAAAAGCTAGATCCTGAAATTTTGGGTGATGTGGCGATAGAACTACCTGATCACATGCTAAAAGACGTGATCGACACGCTCCCAGCTGAAAAGATCGTAGAAGCGCTTGAAGAGCTAGAGAGTGACGATGCGACAGACCTACTTCAATATATCGAGGATATCGATGAGGACAAGGCTAGAGAGCTTTTTAACGAGCTAGATAAAGAAAATCAAAACGAAATTTTAAGACTTAGAAGCTATGACGAAGATAGAGCTGGTGCGCACATGCAAACAGAGCTATTTTCAGCTCATCTTGAAGAGAAGCTTGGCAGCGCAGTCGCAAGACTAAGACAAGAGAAGCAAGAAGGCAAACTAGAAAACGTCTCACAGCTTTTCATCATCGATAAAAATAGTGTCTTGCAATACGCTATCCCGCTTGAAGATCTCATTCTATTTGACTTTACAAAGACGCTAAAACAAAATATCGAATCAACCCAGATCGACCACTACAAGCCTCACATGGCAAACGATATGGATCTCATGCAAGATGTCGCTGATATGTTTCAAGAGTACGATCTAAACGTTATCGCAGTTACAAGTAGCACTGGCATACTGCTAGGTCGTATCACGTATGATGATATCCACGACTACATCCAAGAGAGCGCAACAGAGCAAATTTATAACCTAGCTGGCGTTGATGACGAGTCAGAAGAGGACGATACGCTATTTAAAGCGGGTCGTGGCCGTGCGGTTTGGCTTGGTGTAAATTTACTAACAGCACTTTTTAGCTCATCTATCATCGGACTTTTTGATGAGACGATCGCGGCTTACGTTGCACTTGCCGTTTTGATGCCAATAGTTGCTTCAATGGGTGGCAACACTGGCACGCAAGCACTTGCCGTTACGGTTCGTCGTTTGGCGCTTGGCGAGATAGAATTTAAAGATGCAAAGAGTGTTTTAAAGCGAGAGGTGACGATCTCACTCGTAAATGGCCTCATCTTTGGCGCTATCATGGGCGTCATCGCCGCTGTTTGGTTTGACAAAGGCATGCTTGGCGTGGTTATTAGCCTTAGTATGGTTACAAATTTATTCTTTGCTGGCTTTTTTGGCACGATCATACCTTTGACGCTAAGGCGCTTTAATATAGACCCTGCCGTTGGCTCGGCGGTCATTCTTACAACTTTTACAGACGCGATAGGATTTTTTAGCTTTTTAGGACTTGCAAAATGGATACTACTATAACAAATTTAGAAATTTTACCTCTTGGTGAGTCAAAATACCTAAAGCCATTTAAGATGAAATTTAAACAAAATGGCTTGCAAAGGGACTGGGACTGCGTCAAAGTGATGAATAGTGTCAGTATATTTTTATATCACGAGCAAAAAGATGCATTTTTGTTTGTCAAGCAGTTTCGCCCAGCCGTTTGGTACTCGCAAGAAAAAGAAGGCATCAAAACAAACGAGCAAGGCTTTACTTATGAGCTTTGCGCAGGACTTATGGATAAGGGGCTAAGCGAAGAGCAGACCGCTAGAGAAGAGGCAGTCGAAGAGGTCGGATACGAGCTAAAAGAGATGGAGCGCATCACGATGACGTATGGCGCTTTTGGCTTTGGCGGCAACATGCAAACGATGTTTTACGCAAAGATCGATGAGAGCATGAAGGTAAATGCAGGCGGTGGCGTCGATGGCGAGGATATCGAGCTAGTTTTTATAAAACGAGAAGATATGATGAAATTTGCCTTTGACGAGAGCAAGGTCAAGGGCTTTGGGCTCATCTTTGCCTACTTGTGGTGGGAGAAATTTAAAGGCTAAAAAGAGACCTTTTTGATAAGCGCAAAGACAACAACCGCCACAATAAAAATGCCAACTAAAATAATATAATCCGACATAAGAAACCTTTACATTTAAAATTTGCACTATTGTAACTAAATTTTTAACAAAATAAGAACTTTATAACCGCACATATCGTAAAATAATCAAAAATTATAAGGAGAAAATGATGAGCGAAAACGAAACTCTTTTTATCAACCGCGAATTAAGCTGGCTACGCTTCAACTCAAGGGTGCTCGCTCAGTGTGAAAAGGATATACCTTTACTTGAAAAGCTAAAATTTATAGCCATTTATATGACAAATCTTGATGAATTTTATATGATAAGAGTGGCCGGTCTAAAGCAGCTTTTTGCAGCTGGAGTGACGACAAGTAGCAGCGACGGCATGAGCCCGCTTGATCAGCTAAGAGAGATCAGAAAGTATCTGCAAGATGAGCAAAATTTAGTCGAGGCTCACTACAAAAACACCGTCGATGCGCTTAGCAAAGAGGGTCTTTTTATCAAAAACTATGACGAGCTTGACGATAGTTTAAAGCAAAAATGCGACGAATACTTTTTCTCAAACATCCTGCCAGTCATCGTGCCTATCGCTGTTGATGCAACCCATCCATTCCCTCACCTAAACAACCTTAGCTTCTCGCTCGCCGTTAAGCTTGCTGATATCGAGCATCCTGAAATTTTAAAATATGGCATGATAAGAATTTCAAGAGTTTTGCCAAGATTTACCCAGCCAAGTAGCAATGTTTTCGTGCCAATAGAAACGATCGTGCACCGCCACGCAGAAGAAATTTTCCCAGGGTATAAGCTTATTAGCTCGGCTGCTTTTAGAGTGACAAGAAACGCTGATATCGTCATCGAAGAAGAAGAGGCGGATGACTTTATGATGATACTTGAGCAAGGGCTAAAGCTTCGTAGAAAAGGGGCTTTTGTGCGTATGCAAATAGATAAAGATGCAGACGCTGATATCTTAGAGTTTTTAAATTTTCACATGAAAATTTTTCACAAAGATATCTATTTTTCAAGCATCCCGCTCACACTTAGCTCTCTTTGGGAGATAGCTGGGAGCAAGAACTTTAGCCACCTAGCAAACCCGCCCTACGCCCCAAAAACCCTGCCTCCATTTGGCAACGGCATCTCAGTTTTTGACGCCATAGATAAAGAGGATGTGTTGTTAGTTCATCCTTTTGAGAGCTTTGATCCAGTCGTTAGCTTTATAAGAGAGGCTAGCAAAGATCCAAAGGTGATCTCGATACGCATGACGCTTTACAGGGTAGATAAAAACTCACCTATCATTCAAAGCCTAATAGACGCTGCAAGTGACGGCAAGCAAGTAACCGTGATGGTCGAGCTAAAAGCTAGGTTTGATGAAGAAAATAACCTTCACTGGGCAAAGGCGCTAGAAGATGCTGGCGCGCACGTGATATATGGCATCACAGGCTTTAAAGTCCATGCAAAAGTTAGTCAAGTGATCCGCCAGATCGGTGATAAACTTAAATTTTACATGCACTTTGGCACTGGCAACTACAACGGCAGCTCGGCTAAAATTTACACCGACGTGAGCCTATTTACGAGCAAAGAGGAATTTAGCCAAGACACGACCTCGTTTTTTCACATCCTTTCAGGATATAACAAAAACCGCCGTCTAAACGCCCTTAGCATGTCGCCATTTCAGATAAAAGAGCGCATCGTCGAAAAGATAAGAGTGGAGGCTAGCAAAGGCAGTGAGGGCAGGATTATCGCCAAGATGAACGCCCTAATAGACGAAGACGTGATAAACGAGCTTAGCCGTGCCTCAAACGCAGGCGTAAAGATCGATCTCATAGTTCGTGGTGTGTGCGGACTAAGGCCTGGCGTAAAAGGTAAAAGCGAAAATATCAGAGTTCGCTCGATCATCGGCAAGTACCTAGAGCATGCTAGAATTTTATATTTCAAGCACGCCGATCCAAAAATTTACATCTCAAGTGCTGACTGGATGCCACGAAATTTAGAGCGCCGTTTGGAGCTTATGACGCCTATCTTTGAGCCAAGACTTCAAGAGAGACTACTTGAAATTTTGGAGCTTCAACTAAGCGATAATGACCTAGCTTTTGGGCTACAAAATAACGGCGAATACACAAAAGTGGCTAGACGAGATGGCGAAAAAGTGATCTCTTGCCATGAAATTTTAGAAAACTACATCTCTAAAATTTATAAATCCGTCAAAAAAGACACCGACAAAGCAAAAGCTGATATGCTTGCAAGCAAGCTTTTAAAAGAGAGCTAAAAACAAATGGCTTTTAAATTTAAGTTTAGAAGCCATTTTTACTTTAAATCATAAACTATAAATCCAAAGACTAAATTTAGTTTCTAGCTAACTTTAACTCCAAATTTAGCCAGCAGTTTTAGTAAAAGTAAAATTTCACATTAGCACAAGCTCCAAATTTGCTACAAAAGTAAAACCGCCTAGCAAACTGTGTCATCAGTAGCGACGGCTTTTGCTATGTGCATACAGAAACTAGCATTCATGAGAAATTTATCTACAATGGCAACGTTGTTTTAGGAATTTTGTAAAGATCAGCGCTTGCAGGGCGATAGACTGCAGCGTTTTTGAAAGCACGATGATTGCAAACTACACAAGGACATAAAGTCTCGTTTAAAAGCCCTCAACTAAATCAAATTTCTAAATTCCCAGCCAAGTGGCTTAAATTTAAAACTGCCCTACTCCAAAGCCCTCAAAACTGGCTCTGGTTTTAGCTTTACGCTTGGGGCATTTTTACTAAAGCTTATGAGATCCTCTGTCGTTTGGATGCTAAAAGGTAGGCGTGTGAGACAGACTTTAAAGATTTCAGCTGCTGCTATGGCGTCATTTAGGGCTCTGTGGTGAGTGTTATTTATGCCAAGGAGCTCTTTTAGCGAGCCAAGGCCGTATTTTTGCGAGGCGATGGTGCGGCGGCTAAGATCGATGGTACAAAGTTTTCTATTTAGCAGTATGCCAAGGCCGATCTCATTTAGACTATGAGAGATAAATCCGTAGTCAAAATTTACGTTGTGCGCGATAAAAACGCTAGTTCCTAGAAAAATCTTAAACCGCTCAAGCACATTTAGCAAATTTGGCGCACCGACTAGATCGCTCGCTCTTATACCAGTTAGCTCTGTGATATTTTCTGGTACCATAGAAGCTGCTATAAAGCTTTCAAAGCGCCCTATTTCAGCACCATTTTTCATTTTTATAGCACCAATTTCTATTATCTGACCATTTGTCGTACCGCCAGTCGTTTCGATATCCACGACGCAAAATTCCTGCTCGCTAATATCTCTAAATCTCGTGCCAAGCTCGATCTCGTTGCTTTCATTTCTAGTGATATCAAGCCCAAGAGTTCGCCACATATCAAGGTCACGCACGTCGATGAGCGATGAAATTTCCTCAATATCGCTAAATCTTAAAATAAACTCGTGATAGCCTAAATTTTGCCTAGCTAAAATTTCAATGCTATTTTCTAAACGCTGTTTTTTTGGTTTCAAAACTCAAGCTTTATGGCGCGAATGGCTTGTTCGTATGAATTTGATGAGAAGATGTAGTTGCCAGCCACCAAGATATCAGCCCCAGCCTCTTCAAGATCAGGCGCATTTAGTCCGTTTACGCCGCCATCTACTTCGATGAGGCACTTGGCATTTTTGCGCTCTATTAGCTCTCTTAGCGCCCTTGTTTTCTCAAGCACAACTGGCATAAATTTCTGACCGCCAAAGCCAGGATTTACGCTCATTAATAGCACCATATCGACTTCATCGATGATATGCTCGATCGCACTAACTGGCGTGTGTGGATTTAGCACGATGCCAGGGCTAACGCCGTTTTTTCTGATGTGATCGATGAGCCTCATCGGATGCTTCTCTTCTTCGATGTGAAAGGTTAGAAATTTTGGCTTTAGTGGCAAAAAAAGGTCAGCAAAAAATGAGTTATTTTCAACCATTAGGTGTATGTCAAGTGGCTTTGTAGCAGCCTTTGCAACGGCACTTACCACAACTGGTCCGATGGTTAAATTTGGCACAAAATGCCCATCCATAACATCAACATGCACCAGATCGCACCCAGCCTCGCAAATGGCTCTTATCTCAGCTGCCAAATTTCCGAAATCAGCCGACAAAATACTAGGTGCAATGTACATTTTAAATCCTTATTTACTTATAAAAATCATGCCAGTTTGGCTCTCTTTTGCATTTAATGTGGCAAAAATTCCACTGCTTGCTCTGTCAAAAAACATCTCATTTTCGTAAAATTTAAAGTTGCTAAGCTTTACCTTTAAATTTCTCTCGATGAAAATGTCTAAAATTTTGCTTGCAATGATACTAAAAATTTGAGAAAATCCGCTTAAACAGCCACACTCCAGATCGCCATTATCTGAAAAAATAGAGCAAATTTTGCTAAGCTTGTCCTTTTTAACACCGAGCAAAATTCTCATCTGTACGTCGCCATAAAAGAGCACGCAAGCCCGCAAATAGTCATTTTCACCCTCTACGTTAAAGTTGCTAATCTTTGCATCAAGGCATAAAATTTCACTCTCTATCAAAGGCGAGAGCACGTCTGTGACACTTGAGATCACAAGTGGCAAAAACTCAACTAAGCTTTTATTCATCTTTGTAGGCTCAATGTCGATAAGGCGCTTTTTAAAATAAAGCGTCGAGTCATCTTTGAAAAAATCATCCATCTTTTTATATAAAAGTATCTTTGCCGCTTTTAAATTTGAAGCAAGTGTCTCTGAGATGTTGCTCTCATTTAAGCCGCAAATCGCCAATATACCGCCACTTTTTTGGCTCAGCTCAGATAGCTTTATCAAAAAACTAGCACCTATGGTATTTAAAGCACCGACCGAATCAGACCAAAAAACAAAGAATTTAAAGCCTATCTTTTGTAATCTTTCGTGAAATTTATAGTCAAAATTCTGCACAAAAGAGCTATCTATGAGCCCTACTGTCTTGTAAATGACGACATCGCCTCTTACAAAGGTGCTAAACTCTTTTTTGCCTAAAACGATGTGATTTTGGGTGCTGATGGTGTATTTGTAAGCTTGCTTGGCGGCATTAAATTCTTCCACGCTTTTTACAAATTTACACTTGTAGCACTTTTGCTCCAAAAGTGAGTTGATGTAGTCTTTATACTGCTCATTTTTGTTATAAATCACGATGGCTTCACTACTATCTACTAGCGTATCGTTTAAAAATAGCGTCGCAACTTTTTCATTTTCAAAGAGTGGAAATCTCAAAATATTTTTTGAAGTCTTTGCCACAAGCTCGTAAAAAGTATCGTCATAGTCACAAACTGCAAACTCAGCGCCTATCTGCTTAGCTATGCCAGAGAGATGCTCGCACGTGCTATTTAGCCAAAGCGGGCTAAAAAAGGTGACATTTTTTAATGAAAGCAAAATAGCACTTATCTGCCTTGCGTAAATTTGCTCCACATCGGCCTTTTTGATACTTGAAGGGGTGATATTAACCTCCAAAAATCCAAATGGTCTAACAATGGCCAAAGAGCCCTCAAAAGTTACTTTCATTTTCTAAGAGCCTTTTTTAAATTTACAACCATATCAGCCGAAGCATGGACGCTAACATCGGTGATCCTATCAATGCCAAAGTCAAAAAATTTAGCAATGCTAGCCTCATAAGAGAGCAAAATTTTAAAGTATTTTAAAACCAAAACCTCTTCTCTAGTGAGCCTATCGCTCTCCCATCCTGCAAGCTTTAAAAGCACTCCAAATAGCGAAATATCAAACCTTCGCTGCAAGATCCTATCAAAGCTCATATCAGAAAAACCAACGATATGTTTAAGCGAGTGCGGATACTTTAAAAAGATCAGCTCGCAAAATATAAGAAGAATGAGCGCGTAGGCAGCTAGAAATAAATTTTTTTGATTTTTTAGTCCAAGGTAGTTTAGAAGTTTGCTCCAGTCAGATAGAAATTTGGCATTAAACTCCATCATCGAGTATAAATTTACACCAAAATTTTTATATCTTTTTGGAGATTTGATAAAAACAAAATAAGAACAAATTATCATTTTTAGATTGTCTATGCCTAGCGAATAAGCCATCGCATAGATATCTCTAGTGTGGTTTTGAACTCCAAAATCGCCTAAATTTACAATAGTTGCAAAGTACGCTTTAAAAGTCTCACTGCCACTAAAAAGCTCCATAGCAGCAGTGATGTCGCCCTCATCCAAGTGCTTTTGGCACTCATAAAAAATATCGGGTATTGTATGGATAAAATTTGAAATTTCATCTATTTGATTTTTAGTTATCATTTTTGTTTTACTGATTTTTTATTTTGGGGCTATTTTAGCCTTAATTAAATAAAAAATCAACAAAACTTATAAATATAAATGTTCATTTTAAGCAATACTTTGGTTTTGTTTAGATAAAATCAGCAGAAATTTTTGTTTATAAGGAAAAAAAATGTCAAAAAGATGTGCGATAACTGGCAAAGGACCAATGGTAGGCAACAACGTGAGCCACGCCAACAATAAAACTAAAAGAAGATTTTTACCAAATCTTAGAACTATCCGTGTTACTCTAGAAGATGGCACAACAAGAAGAATAAAAGTTGCTGCTTCTACTCTAAGAACTATGAAAAAACAGTCAAACTAAGAGATAAAATGAAGAGGAATTTATGTCTTTTCTCTCAAGACTTTTAAAATTCCTCAACTGGTCAAACTCCGCAAAACCAGAAATAAGCCTAGATACTGAGCTTTACGAACAACTAAAACCTTTTAGATTTCCACTAATTTCAGTCGTACTACTGTTACTTTTTGGAACACTGGGTTATATCTTTATAGATAACTTCTCTCTCATAGATGCCTTTTACCAAGCAGGTATGACCTTCACGACGGTCGGTTTTACCGAAGTTGCGCCTATAACTCCAAAGGGGCGAATTTTTACTATAACATTTATCCTTGTTGGCTTCATTATTTTTACGCTATCAATCGGTATCGTTGTAGAAGTTCTAAAAAGAGGCACGTTAATTAACATTTTAAAGGAAAGGCGCATGCTTTACAAGATCGCAAGACTAAAAAATCACTTCGTTATTTGTTATCACAACCTCTACACGATCGAGCTTAGCGCTCAGTTTCGTGAAAATCACATACCATTTGTAGTGGTCGACGACAGAGAAGATATCGCAGAAATAGCTCAAATTTACAAGTATCCATACTTCATAAAAGCTCAGCCTCACACTCAAATCGCCTTTTTAAAAACGCATCTTTCAAGCGCAAAAGGACTAATCACTCTTAGTCCAAACATCGCTGATAATATCGCGCTTATCGCATCTGTTAGACTTTATGAAAAAGAGATAGGCCGCAAAAAACCTTACCACATCATCACAAACTCAGATAGCGAAGATGACACACAAAGGCTAAAAAAACTTGGTGCTGATAACGTAGTAAGCCCATCTCGCCTAGTAGCACAGCGTCTAAGCGCCATGAGCGTAAGACCTGATATGGAAAATTTACTCGAGCAATTTCTATACACAAAAAGCTCGCCTATCGACATAGAAGAAATTCTTGTGCCTGATTACTCTTGGATCAGGTTTAAAAGGCTAAAAGAGACACACCTAAGAAATATCACAAATGCTGACGTGGTAGGCATTAGAGACATAAATAACAAATTTATCCCTATGCCAAATGGCGATACTCTAATCGGCACTGGCACAAAGCTTTTAGTCATCGGCACAGTTGATGGCATACGTCTAACCAAACGCCTAGTAAAGAGCAAACACAAGCCAGAAGAACTAAAATACGTTTAGTTTTTGCATTTGATTTTGTGATATAAATTTGACTCAACCACTATATGCTAGAAGCTTTTATAGATCTAAATTTAGATAGCCAAACATTTACAAAGCCTTGTTAGAATTTATAAATTTTTTACAGGAGCTACGTATGTTACACGAATACACTGATCTCATAAATGAGTTGAAAAAAGTAGATGTTCATTTTGCCGCACTTTGCAAAAAGCATGACGAGCTAAATGAAAAAATAGACAGCAAAGCTGCACAAGCCTCTGAGCTTGATACCTTGAAAAAAGAAAAATTAAAACTAAAAGATGAAATTTACGCTCAAGTTTTAAAATACAAAGAGCAAAAATAAACAAACCATTTCCAAACCATTTTTTGCTTTTGAATTTTGGTTTGGAAAATTTTATTTTCAATAAAAATAATTTTTTTTGCAAAAAACCTTGACAAATGGCATTAAAGTCTATATAATTACAACTCTTAAAAACATTGGGGTATCGCCAAGCGGTAAGGCAACTGGTTTTGGTCCAGTCATTCAGAGGTTCGAATCCTCTTACCCCATCCACCTTTAAAAATCCCAAATAACTCTTATCGCGGAGTAGAGCAGTGGTAGCTCGTCGGGCTCATAACCCGAAGGTCGGCGGTTCAAATCCGTCCTCCGCAACCAAATACCGATTTTATCGGCACTACGAGCCACTTTTTAAAATGCTTAATTTAATCTGAAATTGATTTTAGTAAATTTTCGATAGTTTCTTGAGTTTTTTTGATGTTTGCAGTTATGTATTTTTGAGTTGTAATTATATTTGTATGCCCCAAAGTAAAAGATACTTGCTCGATAGGAATTTTAAGATAATTAATTGAGTAAGTGCCTATTAAATGCCTTATATCGTGTAATCTTATCTTTGGTAGATTATTTCTTTTAAGAAGTGAAGCCCAACTTTTACGTAAATCTTTAAATTTATCATCAGTCATCGGATTAATAAAGACATAATCATTTAGACGTTTTTGCTCTTTAGCTACTATATACCTTTTATAAAGTCTAATATATAGCTCATCGCTCATCTTATATATCATATCTCTTTTAGCCTTATTGATCTTAAAGGGGATAGTATATGTTCTAGTTTTAAAGTTTATATCACTAAATTTAAGGCTTAATACTTCATTTTTACGCCTGCCGTGAAGTAAGAAAAAGAATATATCAGAATTATCATCAGTGTTTTCACAAATAGCTTTTATAAAGCGTTTTTGAATAGCTATAGGATAATCAAAGTATCTTTTATTGTCAAATTTTGGAAGCTCTATAAAATCGCAAGGATTTTTACTTATAAGCTCCAGCTTAATACCTAATTTAAAGATAACTTTAAGTTTAGCAACAATATTTTTAATTGTCTTTATCTTGTATTCTTGCTTTATTAGATCGTTGCAAAACTTTTGAATATCTATGAAATTTATCTCTTTTATATCTCTTAAGCCAAGAGAGTTTTTAAAATGCTTGTTGTAGGTAGCAATATCATTTCTTAGCGTTGATGGACTTAAGATAAGCTCGTAATAGCTAATGTAATTATCAAAAAGATCATTTAAAGACATTTTTAAAACTCATTACAAATCAAAAATCTATCTACAAAGCTATCAATATCAGGAGCATTAAGATCGTGCTTTTTATGATAGTGTGTGAAATTATCTAGCTCCCTATCGAGCATTATATTTTCAACATAGGCTAAATGCTGGGCATTTACATCACCGCCCAAGCTTTGATAGTAATTTACTAGCTCATAATCTCGCATTTTACTTACTGGCCTAACCCTTTTTTCGGTTTTAAATAGCTCGTCGCAAATTTTCAAAACCTGCTTTTGTTTTAGAGTATTACCAAAATTCTTTATTTCATCGCTTGCATCTTTATCAACTCTGTTATTGACCATGAGCCTATCGTAAAAATTCATTAGCCTACCGCTTATATAATGCTCCAACCTACCATTTAAATAAATGATCTCTTCTTTGTAAAAAGGTAAATTTATATATATGTAATCATCTTTTTTATTCCACTCTATCAATACTCTATGATCGTTTGTTAAATCGTTTAAATGATAAAAATCCTGCATTGAACTAATAAAATTTATCTTTCTATAAACCCATAAAGGCACTTTAGTGCGTGAGCTTAGAAATCGCCTTACTTTATGCTTTACATACCAAGCAGAAAGCTCATCAAAATCCTGAGTTTCTTTTAAATTTATGAAAGTTTTTTGAATATACTTCATAACGTAGCCACTAGGATTATTTATTGAAGTTTGAAAGCCGTTAAGCTCGCCGTTTTTCTCTTGCTCGCTTGTAATGGCATTTGTTTTTAAATTTTGCGGAGCATAAAAGATATTCATATAAATTCTTTTCATAAAATTCAACGTATAAGCTGGAACATAAAATAAAGCGTGAACATGTGGCACGCCGTCCTTTTTGTGTGGCTCAAAGCATCTTATATAACTTCTATCTATTTTTTTAAATGCTTTATGATAACGCTTAAGAAACAAAACCCATTGGTAATTCAATACGGCCACCAAATCAGAGATAGTCAAAGGGGCTAAATTTTTAGCCTTATATTTAACTTCACTAGGCAAATATTTATAATCAATAGGCTTAAATTTAGAGTAATCACCATTTAAAGCACCCCTAAAACAGCCATTTAACGTAATAGTTAAAAATACTGGCACTTGAAAATTATCAATCGCAAATGAACTAAAGACATTAACACGATTAGAAACTTCAGCGTAATATTTAGGGCTAAAGTTTGCTGACATTGAAATATCAAGCAAATTTCTAACCTGCCCTAAACTATTGACAAAAGAAAAAGAGCGCATATATTCCCTTTGACTATCAAGCTTCGATTGACAAAGCTCAACATCATAGGGAGAAACACCATATAAATTCCCTGCTCGCATAGTCGCTTTCCTTAAAGGTGAAAGTTTTTTATTAATTTGACAAGGGCTGCTTTGTGGCGGACTACGTCCGCCCAAAGGCAGCCTTTTTTGGCTACGCCAAAACACACTTAGGCGAAGGGGGGCTTATATAGTCCAGCTGGCTCGTTTGTTGCACGGCTCGAAAAGGCTGGACGAACTAAAAAGCTTACTACTCGCCTTTTGTAGGGGATATCCCCTACACCCCTTAAAACATTAAATAATCTGAATTGTGAGCGTTAGAACAGAGTTTATTTCGCTGTCTTGCTCTACTGAAAAAAGATACTTTAAAAGCCAAATATCTTTAAGGATAGGGACGCCGTTACGTTGCTTAGCAGTAGTTTTTTTGTTGATGCCGCTAAGAACAAGAACGTCGCCACGCTTTAAAGAATATGAGCTTTTAAGCTCTTTCTTTGAAACAATGGGCGTTAAAGATGAACTTTGAGAGAGAATATCTTCAAGGATTAGATGCAAGTCAAAATCAATGTGATCGGATAGAATAATAGGTTTTAAATTTATCTTTAAACCAATGTCTTTATATTCATAGCTATCGGTTTTTTGATAATTAACGTTTGATATATCAGTTTTTGAAACAAGATAAGGGATATTCTGAACGGAACTAAAATAAACTTCAGTATGATTTTTTGCCGTCAAGACTGGCGAAGATATAATTTTTGTAATGCCGTTTGTATCAAGAAAATTTAGTATGCCAAAAAATGCGCTATCATCGTTTTTAATGACGTTTGAATTAGTAATGTAAGGGGAAGTAATCAAATTTATGTAATAGGCTAAATCGCCGTGGTTAAGTGGCTTAAGCAAGCTACTTAAATTTGTGCCTAAATCTTTTATATCTTTTAAATTTGTTTCGGTAATTGTAAGCTTAAATGTTACTTGCTCTAAGCTTTTATCTACCTTAGCAATAGCGTCTTTAACTTGATCGAAAATATAATCATCGGCTCTAAAGAAAACAGAATTTGAAGCAACCGCATAGGTAGCATTTAAATCAAACTGGCTAAGAATTTTATTAACATCATCTACAACATAATTTTTTAAATCAATACGCCTAAGATCGTAATCAGGCAATTTTTGAGAACTTACATAGTAAAAGTTATCTTTCTTATATAGGTATAAATTTTTAGCTTCAAGCATTTTTCTAAACATCGCAATAGTGATCTTAACTTCATCTTCAAATATAAAATAATATTCGCCTTGATGTATGCTTTCATCGGTTACGATAGCTATATTATTAGCTTTGCTGGTTAAACGTGCGAAATCTAGCAAATCAGTATAAATTTCAGCAGAAAAAAGGCTATTTAATAGCAGACAAGGAAGAATTAGGAATTTGATTAAACTTTTCATCGGAAACACCTTTGTTATTTTTTTGGATTAAATTTGCAAAAACTGGCTTGTCAAATACGTAATAGTATTTAACAAGCTCATTAGTTTTTGGCTCGAAATAAAAATATAATGGCTTGTGGGTTGAAGATATGTAAGTGATTAATGAAAATGGATATAAGCGATAATCATCGTCAAAATGGCAGTTGTTGTTTAAGCAAGAAATGTTATATACGTAAATTTCAGGTAATTCAATATTATTATCTTTGGGCTTTTTGTTGTCATAAAATAGGCTAGAGCTGGATTGAGTTTGAGAAGCTGGAACGTGAATTTTATCATCGGTTGGGATATTTTCATCAACAGGCTTTTCAACTTCGAACATTGACATAACAATAAAATAAAAATAAAGTAAAAGAAAAATGAAAACTAATACAGCTAAAAGAAAATAGAAGCGAACAAATGATTTTTTATTTGAGCTTTGGCCAGAATGATATAAATTAAACACTTCTTCAAGAAATGGAATATTAATAATCTCGAGTTGATCTTTTTTATATAGCCTAAAGCTGGCATATACTTCATAACGAAATTTCTTTGAAAATAACCTACGTGAGCTATCAACAGCCCTATAAAATTTCTCGGCTATGCGTTTGTATTCATTATTTACGAGCGTTAAATCTTGTGTGATTAAATAAATATCTTGATATAAATGGCGATGATATGTAAGCCACCAAACTAAAATTTCGTCTTTTTTGTCTTTAAAAAAGTTGTGGCACTCATCAAGGACGAATACACAACCATATAAATTTAACTCTTTGGCTTTTTCATTTACTTCGTTATCGGTAGCACCAGTCTTATAAAGAG
>NZ_JAAKZC010000008.1 GCF_015230015.1 Campylobacter concisus | reverse complement strand
AAAAAACTTTTAGTTTTTATATTAGTTTGTCTAATCTATTATTTAATCATAATAGACTGGCTCAATCGATCACTTGTTTAGATTTCAAAGATTGACTAATAGTTTAACAATTATAAGTTAAAAGAACAACGATAAGAAAAAGGCTTTATTAACGTTGAAGTTAAAGGTGGTTTCTCGTTTCGTGAGCTGGAATTATATATGAGGGATGCTTAAATGCAGATTAAAAAATGGCAACTTTTTTAAAAAATAAAAACTATAAATTTTTAATCAAATTTAACTATTCTCTTTTATGGATGCAAAACCACTTTCTTTTTCTATAGTAATGGTTGTTTGATTGCCACGTTTATCAGTTATTGTTATACTGCAATCTTTTTTAACAAGTCTATCATATGGTCGCTTTATACCACCACCAACAGTGCTTATTGTCCACATCGGTCGTCCTATTTCATCAAAAGCGATTTTTTTCTTAGCATTTCCTTTTACACATCCGCCAGATAGAGTTACATTTATTATGCCAAATCTTTTTTCTATATTTAGCTCTTTGTTTATCTTTTTGCAGTCACTGCCTGACATACCACTCCAACCAGCTGTTAGTAACTTTCCAGTCTTATAAATATCACTTGCAAACTCATCTTGTGAATTTGGATTTCCAGTCATACTTTTATCATAATAAACACTATATTTCCAAGTTTGCTCATTATTTTTATCAACCGAACAGTCATCTATTTTATCTTTAGCAAAAGCTATCGTCCAACGCTGTTTTGCCCATTCTTTTTCAGTAATAGAATACTTATCATCCTGCATGGCGAGGTGTTGAGTATATCTTATATGAGTTAGGATCTGATTTGCGGCTTCTCTTGAGGCATTTCTATTTAGTTTTGGGATCATAATGGCAGCTAAAATTCCAACAACAACAATAACAAAAACAAGCTCTATCATCGTAAAAGCTCTTTTTTTCATAGCTTATCGTTCCTTGATATTGAAATTTGCAACTACTTTTCCCATTTTTTCTATACTAAATTTTGACTCCTCATCTAAATCGGCACTTGCTAATAAATTTTTAGAGTAGCTTTTTGTTTTTATCCCATAAAATTTAAGCCTAAGAGCAAGCCTTGTGTCATCAGTCGCAATATCTTGCACTCCAGCCTCTTTTAGCTTATCTGCTAGCTCTTTTGCTACATCAAATTTATAAGTAAGGTGTTTTGTGGGATCATTTAAAAATAGATAAAAAATTTGATTAAAGATGATCGCTGACCAGTTAAATATCAAAAAAAGCATCACTAAGCTAGTGCAAATTTTATGTACTTTTCTAAATTTTGGCAGCCTCACGCGATATGAATTGAAAAAAACTCTTACCATAAGTGGCGTTGCGATCACGCAAAATGGTAAAAATTGCTCAAGCTCTAGCCTTTGGCGCACAGAGACTATCATACAAAAGCAAAATGAGCAAATGGCGATAAACCACAAAAGATCCTTCTTTTCCTTAACCCAAATTCTATAAATCGTATATACAAAAAAGATAAAGACAAATGGCGAAAATACAGCAGCAAATATACCAAAAGTATCGATAAAGTGCCCGCTTGGTCTGCCATTTGTTTCAAAGCCAAAAAAGCAAAGTGTTAGCAAAAATAAAACGGCACTTAGCCAAGCAAGAGGCGGCTTTCTTTTATAAAGTGCAAATATAAAAAATCCTGCATAAAATATCAAGAAGTCGCCATCTATGAAAAAGGCTAGGCAGAAAAACGCAGTAAATAAAATTTTACTTCTAATGTGAAAAAGGTATATACACAAAAGCGCTAAAGTGATGCAAATTCCAGCGTTATTTATGATAAGGGCTGAAGCTAATGTGCCAGGAAGCAGCACAAAAAGCAGGACCGCCACGATCCTGTCAAACTCCAGCTTAATGTAAAATTTACTCACCTTATACATCAAAACCACGCTTGCGATGTGAAAAAAGATCATCACGCCTCGCACAGCAAGGTCATTTTGACCAAAAAAATGGGCGCTTAGTTTTAAGATGTAGCCAAGAAGGCTGTGCTTTTGAAAAAAAATTTCAGCCTCGTTGTAGCTTATGCTGAGAGAATTTGCCGCATAAAGTAGAAATACAAAATCAATCAAGCATATCAAAAATACGCTAAAAGCAATGTGCCTGCTAGCAAATTCTCTAACTCTTTCTAACAAATTTTGCCCTTAAATATGTATATCCCAGAAAAACTCAACCCAGTCATGAGCCTCTTTTACCTTAAATTCAGGCAAAAGCAGAGCCTTCTCTTTATAAAATACAGTAGCTATCTTTATATCTAAATTTGGATAGCGTTTAAGCAGCTCTCTTTTTATCTCGACCATGCTCTCGCCGCTATCGATGATATCATCAACAAGCAAAATTTTAGTGTATCTGCTAAGATCTGGCACGTTAAAAATTTGTATCGTATCAAGCTTATTTGTATCTTCATAATGGATAGAATTTAAAGTAAATAAATTTCTATTTTCAAGCGCAACGGCTAGCGAGTGACCAAGCGTTAGACCGCCTCTTGCCACAGCTAGTATCACCTCTGGATCAAACTCATCTTTTATCTGTTTTGCCATCCTTTTGGCATCAACGGCAAATTCATCATAGCTATAAAATATCATCTTTCATCCTTAATCAATGCACTAAAAATACGATAAAACTAATGAGCGCTAGCACAACTACGCCTAAATTTATATCGCTAAATTCTCTCTTTATGAGCTTAACTATGACGTATGACATAAAGCCAAATGCAAGGCCGTTTGTGATCGAGTAAGTAAGCGGGATGAGCACAACTATGAAAAATGTCGCAACAGCTATGGCTGGATCTTTGAAATTTATGCTAGCAAGCTCGGCAAACATAAGCACGCCGACCATTACGAGGATCGGATAGATGGCATTGCCAGGGATCGCTTTAAAAAGTGGCAACATAAATAATGTAAGTATAAATAAAAGTCCGCAAAATACAGCCGTTAGACCAGTCCTACCGCCCTCTTCTACGCCGCTTGCGCTCTCTACAAACGATGTGGTCGTACTTACACCTACAAGCGAGCCAGCTGCAGTAGCAACAGCGTCAGCTTCAAGAGTTTTTTCAAGTTTTACGACGCCATCTTTTTTGTTTTCGTCAAATATCCCAGCCCTCGTGCCAACGCCAGCTAGCGTGCCTATCGAGTCAAAAAGATCAGTCACAAAAAACGTGATAACAACTGGTAGTAAGGCTAGGCTAAAGGCGCCTTTTATATCAAGCTCTAAAAATATCGGTGAGATAGAGGCTGGAGTTGAGAAAATTTCTTTTGGATGAGGAGCGATGCCAAGCACCCAAGCTATCACTGAAGTAGCAAGCACAGCTAGGATAAATGCGCCCTTTATCTTCCACGCCCAAAAGCAAACAACCAAAAATAGCCCCAAAACGCCAAGAAGCACGTTTGGATCTTTGAAATTTCCTATGCCAACTAAAACCGCATCGTTATTTACGATAAAGCCCATTTGCTGAAATGCCACAAAGCTTATAAACGTGCCTATACCAGCGCTTATCGCTCTTCTTAGATCAAGTGGGATGGATCTTATTATCCACATTCTAAAATTTGTAAAAGATAAGACGACAAATATCACGCCACTTAAGAAAACAACGCCAAGAGCCGTTTGCCAAGGCACTTTCATACCGATGCAAAGACCAAATGTAAAATAAGCGTTAAGCCCCATACCAACGCTCATCGCAACTGGCGTATTCGCCCAAAGACCATTTAATACAGTAGAAAATATGGTAATTAGCGCTGTTGCAGTGATTAGTGCCTCATAAGGCATGCCAGTTTTGCTCATAATGATCGCATTTACCGGCACTATATACATCATCGCTAAAAATGTCGTAAGTCCCGCTCCAAATTCCTGCTTCACACTCGTTTTGTTTTGTGCTAAGTCAAAAAATTTCACCCCAAGCTCCTTTAGTAAATTTTAAGTTCGTTATACAAGCTATCACGCTCAACCGGCGTAAAACCAGATGTTTTAATAAGATCGCAAAATGTCTTTAGTGTAACGCCATTTGCGCTGTTTGCGCCAGCTGCACTTTGGATACTCTCTTTTTCTATCGTACCATCAAGATCATCAGCGCCAAATTCCTGAGCGATCATCGCTAAATTTAGCGTCGAAGTAGCCCAGTACGCCTTTATATGTGGGACGTTATCAAGCACCAAGCGAGATATCGCCATAGTCTTTAAAATTTCAGCTGATCCTAGAAATTTAACATCTTTTAAATAGTTATTTTCTCTTTGATATACAAGCGGGATAAACGCGTTAAAACCGCCAGTTTCGTCCTGCAAGTCTCTGATCCTTAGCATGTGATCGATCCTATTTTCGCGGCTTTCTATGTGTCCAAAAAGCATTGTCGCATTGCTTTGCTTGCCGTGATTGTGCCACATTTTATGAATTTTGAGCCAGTTTTCGCTACTTACTTTGCCTTTGCAAATTTTAGCCCTGACCTCTTCGTCAAAAATTTCAGCCCCACCGCCTGGCATGCTATCGACTCCGTATTCAAGCATCTTTTCTATCACCTCATCGTAGCTTAAGCCGTAATGCCTTGATAAAAAATCAATCTCAGCCGCCGTCATCGCCTTTACGTGAAGCTCTGGATGAGCTGCCTTTATCTTTTTAAAAATTTCTAAGTACCACTGCCAACCGCTAGTTGCGTTGTGGGCGGAGACTATGTGTATCTCTTTTACGCCGTGGCTCACGCTCTCATCAACGATCTTTAAAATTTCTTCGTGGCTCATTAGGTATGGATTTGGATTTTTTCTGTGGGCTGAAAATGCGCAAAATTTACAGATGTCAGCACAGATATTTGTTGGATTGATATGGCGATTTACGTTAAAAAAGACCTTATTGCCGTGCAGTTTTCTGCGCTTTTTGTCGGCAAATTTAGCCAAGGTAAAAAGATCAAGCTCATAAAGCGAAAAAGCCTCTTGCTTGCTTAATCTCTCGCCACTTTCTAGTTTTTGTAATAGATTCATTATTTATATCGTCCTAAAGCTGAACTTAAGGCTTTATTATAAGCAAATAAAGCTTTGTTTTTGCAAAAATTATGTAACATTTGCCAAGATATTTTTAACAATGGAAACACTAAATGCTAGCTGATAAAAGTGCCAAAAATAGCGATAATTATTCAAAGATCAAAGAGAAATTTCTTGATTTTAAGGCAAATTTGCCAAAACATTTTCAAAAAAATCAAGGCAGAAATTTCACAAATTTCTTAGCCAAAGAGTATGATGATTTTATAAAATCTTATTTAAATGAAACTATGCGAGAATTTTTTGATGAGTTTGTACCACAAAACGACAGCTTTGCCTTTAGCGTTCTAGCCACTGGCAAATACGCCCAAACGCTACTTAGCGCAAATAGCGAGCTTGAAATTTTGCTAGTTTATAAAAATTTAAAGGGCTACAATATAAAAAATTTCTTAAAAGAATTTTCTGAAATTTTAGATAGCTCTGGCATGAAATTTGTGATAAAAAGCGCCGAAGTGGATGAAATTTTTATAAATTTCAAAGATGACCTTAAATTTAAAAGTGAAACCTCGCAACTTCGCTACATTTGCGGCTCAAAAAGCTTATATCGCTTAGTAAAAAGCGAGATCGTAAAGATAAAAGAATTTGATAAAAAGGCCTTTTTAAACTACCATTTAAAGGCATTTTTGCCATTTTCTAGCATAAGCTACTTGGCACAAGAGCCAAATTTAAAAAGTGGCTTTGGCGGGATCGATGAAATTTACCACTTAAACTGCATACTAAACTGCCTAGATAGCGATGTTTCGGTTAGATCGCAAGCCCTTAAAGTGATGAATGAAAAAGAGATAGCAAGTTTTAATCTAAATGTGGATTTTTTACTAAGCTTGCTAAGTGCTTTAAATTTAACTCAAAACACCGATACTTTCAGCGCTTCAAGTGTTGAGATCACGACAAATTTCATGCAGACAAAGTCTAAAAAGCTGCAAGACAACGAGAGCGTCATCAGCCAAAAGATGCTAAGCTCGATGAATAACGTAGCCATTTATTCAAGATTTATCGCAGCTTCGCTTTGCAGGCCATTTTTCAAAAGCGAGTTAAGCTTCGAGCAAAGAAAATTTGCTAGGCTAAAAAATGGCTTTTACGATATAAATGGCGTCATCTACGTGCCACTTCACAAAAAGCCAGCCCTTATCGAGGATCTCATAAATGAGCTTTTAGAGCTAAAAGATGTGGATTATAAATTTGATATAAGCGCGATCTTTTATATCAAGCGAGCCATCATCACGAAAGATGGCTTAGAGCGCGCTATCAGCGAGTTTAAGAAGATATTTTTAAGAGAAAATTCCTACGCCATCTTAAAGTCCTTGCTCGATGCACAGATGATACAAATTTTGATAAAACCGATGGAGCACATCTCCCAGCTAGCAGAATATGACGGCTATCACGAATTTACGGTTGATGAGCATAGCATTTTAAGCGTCAAATTTCTTGAAAATATAAAAGATAAATTTATAAAAAATCTCTACGCTGAGCTTTGCTTGGAGGGCAAAACGATGCTAAAGATCGTGACGCTTATGCATGACGTTGGCAAAGGACTTGGCGGAAAAGATCACGCAAACATCGGCGCAAACATCTTTAGAGCCTACGCGAACAAGCTAAATTTAAGTCAAAAAGCTATCAACATCGGTGTCATCTTGATAAAATATCACACTCTAATGAGCAACGTCTCAAACAGAGAGGACATCTACTCGCAGCGCGTCATATTTGCCTTCATCTCAAAGCTTGGCGACAAGCAGGTTTTAAAGCTACTTTACATCCTTAGCTACTGCGTGATAAACGCCACAAATGAGAGGCTTTACAACGCCTATACAGCAAAGCTTTTAAGAGAACTTTATGAAATTTCTCTTAGTGCATTTAGCGATGAAAATTTACTAGATGAAGCGACAAGGCGAGTAAAAAAAGAGCAGTCTATAAAACGAAATAGCGAGTTTTTGGCGCTTGAGCCAAAGCTACAAGAGAAAATTTTCAAGATCACATCAAATTTGGTCTTTACAAAATATAGCGCGAGCGAGATCATAAATTTAAGCAAAGTAGCTGACAGCTTAAACGAAACAGAAATTTTCATAAACAATAGTAAAAATTTAAGCATTCAAATTTATACAAACAAGAGCCTAAATTTAAGCGCCCTGCTCTATGAATTTGCCAAATTTGACCTTGCGTATATGGAGATATTTGAGCTATTTGAGAAGAAATTTTATATCAGGCTTGACTTTAACCAAAATGTAAAAAACCATGAGCTTGAAAATACTAAAATTTTAGCCCTAAAATCTCTAAATAGCGAGGTTTTAAGAGAGCCTTTGAAACCAAATATTAACAAAGATGAGATAAACTTCGAGCTAAATCACTCAAAAGATTATGCCAAACTTAGCATCAACGCAAAAGATCAGCGCGGGCTAATGGCTTATGTGATGAGTGTTTTTGACAGGCTTCATTTTCAAGTCACGAGTGCGAGAATTCAGACGGTTAAAAATAGAACGAGAAATCTCTTTTTGATCGAGAAAAACGAGCGACTTGAGAGTAAAGGCGATGAGATATTAAATTTATTAATAAGCGAGTAAAACATGTGTGGAATCGTAGGATACATCGGAGATAGAGAGAAAAAAGAGGTCATTTTAAGCGGTCTAAAAGAGCTTGAGTATCGCGGATACGACAGCGCTGGCATGGCTGTGATGAGTGAAGGCAAGATCGACTTTTTCAAAGCGGTCGGTAAGCTTGAAAATTTAGCCCTAAAAACGCAGGAATTCACATCAACTGGCTTTGGCGTGGCGATAGGTCACACACGCTGGGCAACTCACGGCAAACCAACTGAGATAAATGCTCACCCACACCTTGGCGAGCACTCATTTGTCGTTCATAACGGCATCATCGAAAACTATAAAGAGCTTAAAGATGAGCTTGAAGTAAAGGGCGTGAAATTTGTCAGCCAAACCGACACCGAAGTGATCGTGCATCTTTTTGAAGAAATTTTAAAAGAGAAAAAAGACCCATTTAAAGCTTATGAGGCGACTATCGCAAAGCTAAGAGGCGCTTATGCGACGCTACTTATCACCAAAACTGCACCTGATAAGATATTTTTCGCAAAAGACGCCGCACCTATGGCGATAGGAAAGAGCAATGAAAAAGAGCTATATTTTGCCTCATCGGACGCGCCGTTAATTGGCAACGCAACCGAAGTAGCCTACCTAGATGATAACAACTACGGCTACGTGAGCCTAGATGAGATCGCTGTTTTTAAAGACGGCAAAAAGGCTAGCATAACCTTTAATGCTTTGCCAAAAGATAAGAGCTATGCCCAAAAAGAGGGCTATACATTTTTCATGGAGAAAGAAATTTACGAGCAAGGTGCAGTCGTATCTGAAACCATCATGGGCAGAGTTAAAAATCACAAAGTCACCCTTGAAAATTTAGACGATGAGTACCTAAAAGGCATTGATGATGTCGTGCTTTGTGCGTGCGGCACGAGCTATCATGCAGCGCTAACTGCAAGCTATCTTTTTGAAAGACTTGCTAAAGTCAGGACAAAGGTCGAAGTGGCAAGCGAATTTAGATATAGAAAGCCTTATCTAAACAAAAACTCGCTTTTTATCGTCATCTCACAAAGTGGCGAGACAGCTGATACTCTTGAGGCACTTAGGATCGCAAAAGAGGCTGGGCTAAAGACGCTTGCAATTTGCAACGTCGATAACTCTTCTATCGTTAGACTAGCTGATAATACGCTTCTAACTCGCGCTGGCATCGAAAAAGGTGTGGCAAGTACAAAGGCTTTTGCAACGCAGATCATTGTGCTTTGGATGCTTGTACTTCAAATGGCTTCTGCAAAGGGATCTATAAGCAAAAAAGAGCTTGATCACGAGATCAAAACACTTCTTCACATCCCACAAATTTTAAATATAGATAACACTTTGCAAGAGAAGCTACACCGCCTAAGCAAGCACTATTTGCACGGTCATGGCTTCTTCTTCATCGGTAGAGACATCTTCTATCCGCTAGCACTTGAAGGTGCGTTAAAACTTAAAGAGATTTCATATCTTCACGCCGAGGGCTATCCATCAGGCGAGATGAAGCACGGACCTATCGCGCTTGCAGATGAGAAGCTATTTACGATCGCTTTAATGCCTCAAAATTTGTTATATGAAAAAACAAAGAGCAATGTCGAAGAGCTTGCTGCAAGAGATGCATATATCCTAGCGATAAGTCCGCTTGAGCTTGAACTAAGCGATGACTACGTAAAAACGAGTGTTCAAGATCACTATATGAGCGAATTTTTCGAGATGATGCTTGTGCTTCAGCTACTTGCACTTGAAATTTCTGTTAGACTTGGCAACAATGTTGATATGCCAAGAAACCTCGCAAAAAGCGTAACTGTAGAGTAATTTATATGGCTGGCATCTTGCTGGCCGCTTAAATTTTTGTAAAAAATAGTTTTGTATTATGTTATTAAGCACAAATTTTATATTAATATTTTTCTAATATTTACTCATATATAATTCTAAAACCAACTTAAATATTAAGGATAAAAATGAAGTTAAGTTCATCTTTACTAAGCGTGGGTCTTGGAGTTTTACTTCTAAGTGGTTGCGCAACTGGTAACAACAATGGCGTAACTGGCAGTGCTGCTGGTAGCAACAACAATAATGCTAACACAAAAATAGAAAAGTGTAGTAGCACTATTGGAACACTCGCGTTTTATGAAGACCAAAATTCAGACTGGTATTCATATTTAACACACAACTACAAGCTCACATCAACCATTCCTGTTCTGCGCCTTCTTGCACAACAAACTGGCTGCTTTGTTATAGTTGAGCGTGGTGCTATGATGGATAATATGATGCAAGAGCGTGCACTTGATAGATCAGGCGAACTACGTAGCGGTTCTGGCTTTGGCAAAGGCAAAATGGTAGCGGCTGATTATACTATTCGCCCTGAAATTTTCTTTAGTAACGAAGATACAGGTGGCGTAGGCGGTGTTGTTGGAGCACTTTTTGGTAGTGTAGCAGGTGCTATAGCTGGTGGTTTTTCGACAAAAGAGACACAGACTACATTGGTTCTTATAGAAAATCGTTCGGGTGTTCAATTAGCAGCAGCCATTGGCTCAGCTTCTAGCACTGACTTCTTTGGCATGGGTGGCGGCGCTGGCGCTTCTCTTGGTGCTGGACTTGGCGCATATTCAAGAACACCTGAGGGAAAAACACTTGTAAATGCCTTCCTTGATTCAATGAATCAATTAGTTATCGCTCTAAAAGACTACAAAGCACAAACCGTAAAAGGTGGTCTTGGCAAAGGTGGAAGCCTAAAAGTAGGAGATTAATATGAAATTTATAGCCATTTTATTTTGTTCATTAACTTTTTTGTTTTCTATGAGTTACGAAAAAAAAGTTGAAGCTAGGCTTTGTGGTCTTATAAATCAAAGAGAAATGGCTAAAATTTATGGCGACATAAGAAGTATTGATAGCTTTGATAAAAAAATAGAAAGCTATAAATTTCGCAACGGAATAGAAAAATTTGACGAGGATAGTTGTCGTGCAAATGGCTACTATCCTGTTGATCCAAACTATGCACCATATCCTCCTAACTACCGCCCATACTATCAAAATGAGTACGAAAGATTTGATAGATTTCAGCGTGGTTACCGTGGAGGCTACTACAACGACGATGACTATGATGATGGTTTTGATCGTGGTTATAGACGTGGTTATAAGGATGCCAGAAGAGATTATAGGCTAGGTAGATAATCTTATCTAGCCTTAACTTTCCTTAGCTCTCTTTTATAATAAAAAACGATTTTTACAAATAGCAAATCAAAAGCAACACATATACCAAATTTTACTGCCAAAAATAAGTTCAGTGCATTGAGTAAAAATTACAAAACCTGTGGATATGGCAACATACTAACTACCCAAATTTCTCTTTCGATAAAAGAGAGATAGACACCATCATAAAAAAGCTAGAGCAAAATCACGAAATTTTAAAAGAGATAACAAATAAAATCAACAGAAACGATCTTTTAAAGGCGCAAATTAGCACACTTGAAGATAAAATAATAAGCTCATCTCTCATAGAGGGCGAGAAACTTAATAGATCAAGCATTCGCTCATCGGGAAAAAAGAGACTAGATGAAAATTTTGACTGGCCAGCTGACACTTATGCGACTAGACATAGCGATAATCTAGTCTCGCTAATGCTTGATACAATTTTAAACAAAGCTCCTATGAACTTCGAGCGGCTACATGGCTGGCACAATGCCTTGTTTGAATATAGCCAAAGCAAAGCTTACAAGATAAAAAGAGCTAAATTTAGAGATGATGAGATGAGCGTAGTCTCAGCTCCTTCAAAAAATGTGCAAATCCACTATGAAGCCTTGCCAGCAGAGCGCGTAGAATATGAGATGAGAAATTTTTAAATTTTATCAATAAAAGCTTCGAAAACGCCTATGTAAAAAGCGCCTTAGCGCACATTTGGTTTGTGATCATCCATCCTTATGATGACGGCAACGACTCATGGCAAGGGCTTTGGCACACTACTGCTTGGCTAGTGAAAGCATTAAGCCGTTTTCTATCCCGAGCATTATTTACGCAAATAAAAAAGTTTATTATGAAATTTTAGAGCAAACAACAAAGCTTGAAAATAATTCAAATTTTGACTTTACGACATGGATAAAGTGGCATTTAGAGGCGGTAAATAGAGCCATAAGACAAGCTATAAGCTCATTAAAAAGATAAAATTTCTATCAAAATTTAAGAGCCAAAGCCCTTAAATTTTATCTTTAGTTAGGATTTTTGCGAGCTGCTCTTTGATCTCGTCATCAAATTCACTAACACTTATCACGCTTCTGCTCTCACACATCTTAGCGTCATTTACCTCACAGTAGCCACTTAGCGCGTTTTTGTATCCACCCCTTATGCAAGCCTCTCTATCTTCTAAAAATCCAGCCCCACCAAGGATCAGCACGCCAAGGTCAAAGCCGATCTTAAATTTTGCGCTTGCCGAGCTTTTTATCCAGCTTAAAAATATCTCATCATATCTTAGTCCAAGCGCACCAACGCCATCTGGCACGACCAATATATCCACGCCATAAAGGCTCTCGGCGTAAATTTCAGGATGAAGTCTAACGCCAAATTCATCGACTATTTCAGGCTTTAGAGCGTAGGTTTTGATGTTAAAACCTTCAAATTTATGTAAAAAATCATAAATTTTGGCAAAGCTTAACAAATTTATCTTGTCAAACATCAAAATGCCAACTTTCATGTTAGCTCCTTTTAATGAAGTGCCTCATTTAGCTTGATCGCCCTTTTGCTCGCACTCGCGGTGATCTGTCCTGTTTGGCTATTTTGTCTAAAATGAAGCCCGTTTAGCCCGCCAAGCTCAAGCGCTTTGTAAATTTCAGCTTCAAATTTAAACTCTGGATTTATCTTAGCTAGCTTTTCGCGCTCGCTTGCCGAGATATAGACCTTTGTGCCCTCAAGCACCGCTATGCCAGCATCCACGATGCAGTTATCACCAAGTGGCACGCCAGTGACTGAGTTTGCGCCGAGCAAGCAGTGTTTGCCGATGCTTACAGGGTTGCCGTTTGTGCCGCTTAGCACGCCAAGTATGCTCGCACCTCCGCCAACGTCACTACCCTCGCCCACTACGACAGAGCTGCTGACCCTGCCCTCGACCATCACGCCGCCAGTCGTACCTGCGTTAAAGTTGATGTAAGCAGCCCCTGGCATGACGACCGTGCCAGGATGCACAGCAGCACCCATGCGGACTTTGGCAGCGTCTAAAATTCTCGTGTTATCAGCTGGGATGATGTGACTTAAAAATCTTGGAAATTTATCCACGCTCACGATCACTGGATACTCGCCAAACATCTTTAGAGAAATTTCATTTTCTCTTAGCCACTCAAGCTCGATCGGTATGTTTTGGCTAGTCCATGCGACATTTGGTAGCACTCCAAATGCTCCATCAAGCACGATCGTCCTAGGTGCGACCTTGCCAAGTGAGATCAAGTAGAGCTTGAGATAGACGGCCTCCACGCTAAGTGGCTTTGCGTCGTCGAACAAAAATACAAGCTTAAATTTATTCTCATTTAGCTCAAGATCGTCCTCAAATGCCATCTTCACAGCGTGTAAATTCTCCACATTTTTGTGTGATTTTATATCTTTTTCAAAGACGCTAAAGAGCTTGCCAGCCTTTTTTGCCACCTTTGGTGTGAGATCGGCTACGAACTCGTGAACGCTAAAATCAACCTCAACATCGCACTTTTGCAAGGCATAGATAAAGGCAGCCGCGCTTAAAAAGCTCTCTTTATAATTTACAACGGCGTAACTTGCTTGCAAAATTTTGTCGCTATTTTTTTGTCCGCGATCGACTCTTGCGATACCAAAAGCGAGCGGGTCTTTGTAGCCATCTTTTTTTCTAAATTCTTCAAAAAATTCCTTAAATTCGTTTGCGTCTTTGAACTCTTTAGACATCTATTCTCCTTTAATTTTTTTCTTAGTCTAGCCAAAAATGGCTAAAAATTTTATGATTTTAAAGCATTTGAGTTTTTGATAAATTTATAAATTATAATAATGATTAATCTTATCATAAAGAAAATAGAAACAAAATGGCACGAATTTTACAAGGAGAGAAAATGTCAAATTTAGCTACCAAACCAAAATTTGCCTTAGCTGCGTTGATCGGCCTCGTCGCTGGCGTAGTTTCGGCTTTTGTCAAATGGGGCGCAGAAGTGCCGCTTCCACTAAAAACCACTTGGATATGTTTAAGAAAGTGCCGTCAGAGCGGCAGATGCGATCGACTGCTCGAGAAATTTTCTAAATCCCCTTATGTATTTTTTCAAATGCTGCTATTTACGAGTTTGTAGGGCATGCCTTTAACTACGTGATGCTAACGCACATCATATTTTCAGTCATCTTTGCCGTTGGTTACTGCATTGTGGCTGAGAAATTTCCAAAGATCACGATGTGGCAAAGCGTAATGGCAGGCATTTTAGCAACTATCGCAATTCATGGCATCTCACTGCCACTCTAGACACTTCCTTGGCATGAGTATGTCTCTGAGTTTGTAGGTCACATGATCTGGTTTTAGTCTATAGAGATCATCCGCCACGATCTAAGAGCTAGGATCACACAAGAAAAAGATCCAAGCGACTGCTACAACGCATAGCTTGTAAATTTGCTGTCTTAGGCGCAAAACCTAAAACAGCAACTAAATTTAGCCCGCCACTTAAAAGCAGAATTTCTCATCAGTGCCATTTTGCTTGCGCATAGCTTTAAAGTTAGCAAGGTTATCCTTATCCAAAAAGTAATCTTTCTCTTTTTTATTGCGACTTTCTAGCTTTTCTATGCCTTTTGCAAGGGCTGCTTTTCTGTCTTCGTGAGGTGAGCTAAATTCTGGAGAAAACATCGCTTCATAGGCATTTTTCTTAGTCCATTCAAGCGCTTTGTCAGCGATCTCTTGTTGTTTTTTGATATCGCAAAATGCATAAGGATTGACCACGTCGCCAACAAGCTTCATAAACGCTCCTATCGCAGCCACCACGTCAGTAAATTTCTCACCCTCCATGTCTATGACGCCTCTTAGCAATATCGCGCGGTTTTTTGCCACGTAAAACCAAAATACCGCATCATCGCGAAGTCCGAGGTCATAAGCGCGAGCTGAGAGAACAAAAAGAGTTATCGGAGATACCATTTGCGGAGCGTCCTGCACGATCTTTTCAGCCTTTTTGAAGTCCTCTTCTTTGCCGCTTTTTAAAAGCTCATCTATCTTGTCATAGACCTTCACAAACTCCACTTTGCCAGCACTTGCTGAGTAGTATGGTGTCACGTAGATATCCACACTTCTTACCTTGCCGTCATTTGCTGCTGCGCTTCCTATACTAAGGCAAAGTGCCGCTAAAAATCCCAAAATTTTCATCTAAGCTCCTTAATGCATAAATTTTGGTGCTATTTTAACCAAAAGCAGTTGAAAAGTTGGGGTAAATTTAGGAGGCAAACTCTATTTTTATGAATAAAAGAGACAAAAAAATACAGAAATCTCCTAACGAACAATTTTATTAATTTCTCTTTTTAGCCTATCTTCTTCTTTTTCTTTTTTCATAATAATGTCTGCTTTTTCACGCAATTCCATCCTTCTTTTTATTGCTTTTAATCTAGCAAATCTATTAAATTTACTTTTATATTTAAATGAAAAGTAGAAATGCGGTGCCAAGAGCAAGATTACCACTATCAATGGAATATAGTCGTTAATAGTAGGGCTATATCTATCAAATATTTTAAATATGCAAATTGCAAGCACGACAAGGGTAAGAAACCAGAATGAATATGTTGAATTTAACGCCCATACGATATCTTTTATACGCCACTTTATTTTTAATATTTTATTTTGAAGATAAAGCTCTATCAGTAATATTATGGGCGAGAGAAAAAACAAAATAAGCATCTTAACTACTGGAGTCGAGATTATTACTGATTGACCTACCCTATCTGTTCGAATACGTGGCATAGAAAATTCTTTATATATTGTAATTTATGAAAGATTGAATTATAACAAAAAATAAATAAAAATTAATTATTTTTAAATAAGCAAATTCATTAAAGTCCGCAAATTTAAAGCGGACTTTGAATTAGTTTTTAAAACTATGAATAGGCGCTGGAATTTGTCCGCCACGAGCGATGAAGTCTGCACTTGAAGCCTTATTTATCTTCATCACAGGTGCTCTTCCTAAAAGACCGCCAAACTCGATCATATCGCCCTCTTTACCTAAAGGTATGATACGAACAGCCGTTGTTTTTTGATTTATAACGCCGATAGCCACCTCATCAGCGATCATCGCAGCAATACTTTGGCTTGGCGTATCTGCAGGTATGGCGATCATATCAAGTCCCACCGAGCATATCGCCGTCATCGCTTCAAGCTTTTCTAAATTTAGTGATCCCGCGCGCACCGCAGCTATCATGCCCTCATCTTCTGAAACTGGGATAAAAGCACCACTTAGACCGCCCACTTGATTGCACGCCATAACTCCGCCTTTTTTGACCGCATCATTTAGGAGAGCAAGTGCTGCAGTCGTGCCGTGCGTACCAACAGCCTCTAGCCCCATCTCCTCAAGCACACGAGCCACCGAGTCGCCCACAGCTGGCGTTGGAGCAAGAGAGAGATCGACGATACCAAATTTAACCCCAAGGCGCTCGCTAGCCATTTGACCGACTAGCTGGCCGATACGAGTGATCTTAAAAGCTGTCTTTTTCACAGTCTCAGCCACCACGTCAAAGCTCTCACCACGCACCTTTTCAAGCGCTCTTTTTACGACACCTGGGCCTGAAACGCCGACATTTATCACCACATCAGCCTCGCCCACGCCGTGAAATGCGCCAGCCATGAAAGGGTTGTCCTCGACTGCGTTTGCAAAGACAACAAGCTTCGCACAGCCCATCTCTGAAGCTGCCGCCGTCTCTTTTATGATACGTCCCATGTCACGTACTGCGCTCATATTTATACCACTTTTTGTTGAGCCGACATTGACGCTTGAGCACACTTTTGCGGTCTGTGCGAGTGCTTGTGGGATAGAATTTATCAAAATTTCATCGCCCTTTTGATAGCCCTTTTGCACTAGAGCTGAAAAACCACCTATAAAATCAATACCAACTTCAATAGCCGCCCTATCAAGCGTCTTTGCGATCATCACGTAGTCTTTTGCATCCGTTGCGGCGCCGATTATCGAGATAGGCGTCACGCTCACTCTTTTATTGACGATTGGTATGCCTAGTTCAGCGGAAATTTCGTTGCCCACACGAACTAGGTCTTTGGCTTTAGTGGTGATTTTTGCGTAAATTTTGTCGCAGGCCTTGCCCATGTCAGGATCGATGCAGTCAAGCAAACTGATGCCCATCGTGATCGTTCTGATGTCAAAATTTTGCTCCTCGATCATCGAGATCGTTTCGGTTACGTTTTTAATATCCATCTTTTGTCCTTAAATTTTGTGCATAGCATCAAAAATGGCTGAGCTTTGGATATTTATCTTTACTTTTAGGCTCTCTCCAAGCTTATCTAGCTCCGCTCTTAGGGCCGTAAAGTCCTTATTTTCATCACTTGAAACCACCGCCATCATCGTGAAAAAGTCGCTCAAAATAGTCTGGCTTATATCATCTATGTTTAGCCCTAGCTCGCTAAGCTTTGCTGAAACGCCAGCAACGATGCCTACCCTATCTTTTCCGACTACGGTTACGATCGCTTTCATCTTTTCTCCTGTTAAATTTTAAATTTTCTATATAAAGTGCATTTTGGCTCCAAAATTTAAGCCCTGCATCAAGCAAAGCCAAATTTTGGTAGCCAAATTTAATTAAAATTTGCTCTAAATTTTATCTTTTACAAATTTACTTCGAGCAAGCACTCTTGCCGTCATTTACTGGCTGGATCGCTGAGTTGTCAGCCCCGCCGCCGTTATTTATATTTTCTATTATCTCCCAAAGCCTTACAGCTGCGCTCTCATAGCGCTTTGCAGTGACTGAGTTTGGCTCGTAAAAGCTAACTGGCTTGCCACTATCGCCGCCCACACGAACTGCTGGCTCGATAGGAATTTCGGCTAAAATTTGAGTGTTGTAAGCCTTTGCCACCTCTTCAGTCGTGCCTTTGCCAAAGATATCATACTCTTTGCCGTTATCTGGGCAGATGAAGCCACTCATGTTCTCTATGACACCAGCGATTGGGATGTGAAGCTTCTCAAACATATCAAGCGCACGTTTGCTATCATCAAGTGCGACCACTTGTGGCGTTGTGACGCAGACACCTGCCGTTACTGGCACGCTTTGAGCTAGAGTTAGCTGCGCGTCACCCGTTCCTGGAGGCATGTCAAGAAATAGCACGTCAAGCTCGCTCCAAAGCACGTCTCTTAGCAACTGCTCGATCGCTTTCATGATCATCGAACCTCTCCAAATAAGACTCATGCCCTCTTCCATTAAAACACCCATACTCATCATCTCGACACCATGGCTAAGGATTGGTTTTAACTTATTGCCAACGACTTGTGGCTGAGTATTTACTTCGCCAAGCATTCTTGGGATATTTGGTCCGTAGATATCAGCGTCTAAAATTCCCACTTTTTTGCCTAGTTTTGCCATTGAGATGGCTAAATTTAGCGTTGTGGTTGATTTGCCAACGCCGCCTTTCCCTGAGCTTACCATTACGAAATTTTTAACTTGAGGTGCTATATTTTTGCCACTTTGGCTGTTACTTTTCTCCTCAGGCATCTTTGGCTGGATCAAATTTAGCACGTACTCGTTTGAGCCCATGACACGTTTTATGTCCGCTTTTAGCTCATTTGCCACGTCAGAGCTTGAGCTAACGATCTCGACTTCGATTAAAATTTTATCGCCGATCTGCACATTTTTTACAAAGCCAAAGCTAACTATATCCTTCTCAAATCCCGGATATATGACACCTTTTAGTCTGTTTAAGACCTCTTCTTTATTTAACATTTTTCTCCTTTTTCTAGATCTTTTGAAATTTTATATGCACAAAATTTTGGTCCGCACATCGAACAAAAATGCGCGCTCTTAAACGCATCTTCTGGCAAGCTCTCATCGTGAAGCTCTCTAGCCTTTTTTGGATCAAAGCTAAGCTCAAACTGCTTGTTCCAGTCAAATGCGTATCTCGCGTCACTCATCGCATGGTCTTTTTCGATAGCTCCAGCCTTGCCAAGCGCGACGTCTGCGGCATGAGCTGCTATCTTGTGAGCTACGATGCCCTCTCTTACGTCATTTTCGTTTGGTAAGCCAAGGTGCTCTTTTTGCGTCACGTAGCAAAGCATGCTAGCGCCGTGATATGCTGCCATCGTGCCGCCTATTGCCGACGTGATATGGTCATACCCAGCACCAATATCGCTAACAAGCGGCCCAAGCACGTAAAATGGGGCGTCATGGCAGAGCTCTTGTTCGATTTTCATATTATACTCAATTTGACTTAATGGCACATGACCAGGACCCTCTATCATCACCTGCACATCTTTCTGCCACGCACGAAGTGTTAGCTCTCCAAGCACCTTTAGCTCGCTAAGCTGCGCCTCATCTGTCGCGTCATAAAGACATCCCGGGCGAAGTCCATCACCAAGCGAGAGCGAGACGTCATATCTAGCGCAAATTTCTAAAATTTGATCAAAAATTTCATAAAATGGATTTTGCCTATTTAGCTTTGACATGTAGCTAGCGCTTAGGCTGCCACCGCGGCTTACTATGCCCATTTTACGCTTTTTAACAAGCGGTAAAAACTCGCGCAAAAAGCCAGCATGTATCGTAAAGTAACTAACCCCTTGCCTTGCTTGCTTCTCTAGCACGCTTAAAATTAGCTCATTTGTGATATTTGTAACCTCTTTTGCCTCTTTTAAAATTTCATACATCGGCACTGTGCCAACTGGCACGCTTGAGTGCTCGATGATAGCGCTTCTAATGGCATCCAAATCGCCGTCCGTGCTTAGATCCATAACCGTATCAGCACCAAACTCTAAGCAAATTTCAAGCTTTCTAAGCTCCGCGCAAATGTCGCTGCTTAGGCTTGAGTTGCCGATATTTGCATTAACCTTTGTCTTTAGCTTTCTGCCTATGCCCATTGGCTTTAAATTTGTGTGATTTACATTTGCTGGGATGATGATCCTGCCGTTTGCCACCTCATCCATGAGCAAATTTTCGCCTATCCCCTCGACCTTAGCCACATAGCTCATCTCCTTTGTGAGCTCACCACGCCTAGCATAATACATCTGCGTCTTATCTCTCATGAGTAGCCTTTTTAAATTTATAAAAAGCTAATTTTAGTCCTTTTTATATTTGAACTAACTAAATAAATCTAAATTTCTACTCTTTTTTAAAAAGATTTTTTCAAGTTTTAGAATGTATAATTCCGTAACAATCTTCAAAGGAGCTACCTTGCTTGATATCTCACTTATAATGCTTGGAGCCGGAAATTCTAGCCGTTTTGAGCTACCTGTAAAGAAACAATGGCTTCGTATAGGCAGTGACCCACTTTGGCTATTTGCTACTAAAAATTTGAGTAACTTTTACACATTTAAAGAGATCATCGTCGTTAGTAAAGAGTGCAAATATATGTCTAAATTTGCTCCAAATTATAAATTTGTTGATGGCGGCGAGACAAGACAAGATAGCCTAAAAAACGCACTTGAGCTAGTAAGTAGCGAATTTGTCCTAGTTAGTGACATCGCGCGCCCTTGCATATCAAGCGAGCTCTTTCACAAGATCATCGAGGCGGCCACTCAGGCTGACTGCGTAGTGCCTGCGCTAAAGATCGCTGACACTGCCTATCTTGGCGAAAATGCAATCGATAGAGAGAAGGTAAAGCTTATCCAAACACCGCAGCTCTCGCGCACAGCACTTCTTAAAAAAGCTCTTAGTAGCGGTGAAATTTACACAGATGATAGCTCGGCTATGAGAGCCATAGGCGCAAGTGTTTGGCACATCTTGGGCGATGAGATGGCTAGAAAGATCACTTTTAAAGAGGACCTTGCCAAAATTTCAGCCCTAAAAGCACCAGAAAACGAGCTCTTTGTAGGAAACGGCTTTGACGTGCATGAGTTTGAAAAGGGCCGTCCGCTTGTGCTTTGTGGCGAAAAGATCGACTATGAGTTTGGGCTAAAGGCTCACAGCGACGGCGACGTGGCACTTCATGCGCTAACAGACGCCATCTTGGGAGCTGCTGGGCTTGGCGACATAGGCGAACTTTTTCCTGATACGGACGCTAAATTTAAAGATATTAGCTCTATTTATCTGCTGCAAGAGGCCTATAAAAGAGTGCAAAGCGTGGGCTTTGTGCTAACAAATGCTGATATCACGATAATGGCTCAAAAGCCAAAACTTTCAAAACTAAAATCAAAAATGGAGGCAAACATCGCGCAGGCTTTAAATTTAAGCCAGAGCCGCATAAATGTAAAGGCGACGACGACTGAGGGGCTTGGCTTTGTCGGTAGATGTGAGGGGATCGCTGTCATGGCAAGTGCTAGCCTTAAATTTTACAACTGGACACAAATATGAAAATTTTAATAGTAGAAAACGAAATTTACCTAGCTGGCTCGATGGCTAGCAAACTAGCTGACTTTGGCTACGACTGCGAGATCGCAAAGAGCGTCAAAGAGGCTTTGAAATTTGAAAATTTTGACGTAGTGTTACTTTCTACCACACTCCCGGGGCAAGACTTCTACCCTGTCATAGAGAAATTTAAAAGCTCTATCATCATCTTACTCATCGCCTACATCAACAGCGACACCGTGCTAAAGCCGATACAAGCGGGCGCGGTGGATTACATCCAAAAGCCATTTATGATAGAAGAGCTTGTTAGAAAGATAAGACATTTTGAAGAGTTTAGAGGCTTTAAAAACGAGATCAAAAACTACGAAAACTATATAAATTTCGCCCTAAAAGACTACGAGATACCTTGTTTTGAAGCTAAAAAGATCAAATTTCCACTTCTTTTAAAATCAAGCAAAAATGGCTACAGCGATAAATTTATCTTTAACTATGTAAAGGCAAACAAAACGCCATTTTTGTTTTTGGGCAAAGCCTGTTTTAGCGAGCTTGAAAAAGCACTTTCTCAAAGTGGCAACGAGCTAATATACATCACAAATCTTGAAGAGCTAAAAGAGGATGAAAAAGAGAAAATTTTAGAGCTTTGCAAAAAGAAAAAAGTAGCTATCCAAACTAGCGATTTTGCGCAAAGTGCGCCATTTGAGGAGCTTGAACTCTCAATCCGAGATAAAAACTTTGACATCGGCGAGATCGTCACGATCGATGAATATATAAAATATATCATAGTCAATTATCAAGATAAATTCCCCGACACCGAGCTAAGCAAAAAGCTTGGAATTTCTAGAAAATCACTTTGGGAAAAGAGAAAAAAATATGACGTCAGCAAGAAAAAGTAGTGAAATTTCTATAAACACAGAAGTTTTTGGCGCCTTAGAGCTTATCAAAAACAAAATTCTCTCAAATTTTAGTGCCCTGATGAACGATGAGCAGATCAAAGAGGTGGCAAAAAAGGGCTACTTTAACGGCGAGCCGATGCCATACTCTTTTGGCTTTGCCCCATTTGGCGAGATCAATCAAAATATCGCTAGCAAGCTGCATGCTGGGCAAAGAGTAAATTTAAATATGGACGGCAATATCGTTGGGCACATCGACGTAGCAAAGGTCTTTAAATTTGACGAGAGCATGCGAGCTAAAAATATATTTTTAGCAAATGAATCAAACAGCGAAATGTCGCTAAATTTAGGCAAATACGGTATAAGTGGCGAGTTTGAGCTATATGATGAGAGCTTGCAAATAAGCAAAGATGCGCTAAATGAGCTGATAAGAGAGAGTGGCGCAAAGAAAATAACGGCTGTCTTTTTAACAGCTGATCCATTTAACCGTGCGCATGAACGCCTAGTTAGGATGACCATCGACAAGGCCGATCTAGTCGTCGTTTTTCTGGTAAGAACGCGCGAAGAGAGGCATATTGATTACGAGATCAGAAAGCAGGTGCTTGACTTTTTCAACCAAAACTATCTGCCAACAAAAAAGGTCTTTGTCTTTGCACTAAAAAACACGACCCTTTTTAGCTCACACGCCAATCCGACACTTGAGTGCATCGCAGCCTCAAGGCTTGGAGCAAACAAGCTTGTCATCGGACAAAACCACTCTGGCATCGGAATGTTTTTTGACCACAACGAAGCGCACACGATCCTTGATATCTACAAAAACGACCTAAATTTAGACGTGATCGTCCTTCCTGAGCTAGTTTATTGCAACAAGTGTAAGACGCTAGTTAGTACCAAAAGCTGCCCGCACGGACAGCATCACCAGATCAAATACCACCCAGACGTGATCAAAGAGCTGCTATTTAACGGCATCATGCCACCAGCCATACTAGTAAGACCTGAAATTTCAGCGCTCATCTTAAGCAAGCTTTATGTAAATCGCTTCAAAGATATACAAAAGCTCTGCGACGATCTTTTTGTAAATTCTGGTTTGCTTGAAAACAAGACCGACCGAGACTTTTACGAGGAGCTCATGAAGCTTTATCAGACATCATCACTCACTTAAGGAAATTTATGCAAAAGCTATTTTTGACATTTTTTGGATTTGGACTTTTACCAAAGGCGCCTGGCACTTGGGGCTCGGTGGCTGGAGCTGTGGCAGCTTATTTTGTGTTATATTTTTTCTCAGCGACCACGCTTTTACTGGCTAGCATTTTGCTATTTTTGGTAAGCATTAGTGTTATTGATGATTTTGAAAAAAAGGTAAATTCACACGACGAGAGCTTTATCGTGATCGACGAAGTTGCCGGCGTTTGGCTCGCTATCGCCATTAGCGGAGCGACGATCTCTCAGCTAGTTCTCTCTCTCGTACTTTTTAGGGTGCTTGATATCAAAAAACCATCGATCATTGGCAGGATCGACCGCAACGTAAAGGGCGGACTTGGCGTTATGGGCGATGATATGGTCGCTGGATTTTTCGCTGGCATTATTAGCGCGATGATATATGGCGTAGCTATGAAATTTGGCGTAGTTTTACCGTAAGCCAAGCTAGCTATCTTGCTGGCTCTTTTTAAATTTAGCCCTCTCTGCTCTTTTTCCATTTTAAAAACTCATCCCACTCTTCTTTTGAGACTAGAACTTTGTCGCTAAAATTTTTCTCATCCTTGCCGAGAAATTTGTCTTTGTCATAAATTTTTCTAAAGACGATCATATTATAAAGTGAAAATCTAAGCTCTTCAAAAAGGCTTAAATTTTTAACATTTTCAGGGGTTATCTCATTGCCATTTTTATCGCTATTTTTACCACCAAAAAACAGCAAATAAACAAGCGGAGTCATAAAGTTAAATCTTAAAAGTAACGCCAAGAAGCAGTTTATAAAGCCGTGATTGTATTTAATGCAAACACAAAAACCAAAAACAGCGTAAATAGCCATTATAAAAAGCATGACATAAAATATGTAAGATAGCCCAGTATCGTTTGAAATGCCAAAATACTCGGCCGCTTCACTAAAAATAGCTACAGATATAGGAAATATCACGAGCGGAAAGATAAGATGTAGGCCAACTAGGTCAAATTTACTCAGATAAACTTTTATATTTCGCCTGCCAGCCAAGATCATAAACAAAATAGCTAGCACTATCGGCACGAAGATCAAACTAGCATAGAGATCATTGATGTCCAAATTGCACTCCTATTTTTGCTTTGTAAATTTGAGTTTTGCTAACGACGTTTTGCGTTCTTAAATTTAAAAAAGCTAAATTTACCTACGATTTTTGCGGTTTTCTATGCCTATCCTCTCGCTATCTTCGATCTCTGCAACATAGCTTGGATTTTTCTTTTTAGCCTCTTTGTCTAAAAAGCTAATAAGCTTTGCATCGGCATTTTGGTGAGAGCAGATGAGGATTATAAAATTTATGTAGTTGCTAGCTTCTTTTGGAGCGACCTGATTTTTTTTCGCTGGTATTATAAATTTCTCTCCAAAAATTTGTATAAGCTCGAAAAGCTCATTTTTGCTTAGAGTTTTATCGCTAGCAAGTTCTTCAAGCTTTTCGATCGTGATCTCTTCTTCGATTTGGAGCTCTGGACCTCTTGCCAAGACTTGATGATCTTTGTTTTTTAGCAAAAGATAGATTAGAGCACAAATGGCCACTATAAGCAAAAAAACAAAAAAGACTATCAAGCCTTTAAGAAGCATCTATAGCCTTGTGCAAAGAGAGCGTTTTGTAAATGCAAGAACGCTCATCGCTATCATTGCAATGATGCTTATCCAGACGAAATCAGGCACCGGAAGCGGATCTCCAGCTGCGTATGAGTGCATGCCAGCTAGATAGAAATTTACTCCAAAATAGGTCATTATGATCGACCAATAGGCAAAAAATGATGCAACAGCAAATGCGTATTGATTATTAAGCTTTGGTATAAATCTCATGTGAAGCACTGCCGCATAGACAAGGATCGAAACTAGCGCCCAAGTCTCCTTGCTATCCCAGCCCCAGTATCTACCCCAACTCTCATTTGCCCAAACGCCACCCAAAAAGTTTCCAAGCGTGAGCAAGCTAAGACCTAGTATCATCGCCATCTCATTTATGCGTGTTGCTTCAGTGATATTGCGCGCGATCTCTGCATTTGGCTTTTTCTTGTTTTGCAAGATGATAAGCAGCAAAGTAAAGCCTCCAAGCAGTGAGCAAAGACCTAAAAATCCATAACTTGCAGTTATGATAGAGACGTGGATAGTTAGCCAGTAGCTCTGAAGTACAGGCACAAGTGTCGTGATCTGCGGATCCATCCAGCTAAGGTGAGCGACAAACAGCGTAACGCCAGCTAATATAGATGTAAGCGCAAGTGCGATCGGACTACGTTTTGCAAAGATGATGCCTGAAAGTCCAAGCGCCCAAGCGATATAGACCATCGACTCGTAGGCGTTACTCCAAGGGGCGTGCTCGGCGATGTACCAGCGAAGTCCAAGACCTACTGTGTGCGCAAGAAAAGCTAGTAAATTTATAATATATACGGCTTTAACTATGCCATTTATCTGCACTTTTGGTGCTAGCATCTTGACAAAAACAAATAGTAAAAGCGCAAGTCCAGCCAAAAGATATATCGGCGTCAAGCGGTCAAATACTTGAAATTTATTAAATAGAATTTCTATGTCTATCTTTTTCTCACTTGGCATGACGGCAGAGCCGTATTTGTGCTGATAGGCTGAAATTTTCTCAAGCGCCGCATCCGCCTTACTCCAGTCATTATCCTTTGAGGCTGCATCAACAGCTGAAAAATACTCTCTCATCATGCCAACTACTAGCTCAGCCTCTTTTGGCGAGAAGTACATCATCGCACTAGCTGGCGAATACCAAGAATTTGATGGATCATCTTGTTTTGGGAAAATTTTGAAAATTTCACCGATAAATATCATATAAAATACATTTAGTCTCTCGTCGATCTTTATCACATCTTTGTCAAAAGTATTGCGTGAGCCTGGGTGTTTGCGGTTTGCTATCTCGGCAAATTTTGTTAGTTTATACTCGCTTCTACCATCTTTTGTCGCTTTAAAAAATTCATCAAAGCTTGCGTATCTTGCATTTTCATTGACGCCTAGCTCTTTTTTTAGCTCCTTGCTTTGACCAAGTGCGATGATCTTCTCATTTCGCCAAAAATCAGGCGTTACCATTATAGAAAGCATCGCTTGGTTTGAATTTAGGCTACCTATGCTCTCGCCTCTGTGAATTTTGTTTAAAACCTCTTTGCTAAGCGTATCAAATGGTTTCATCCTGCCATCTGGACTTTGCACGATAAGCCTAGCAAGCTTGTCTGCATGCTCTTTGCTGATGTGCGGTAAGAAGTCCTCAGCCTTTAGCGAGCTAAAATTTAAGCCTAAAAGCAAGACCGCTATGAGTGCAGCTACTTTTTTGCCGCTTTTTGTTGATTCATTATCTATTAGTTTTGCTAGCTTTCTAAAGCGGCTGTTAGGGTTTATGACATTTAGCAAGAAGCCAAGACCTAGCAAAAAGTAGCCGATATATGTCGGGATCTTGCCTGGGTCTTTATTGACAGAGAGGATCGTGCCTTTCTCGTCAGTATCGTATGAGCTTTGGAAAAATCTATATCCATCATAATCAAGCACGTGGTTCATATAAATTCTATAATCAAACCCCGGATCATTTGTGCCATCTTTTACCACAACCTCGCTTGAGTAGCTCATAGGAGAATTTGAGCCAGGATATCTTTTTAGCTCAAAGTCCTTTAGGTAGAGGCTAAATGGGAGTTTTATCTGCTGAGCTCCCCATGAAGCGTTAAATTTCTGTCCAGCCACGGCGATACGTGAAGGCTCCATTAGGTTGTAAAATACATGCATCTCTCTACTCTCACCTTTGTAGTTTAGCTCAGCTATCAACGCATTAAACTCGCTATCCTTTGAGCTAACTAGCTTTCTTGTGGCGTGCGCTGAGACTAGCCTTGGGGCGAAATTTATATTTGAGATAGTATATAAGCTGCCTGTGCCAAATTCATTCACGCTGCCAGCTTTTAGCTCAGTTTTTGAGCTATCTACCATAGTAAATTTTGAAAGATCAACATTTGAAGTAACTGTGAAATTTCCATCATTTAGTCTAAAAAGAACATATTTTTTATTTTCATCTGGCTTGGCATTAAAGATAAAGCTGATATCCCCAACCCTCGCCTCTTCTTCTTCAAGTAAAAATATCTCTTCACTTTCGCTCTCGTTTGAGACTACAAACTCAACGACAGGCTTTCCGCTATCATCATTTACAAATTTATAACTTGCATTTGGCACAAATTCTTTAAATTTTAAACTGGCCTCACCGTCTGCTGTTTTTAGCTTTAGATCAAAGCCCTTCTTTACATCAGCAAGTCCTAAAGGCATAGCTGAGCTGATCTCCTCGCCTTTGTCGTTAAGCGCTGTTAAATTTATATACGAAACCTTCGTACTAACGACGTTTGAAGCAGTGTTTTCACGTATATGCATATCAGCTTCAAAGCCAAGGTATCTTGTGATGCCAGCACCTATTAAGATGACGATAAAACCTATGTGAAATATGAGCGATGGCAGTTTTTTAGGATCGATTAGGTTGTATCTAAAGATGTTAAAGGCTAAATTTATACCAAGAAGTAGTTGAATGAGCGCAAACCAGCCAGCCCCATAAACATAGTACCAAGCTGCTTCAGTGCTAGTTTTGCTCTCTATTATTGTGGCGGCTCCACTAGCTATGGCAAAGATTATCATCAAAACGATAGCTGAGCCCATACTTAAAAATAATGTTTTTGGATTTAACATCTGCTTCCTTTTATTTATATTGTGGCAAAGCTACCAAAGTGAAATTTATCTTAAATAACTGCCCTGCTTTGTTTCGGTTGAAACTGGTTTATTTTCGTTTGTATCTTGATCTGCAAGTGCGTCTTTACCTTTTAGATAAGCTAGTATTGCACCTAAGTCATTGTTTGAGACGATCTTGGCCTGGTTTTGCATCACGTTTTTACCGCTACCACCAAAGCTTGAGTCACTTCTATAAGAGATGATACTATCTTCTATATCTTTAGCATCCATGTTTTTAAGTGGTGTTGAGCCAAATGGTCTTTTATCTGCGCTTTCACCATGGCAGCTAGCACATTGTTTCTCATAAAGCTCTTTTCCTAAAGATACGCTATATCTACCTTTTCTATCAACGCCAAATTTTAAAATTCTATTATCTTTATAGCGTCTTGGATCTTCATCGACATAGACATTTATTTTTTCATTTCTGTCATTAGCCTGCTTTTTTGCCATTTCGGCAAGCTCTTTACCAAACTCACCACGAGCTTCTATATAATAAACCTGAGAAGCTGCAAAGGCATTTGCCACCAAAAAACACGCCAAAAAAGAAATTTTGATATTTTTCATGAGTTTCCTTGAAATTTTGCTCTAAATTTAAAAATCCCGGATCAGATTGCTCCGACCCGGGATTATATCATAAGTTGATTAACGAGCTATGAATTAGAATGAGTATTTAGCTTCAAATCTAAATTTGTCAGTTCTCTCTTTATCTCCGTCATGCTCTTTTTCTGTTGTAAAGGCATAGAATGAGCTAAACGCTAGCTTTTTGCTGTATTGATAAGCAAATCTTGGAACAAATTGTTGAATTTTAGTCTTCTCGTTTGTTTTATAGTGACCTTTAATATAATCTAGACCAACTTTAAATTTATCAAAATTATATGCACTTTTTGCATAGAAAAAGCTACCTTTACCTTCTGCATGTGTCCAGTCAAATACATCTTCACCAGCGTCAATCAAACCACCTTGATCTTCAAATGTAAATATTGAATATTTACCATCTTGATAGTTCTGTGTTTTATAACCGATATAACCAGCAGCTAGATCAAAGCCATATAATGAAGTTGAGAGCTCGCCAGCATAGAAATTGCCGTCTTCATAATTAAGAGCATTTTTTGCATCTTTATCTACTTGGCTACCCGCATAATTAATTCTTGCACCTAAAGACACATCATTATTTATAGCAAAATTTGCTGAAACATCACCTGCAAGAACATCAGCTAAGTTCGTTAAACTACCATACCATAGTTGAAAGTTAATAGGATCATATGAACCAGCGATACCAGCTGCATATAGATTACCAACATCATAACCTTTTAAAAAGTTAGTTTCTACTTCGTACAATTCACCATTGCTAAAGTTTTGTGTTCCTTCAAGTGCATCAAATGCTAAAGCTGTTAAAGTAAGACCTTCGATATCTTCATTAACTACTCTTATGCCAGTACCTACTTCATCATCAGTAAAATATGAGCCGACCTCTTGCTTACCAGCTGTTATAGTAGTGTTACCAGCTTTATATCCAAGATAGAATTGATGAACTCTAAAAGGTGTTGTTGTATTTGTTGCATCTGTTCCTGCAGTAACACCATCACCTGAATTATCAGTAGCGTTGTATCTTAGACCAATAACACCAAAGAAGTTATCATCAATAGCAGCTTTAAAGTTAGTAATCATTCTAAATTCATGATTAGCTTCACTTTCTTTATCTGGTTTTTGATAGCTTGGACCACTGTTTTTTACATATTTATTAGTATATCTATATCTTGCAAATCCTGAAAGATCTACGTTTTTTATAGCTTCTTCAAGTGGAGTTGCACTTGCAACGCTTGAAAATGCACCTAAAGCAACCAATGCAGCTAAACTAATTTTTGTTAGTTTCATTTTTTCTCCTTTTAAGGTTTTTGTGATGACGATTATAATCAATAAATTTTAATATGAAGCTTAAAAAATCATAAAATTTTGCACTTTTGTTACCGATCGTTTACCGATTTTGACCAAAAAGAGGTATATTTTGATAATTTTAACTTCAAAAACGGCATTTTTTAAAAGGGAGTAAAAAGAAAAAGGGGCCGTTGCTTTGCCCCTTAAAAGGAGTTCTAGTTTTGATTGCTGATGAAATTATATACGCTAGCAGTAAATCAACGGTAATCTAAAAAGAAATTTTCTCCTCTTTTGGTATATCTATATTTGTTTTTATATTTTTTCTTTTAACGACTACTTCATTTTGTGGTTTTCTTATGCCATTATACGCACCTTTAGAGCCACCCTCTTTTATAAGAAGCATGTCTATGAGCTTATCTGCGTAAAAAGTCGCATAGACAAGATCGCCCTTATCGTAATAATATCTGTTTGCACAAAAATTTGCTTTGTTTAGTTTGTGATTTTTCACATCGCTAGCTACTATCTCGTAGCAATATTTCGAATCTTTATAGCTGACATCTTTTATAAAGCCCTTGATGGAGCTTTTTGCAATTGTAGTTTTAGTAGCTTGCCTTGGTTGCTTGCGGACTGGTGGATTGTCATCAAAAAACGAACATCCCAAAAACATAGTAGCTACTGCTAAAGGAAGTAAAATTTTAGCTTTCATCTTTTCTCCTTAATGTAAAGAGCAAAGTATAGCTTTTAAGATTAAATAAAATTTGCGAGTTTTAAAATTTGAGTTTTGTACTTACATTAATGTATATAAATTTCTTGGGAGAGACCCCAAGAAATTTAGGCTGATACGTTTAAAACATTACCGCCAAGCTCGGCGATCTTTTTATCAAGCGTCTCAAGTGTCTTTTCGATAGTCTTTTGTGAAATTTCAGGAAGCTCTCCACCCCAAATTTTCTTTGCGTCTTCAAAGCCTTTTGCCACGCCCTCTCTGCCAGCTTTTAGCTTCTCAATATCATCACCTGCACCATTTAGTACAAAGCCAGCTATCCTCTCAGCTGTATTTGCGATACCAAAAAAGCCATTTTCACTAACTAGCTCATTTGCCTCATCACTACTTAGCTCTCCCAGAGCTTTACCATTGTAGCCGACGCCTGCCAGATCAAGGCTAGATAAAATGTCTGATAAATTTTCAGGCACGTTAAAGCTTAGACCGCCTTGTGCTAGTAAATTTGAGCTAGCGCTTTGAGTGATCTCTTTTTGATACTGCAAAAAATAGCTATTTGATATCTCTTTTGCGCTTAAATTTGAAACATCGGGCTGCTTTTTAGAAACCTCTTTTTCATCTTTGTGAAGTGAAATTTCTGATTTTACATTTTCTTTTACACTTGAAGTGTTATATGAACTTGCGATTTGACTGATTTGCATATTTGGCTCCTCTAAGTTTATAAAAACTATATCGCCAAAAGGTAGAATTTATTTAGAGTAAAGCGGGAGAGCTCCCGCTGTGATTATTTGCCAAGTGTTGCGTTTAGCATCCAGATAGCTTTTTCAAATTTAGCTATTTGATCTTGTGCGTACATCTGAGTTGTTGTGTCGCCCTCAGCAAGCTCATCAAGTTTTTTAAATTCGCCCAAAAGGTGCTTGTAATCAACCAAAACAATATCCAAAACTTCAGTCGGAGTGTAGTTTTCTTTTGGCTCGTGTTTTATGTGAGCAACTTTTGCTAGCTCCTCAGCCTTGACGATAGGTCTGCCACCAAGCATAAGAGCTCTCTCAGCTGCGTCATCAAAAATCTCACTCATATCCTCATAGGCTTTTTCTGTATACTCGTGGACGCTAAAAAATTGGATGCCTTTTACATTCCAGTGAAGATCGTGAAATTTGATATAAAGTGCATTTGCATCAGCCTGAATTGTGTTTAACTGTAAAATAACTTTTGACATTTTGTCTCCTTTTTTATTGTTTAAATGTGATGAAATTATATTGACTTAGAGTTAATCACTGGTTAATCAAATAATAAAATTTATTATTTAGTATAAATTTTGACTACAAAATAAATTTATCCTGTAGTCAAATGTGAAATTTAGAAATTTGTCTATTTTTTATAAGGTGTAGTTTTGTAGCCTTGCTCGATCAAACTACTCATACCACCATCTAAATTTATAATCTTAAGATCTGAGCTATCTATCGCTGCAGCTGCTGCTGTGCTCCTTCTGCCACTTCTACAAACAAGAGCGATAGGCTTTTTGATATCAACTGCCTTTGAAAGCTCATCTAAAAATGCACTCTTGTCGCTTGGATCAAAAGTGATGGTCTTCGCACCAGCTATGATGCCAGTCTCTTGCCACTCAGATGGAGTTCTAATATCGACAATCTGATCATATTTTTTGATCTCATCTGGGCTTATATTAACGGTTTTGATGTCAGCTGACAACATACAACAAACAGCTCCTAAAAGTAAAATTTTTTTCATCTACTCTCCTTAAATAAATTTTTGAAATGTTAGCATGGATTATTAAATATATAAAATTTTTGTTGATAAAATTTATTAATAATAAACCATACAAATAATTCATTAAGAAGAAAAATAAATTTATTTATATGTCAAAGCTAGTTACTTATAAAAAATATAAAATTTAATATGAAAGGTTAAAACGCTCTTACAAAGATTGTTGCGACATAGTATTTAAAGCAGGAATGGTGTCCCCAGCGAGGTTCGAACTCACGACCTCAGAATTAGGAATTCTGCGCTCTATCCAGCTGAGCTATGAGGACAAATTTGCAAGTTAGTTTAAATTTTTATCCAAGTGATTAAATTTTAAAGGGCAGATCACTCTGCCCTATTTTGACTAATTAGCCATTTCTCTTTTTAATAATCTCCTCACTTACGTTTTTAGGAACTTCCTCGTAGTGATCAAATTCCATTGAGTAAGTCGCACGACCTTGAGTCATTGAGCGAAGATCTGTTGAGTAGCCAAACATTTGCGCTAGTGGGCAGTAAGCTGCAATGATTTTTACACCATTTCTATCATCCATTGAATTTACTTGGCCACGGCGTTTGTTAAGGTCACCGATAACATCACCCATATACTCTTCTGGAGTCTCAACTTCAACTTTCATCATAGGCTCAAGAATAACCGCACCTGCTTTTCTAGCACCCTCTTTAAAGCCCATTGAAGCAGCAAGTTTAAATGCCATTTCAGATGAGTCAACTTCGTGGTAGCTACCATCAAATAGTGTAACTTTAACATCTTCAACTGGATATCCAGCAAGAACACCGCTTTGAAGTGCTTCTTTACAACCTTTTTCAACAGCTGGGATATATTCTTTTGGAACAACACCACCTTTGATATCATTAACAAATTCAAATCCACTAGCAGCTGGAAGCGGCTCGATCCGTAAGAATACGTGACCATATTGACCACGACCACCTGATTGTTTTGCGTACTTGTACTCTTGCTCAACTGCCTTACGGATAGTCTCGCGATAAGCAACTTGTGGTTGTCCAACTTCAGCATCTACTTTAAATTCACGAAGCATACGATCAACAATGATCTCTAGGTGAAGCTCACCCATACCGCTAATAATAGTTTGTCCGCTCTCTTCATCAGTACTAACTCTAAAACTTGGATCTTCTTGAGCTAGTTTTTGAAGTGCTATTGCCATTTTTTCCTGGTCTGCCTTTGTTTTTGGCTCAACTGCAACGCTAATAACTGGCTCTGGGAAGTCCATTCTCTCAAGGATAACTTTATCTTTTTCGCTTGCAAGAGTATCACCAGTTAGAGTATTTTTTAGACCAACAACAGCACCGATTTCACCAGCAAAAAGCTCGGTAATCTCTTCACGTTTATTTGAGTGCATTTTTAGTAAGCGGCCGATTCTCTCTTTGCAGTCTTGAACTGTGTTGTAAGCGTAGCTACCACTTTCAAGGCTTCCTCTATAAACACGGATAAATGTTAGCTGTCCAACAAATGGGTCAGTCATGATCTTAAACGCAAGAGCGGCAAATTCGCCATCATCTGTACTTTCAACAGTCACTTCAGTACCATCTTCATAAACACCATTTATCGCTGCAATCTCATCTGGAGCTGGTAAATAATCAACAACAGCATCAAGTAGAGGCTGGATGCCTTTGTTCTTAAACGCAGTTCCGCAAAGCATAGGCGTGATAGTCATTCTTAAGCAGCCTGCTTTTATACCTTTTTTGATCTCTTCTTCAGTCAGCTCTTCACCTGCAAAGAATTTCTCCATCAAACTATCATCTGTCTCAGAAACAGCTTCGATTAGTTTTGCGCGGTATTCTTCAGCCTTATCTTTGACTTCAGCTGGAATTTCTTCTTCAACATAATCAGTTGGCTTTTTCTCGTCATTCCAAACGTATGCTTTCATTCTTACAAGATCAACCACGCCTTTAAAGTTATCCTCTGCACCGATTGGAATTTGAATAGGCACTGGATTTGCTTTTAATCTTTCTCTGATTTGCTCTTCAACTCTAAAGAAATTTGCACCAATTCTGTCCATTTTATTGACAAAAACGATTCTTGGTACGTGATATTTATTTGCTTGTCTCCAAACAGTTTCAGACTGTGGCTGAACACCACCAACAGAACAAAATACCGCAACAGCACCGTCAAGAACACGCATAGAACGCTCAACTTCGATAGTAAAGTCAACGTGTCCCGGAGTGTCGATTAGGTTTACTTGGTAGCCCTTCCAAAACGCTGTAGTTGCAGCCGATGTAATAGTAATACCACGCTCTTTTTCTTGCTCCATCCAGTCCATAGTAGCAGCACCATCATGAACCTCACCTATCTTATGGCTCATACCAGTGAAGAACAAAATTCTCTCGCTGGTAGTTGTTTTTCCAGCATCAATGTGAGCCGCAATACCGATATTTCTTACCTTATGTAAAGGCGTTTTTCTCTCTGCCATACTAATTCTTTCTTACCAGCGGTAGTGAGCAAATGCTTTATTAGCCTCTGCCATCTTGTAAGTATCTTCCTTCTTCTTGAAAGATGCACCTTTTGAATTTGCCGCATCTAAAAGCTCATTTGCTAGTTTATCAACCATTGTTCTTTCGCTTCTTTTTCTAGCAAAAGTTATAAGCCAGCGGATAGCAAGAGCTTGTTGGCGAGCTGGGCGAACCTCAACTGGCACTTGATAAGTAGCACCACCAACACGGCGTGATTTAACTTCTAAAATAGGTTTTACATTTTCGATAGCGTCGTTAAAAACGTCGATGCCTTTAACCTCAGCATTTTTCTTTTCGATAGCTTTAATAGCACCATACATTATCTCTGTAGCGACGCTTTTTTTGCCATCATACATAAGAGAATTAATAAATTTAGTGATTATTTTATTTCCGTAAATCGGATCAGGTAAAACTTCCCTTACAGGAGCTTTTCTTCTTCTCATTTTGATTTTTCCTTCAAATTTTTATGAAATTTTACTCAAACGTTTGCAAATTTAAGCAACGTCTGCGAACCTAATTTTTTACTTTTTTGGAGCAGCAGCGCCAGCTTTAGGGCGTTTTGCACCATATTTAGAACGAGAAACTGTTCTTTTTGCAACACCAGCAGTATCAAGTGCGCCACGAACGATGTGATATTTAACACCTGGTAAGTCTTTAACCCTACCGCCGCGAACTAAAACGATACTGTGTTCTTGTAGGTTGTGACCTTCACCGCCGATATAGCTGATGACTTCAAAACCGCTTGTAAGCCTAACTTTGGCAACTTTCCTCAAAGCTGAGTTTGGTTTTTTAGGAGTTGTAGTATAAACCCTAGTGCAAACTCCTCTTCTTTGAGGGCACTCTTTTAACGCTGGAGATTTTGACTTAACAGTCACTTTCTTGCGTTCATTTCTGACCAATTGATTTATGGTTGGCACAATAATTCCTTTCAACTAAATTTATTAAAAAGACCTAATTTTATTTAAAAAAAGCTTAAATAACGGTTAATAAGTTAGTTTTATTCATAAGTTCCTTTTTTTATAAAACCACTGTCATCTTTTAAAATTTTACCCTTTGCAACGACAAATTTAATATCAAGCTCATCACCCACTAGTAAAATATCCGCATCAAAGCCCTCTTTTATCTCGCCTTTTTTGTTTTGCAAGGCCACGCTTCTTGCCACGTTTGTCGTAAAATATGGCAACGCTTCTTCGATACTAAAGCCATCTTTTATAAAATTTATAAACTCTTCATATAGGCTCTTAACGCTAGCGATGCCTATTTTTAGTAAATTTCCTTCGCTATCATAGCTAGAGTAGCTGCCAAAGCCGTCTGAGCTAATGGTTATCTTATTTGTCGGTAAATTCTCTTTTTTGATGCGCTTTACAGCTTCAAGTGGCGTAAGACCCGGCATGCAGGTAAAGTCGATATATCCGCCATCTTTTATAAATTTAAAGCTTTGTTTAAAAAGCTCTTCGTTTCTATTTATGTGCGTTGGCTGAAATAGAGTGATCGGCATGTCATACTCATTTAACACTTCGTAGATCAAATTTAAACCCTTCTTGCCGTCACCCATGTGAAGCGTGGTGTGGCCTGACTTTGAGCTGATCATACCAGCGACCCTGCCGGCTGAAACGATGTGAGCTAGCTCATCTTTACTCACGCTTGATGAGCGGTGGTCGCTTATAGCTAGCTTGGTTCCGATTATGAGATCAACAAAGACAATATCTTTTTCGATCTCACCAGTTATGGTTGGCGTTTTGGAGCTGTATGCGCCTGTGTGAGCGTAGCATGTGATGCCCTCGTCGTTTAGTGCGTGAGCTTTTGCGACTAAATTTTCAACGCTTCTTGTCGTGCTGTCAGTTCCAAGTAGGCCAACTGCTGTCGTTATGCCAGCTTCTATTAAATTTGATAGCATGATCTCAGGCACCCTAGTCTTAAAGCCGCCCTCTCCGCCGCCTCCAGTGATATGCACGTGCTTATCGATAAGACCTGGTATGGCTACTAAATTTGAAGCGTCGATCACCTTTACATTTGGTAAATTTGGCTCTATATTTTCAGCTATGCAGACGATCTTGCCGTTACATATAAATATATCTTTTGTGCCGAGAAATTTTGGCGAGTAAATTTTGGCATTTTTTATAAGTATCATTTGGCATCCTTATTTATCTTAGCTATGCCGATGCCAGTAAGTGCTAAAATGATAGCAAAGACAACGCCCATGTAGTTTAGTATCGCCCAAGGCAAGTACTCTACCGTTGGCACTCCAAGTGTAGCTGTCATATATGCGCCTGCTGCTGACCAAGGTATGAGCGGGACGATAACGGTGCCAGAGTCTTCAAGTGTTCTTGATAGGTTTTTGGCTGCTAAATTTTTCTCTTTATAAAAGTCCTTAAACATCTCGCCAGGAATGAGGATAGAAAGATATGAGCTACCTGTGACAAATGCGACAGTTAGGCATGATCCGATAGTCGAGATGATGACGCCTGCTGTTGATTTGACCTTTGCCATGATGGTGTGAAGCACCTTTGTAAGCATGCCAGTTTTTGAGATGATACCAGCAAAGCCCATAGCGCAGATGACTAGGATGGTGGTTGAATTTACCGAGCTCACGCCGCCTCTATTTAGAAGCTTCGTGATATCTTTTGAAAACTCCATATTAATGCCGCTCATCGTGACGTTAAAGCCAGTCATCACTGAGATAAAGCCATTTTTAAAGCTAAAATCTTGAACGATCACACCAAGAAGCACTGAAAATAGAGATGCGATGATCATTACTGGGATGGTTGGCCACTTTAGCACCGAGCCAGCCAAGACAAAAAGCACAGGCAAAAGCAAGATGATGTTCCAGTGAAAAATTTTATCAAGCTGACCTTGAAGCGCCAAAACCGACTCTGAAACATTTGCGCCACTACTTGCAGCCTCGCTTCCAAAAAATAGATAAGCCGCTATCGCAACGATAGTTGCTGGGATAGTTGTATAAAACATATGTCTGATGTGCTCATAAAGCTCTGAGCCAGCTGCTATCGGAGCTAGATTTGTCGTATCTGAGAGCGGAGAGAGCTTGTCGCCAAAGTAAGCTCCTGCGACTACCGCGCCAGCAGTTGCGGCTAAATTTACATCAAGACCTTGAGCTATGCCCATAATAGCGACGCCAACTGTGCCAGCAGAACCCCAAGACGTGCCAGTTACAGTTGAGATGATAGCTGCGATGACAAAAGCGGTTAGGACTAGATACTGCGGACTTATAAGATCCACACCGTAGTAGATGATCATAGGGATGGTGCCTGAAAATACCCATGAGCCAATAAGCAGACCGACCGCCCAAAGTATCATAAGTGCCGGGAGTGAGCTTGAAATTTTCTCTATCACCCCTTCTTGAAGCTCGCTCCAGCTATATCCTAGTCTCCAAGCGATGCCACCAGCCACGAGGGCAGCTATCAAAATGATCGGCTCAACCTTTAGCTTCATATAACCAACGCCAAGCGCAAGACCTACGATCATAACCAAGATAGGCGTAAGGGCTAGCAGAAACGAAGGCTCTTTTTTTGTCTGTTCCATCGTGTATCCTTTAAATTTGAGATAATTTTCAAATTTAAAGGCAATAAACTTAAAGTGTTATAAAAAAATAAACTAAATTTAAATTTTAAATAAAATGTGTGAAAATTTAGCACATTTAATATGTGCTAAATTTAGATCAGTCTTGCTTGATAGCGTATTTGCCGCTGCCAGTTGAGATGATGCAAAGTGATATAGCGATATAAAGATATATAAGCTCTGCTTTAAAACCATTTACATTAGTTAGTTCAAGTAAATTTGATAAACCAAAATATGAATACAAAATGACAAGACTAGAGCCAAAAACTAGGAGCGCGCCAAGCCTTGAGTAAAAGCCAACAGCGATCATTATAGGGGCCAAAACCTCGCTAAGATAAGCAAAATATGCCAGAAAACTAGGTAGCCCAGCATCAATTAAAATGCTCTTTACGCCGCCAAGCCCGTGTAAAATTTTGCCAAAGCCGTGCATAAAAAGGCAAATTCCAAGGCCTAAACGCAAAAATAAAAGACCAAGATCGACATTTTTCATAATATCTCCGTTACATATTTTTAGTTAGGGATTTTATTTAATATTGATTAACGGCTTGTAAATTTTGAAATTTTCTAAATTTAAGTGGATAAATTTATAAGAGAATTAAGCCCCAAAAACGGGGCTTAATATATTAGTTTTCTTTGATCTTTATCTTTTTATCTTTGTAAAAACCAGTACCAACTGGGATCATACGTCCAAGGATGACATTCTCTTTTAGATCTTCAAGATAGTCAAATTTAGCAGCGATTGAGGCTTCTGTTAAGACCTTAGTTGTCTCTTGGAATGACGCAGCAGAGATCACACTATCACTTCCGATAGCTGCTCTTGTAACACCAAGGAGGATCGGCTCAGCGATAGCTGGCTCGCCACCCATTTTCATAATGCGCTCATTCTCTTCTTTAAATTTGTTTCTTGAAACCATGTCACCGACGATGAAATTTGTATTTCCACTATCGACTATTTTGACTTGGCGTAGCATTTGAGAGACAATGATCTCGATGTGCTTATCAGCGATCGCAACACCTTGGCGGCGATAAACTTGCTGAATTTCACTGATTAGATAGTAGTGAAGTGCCTTTTCGCCAAGAATTCTTAAGATATCATGGCTTGAGATAAGTCCGTCTGTCAGTTTCTCACCGGCATGGACAAATTCGCCATCTCTTACTTGGATCTGACGGCTCTTTTCGATCAAATACTCAGCTGTCGTGCCATCTTCTGCTTGGATAATGATGCGCTCTTTTGAGCGAAGTGGCTTGTCAAATCTAACAACGCCATCGATCTCTGCAACGATAGCTGTATTTTTAGGGCGTCTTGCTTCAAATAGCTCACTAACCCTTGGAAGACCACCAGTGATATCTTTTGACTTAGCAACAGCTTTTGGAGTTTTAGCCAAAATGTCAGCCTGAGCTACTTCATCGCCACTTGAAACAAAGATCGCAGTTTTTGGATCAAGTGGATACTTGATCAAATGTCCACTCTTTGTAGTGATAATGATCGCTGGTTTTACGCCACTTGGCAGATACTCATTGATAACAAGACGTCTTTGACCAGTTGCCTCGTCAGCTTGCTCAGTCGCGCTATATCCTGGCTCGACATCCTCAAAGCTAACCACACCAGCTTCTTCTGCGATAGTTGGAGTTGAGTATGGATCCCACTCAGCGATTATTAGCTTGTCATCTTTTTCAGGTAGTGAGACCACTGTCGCTCTTTCTACCGCATCATTATCTGATACTTGAATGATAGAATTTCTTGGGATGTAGTGGCGAACTGCTTCACGTCCATCCTTATCAGAAACGACAACAAAGAAGCCTTTTTCAGTTACTTTGTGACCTTTTTTGATATCTTTTAGTCTATCAAGGAAGTCGCCTTTTAGTATGAAAAATTTAACAACACCATTTGCGTCAGCTAAAATTTTGCGAGTTACTGGATCGCCGTCTGAAATTTTAAGCTCACTTGCGTATGGGATACGATTTGGAATATTCCAACCCTCTTTTATGATCTCGACAATACTCTCATTCTCTTTTACTTTGTCGCCATTTACGTAAGGGATATACATCTTGCCTTCGATCTTACCGCTAACACCAGCTAGTTCATTTGGCTTAGCAAGGTCGTTTCTTCTGATAGTATATTTAATCTCTTCTTTTTTGCCTTTGATCACGATATTTACGTCTTCGTGAGCATATTCGATCTCGATTTTACCATCAATTGTTGATTTTATCTTTGGCTCAACAAGTAGTACAGCTGCACTTCTTCTGTTTGCAACGATCTTCTTGCCGTTGTTCTCGTATGTACTAAGGTTGTAATACCTAATAAAGCCCTCTTTTTGAGCAATGACTTGGCGGTCTTGTTGCTCAGTAGAAGCCGTACCACCAATGTGGAATGTTCTTAGCGTTAGCTGAGTACCTGGCTCACCGATTGATTGAGCCGAGATGATACCAACAGCCTCGCCTGGTTTTACAAGTTTGCCCTCACCCAAATTTAAGCCGTAGCATTTTGCGCAAACGCCTTTTGGCGCCTTGCATGTGATAGGTGTTCTAATGCTTACTGATTTTATGCCAGCTTCTGTTATAGCCTTAGCTTTCTCTTCATCAAGCAATGTGCCTTCACTAAATAAAATTTCATTTGTTATAGGATCGATCACATCATCTGCTAAAACACGGCCTAATACTCTCTCTTCAAGGCTCTCTATTAGCTCGCCACTCTCTGTGATATCTGTGATCTCAACGCCCTCGTGAGTACCGCAGTCGTGCATTGTCACTTTAACGTTTTGAGCAACGTCGATTAGCTTTCTTGTTAGGTAACCAGCGTTGGCAGTTTTTAGCGCGGTATCTGCAAGACCTTTTCTAGCTCCGTGGGTTGAGTTGAAGTACTCCATTATGTTTAGACCTTCACGGAAGTTTGAAATGATCGGTGTTTCGATAATCGAGCCGTCCGGTTTTGCCATAAGACCACGCATACCAGCTAGCTGGCGAATTTGCGCTGCACTACCTCTTGCACCTGAGTCAGCCATCATATAAATTGAGTTAAATCCACCCTTGTCACTTTGAATAAGCTTCATCATCTCGCTTGCGACGCTATTGTTTGTATCTGTCCAGATATCGATGATCTTATTGTATCTCTCACTATCTGTTAAAAGACCAGCGCCATATTGCTTTTGAATTTCACGAACTTTTTTCTTAGCTTCGTCGATATACTTTTGCTTGCTATCTGGCACGATGATGTCTGCGATAGAGATAGAAATTCCCGCTTTTGTAGCATATCTAAAGCCTAAATTTTTAAGCTTATCAAGGAAGTCGGCCGTTACTTCAAGGCCGCCATTTCTATAAACATAATCAACCAAATTTGCAATGTCTTTTTTCTTCATGATCTTATTCCACATATTATCAGGGACAAAATCAGGTAGTATCGCTCTTAGGATCAAGCGACCAGCCGTTGTAAAGATGATCTTGTTATCAACCATTGTTTTGATCTTAGCGTGAAGGCCAAGAGTATTAGCCTCTTCAGCGATCATTACTTCATCAACGCTTGAGAAAATTTTATTTGCACCTTTTTCGTCATTTCTCTCTAAGCTTAGGTAATAAATTCCCAAAACCATATCTTGTGAAGGGACTGTGATGGCCTTACCGCTTGCAGGAAGCAAGATGTTCATTGAGCTAAGCATCAAAATTTTGCACTCAGCGATAGCCTCTTGAGATAGTGGCACGTGAACAGCCATTTGGTCGCCGTCGAAGTCAGCGTTGAAAGCCGCACAAACTAGTGGGTGAAGCTGGATCGCCTTGCCCTCAACAAGCACTGGGTGAAATGCCTGAATAGAAAGCTTGTGAAGTGTCGGAGCACGGTTTAGCATAACCGGATAGTCCTTAACGACCTCTTCTAGGCACTCCCAAACCTCATTTGTCTTATCCTCTATCATCTTTTTAGCTTGCTTAACAGTTGTCGCATAACCTTTTTCTTCAAGGCGAGCAAGCAAATGTGGCTTAAATAGCTCTAAAGCCATCTTCTTTGGAAGACCGCACTGATCCATCTTTAGCTTTGGACCAACGACGATAACAGAACGTCCAGAGAAATCAACACGCTTACCTAGCAAATTCTGACGGAAACGGCCTTGCTTGCCTTTGATGATCTCGCTTAGTGATTTTAATGGGCGCTTATTTGCACCTTTTACTGCGTTTGCTCTGCGGCCATTGTCAAATAGCGCATCAACAGCCTCTTGAAGCATTCTCTTTTCGTTTCTGATAATGATCTCAGGTGCGTCAAGCTCAAGTAGGCGTTTTAGACGGCTATTTCTATTTATCACACGACGATATAGATCATTTACATCTGAAACAGCAAATTTACCGCCATCAAGATTAACAAGAGGTCTAAGATCAGGTGGAAGAACTGGTAAATTTGTTATCATCATCCACTCTGGGCGGTTGCCTGAATTTAAAAAGCTCTCGATAACCTTTAGACGTTTTACGATAGTCTTTTTCTTGGCCTCAGAATTTGTAGCCTCCATCTCTTCTTGTAGCTGATTTAAAATTTGAGTTAGATCAAGCTCAGCTAGCATATCATAGATGACCTCGCCACCCATTCTAGCACTAAAGCCAGTCTCTTCATATCTTGAAGCTAGGCTTTGATATTGCTCCTCGTTTAAAACATCATATTTTTCAACTTTTTTAGAATTTTCATTGTCATAATAAGCCTCGCCAGCATTATCAACAATGTATGCCTCATAGTAAAGTACGCGCTCAAGGTCTTTCATCTTGATACCAAGAAGCGCACCTATACGGCTTGGCAAGAAATTTACATACCAGATATGAGCCACTGGAGTTACAAGCTCGATGTGACCCATGCGAGAACGACGAACTTTAGATGTTGTTACTTCAACGCCGCACTTTTCGCATTTGATACCTTTGTAGCGCATCTTTTTATATTTACCACAAAGACACTCGTAGTCGCGGATCGGTCCGAAAATTTTGGCACAAAACAGACCGTCACGCTCAGGTTTTAGCGTGCGGTAGTTGATAGTTTCTGGTTTTTTAACCTCGCCATAGCTCCAGGATTTTATCTTCTCAGGACTTGCTAAACGAAGTTGGAAAGCTTCAAAATCACGAGGTCTATGCTCTTCTTTTATCTCAACTGGTTTTAAATTAGTTAGTTTCATTTGTCTCATCCTCATCATATACTTCCACATCAAGAGCTAGTGATTTTAGCTCGTTTGTTAGAACAAAGAACGTCTCAGGGATACCAGTCTCAGGAACGTTTTCACCTCTTGTTAAAGCTTTGTAAGCCGAAAGTCTTCCCTCAACATCGTCTGATTTTACAGTTAGCATCTCTCTTAGTGTATGAGCAGCACCATAAGCCTCAAGTGCCCAAACCTCCATCTCACCAAACCTTTGACCACCAAATAGCGCCTTACCACCGACAGGTTGTTGTGTAACAAGGCTGTATGGTCCAGTACTTCTTGCGTGAACTTTTTCATCAACCAAGTGGTGAAGTTTTAGCATATACATACAACCAACATTAACGCGTTCTCTTATCTTTGAGCCTGTGCGTCCGTCATATAGCTCAGTTTTACCATCGCTATCTATCTTTGCCATCTCAAATAGTTTTGCAAATTCGTCAGCCTTAACGCCTTCAAAAATCGGAGTTGCAAATCTTACGCCATTGCTCCAATCTTTTGCATACTCAAGAAGCTTCTCATCGCTCATCTTACCAAGAGCTTTTTTAGCGTCCATTAGCTTAGCAACACTTGCAATCTCTATCATCTTAGCTCTTAGCTCTTTTATCCACTCGCCTTTTTTGGTCTCAAAAATTTCATTGATCTGCTCGCCTAAGCGGTAACCAACAAGACCAAGGTGGCTCTCTAAAATTTGACCGATGTTCATACGGCTTGGAACGCCTAGTGGGTTTAGCACGATATCAACAATCTGACCGCTTGGAAGATACGGCATATCGACTTCTCTAACTATATTTGAAACGATACCTTTGTTACCGTGACGTCCAGCCATCTTATCGCCAACTTTTAGTTTGCGTTTTGTAGCTATATAAACTTTTACAAGTTTTACAACGCCGCTTGGCAAAATATCATCTTTTTCTAAAATTTCTATCTTAGCGTCGTGCTCTTCTTTAAGCTTTTTCTTCTCATTTTGGAAGTAATTTTTTAGCTCATCATATTTCTTTTGGATATCTTTCGAAAAGCTCTTTACGATAGCATTTAGGGTAAATCTGTTGATATTCTCAAAGTCAGCCTTGTTGATCTTTGAGCCTTTTTTATACTCTTTTTTATTTACCTCTTGATCGCTCGCTAGTGGGTTTTTAGAAAGAAGTGCTGTAACTTTTAGCATCTCTTCGCGGTCTAGCATAAGCAGTCTATCGTGATGCTCTTTTTCTAAAAGCGTCTTCTCTTCTTCATAAGCCTTGTTTGTTCTGCTATCTTTTTCATAGCCTTTTTTAGTGAAAATTTTAACATCAACAACCACGCCTTCCATTGAAGCTGAAGCATAGAGCGATTTATTTACAACATGGCCTGCTTTTTCACCAAAGATAGCACGAAGTAATCTCTCTTCTGGAGTTGGCTTAACTTCGCCTTTTGGAGATACTTTACCAACAAGGATCATGCCAGGCTTGATCTCTGTACCGATTTTAACGATACCACTTTCATCAAGGTGCATAAGCTCCTCTTCTTTGACGTTTGGTATATCTTTTGTTATCTCTTCAACGCCGTCTTTTAGCTCACGAGCCTCGATCTCTTTTTCATAGATATGAACGCTCGTAAAGGCATCTTCACGTATCATTTTTTCACTAATAACGATCGCATCCTCGTAGTTGTAGCCATTCCAAGGCATAAACGCGATTAGTGCGTTTTTACCGATAGCTAGCTCACCTTTTTCCATGCTTGGGCCATCAGCTATGATTTGATTAGCCTGGATCTCGTCGCCTTTTTTAACGATCGGATGTTGTGAAAATGTCGTATTTTGGTTTGTTCTTAAATTTTTCTCTAAAGAGTAGTGATCGATATATGGACCAGCTTCATCTTCACCAAGGATAAAGATGTTTTTATTATCAACCTTTTCAACCACGCCTCCACGTTTTGCTTTTACACTCTCCCAAGCATCTCTTGCGATAACACTCTCCATACCTGTTCCAACAATAGGAGCAGTTGAACGAAGTAGTGGCACTGCTTGACGTTGCATGTTTGAACCCATAAGCGCACGGTTAGCGTCGTCGTGCTCTAGGAATGGGATAAGCGAAGCCGCAACACCAGCTATCATACCAGAGCAAAGGTCGATCAAGGTAACATCTTCTCTACGAGCAAGCATCATCTCGCCCTCTTTTCTGACCTCGATCAAATCCTCAACGATATGTCCATTTTCATCAAGCTTAGTTGATGCTGGAGCGATAACATTACCCTCTTCTTGTGTCGCTGTTAGATAGACTATCTCATCTGTCACCTTGCCATCAACGACCTTTTTATAAGGCGCCTCAACAAAGCCAAGCTCATTTACTTTTGCATAAGTTGAAAGAGTGTTGATAAGACCGATATTTTGACCTTCTGGAGTCTCAACCGGACAAATTCTGCCGTAGTGAGTTGGGTGAACGTCACGCACTTCAAAGCCGGCACGCTCTTTTACCAAGCCGCCCTCACCAAGCGCAGATAGACGGCGCTTATGAGTAACCTCACTAAGTGGGTTTGTCTGATCCATAAACTGACTTAACTGACCGCCTGTGAAAAATTCCATAATTGTTGCTGTAATCATTTTTGGATTGATAAGATCATAAGGCATGATCTCGTCAGTATTGTTGCTCAGGCTTGTAAATTTATCACGGATAGCCTTTTGCATCTTGACAAAGCCAAGGTGTAGCTCACTAGCAAGTAGCTCACCGATAGATCTTATACGGCGGTTACCAAGGTGATCGCGGTCATCAATGTGGCCTTGTCCATTTTTAACTTTTATAAGATATTTTGCAGTTTTGATGATATCTTCGCTAGTTAGCAAAGTAACGTACTCTGGCACATCAAGCGAAAGCTTGTGATTCATCTTCATACGACCAACTTTTGTTAAGTCGTATCTTTCAGGGTTAAATAATATATCATTTACAAAGCTCTTTGCGGCCTCTTTAACTACTGGCTCGCCAGGTCTCATAACCTTATAAATTCTAATCGCAGCAAGGTCATTTTCATCATCAACGCCCTCGGTTTGTTTTAAAACTTTAAGCATATCATTGTCAGCGATAAATGAATTTATGATAGCATCATCAACACCAGCTGCAGAGTTGTTTATGATCTCAATACTTTCATGCTCAGCTAAAATTTTTGCAAGTTTATTCTCATCAAGAGCAGATAGTGTGTCATATAAAATTTCGCCGCTTTCTGTGTTTATCACAGGGTTTGCTAAATACCTGCCGATAAGTGCTTCGATCGGATATTCGACAAATTTAACGCCATCTTCGATTAATTTATCAGCTTTTTTCTTTGTTAGACGCTTGCCAGCTTGATGAAGAACATCGCCCGCTTCATTTTTTATATCATACTCAACTCTTCCTAGATAGTCCTCTGGGTTAAAAAGAGTTAAGAATTTATTATTTTTTATCGTTAAATTTTGTATTGGATAAAATAGCTTAATAATGTCTTGTTTTTTATATCCTAATGCCCTAAACAAGATAGTTACAGGCACTTTTCTGCGCTTATTTATCCTAACATATAAAATATCTTTTGTGTCATATTCAAAGTGTAACCAAGAGCCACGATCTGGGATTATTTGAGCTGTGTAGATAAGTTTATTTGCAACAGTCGCACTCTCTTCTTGTTTAAAGATAACACCAGGACTTCTATGAAGCTGATTTACAACAACACGCTCAACACCATTTATAATAAATGAAATTCTATCTGTCATCAATGGAATTTCACGTATGAAAATTTCTTGCTCTTTTATATCTTTAACGCCAACTTTATCTCCGGTTTTATCATCTTTTTCATGGACGATAAGGCGTATTTTCATTTTTAAATTTACAGAGTATGTAAGACCTCTTTCTATACACTCTCTGATTGTATATTTTGGTTTTCCAATTTCTGAGCTAACATATTCTAAAGTCAAACGATTTTGCGGATCATGTATAGGGAAAATCGACTTAAAAACTTTTTCGATACCGCTTTCTGTTTGATTGTTATTTAGATTTAAAAAATTATCAAAACTCTTTTTTTGTAGTTGTAGTAGGTTCGGAACATCTATCTCTTTAACGACATTAGAGAAGTCAACCCTAAGACGATTTCCTGAGTATAAGCTATTTAACATTGCATCTACCTCGTGGTAATTTTGAAAGAAAAGTATAGCCTTTTAACAAGGCATCTAAAATTTAAAAAAGAGAGAGCCTCTGCCCTCTCTTGAAATATTAAGCCTAAATAATAAAAAATTATTTAAGTTCAACCTTAGCACCAGCCTCTTCAAGCTCTTTTTTAGCTGCTTCAGCTTCGTCTTTGCTAACGCCTTCTTTAAGAACAGATGGAGTTCCTTCAACTGCGTCTTTAGCCTCTTTAAGACCAAGACCAGTAAGTGCTCTAACAACCTTAATAACGTTGATTTTCTTATCACCAGAATCAACCAAAACAATGTTAAATTCTGTTTTTTCTTCAGCAGCAGCTGCACCGCCTGCAGCAACTGCACCGCCAGCTACCATTACAGGAGCTGCGCTAACACCAAATTTCTCTTCAAACTCTTTTACAAGTTCGCTAAGTTCAAGTACAGAAAGATTAGATATAAACTCTAATACGTCTTCTTTTGTAATTGCCATTTTTTATCCTTATTATTTTTAATTTAATTAAGCTGATTGTTCTTTTTTCTCTTTAAGCGCATTCAAACCAATTGTGAAATTTTGAATTGGCGCATTCCAAACTTGCAAAAGCATCGCAATAAGCTCATCACGGCTAGGCATTTTAGATAGAGCTTTAACTTTATCAACGCTTGCAACTTCGCCATCAATATAAGCTGTTTTAATTTTGAAAAAATCAGAATTTGACTCTTCAAATTTTGCGGCTACTTTAGTTACTGCTAATTGATCTTCACTCCAAAGATAGATATTTGTATCTTTGAGTTCCATTCCGACTTTATCAGAATTTTTAAGAGCAATATTTGCAAGAGTATTTTTAATAACTTGAACTTTTACATTTTGTTCTTTTGCAGAATTTCTTAAAACTTCAAGTTTTTTAACTGAAAGACCACGATAGTCACAAACTACAATAGCTTCAGCAGTTTTAAATTCACTCTCTAATTTTGCAACAACTTCAGTTTTTTCGTTACGTGTCACTTTTTCTCCTTTCCGACCGGTAATTTCAAGCAGAGCGGGTCGAATCAATTAAGCCCAATGGCCTCGGCTATCTCCAATCTAAGATATAAATTTCTCTAAATTCTTATTTTAAATCCATAACTTCTTGAGTATCAAGAGTTACAGAAGGGCTCATTGTTAAAGACAATGAAGCATTTTTTACATATCTACCTTTTGCAGTCGCAGGTTTATGCTTATTAATAGCTTTAATAAATGTTGAAATATTTTCATTTAATTGCTCTTTAGTAAAATTGACCTTACCAAGACCTGCATGTATATTTCCTTGCTTATCAACACGGAAATTTACTTGTCCACTTTTTGCATTATTAACAGCTTGTGCAACATCCATTGTAACTGTTTCAGTTTTTGGATTTGGCATTAAACCTTTAGGTCCTAAAATTCTACCAACTTTACCTACAAGACCCATTAAATTTGGAGTAGCTATAAGAACATCAAAGTTCATTATACCTTTTTGGATATCCTCAACTAGATCATCAGCACCAACTATGTCAGCACCAGCAGCTTTTGCCTCATCAGCTTTAGCATCTTTTGCTATAACAGCAACTCTTACAACTTTGCCTGTGCCAGCTGGTAAAACAACTGAACCACGAACCATTTGATCAGCATGTCTTGGATCAACATTTAATTTCAATGCAATCTCAACTGTCTCATTAAATTTAGCAGAAGCTAGAGTTTTAACAGTATCGATAGCCTCGCTAAGGTTATAAATTTTATCTTGCTCTACTTTTTTGAGCAATTCTTGAAATCTCTTACTAGTTTTTCCCATAAATTTCTCCGCATATAAATTGCTTCCGTCTTTTGAAAATCAACCTGACGGTAAAGGTTTTAGTCTACTACTTCGACACCCATTGAACGAGCTGAACCAGCAATAATCTTAGCTGCTTGCTCTTTATCATTTGTATTTAAATCAACAAGTTTTTTCTCAACAATTTCTAAAACTTGAGCTTTTGTTAATTTACCTACTTTATTTTTTAAAGGATTGTCTGTTCCTTTTGTTATACCCGCAGCCTTCTTAATAAGGTCTGTAGCAGGTGGTTGCTTTGTGATAAATGTAAAACTTTTATCAGCATAAACTGTTATAACGACCGGGATATTAAATCCAACCATATCTTTTGTTTTTTCATTAAAGGCTTTACAAAATTCCATAATATTAACGCCCTTTTGTCCTAATGCTGGACCAACTGGCGGGCTAGGATTTGCTTTTGTTGCGGCAATTTGTAATTTTATTTCACCTATAACTTTTTTAGCCATTTCTTGCTCCTTAAATTATCTTCTCAACTTGTGAATACAAAATATCAACAGGGGTACTTCTACCAAAAATAGAAACATTGAGTCTAAGCTTACCATGTATCATATCGTATTCTTCAACGATACCTGTAAAGTTAGCAAAAGGACCTTCTGTTATGCGAACACTTTCACCATCCTCAAAAAATATTTTAGGTTTTGGTGCCGCTCTTTTTTGAACTTTCTCCAAGATAGTATTTATATCTTTTTCAGTCAATGGCGTAGGCTTTTTTGCCTCACCAATAAAACGTCCAACCTTTGGTAAAGACTGAATCTTATGCCAAAGAGCTGTATCAAGATCTAAACATGCAAAAGCATATCCAGGATAAAGAGTTCTTTCATTAATTTTTTGCTTACCGTTTTTTATCTCTATTACGTCTTCTGTAGGAACTATAACTTCTTTTAGTTGATCTTCGATACCGTGATCTCTAACTAAATTTTCAATTCCTCTTTTTACTGCCATTTCGCTACCAGCGTAAGTTTGTATAGCATACCATTTATGTGACATTATTTTTCCTTACCCTATATAACTTTAGAAAGAACAAAGGACATAACAACATCAACAAGAGCTAAAAAAAGTGAAACAACAGCGACCACGATAAAAACTGCAATAAAAGCATTTCTAATTTGTTCTTTAGTAGGAAAGATAACTTTCATTATTTCCAATTTAGATAGCTTTATATAATTTATAAATTTTTCCATAATCTTAACCTTAATTGTGGCAGGGCAAGAGGGATTCGAACCCCCAACCATTGGATTTGGAATCCAGCGCTCTACCGTTGGAGCTATTGCCCTAATAGCTACTTATTCTTAATTAGCTTTTTAACTTAACTTCTTTATGAACAGTATGTTTTTTTAATCTTGGGCAATATTTTTTGAGCTCAACCTTATCTGTAGTGGTTTTGCTGTTTTTTGTAGTAGTATAATTGATATCACCACACTCAGAGCATTTTAAACCGATTTTAATTCTCATATATATTCCTTATAGAAAGCCAAAGGGTTTCCCCTTTGGCATAATTTTATAAATTAACCAAGTATTTTTGAAACAACACCTGAACCAACAGTTCTACCACCTTCACGGATAGCAAAACGAGTACCTTCTTCAAGTGCAACTGGAGCTATAAGCTCAACAGAAATTCTTACGTTATCACCTGGCATAACCATCTCTGTGCCTTCTGGTAATGTAATAGAACCAGTAACGTCAGTTGTTCTTACGTAGAATTGTGGTCTATAGTTGTTAAAGAAAGGAGTATGGCGACCACCCTCTTCTTTAGTTAGGATATACACCTCACCCTCAAATTTTGTGTGAGGAGTAATTGATTTAGGTTTGCAAAGAACCATACCACGTTCAACGTCTTCTTTTTTAGTACCACGAAGAAGAACACCAACGTTATCACCAGCTTCACCTTGATCCATCTCTTTTCTAAACATCTCAACACCAGTAACTGTTGTTGTTTGTGTAGGTTTGATACCAACGATTTCTATAGTGTCACCAACTTTAACAACACCTTTCTCAATTCTACCTGTTACAACTGTACCACGACCTGAGATTGAGAAAACGTCTTCGATTGGCATAAGAAGATCTTTATCTGTAGCACGAACTGGAGTTGGGATATAGCTATCAACTGCATCCATTAGTTCCATAATTTTTGCTGACCATTCACCATCTTGTCCAGCTTTTGCCTCTTCAAGAGCTTTAAGTGCTGAACCAGAAACTATCGGAGTATCATCACCTGGGAAGTTATACTCGTTAAGTAGTTCGCGAATTTCCATTTCAACTAGTTCAAGTAACTCAGCGTCATCAACCATATCTGCTTTGTTCATGAAAACAACAATGTAAGGAACACCAACTTGGCGAGATAGCAAGATGTGCTCTCTAGTTTGTGGCATTGGGCCGTCTGCTGCAGAAACAACAAGAATAGCGCCGTCCATTTGAGCAGCACCTGTAATCATATTTTTTACATAGTCGGCGTGACCTGGGCAGTCAACGTGAGCATAGTGACGTTTTTCTGTCTCATACTCAATGTGTGAAGTAGCAATTGTAATACCACGCTCTTTCTCTTCTGGAGCATTATCAATATTATCATAATCTTTTAGCTCAGCAAGACCTTTGCGTGAAAGAACAGCAGATATTGCAGCTGTTAAAGTAGTTTTACCATGGTCAACGTGACCGATAGTGCCTATGTTTACGTGTGGCTTGTTGCGTGAAAATTTTTCTTTAGCCATCTTTTCCTCCGTTATGATATGTGTCTTTATCTAATTCAAATTCGTATAGTAATATAAAATCATATAAACCAGTGGAGCTCATAGCGGGACTTGAACCCGCGACCTCTTCCTTACCAAGGAAGTGCTCTACCTCTGAGCCATATGAGCGAAAAACGCTTGGCTGAGATGATTTTAATCAACATACAAACAACTAAAAATTCATGAAAATAAAGATGGAATAACTGTGTTTAGTAAAATCTAGATACAGCTCCCAGTTTACTTTCCCAAATTTTGGAGCGGGAAACGGGGCTCGAACCCGCGACCCTCAGCTTGGAAGGCTGATGCTCTAGCCAACTGAGCTACTCCCGCATAACAATGGTGGTGAGACGTGGATTCGAACCACGGAAGACATAGTCAGCAGATTTACAGTCTGCCCTCGTTGGCCGCTTGAGTATCTCACCTTAAACATTAATAAGTTATTTTGGTATTTTCTGGTCAAACACTGTTACAAAATGGAGCTGGTGAACGGACTTGAACCGCCGACCCACTGCTTACAAGGCAGTAGCTCTACCAACTGAGCTACACCAGCACCTGTTTTGTGAAGTGGCAATTATAGCCCAAAATAAAATAAAAGTCAAGAAGATTTTGAAAAATATTTCATCTAATTTTTTTGCAATCAAAAATTTATAAAATTTATAACAAAATTCAAAAACAGCCCACTAATCTGAGCCCCTTTTACCAAAAATCAAAGATAAATTTTACATATATAAAATTTCATATTTTCATAGTTTTATTTTTTTTAAAAGCTAAAATTTCTATAATTACGAAAAATTACAAAGGATTTAATATGCAATTTTTACCTTGGGCGGTAATTTTACTGCTAATTTATGTGATCTACTTCTTAATGATCCGCTATGAAAAAAAGATAGCAACGTTAAGTAAAATGATCGAGCAAAACAGTGATGGCATCAAAGAAAATAGAGACCTTATAGGTCAAAACAGATCACTAATCGAGAAAAATAAACACAACATTGAGAAAAACACCAAAGATATTACAACAAATGTTGAAAAAATAGACATCGACTTGGAAGATTAATTCTTCCAAAATTTCTCTTCTTTTTCCTTCTTTATCAAATTTTCGTAAGTTTGCATTCTTATATTTACGGGCTCTAAATTTATGCCATCTTTTTTTATCTTAAAATATTTTCCATCCATCAAACAATACTCTGGCACAAGGTCATAACGCTTCGAAAGCGGCAAAACTCTAAAGCTTAGATTGTCCAGTATTAAAGGCTCTTTGTGTAAATTTTCCCAAACAGCTAGCACCATATGATATTTTTTTGTGTTTTTTTCCTGAACGACTAGAAGACATTTTTGGTTATCCACGCCAAGATCTTTTAGGCTATCGCGTTTTGATATCGCGTACTCTTCGCAGTCTCCGCCACCTCGCCTTAAAAACTCGCCCCTAGTGCTCCACACATCGACATTTGTATTGTAAAAGTCATCATATCTTGGCATTAAAGAATTTAAGTATGAATTTATAAGCTCTAGCTTTCTTATAAAACTTTCGTGTTCTATTTTTTTCATAAAATTTGCATAGTGATTTAAGATATTTTTGCAAATTTGATTTTTACATTGAGATATATTTTTTGGAGAAATTTCAAAATTATTTGCAAAAAGAGAAGAGATAAAAAACAAAAGAAGCAAAATTTTACGCATGTAGTTGCTTCATCAAAAGTACAAGACCTATTCTATCTTTCACATTTAGCTTGCTGTAAATCGACGTAGTATGCGCCTTTACTGTCCTTAAAGTAATGCCTGTTTGCTCTGAAATTTCATTGTTTGTTAGACCTTGATAGATTAAGTTTGCGATCTCTTTTTCGCGCGAGCTAAGCTCGCTTAGATCAGACTTTTTCTCCAAAGTTTCACCTTCATTATTTATATATGAGCCAGTTAGCTCTCCGATCATCGCTTGGATAAATTCTGGATAAAGCCAAACTTTGCCATTTAAAATCGTCTCAAAGGCATCTTCAAAGTGCGTTTTTCTCATGTGTGAGTTTGCGTATCCTTTAACGCCAAGAGCTAGCAGATGTTTGCCTTCACTAAATTTTGGTTCGTTTGCAAGGATTAGACATTTTACATTTGGAAAACTTTCATGAATCGTTTTAATATTTTCATCAAGGCTATCTTTAAAAGCGTTTGTATCGATACCGACGATATCAACCTCGTCGTTTAAATTTGCAAAAAAATCCTTTTTATTGTGAGTAAATTTCACATCGTCATCTGAAAAATATCCTCGCCAAAGATTATTAAGCGAACCATTTTGAGTAAAAAAAACCACATTCATAACCATATTTCCTTATATCACATATAGGTTTGCTCGTAAATTTTTGACTCATTTACGAAAACGATCACGTGGCGCTCCTTGCCACTATTTGCCTCAAATTTATAGCTAAAAGTAGATAAGAATTTCTCAACCACTTCCCTACTCTCTTTTAAAAATATACTCATCTCAAAACAACCATTTGATATGGCGTATCTATATGGCACACTAAGAGATAGCAAATTTAGATCAAAGTCCAAGCTATCACTATTTTCATCGTAGCCACTAATTGATATCTTAATGCTGCTTACTAGCTCATCTTCCATCTTTAGTCCAGCTAAGCTAATATGCTCTTCTCTTTTTAAATTCATCATCTCATCAAAGCTTTTTTCACAGTCTTTAAAGAGAAATTTAACGACCTCTCTTCCGATTAGATCGCATATTTTGCCATCATTTACAATGACAAATTCATCAGCCAGTTTTGCTCTTGAAATTTGATATTCGCTAAAATTTCGCTCAAAACTAGCTGACTTTTGCATTATCGCTCCGTTAAAGCATTTTGTTTTGCTTTTAAGATAGGTTTTAGCAGATAGTCAAGTATCGTTTTTTTACCAGTGATGATATCAGCTGAAACTATCATACCTACCTTGATCCTAAGTGGCTTCTCTTCGCTACCAAGATAGTTTTTCTCAGTTTCTATCCTAACTAGATAGTAGCTCTCGCCTGTTTTTTCATTTGTCTCGGTATCGGCACTGATCTGTGTTACCTTGCCTTTTAAACCGCCATAAATACTAAAATCATACGCCGTAAATTTAACCATCGTATCAAGTCCAGGTCTTAAGAACGCAACATCAGCTGGCTTAACCTTTACCTCAGCGATGAGTTTATCTTCTAGTGGGACGATCTCTGCGATATTTTCACCTGGCTTGATAACGCCTGAGACGGTATGCACCATCATCTTACTAACGATACCATTTACCGGAGATCTTACATAAGTTCTTTCAACCCTGTCGCTTAGGCTGATTTGCGACTCGTTTATCCTTGCGATCTCAGCGGAGACTTCGTTTAGCTCTTTTTTTGCATTGTTTTTAAATGCTAGCTTTGCCTCTTCTATCTTATTTTTCGCCTCTTTTATGGTTGATTCGACCCTTGGCACGGCAAGCACAGATGCATCAAGCTCGCCCTTTAGGTCATTTACACGTCTTTGAAGCTGGATATACTCGACCTCACTAACAAGACCTTTTTTAAAGATAGGCTCCATGATCGCTTTTTCTTTTAAAACAAGATTATAGCTATTTTGAGTTTGAGAAATTTTATTTCTAAGCTCATTTAGCTCACTTTGGCGTTGATGGATCTGTTCTGTTAGAATTCCTATTTGCTCATTTAAGTGATCTATGTTTGAGTTATGCAAGCTTATCTCGTATCTTACAGCCTTGCTATTATTCGCATCTCTTGTTTCGTTGTAGTCAAATTCTTTATCATTAGCTTCAGCATCAAGCCTCATAAATTTAGCTTGAAGCTCGTCAAGTCTTAGTTTTGACTCGCCATAGCTACTTGTAAAGTTTTTATTATCAAGTCTGATGAGGATCTGATCCTTTTTAACCTCATCACCCTCTTTTACAAAAATTTGATCTACGATACCACCCTCAAGGTTTTGTATCGCTTGGTTTTTGCCTGATGGGATGATCTTGCCGCTACCTCTTGTTATCTCATCTATCTGTGCCCATGAAGCCCACAAAAGTAGCCAAAATACAGTTATACTAACTGCATAAAGTATCTTTTTTGAGGTTGATGGAGCCTTCGCCAAAACTGCCTCTGATAGGCTTGACATAAATTTCAAGTCATAGGCATCGTAGTTTTTTGCTTGGATGTTTGACTTGATGCCATCTATGCTATTTAAAATCTGATCTCCAGCACTTTCTTGCTCTTTTATATCGCTTTTTGAAACTGGCTTTTCGTCTGGCTTTAAATTTTCATTTTGTTGATTTTTTATATCTTCTTGCATAATCACTTCCCACTAAGTCTAGCTAAAACTTCGTCTCTTGGACCATCTAGTAAAATTTTACCGTTATCCATCACTATAAGCCTATCAACAAGATCGAGCATCGATGTTCTATGAGTTACTAAAATCATAGTTTTATTTACGGTATTTACCTTTAAATTTGCTTTTAGCTTGCTCTCAACTGTGTTATCAAGCGAATTTGTAGGCTCGTCAAGCAAGATGATAGGACTATCAAGCAAAAATGCCCTAGCCACAGCTATACTTTGACGCTGACCACCGCTAATGCCATCGCCTCTTTCAAACACTGGCATATCAAAACCAAGTGGATGAGCATTGACATATTCGTCGACGCCACTTACCTTAGCAGCCTTAATGATCTGCATATCATCGACATATGGAGCTTTTTGAACGATATTTTCTCTAACCGTTCCCTTAAATAGCACAACATCTTGCGGCACGTAGCCGATATTTCTTCTAAGGTCAGCTGGGTCTATCTGATTTATATCGATACCATCGATCAGCACTGAGCCCTCGGTCGGTGCGTAAAGGCCTAGGATTATCTTTTGCAAGGTTGTCTTGCCAGAGCCATTTCTACCAATGATGCCTACTTTCTCGCCTGGCTGAATGACAAAATTTATCCTATCAAGTGAGCCTTTTGTGGTGTCTGGATAAGTAAAGCTCACGTTTTTAAACTCTATCTTACCATCAAAAGAATTTCTTCTAACAAATTTCTTACCCTCAGGTCTTTCAACTGGCATCTGCATGATCTTGCTAAGGCTTTGATAAGCTGTCTTTGTCTGCTCAAAATTTGCAGCTAGTGAGGCCACTTGACCCATAGGGGCGATCGCACGAGAACTAAGCATAACAGCAGCGATCAAACCACCCATAGTAAGGTGTGTATCTTGTATCATATAAACGCCAAGCACGATGATAGCGATAGTATTTAACTGTACCAAAAACGACGTAACAGTCGTGATTGAAGTAGTGATTATTTTTGATTTGATACTTCTGTTTGCTATCTCGCCAGTCGCTTCTTCCCAGTTCCACTGCACATGGCCGCTAGCACCAAGAGTTTTAATGGTCTCTAAGCTGCTAAGGCTCTCTATCAAAATTCCATTTTTCATAGCTGAAGCTTCAAATGTGCTTTTAATCGCGTTTTGAAGCGGATCTTTTATAAAAAATGTATAGCACAAAATAGCTATCATAATAACAATAGGCACAAGCACAAGGTAGCTTCCTATAAAGTAGGTAACTATCAAGAAGATTAACGCAAATGGCAGATCCACAATGGCAGCAAGCGACGCAGATGAGAAGAAATTTCTAACTGTGTCAAATTCTTTCAAGTTGCTGGCAAATGAACCAACTGACTTTGGCTTATTGCTAAATTTCATATCCATTACGCGCTCAAACAAGATAGAGCTCATAATGATATCGCTCTTTTTGCCTGCGATCTCAAGAAAATATGAACGAACAAATTTTAAAAATAGATCGATGCCATAAACGACGCTCACGCCAAGCGCTAGAACCCAAAGTGTCTCAACAGCGTTATTTGGCACAACGCGGTCATAGACGTTCATCGTAAAGAGCGGGCTTGCAAGGACAAATAAGTTTATGACAAAGCTTGCTATCACGACATCAAAGTAAATTTTCTTAGATCGCTTTAAAGTACCCCAAAACCAGTGGTCATTGCCAGCGTCTATAAGCTTTGTCGAGCTTGTATCTTCTGGGACAAATTCACGTTTTAGATAGTAAGCATAGCCTAGATACTCATCTTTTAGCTTATTTATTTCTATTGTGCTGGTGCCAGTTGAAAGATCAGGCGTGATGATGTTTGCCATTTTTTTGTCTTCGCTGAAAGATTGCAAGATGCAAGCTTTTTTGCCTCTAAGCATCAAGATACAAGGCAAAACTAAAGGCGAAATTTGATCAAGATCTTTTCTGACAAGAGTAGATGCAAAGCCAGCACGTGAAGCTGCACGAGAAAATAAAGACTTCGAGCTCTTTAGTGAAAAAAGCTCGATCTCTTCGCCATCTTTTACAGGCAGACCGATAGTTAAAGCATCGGCACTATATGGGTTATTGTGAAGTTTGGTAAAGATCACCAAACATTGAAGCAGTTCGTCTTTTATCTTATCGCTATGCATCTATCATCCAATATTTTTGATTTCATCTATGTAAATTCCTTGCATATTTTTAATGCCAAGCTCAATTAGCTTACTCTTTTGCTCTTCACTCTCAACACCGATCGCAATCAAAATGATATCTTTTGAGCTTAAAACAACATCTAGTGATTGTTTTGTATTTGCCCCTGATTTATCACTTAAAAAGTCGATTAAGACGCTTGACTGGATCTTTACGTAGTCTGGATTAAATTCTTTTAATTTCTCAATGCCTTTTGCATTAAGATCAAAGTGGTCAAATCCAAAACCAAAGCCGAGTTCTTTTAATTTTTTAGTAAGTCTAACTATACTTTCGATACTAATATCGTCTTTGTTTGGAATTTCTATATAGTTTTTAGATTTTGAAATTTGAGCGATTTTCTTAAGTGTAGCTTCAAGTTTTGAGAAATTTTCATCCGAGCTTAATATCTCTTTTCCTAAATTTATCGCCAAGCTTCCTTGAGGCAAGATATTTTCAGGCAAAATTCTAGCGATCCTATTTAGGATATGAAGATCAAGCATCGCACCTAAATTTAGCTCATTTACCATCGGCATAAAGTATGATGCCATACGCCATTTACCTTCGCTATCAACGAGCCTTAGATAGAGCTCATACTGCTCAAAGCTTGAGTCAAAGCCAACCACTTTTTGAGCTGCAAATTTAAATTTATCCTCTTTTATAGAGTCAAAGATAAGCTCTTTATATTTTTCTTTACCGATGACTAGAGTATTTTGATTTGCATTAAATTCCTTGCAAGTAAAGCAGCCAGCTAGTCTTGCACTAGCCAATGTAACGTCAGCTGAAGTAAGTAGTGTCCTCATGTCAGTGCTTGGTGAATACTCAACAATAGCAGCATTGACTGGGCATTCGCTATCATTTATAGAGAAATTTACATAGAGTTTTTTAAACTCAGCCATGATCTTATCGTTTAGAGCTGAGAAATTTGATGAGTTTTTACCGTATGACATAACGATAAAATCGTTGTCATTTAACCTTGCGACGATCGCATTTTGGTCATTTTCGGCCGATTTTTCTTGTAAAATTTGAGCTATTTTTATGATGACACTTTGCCATTTCTCAAAACCAAGAACGCCTTTTAATCCAGCTAGATCTTTAAAGCTAACAAGCGATGCAACACCGCTTGAATACTCTTCGCTCGCTAGATACTCGCTAAATTTAGTTTGAAAAAACCTTCTATTGTAAGTGCCACTCATAGAGTCTTTATATAAAAGCTCTTGATACTTGCTAAGCGTAGCAGCCTCTCTTTCAAAGATGTCTTGAACCTTGCTAACCATCGAGTTCATGGCGAGCACCATCTTTTTAAGGTCAGTTGTGAATGGAATTCTCTTTTGAATGATAAATTTATTATCAAGTATCGCTTCAGCTTGATCTTGAACCTTAACAAGTGGTCTAAATATCGCCTTGAGGGCAAAAAATGCCACGATAAGAGCGATGATGATCATTAAAGCTAGAAAGTTAAAAATATTTTTTGAGTTTGAGTAAAGCTCATTGTAAGCAAGTGCCGTGCTACCTTGAACATAGAGTGTGCCAAATTTTGCCCAGCCAGTCATGATCTCACTTGTTGCCACTGGAGCTTCAAATTTAGCGATCTTATAAAACCACTCAGGGATATCCTTAACGATAGTTTGTTGAGAATTTTCTATAAGTACCTTACCATCGACATCTTCAAGTTTAATGAGCTTGTATCTACCGCTATCAAACATAGAATTTATCATCGTTTGCGCCAAAGACATATCCTCAGGATCGACAATCGGCTTTAAAGCAAGTCCAAGTGAGTTTGCTGTGTGTCTTGCGTTTTCACCGAGCTGGTCGTTGATGTATCCATTTAGGCTCTTAAAATTTAAGTAGCCAACAGCCATAAAAATCACGATGCCAAAAGCTATCACAGCGATCATAATCTGTTTAAATAGCGTCATAAATCCTCTTTTCCTATCCTATCTATTAGTTCCATCCACTTAGGATTTTGTTTTTTATTTCCACCTGGTATTGCCTGACCAAGACCTTCTTGTTTTGCTAAGTATAGCGAATCACCGTTGAAACTATAAACTGGCACGAGGTCTGTTCTTTGAGTTGCGATTTTTATTTTACCATTTATGTTGTCTAAAATTAATGGAATAGACTTTGGTGTGTCATAATATGCCAAAACCATATGTGCTTGGTTGTATCTTAAGGCTTTAACGTATGTGAAGTATAATTTTTGAGTTGGAATTCCAAGTTGCTTTAGGGTGAAATACTTTGCGATAACGTAGTCTTCGCAGTCACCAGCGCCTTTTCCTACAAATTCCATTCTGGTAGCCCAGTAATCTTTTTTATGCCAAAGTTGCATATCATCAACCCACCTAAAAGAGTTAAAAAAATCATTTACTTTTATTAATTTCTCTTGTTCGGTTGCATCTTGCAATGAAGTCATTAAAGAATTTAATGCCGATGCCCTTCTTCTTGCATCTTCTCCATAAATTTTAGCCACCTTTGCTATCGTTGTTTGTTTTATAAAATCTCCGATAGCATTTAATGCTAATAACGAAAAAAGGACGCTTAATGTAAGCGTCCAAAATTTTGCTTTGACCCTCATGGTCATCACTTTTTAAATTTTTATCTTAAGTCGTTTTGAATACTGCAAGCGCCTTGGATATATCTCTTCGCAAAGCCTGGCTCAAAACTATCTGAAACCATACCCATATTATCTAGCAATCTATATTTTGCATATGAAAGCGCTGTTTCAGTTGTAGCGATCTCTTTTAATGCTGTGTTGTACTCATTCTCGGCATCAAGTAGGTTGATAAGGTCACGGCGGCCGATTCTAAACTCATCTTGGTAAGCATCAAGTGTAGCTTTTGCATACTCAACGTGTTGATTTAGATATCCCATTTTCTCTTGGTTAAGAACGTAGTTTTGCCATGAGAATTCTAAAGACTCTTTAAGCTCTCTTACAAGGTTATCCATAGTTTGTTGCTCTTGTTGAACAGCAAGTTGGCTCTTCTCTTTATCTAGCTTATCATTACCTTTGTTGTAAAGGTTATAGTTTAGTCTTAAAAGAGCATCAAATGTTTGCTCTTCATAATCATCATATAAAACATTTGAGTGATCATAAGCACCAGATACAACAAGATCTAGTTTTGGTAAGAATGGTGCATTTTTCTCTTTTACAACAGACTCAGCCATAGCAATGTTTGATCTTTGAACTAGAAGTGTTGGGTTACAAAGAACAGCTTTGTCATAAACTGCCTCTTTTGTGCTTGGTAATGGCAGGTTAAACTCAGGCATTACTAGGTTTTTAGCAGCAACTTTTCTTCCATATAATTTTTCAAATGTAGAAAGCGCGTCCTCATAGTTGTTTTTAGCAGCTATGTAGTTTGATTGAGCCAAAGTATAGCGAGATCCAGCTTGTCTCTCTTCAGAAGCTACGCCGTAACCTGATCTTGCTCTATCTTTGATTTGGCTATAAATTTCTTCATGGCTTTTTACATTTTCTTCTTCAATGTCAAGAATTCTCTTTGTTTGAAGAACTTGTAGATAAGCATTTGCAGCGCTTAGTGTTAGTCTATCTGCAGCTTGAGCTACTGTGTAAGCAGCTGAGTCAAGTCTTGCGCTTTGAGAGTTGATTCTGTTTTTATCAGCGCCGCCATTGTAAAGGTTTTCAACTAAAGTTAAAGATGCACCAGATACTCTGCCATCGCCTCTTCTTGTTGTAAGACCATCATCAAGACGTTTTCTCTCATATCCTACTCTAGCAGCTGCATCAAGTGTTGGGTAATAAGCATTTTTAGCTATTTTTAGATCTTTACCAACTTGTAAGTAGTTAAATTCTGTAGCTTTTAAGCTTGGGTTTTCATTTAAAATAGTTTTTACAACTTGATCCAAAGTCAATACACTATCATCAGCTTGTGCTGTAGCTGCTGCTTTAGGCTCAGTTGATATAGTTTGCTCTATATTAGATTTTTTAGCTGATTGAGCATTTGCGACAGGTGACTTAGCTCTCATTAAAGCATCTTTATAACCTGACTCATTTTGAACTTTAGCCAACAACTCATTAGCTTCATTTTCAGAAACAGGAGTCGTATCAACATATAGAAATTTTCTTCCACCAACTTCATAAACGCCAGTAGTTAATCTGCTATCTGATATTTTGCTGTTTACTTTGCTAACAGCACTATCGATTCTAGCAGCGCTATCATCTTGAGCGAATGAAGCTAGAAAAATCCTATAAGGGACATCTTGAGCGGACAGCAATGTTGCTGCGGCCAAAGCACTAATTGCTAACATCTTTTTCATGACTAGATCCTTTTACCTTTTTATTGTCAAGCTTTGGCTCGACTTTTAGTGCGAATTATACACCAAGAAATATTAAATGCATTTTAAACACTCTATGACAAAAAAATAATTTTTAAATTGTCTTAGAAAATCGCCTTAAATTCTCCGGAATTTTCTTAAGATACTCATCAAAACACATTGCAATATTTCGTATTATCAGCGCTCCTGTCTCATTTACGCTGATTTTATCTGTCGCAACATCGACAAATTCACTTAAACTCTTTAGCTCTTCAAGCTCATTTTTGAAATGTTCAAAGAAATTTATATGAAATTCATCCTCGACTGCCTTGATATTAAGCCCGAAATTACTCATCAAACTCATTATCACGCTCTTTCTAAGCAAATCTTCATCACTTAGATAATTTCCCTTCGCATACGGCAGTTTCCCACTATCGATCGCTTTTTCATACTCGTCCATATCTTTATGATTTTGCGCGTAGTGTCTTTTGCACTCACCAATACTTGTCACGCCAATGCCAATGAGATCAGCACCGCCCTTTGTCGTATAGCCCTGGAAATTTCTATGCAAAGTGCCATTTGCCAAAGCGCCAAAAAGCTCATCATTTGGCTTTGCAAAGTGATCCATTCCTATCATTTTGTAGCCATTTTTAGTTAAAAATTCAGCTGTAAATTTTAAAATTTCAAGCTTCACTTCTGGATTTGGCAAGGTTGTCTCGTCAAATTTACGCATCGACTTTTTTATCCACGGCACGTGAGCGTAGTTAAATACTGCAAGCCTATCTGGATCAAGAGTAAGAGCAAGCTCAAGCGTCTTTTTAAAGCTCTCTAGACTTTGATATGGTAGGCCATAAATTAGGTCCATATTGATTGATTTTATGCCCTTCTCTCTAGCCATTTTTACGGCATTTTGAGTGATCTCATAGGGCTGAATTCTATGAATTTCTTTTTGCACCTTCTCATCAAAGTCTTGTACGCCGTAGCTTATGCGGTTAAAGCCGTGAGATATGAGCACATCAAGCTGCTCGTTTGTCAAAAATCTCGGGTCTATCTCGCAGCTTATCTCAGCCTCTTTTGAGAAATTTTTAAATTTAGCCTTGATAAGTTTGATGATCTCATCAAGCTGAGCGGCGTTATAAAATGTCGGTGTGCCGCCACCAAAGTGCATCTGCAAGACCTCAGTGCTTGTATCTAGGTGGCGAGCTAAAATTTCAAGCTCTTTTTCTATGTATCTTATATATCTCTCTTTGCGATCCTCTTTGCTTGTGTAGATGACATTACAGCCACAAAAATAGCAAGCACTCCTACAAAAAGGAAGGTGCAAATAGAGCGAGAGCGGCCTTTTTTTATCGCGGTTTTCAAGCTCTTTTATATAAGCCTCATAGCTAAATTTATCGCTAAACTCCGGTGCTGTTGGATAGCTCGTATATCTTGGCCCTGGCCTTGAATACTTCACATACGCACTAAAATCAATCATCTGCCCTGCTCCTTGCCATTTGGATCATCTCTTTTATATCTACAAATAAATTTGGATGCTCTTTTTTTATATTTTTTACCAGCTTATCAAGGTCGATGTTAAACTGCCTGCTCTTTTTATCGTGAGCGATCTTTTTGATCTCATCCATCGCAACCACCCAAACATCGCTAAAATCAACTGGGATATTCTGCCAGATCGTCTTTTCAAGTCTTAGGTCAAAATTCTCTTTTTGCGTCTCTTTTAAAGCCTCTATCAAAGCTGAGAGCGATTGTACTGAAACGACCGTGTGTAAATTTTGATTTTCATCAATACCAAACCACGGCTCTTTTGAGTCCCAAGAGCCACTTTTTAAATTTAAGATATGCTCGTTTGGATTTTTCGTTGAAACTATCTCAAAAACCGTTTTTTCAGGGCTACTTAGCCCAAGGTTGTTGCCGATCTCATCTATCTCATCATATATACTTTTCTCTTCACTCATCTTCTTCTCTCATCTAACCAGACCATCACGCCTTTTTGGGCATGAAGTCTATTTTCCGCCTCGCTAAAAATTTCATCCGCATGCCTCTCAAAGACCGCCTCGCTAACCTCGTAGCCTCTATAAGCTGGCAAGCAGTGCAAAAATATCGCATCTTTTTTAGCTAAGCTCATCAAATTTTCATCCACGCAGTATCCAGCAAAGTCTTTTAGCCTTTTTTCTTTCTCGCCCTCTTGTCCCATAGATACCCAAGTGTCCGTAGTCACTACATCGGCACCATCTACCGCTTCTTTTATATCATTTGTGATAAAAATTTTCGCCCCTGAAATTTTTGCGTTTTCCTGAGCTATTTTTAAAATTTCAGCGTCCGCCTCATAGCCTTTTGGTGTGGCAACTCTTAGCTCAAGACCAAGTTTGCTTGCTAGCATGAGCCATGAGTGAGTCATATTATTGCCATCTCCTACGTAGGCAACCTTCTCGCCTGCGCTAAATTCAAGCATGGTTAGATAGTCCGCCATTAGCTGCACTGGGTGAAATTTATCGCTTAAGCCATTTATCACTGGCACGCTTGAAAATTTAGCAAATTCCTCTAGCGTCTCGTGCTTATCAACCCTAAGCATCGCCATGTCGCACATCCTGCTTATCACTCTAGCAGTATCTCGTATGGGCTCGCCGCGGCCTATTTGTATATCATTTTTACTTAAAAATAGCGCATATCCGCCAAGCTCATGCATGCCAACATCAAAGCTCACCCTCGTTCTAGTCGAGCTTTTTTCAAATATCATCGCAAGCTTTTGATCTTTTAGATATGGCTTAAATTCTCTAGCCTTCGCCTCTTTTTTGATCTTGCGGGCTAAATTTATCATTTCTAAAATTTCATCTTTGCTAAAGTCATTTAGCGTCAAAAAGTGCCTCATCTTAGCCCCTTAAAATTTTAGCTGCTTCTTTTGCGTGGTATGAGATGATCAAATTTGCCCCTGCTCTTTTAAAGCCGATAAGCGTCTCCATCATAACACGCTCGTAGTCGATGATGCCAGCTTTTGCGCCAGCTTTTAGCAGTGCGTACTCGCCGCTTACGTTATATACGCAGATCGGCAGAAGCGTCAAATTTCTAAGCTCTCTAACGACATCAAGATAGGCAAGCGCTGGCTTTACCATCAAGATATCAGCGCCTTGCGCCTCGTCCTGCAAGCTCTCATTTATAGCCTCTAGGCGGTTTGCGCTGTCCATTTGATAGCTCTTTCTATCGCCAAAGCTTGGTGCGCTCTGCGCCACATCACGAAATGGTCCGTAGTAGGCTGAGGCAAATTTGGTCGAGTAAGCCATCACTGGTAAATTTTCAAAGCCATTGCTATCAAGCGCCTCTCTTAGCGTAGCGATGATGCCGTCCATCATACCGCTTGGTGCGATCATGTCGGCGCCATTTTGAGCGTGTATCAGGGCTTGTTTGGCTGAGATTTCAAGCGTTGCGTCATTGTCGATGGTGTTATGTACGTAGTCGATTATGCCGCAGTGGCCGTGGTCTGTATACTCGCAAAAGCAAAGATCGGTGATGACAAATAAATTTGGAAATTTATCCTTTATAGCTCTAAGCGCTGTTGCGATGATGCCATCGTTGCTTAGTGCGTCGCTGCCAACGCTATCTTTTAGGCTTGGTATGCCAAATAAAATGATCGATTTTATGCCTAAATTTACTATCTCTTCACACTCTTTTAAAATCTCATCGATACTCATTTGATAAACGCCTGGCATCGAAGAAATTTCATTTTTAATGCCTTTGCCTTCGACCACAAAGAGCGGATAGATGAAGTCATTTACGCTAAGACTAGTCTCTCTTACCATCTCTCTTAGGGCTGGATTTATTCTTAATCTTCTAAAACGTTTAAACATATTTTTGCCTTTTCTTTGTTAAAATGCGTGATTTTTAGCTAGTTTAGCACAGTTGGAGTAAATTTAAAATGAAAATAGAAATTTCAAACGCCGCAAATCTACCCTCGAGATTTGGCACTTATAAGGTTCAAGCCTTCAAAGAAGGGGAAAAAGAGCACCTTGCGATCTATAAAGAGCCTTTAAGCGAAGTTGTAAATCTTAGAATTCACTCTGAGTGCCTAACTGGCGATGCGATCGGGAGCCTAAAGTGCGACTGTCGCGACCAGCTCGAAGCGAGCCTAAAATATATCGAAGAAAATGGCGGCATGGTCATCTACCTGCGTCAAGAGGGCAGAAATATCGGGCTTTTAAACAAGATAAATGCCTACAACCTCCAAGACAAGGGCTTTGATACCATTGAGGCTAATCACCAACTAGGTTTTAAGGCTGATGAGAGGACATACGAAGTGGTTGATTTTATCCTAAATCACTACGGCATAAAAGAGGTAAATTTACTCACAAACAACCCATTAAAACTTCACGGACTAAGCTCAGTAAAGATTGTAAAACGCGTGCCTATCGTCATAAAACCAAATAAATTTAACGAGGGCTACTTAAAGGTCAAAAAAGAGCAAATGGGACACATCTTGTGATGAAAAATGAGCTCTGCTTGCCAGCTGAATTTAACGAAAAAGTAAAGGCTTACGCTCAAATTTTTGCTAAATTTAACAAAGTTCATAGCTTAAGCAACTATAAAGATATAAGCGAGCAGGTGCTTGATAGCATAAAACCGCTTGAAATTTTTGACCTAAGTGCCAAAACTGCGATCGATGTTGGTAGCGGAGCTGGCTTCCCAGCGATATTTTTAGCACTTGCGATGCCACAAACAAAGTGGCACCTTTTTGAGCCGATAGCTAAAAAGTCATCGTTTCTAAGCTACGCTAAGATCGAGCTTGGCATAGAAAATTTAGAAGTTCATAGCCAAAAGATCGAGCTTGCAGATAAATTTGCAGCTGATCTCATCACCTCAAGGGCTCTTAGCAAGACAAAAGAGCTTATAAAAATTTGCAAGGGATTTTATGATGAGAGCACTAAATTTCTCATCTACAAGGGTTCTAGCGTCATGGATGAAATTTCAGGCATCAACGCGCAAATTTATAATGAAAAAAACAGAAACTACATATATTTTAATCTCAAAAATCAAGGGGAAAAACGTTGAAATACTTGCTTTTTGTAGCGATTTTGGTTGCGATTTACATCATATTTTTTAAAAATAGAAAAAAAAGCGACAAGATAAGCACCAGTAACTTCGAAGAATGCAGCAAATGCGGTGTCTTTAGCGACATCGATCAAATGGTGCTGCGAGACGGAAAATACATCTGCAAAGAGTGCATAAAGGGTGAGAGATGAAAATTTTAGGTGATGAGCTGATAAAATTTGAGCCGCTGTTTCTTTGCAAAAGCGAAGATGAAATTTCAAACAGCAGGCAAAATCTCTTTAAATTTGATAGAAATTTGATAAAAAAAGCGCTAGAAGCTGAAGCAAACTTTAGCATCATTGCAAATGACATAAACGAAGCTATAGTTGCAAACGCCGCTGGAGCAAAATTTATTATTGCCGATATTACGCTAGCTAAAGATCTGGCAAAAGTTGCGCAAAACTACTTATTTGACGCGCTTATCGCTGTTTTGATAGAAAGTGAAGCAAGCCTTTGCGAGCTTGCGAAATTTGAGATCGACGCGGCGATCTTGCCAAATGCTATAAAATAAGGAAAAAAATGGAAATTTTCAAAACTGCTTTTTTAATGGTTGCTTTAATGCTTGTTTTCATCGCTGTTGGCGGCTATGTGGGAGGCGAGCAAGGCATGATGATCGCCTTTTTGATGGCAGCTGGTATGAACTTATTTTCTTACTTTTTTAGCGACAAACTCGTGCTTAAGCGATATAACGCCATCCCTGTTGATGAGAGCAACGCTCATGGCCTTTACGAGATAGTCTCACGCCTCACACAAAAGGCAAATTTGCCGATGCCAAAAATTTACATCATCCCTGAAGAGGTGCCAAATGCCTTTGCCACAGGCCGCAATCCAAGCCATGCAGCCGTTGCGGTAACCGAGGGGCTTTTAAAAATTTTAAATGAAAACGAGATCGAGGGCGTACTAGCTCACGAGCTAAGCCACGTAAGGCACTACGACATCCTAACTGGCTCAGTCGCTGCCATCCTAGCTGGGGCTATCGCGATGGTCGCAAATTTTGCCAAGATAGGCACCCTCGCCGGTCAAAATCAAAATTCGCAGCGAAACGCCAACCCAGTGATTATGCTAATCATCGCCGTTGTGATGCCTCTGGCTGCCACGGTCATCCAAATGGCGATCTCAAGGGAGCGCGAGTACAAGGCGGACAAAGGCGCAGCCTATCTAACAGGGCACCCAGAGTGGCTAGCTAGCGCACTAACAAAGCTTGAAAACTACTCGAATTCTTACGTCATGCAAAACGCAAGCGAGCAAAGCGCGCATATGTTTATCGTAAATCCATTTGGCTCGCTAACTAGCAAGCTTAGCGTGCTTTTTAGAACGCACCCAAGCACTAGCGACAGGATCGCTGAGCTTCAAAGGCTAGAACGAGAGATAAAAAGAGGTATGTAAAATTTTAGCTCTTAGTAAAATTTGGGCTAAATCTCTTTTTTTGGTTTAAATTTTAAATATAGATAGTCAAATTTTAAAATTTTATAAGCGAGCAATTTCGGCTCTAAAATTTGAGCTAAGCTGTAGGCGAAGTTAAAATTTAGCAGTCGCTCATGCAAGCGTGTGAGACTTTAATAAATTTTAAAATTAGAGCTGGCATATCACGGCTCTAAATTTAGTGCTAAACATGGTGAAGCCTAGATTTAGTAGTCTGATAAGGCGAGCGAGTAAAGTTTTAAAATTTGTCTTGCGATGCATGCATTTTATTGAAATTCCAGTAACTTTAAAATTCCATGAACGAGTAATTTCGACTCTAAAATTTGAGCTAAGCTGTAAGCGAAGCCAAATTTTAGTAGTCAATTCTTGCGAGTGAATGAAATTTTAAAATTTGCAAAGCAACCTAATTAAATTTAAATGTTTATTTCTTTGTTAAGGGGGAAGAGGCTTGAATTACGATCTGCTTGCAGTTGCGAGCTAGTGAAGCAAAGAAGCTCCCTTCCCCCTTAACAATCCCCTAACTCCGACGACGTTAGAAGTGGCATGCAACAGTGGACGCACTGCATGCGGTTTTGTTAAAATTTACAAATACAGTTTGGCTAAAAACTAAATTTAAAAGCCAAAAACTGAATTAACCCCAAATTTCACTGGAGTCTTTTGCAGTCTTCGTCTCTTATGGTGTATTCAAAAAGTAGTTCGCCGTTTTCTGAGTAGAAAATTTCATCCAGGCTAACGCCGATACTTAGCATATTTAAAATTTCTTTGTCCTTGCAAGCGGTTCTTAAATTCTCTTTTTTTATAGCCTCGCTAAATTCCAAAAGCTCTTTTTCTTCAAGCCTTTTGATCTCTTGCTTTCTTGCGTGTTTAACGGCGTATCTGTAGATGAGCGTGTCGCCAACGTTTAAGATATCGTTAAGCGTTAGCGTCGGCGTGCAGATAAATGGGAGCTTTTTTTTGTAGTATGTTGCGTGATTTTTCGCTGCCATATCTGGCGTAATAGCCAGAGCTAGCGAACAAAAAACCAGAGCAAAAAGGGCTACTCGCAACTACTCTTATCCAGCTTCAAATCAAAAAGATGTCTGCCCTCAAAGCCATAGCTACCACTTAGCGTGATGCCGCGATTTAGCGCAGCTCTTGCCATGCCTGAGTTGCAAAGTGCCTCTTTTCCGTTTTGGTAAAATTCATCTTTTAAAGCCAAAATTTGAGCCTTGTTGTAGCCTTTTAACTTCTTTGTCTTAGTCTCATTTAAGACAAACTCGCCATGTATGTTTAGCCCGTCGCTACTTACATCTTTTAGCGTGATCATCTCATCGACCCTACTTGGTAAATTTGGCTTTGCAGTTTGGACGACAAAGGTTGGGATCTGCTTTGTGTCAAGCTGATTTAGTATCTGCTCATAAACTTTAAACTCACTCTCTTGCACGCCAAAAGCAAGGCTTGCAAGAGCTAATAAAACGATCTTTTTCACATATTACCTTTATATAAATTTTCTAGTGATATTTGGCGAGAGTTTGACCAAGATGTCGTAGTTTATCGTGCCAAAAAACTCCGCCCAAACGTTTGCGTCCTCAAAGACACAGACCCACTCGCCACTATCTTTACAGCTAAAGCTATCCATCGAAATTTTGCCAAGCACCATCTCGCCGTTTGCAAGTCTTAGCTCTCCTAGCCCGTTGTATCTTAGTAGCCCGTCGCCATATCCAAGATCATAAGTAGCGACATTTATGTCATCTTTAGCTATAAATTTAGCCCCATATCCCACACTTTGACCACTTTTTAAAACACGCCTGCTAACACGCTTTGCCCAAAGTGAAAGCACTGGCTTTAGCCCCAAAGAGCCATTAAACTGAGCATATCCATACTGAGCGATGCCAATGCGCACCATCTCATCTTCTATCTGGCTCGCTCTTTCAAGGGCAGCTGAGTTGTGAGAGTGAAAGATCGGTTTTTTTATACCAAACTCATCACAAAGAGCTAAAATTTTCGCCTTTGCGGCGTTAAAATTTTCTCTTTGCACGAAATAATCAGCATTTAGCTCATCGCTTGCGCGAAAGTGCGTATAAGCGCCAAGAAGCTCTAAATTTCTCCTGGCTAAAATTTCAAATGCATAATCAAGCTCGCTTATATCAAGCCCATTTCTATGCATGCCAGTGTCGATGGCAAGGTTGATCTTTGTATTTTCTTTTATCTTTAAAAGTGCGTCTATGTCGTTTATGGCGTAGGTAAATTTAGCACTCTCATCGCCTGTTGGGATGTGCGAGAGGATCAAGATATTTTCAAAGATATCAGCGATCTCATTTGCTTCAAATTCGCTCTTTACAGCGCAGTTTTTTATACCAAATTTCTTAGCCTCGCTAGCTATCAGCCTTACGCCGTGTCCATAAGCGTTATCTTTTAGCACGACGATCACTTTTTCTTTTCCACCAGCTTTGTCACAAATTTTAGTTAGATTGTGGATGTAAGCTGCTTTGTTTAGGCGTATCTCAGACATTGAAATTCACATTATAAGCTTTATAAACGTCAGGCAAGAGCTTTCTTACGTTGTAGTCAAATGCATAAAATTTAGCATAAATTTCTTTTAGATCAGCCTCTTTAACCTTGCTAAAGTCAAAGACATCAGTGCCATTTTTCTTTGGCACTTGGCGGTCTAGCTCAGCAAAAAAAGCAGACCTCGCCTCTAAAATTTTCTCTATCTTTTCTTTTACTTCTTGAGATTTTTCCACTTCTACTCCTCTATAAAAATTTTCATCTCATCGCCGTAAAGCTTGACGTAAAGGGTCTTTTGACCTGCAAATTTATGTGTATCCGAGGCATAATCCTCATAAAAGCTCACGCGAAAAAGTTTGTCGTTTTTAAGGTTTGGATAAGGTGTGATGAGAAAATTTGAAAAAACGATATGTTTTTTCTCTTTTTTAGAAAAGATCGCACGCTTCATATTTTTAAAATTTTCTAAGCTCATGCCGTCATATCGCTCAAAATCTTTATCATAAAATTTCAAATAGCTATCGATGTTACTCTCGCTCCAAGTCTTTTTCCAGTTAAGAATTCCAGAGATGATCACCGCTATGTCGTTCACGCTTGCTTCTGGGCGCTTGTCCTCATAGATAAAAGCGAGCGTTTTTTTGTGGTCTATCACTTCGTCAAATTTCATCAAAATGTCATTTTGCATAGCTACGCAGCCTTTTGTCTTTAGCTCATCTGTCCTTTGACCATCGAGCGGATAGCCATGTATCCAGATGCCACTGCCATTACGTTTGGCAAGTTTATCAAGTAAATTTGGATATGAAAGAGAAAAAGCAAGAGGTCCAAGATATCTGTCATTTGGCGTAAATCTACGTGTGAGCTGATAGACGCCAACTGGCGTTTTTAGGTCGCCCTCAAGCAGTTTATCGCCATTTTTACCAACGATGACGCTTGAGCTAAAGAGTTTTTTTGTAACTCCGTCTTTATAAGAGATGACCTCAAGCTCTTTATCAGTCTTATCAACCACGCTTAGAAGTATCTCGTTGTCGTAATATCCGTATCTAACGTCCTTGTCTTTGAGCTTGTTTAGCCAGTAGTCCTTACTTAAAATGTTCTTTTCAATGGCTTCTATGACAGCAGATGGACCATTTTTTAAGTAAATTTCTTCGTAATTTTGGGCAAAAAGACAAGGCGCTAACGCGATGAAGAAAAATAGTATCTTTTTCAAGTGAAGTGTCCCAAAAAGTAAAATTTAGTGCGTAATTATAACCTAAAAAATTTCAATTTTTAAATTTTAAAGGGAATTTTAGTTTCTTTATATGTATAATCTGAAAACCATTATTAATTTACCATAAAGGAAAAAATATGAAAAAACTTGTTTTTGGTGCTATGCTAGCAGCTTCTACTCTTATGGCGGCTGACATCAGCCTAGAAAATGTCAGAGCAAGAGACACAAAGCCTGGCACAAACAATAGCGCTATTTTTATGAATATCAAAAACGCTTCAAATGCCGATGTAAAGCTAGTTGGCGTTCATTCAAGTGTTTGCAAAAGCACTGAAATTCACACTCACAAGATGGAAAATGGCATGATGGCTATGGTTCAAGTTGAAGACGCCGTTATCCCAAAAAATGGCGAGACTAAGCTAGCACCTGGCGGTCTTCACATCATGCTTATGGATCTAAACAAGCCCATAAAAGATGGCGACAAGGTTGATTTGGAGCTTAAATTTAGCAACGGCGAGAGCATCAAGCTTGATAGTATCGGAGTAACCAAAAACTTTAAATAATGAAAAAAATTCTAATCCTTTTTTCACTCATCTTTATCGTAGCAGGCGCTTTTTGGATAGGTCATAAATTTATGGTCAGCAAAGAGGATCCGCCCGAATTTGCCGATATAAATACATCGCTTGATCCTCTAAAATGCGATCTAAACAAAGATGCTTGCGAGGTGAAATTTAATGGCGTTAAGCTAAAGATAGACATCTCGCCAAGACCGATCTTTGCGATGAGGCCATTTAGCTTTAAGATCATTAATGGCAAAAATTTAGGGCTAAAAGATCCAAATCTTGTAATCGATGGCATAAATATGAACATGGGTTCTATAAAGGCAAGGCTTGATCAAAGAGGCGATAATCTAATAGCCCAAGTCGTGCTAAGTGCTTGTGTGGTCGATCTTATGAGGTATAGATTTAAGCTGCTTGATGGCGAAAAAGAGACTGGATTTTTTGTAGATCTTGATCTAAAAATGTAAGGGCAAATGATGAAAAAGACACTTTGGGGCTTAATGATAATCTTAATATGTGCTGGTCTTGCGATGCTTTTTATAAAGCCAAACAAGTATGATTTTAAGGCGCTTTCAGAGCATGGCGAAGTGAGCCTTAAAAACTATAATGGCAAATATAAAGCGATATATTTTGGTTATCTTTACTGCCCCGATGTCTGCCCTACTACGCTCTCTCTTGTAGGCGATGAGCTAAATAAACTAAAAAGAGACGACTTTGAGCTACTTTTCATCACTCTTGATCCTGAGCGTGACACGCCTGAAAATTTAACCCTAATGGCAAAAAATTTCTACAAAGATGCAGACGGAATAAAGATGAATGATCTGCCAAAAGTCGCTAAAAACTACGGCGTAAAATACCAAAAAGTACGCCTTAAAAACTCTGCCATGGGCTACTCTGTCGCTCACAGCTCTGCTATCTATCTGCTAGATAAAGATGGGAATTTCTACGGCGAAATTTCAAATTTAACTAGTGAAAATATCAGAGAAAATCTTTTAAATTTGATAAAAAATAGACCTTAAATTTATCTTTTAGATCAAAACTTCTTATTTTTAAAGAAAAACTTCTTAAACAGCTATACAATTCTTTTTAAACTAGCCGATATAGAAAAAATGTAAATCATATGTAAAGGAATTCGTGTGAAGTCAATCACCAATAAAATAGCACTAATGCTAATAGTTGCTCTATGTATATCGTTTGTGGCTATGTCGGCCGCTAGTTACTATACTGCTCAGAGTAAAACCATCGAGCTAGTCATCCAATCTCAACGTCAAATTCTAAAAGATGTAAAAAACGCTATGAATACATTTTTTGACGAGAATACACATGCCGCAAATGGCATCGCCCAAAGGCTAGAAAAGTTAGAGGACAGAAGTCAGATAAATGAAATTTTAAGCACAGGCAAGCTTATCGTATCGCCTGAGATAGAGAGAATTTTTGTGGGATACGAGAGCGATGGTGCGATGTACCGCTCAAATGGCAAGAATGAGATGCCAAAAGACAATGGCTATGATCCAAGAACAAGAGACTGGTATAAGATCGCAAAAGGCGCAAAAGCAACTTTTTCTGATCCTTATAAATCATCAAGCTCAAATGCCATGATGATAGCATTTTCAGCACCTATCGGTGATAAAGGTGTCGCTGCCATGAATGCTGATATTTCAAGTCTCAGTGAAGAGATCATGAGTATCAGCAAGACTGATTATAGCTATGCTTACGTGATAGATAAAGATGGCAAGATCATCATCCACCCTGACAAAGATCTAGTCGGTAAAGACAATCCAACCACAAGCAAGCTGGTCGCTAGATATAAAAATAAAGAATTTAATGAAAACGGTCTAATTGCCTATAAAAACACAAAGGGTGAGGATAGATATGCTGACTTTATAGAGCTAAACGATCGTGGCTGGCTGGCCATATCTGCTATGCAAAAAGATGTATTTACGTCAAATACTATGCCCCTCCTAAAGATCCAGCTAATCCTAGCAGTGCTATTTATCGTTATCCTCTCAGCATTTGTCTATTTCTTACTTAAAAAGTCTCTTAACCCTATAAAAACTATCCAGTCTAAGCTTGATGATCTATTTAAATTTGTAACTTACGAAGCAAAAGCACCAAGCAAGCTAGAGGTAAGATCAAATGATGAATTTGGCGAGATGAGCAAGGCGATAAATGAAAACATCGACAAAGTCGTAGCTGGTATCAAAAAAGATAGCACTATGATAGATGAGCTAAACAAGGTAGCAAATTTAATGATCAAAGGCAACCTTGGAGCAAAGATAGGCTCAACTCCAAACAACCCATCGCTAAATGAGCTAAAAGAGCTACTAAATAAATTCTTTACATCTATCTCAGCAAATTTAAAGGGCATAACAAATGTTCTTAGCTCATATACTAAAAACGACTTTACTGCAAAGGTTGAGATAAACGAAGAGCTAGAGGCTGATTTAAAGGCTATGATACTTGGAGTATCAAATATGGGTGAAGTAATTTGCACTATGCTAAACTCAAATTTAAATGATGCTCAGATGCTTGAAGAAAAGGCTACAACTCTGGCTTTGGCTATGAAAGAGCTTACACAAGGTGCTAGCACACAAGCAAGCTCACTTCAAGAAAGTGCAGCAGCAGTTGAGCAAATGTCAAGCTCAATGAATGCCATCTCTCAAAAGACAGCTGATGTTATAAGACAAAGTGATGAAATTAAAAACATCATAACTATCATTAGAGATATAGCAGATCAAACAAACCTTCTAGCACTTAATGCTGCAATAGAAGCAGCCAGAGCAGGAGAGCATGGTAGAGGATTTGCAGTTGTTGCTGATGAAGTTAGAAAACTAGCTGAAAGAACTCAAAAATCTCTAGGTGAGATAGAAGCAAATACAAATGTATTAGCTCAATCAATAAATGAGATGAGTGAATCAATCAAAGAGCAAAGCGAAGGTATAAATATGATAAATCAATCAGTTGCTCAAATAGATCACCTAACAAAAGAAAACGTTGTAATTGCAAATAGGGCTAATGAAGTAACAAGCGATGTTGATAACATGGCAAAGACAATAGTAAGTGAAGTAAGAAAGAATAAATTTTAATCAAACTACTTCATAAATCTTCATAAACTCCAACCTGGTTTAGACTGGGTTGGGATTTTTTAAACTTTTTAATTCTAAACTTTAAATTTAACATACAAAAAGCTTCAGATAAATTTTAAAAATTTATGAGCGAGCATATCACGGCTCTAAATTTAGTGCTAAACGAAGTGCAGCCTAGATTTAGTAGTCTGCTAAGGCGAGTGAGTAAAGTTTTAAAATTTACAAAACAATTCAATTAAATTTGTAATTTTTTATCCAAAAGGGAGACAAGGGGACTCGAGTTACGAGGCCGTCCCCTTATCCCCCTTTTTAAATCCCCTAAACCCCTCGCACGTTAGAAGTGCATGCGATAGCACTATCGTGCCGCATGCGTTTTGCTATCAAGTAAGTTTTCGCAAATTTTAAAATTTCATGAACGAGTAATTTCGGCTCTAAAATTTGAGCTAAGCTGTAAGCGAAGCCAAATTTTAGTAGTCAATTCTTGCAAGTGAGTGGAATTTTAAAATTTGCGAAATGGATTTTTAAAATTTAAAGCTTTATTTCTTTGTTAAGGGGGAAGAGGCTTGAATTACGAAGTCGCTCCCTTCCCCCTTAACAATCCCCTAACCCCTACGACGTTATAGGTAGCATGCTTCAGTGCTTTGCACTGCATGCGGTTTGTGCAATAGAAAGTCAGGTAAATTTATCTAGATGCAGACAAGTGGCTTGAATTTAATAAGTTGCTAGAGTGACCGAGTAAATTTCACCTCACCTTATAATGCACGCTACCGCCATATGCGATGTCTTCGGCTTTTACATCATCGCTTGTTAAGATTTCACTTATCTTGCCGTTTGCTTCAAGCCTCTCTCTATTCTCCTGAGCGTCTTCTTGATAGCTATAAACCATCGCAACGCTCACCACGCCGCTAATGCCCTCTATCATCTTAAAAACTCTGATCTCATCTTCGATGCTCTCTGAGCTAACGACCACAACGATCCTATCTTCTGCGTCAGTGATGATCTCGCACTCTTTTAGCTTGCTTATCTCGCCTTTTACGCTCTCATTTTTATTATCTGTATAGACTATCAGGCTTGAAATATTCATCTAACTCTCCAAAATAAAATTTTCTTCTCATAAGCAGAGGTCACAACCTCGTTGTCGCTTATGAAAACTATGCTATTTATCGTGCTTTGACCAGTTTTTAGCATCGCGATCTTATCTAAAGTAACGCTATCAACTAAATTTACATCGCTCATCTCATCGCTCATATATGCAGCGATCTTGCCGTCGCTACTAAGCCCCACGCCATAAACCAAAAAGCCAGTATTTATCTTTTTTAGCGTTCCAGCAGAGAAGATGCCAACGATCCTGTCGGTGCCTCCACTTATCATGACGCCATTTTTATAAGCGATGTCGTAGATATTATCAGTGTGGATATCTAAAATTTTGTCCATTTTTTTAGTACGAACATTGTAAAAATAGACCTTGCCACTCTCACAAGCGATCGCTAGCGTGCCTCTATCCTCGCTTATCTCCATGTCTGAGAGCATTGCGATAGAGATCTTAAAACTATCATAAATTTCGCCACTTTTTAGGTTTAAAAAGTAAATTTCATTGCTGATTGAGGCAAGTGCTATATGCTCATCATCTAAAAATAGAGCCTTTTTTATCGCTTGATTAGCCATTTTTATGCTTCTTATCTGCCCATTTTCTCTTATATAAAGTACCTTTGTAACGTAGTCGCCCTCGCTTAGGATGAGTATCTTGCCATTTAGCTCATCGACATTTAAAATTTTTGGTCTTTCATGGTCGCTAACGTAGATTTTTATATCATCCATTTTAATAATCTCGTCAAATTTAGACTCTTTTGGATCATAAATTTCAACCGTGCCACCATCAGTTGCGATAAAAAGCTTGCCATTTATCAGCGTAGTATTAAGCACGTTTGCACTAGCTTCTATCTCTTTAATAGGCGTTGTGATCTCATTTGCAAAGACAAAATTTAACAAGCAAAAAAGAAAAAATAAAACTCTCATAAAGCCTCCATCTCAAGCGAATTTTTAAAACAAACATCAAAGCACTCGCCGCAGCTGACGCAATTTTGATTGATTATAGGGCGAAAAACACCAAGAAACTCAACTGCTTTAAATTTACAAGCATCAAGACAGTTGTAGCAAATCGTGTCATTCCACGCTAGGCAGCTAGCGACATTGATGCTAACCTTTGCATTTATGCTCTTCGGCGAGCTTAAATTTAGTGCCAGGTGACCGCTACTTTGACAAGCTTTCGCGCACTCTTCGCAAAAGTCGCAGCCTAGCTTTTTAACTTTAAAAACAACTCTTTCATTTTCAAAGCTAAGAAGCTCTTTTTCACAGGCACTTACGCAGCTAGCCTCACAGCCAGCGCAGTCAAATTCGCCGCTAAAAAAGGGTGGATCTATAAATTTGGGAGCAGGTTTTGCCCCCAAAATTTTACTAAAAAGCTCTCGCCTGCTTTGCATTATCTAACGCCGTCATTTAAGACGTCAAGTAAATTTGACTTATGTGAGCCGTTTTTATCTCTAAAGTCAGGCTTAAATTTATTGCCAACAAGCTGCGTTACGCCATTTTGTTGCTCGACGTGGCAAGTTGTGCAGTTATATCTCTCATCATCAAGCTTGCCTGCAAGATCTTTTTTATTTCTGATGTCATAAAGGTGAGAAGCCGGGATAGGAGTAGCTCCGCTATCTTTTGCAAACTCAGGCATGTGGCAGGTTACGCACATATTTGAATCTTTTGTGATAGGCACCAAACCCTCAGTGTCGTGTGGGATAAATGGAGGTGCATTTTCAAAAGATCTGTCAAATCTCTTTGCCATACCGGCTGGCTCTTTTGTGTAGTTGATGTCTTTTAAAACAACGTCTTTATCATCTAACAAATCGACATTTCTAAAGCCGATTTGCGAATCACTAATGCTTGGATTATTCAATGCACATGCCGCTAAAAAGGCAGCGCATAGTGCTCCAAGCGCCATTATTTTCATTTTCATTTTTCTCTCCTTAAATTTCTAATACTAAAATTTAACGCCCCGTCACCGCAAACGTCGATGCATCTACCGCAGCTTATGCACTCGCTTGAGCTAACCTCGCGGCTCTCTTTACCGATCATATCTAGCACTTGCACCTCTGGGCAGATGAGCTTGCACTTCATGCATTTTGTGCAGGCATTTGCGTCGTGTTTTACTCTAATAAGAGCCAGTTTTGATATCACAGCGTAAAATGCACCAAGCGGGCAGACATGTGAGCAAATTCCACGCTTTAGCACGAACATATCAAAGGCCACTATGCCAAGGGCGATGCCAATGGCACTAACTGAGCCATAAATAATGCCGCGCTGGATGATACCAACAAAGCTAATGCTCTCAAACGCTGGTAGCGAGAGAGCTAGGCTTAAGATAAGAGTGAGCGCTAGCAAGTAGTAGCGTAAATTTTTACTTACGTTTAAAATTTTTTCACCCTTAAAGCCAAATTTCTCTCTTAACTTGTAAGCAATGTCGGTTAGTAAATTTACTGGGCAAACCCACGAGCAAAATGCCCTAGAAGCGATGAGTGCGTAAAATGCAAAGACGATGATCGCACCGATTATTGCATTTATGCCTACGCTAAAGCCAGCCAGTAAAATTTGAAGCACCGCAAATGGATCGCTTAGTGGAATTTGTCCAAAAAGCGAAGATGAGCTTAAATTTCCGCTAAGTATCTTAACTCCATAAACATTTCCTAGGATAAATAGCACTAGGATAGAAATTTGAGTTATTCGTCTTAAGATTAAAAATTTCATAGCTCACCGCCATTTAGATAGTCAGTCGCCTTTTTGATGTCGAGCTTTATCTTGCTGTTGGCATCATCCACGCGCCTTTCATCTTCTTTTACCCAGCCTTTGACGTAGTTATCGCCAACTTTACCAAGCACAACCTCACGGTTTAGCACGGTAATGGCTGCTTTTTCGGTGATACAGGCTCGCTCGCATACGCCACAGCCCGTGCAGATATCACTATCAACTACTGGGAGTAAAAACGCATGCTTTTGCGTCCTTTCGTTGCGGCGATACTCGAGATATAGGGCTTTGTCTAAAAGCGGACAGGCTCTGTAGCAAGCATCACACTGTATGCCCCAGTATGCCACGCAGTTTTTCATATCGACCACTGCAACGCCCATTTTGGCTTTGTTGATATCGAGTTTGCCAGCTGTGCTAACTAAATTTGCGTCCAGTGCCCCAGTCGGACAGGCTGGCACGCAAGGGATATGCTCGCACATATAGCAAGGAATTTTTCTAGGCTCAAAATAAGGCGTACCAATACTTATGCCATCTTCAAGAGTAGCAAGTTTTAGCGTATCAAATGGACAGGCCTCTACGCAAAGTCCGCACTTGATACAGCTCTTTAAAAACTGCTTCTCCGCTTTCGCACCAGGCGGTCTAAGAAGTATAAGCGGTGAGGCTTTGGCACTAAGCGACCATATAAAGCCTCCACCAAGTGCCAAGATCGCTGCCTTAGCTCCAAATTTCAAAGCTTCACGCCTACTTGAAAATTCCATATCAGCCACTTTTACGCCTTGTAAATTTTAACCGCACATTTTTTATAGTCAGTCTCTTTTGAGATCGGGCAAGTAGCGTCAAGGCAGACTTTATTTATAAATACGTTTTCATCAAAGAAAGGCACATAAACAAGACCTACTGGTGGCTTATTTCTACCTTTTAGATCTACTCTTGCTTTTACCTTGCCACGGCGTGACTCGACCCAAACGATCTCGTTTTGAAGCACGCCAAGCTTTTTAGCGTCGTCTTCGTGCATGTAGCAAAGTGCCTCTGGAACGGCTCTATAAAGCTCAGGAACACGCATAGTCATCGTGCCTGTATGCCAGTGCTCTAGAACACGGCCAGTACATAGCCAGAATGGATAATCTTTGCTTGGCATCTCGCATGGATCCATGTAAGGGCGGAAGAAAATTTTCGCTTTGTTTGCAAGAGGAGTTTTCTCTTGATTTTTTACGCCTTTTAGATCGCCTGTTGGAAGAGCTGCGTTTTTGTTGCCGTAGAATGCAAATTTATCATTTGGAGCGGCTTTTTTAGCGTATGGGTCAAATTTAGTGTTAAATCTCCACTGAGTCTCTTTACCATCGACAACTGGCCATCTAAGACCTCTTACCCTGTGGTAAGTGTCAAAGTCAGCTAGGTCGTGACCATGGCCAACGCCAAATTTTCTATACTCTTCCCAAAGATATTTGTGGATGAAAAATCCATATCCTTTAAATTCTTTACCATCTGAGCCGATCACTTTTCTGCTGTCGCCAAAGACTTCTGTGTTGTCATAGTTTTCCATGATCGGATCGTTTGCGCTAAATTTCTTAGCATCTTCATTTGCAAAAAGCACGTCAAATAGCGTATCTTCTTCGCTATATCCCATAGCTTTTGCAGCCTCAAGCACGCTTGGAAGTGTCACTTTGTCATTTAGCTTTTTCTCGCCCCAAACATCTTTTAGTTTAAAGCGCTTACTAAACTCAAGCATCTGCCAGATATCAGGCATCGCTTCGCCAACAGGGAGTACTTGCTGTCTCCAGTGCTGTGTCCTTCTCTCAGCATTACCGTATGCACCCCATTTTTCGTAGATCATCGCAGTTGGGAGGATAAGGTCGGCTACTTTTGCAGAAATTCCTGGATAAGGGTCACTTACGACTATGAAGTTGTCCATTTCGCGAGCTGCTTTGATCCAGTGGTTTGCGTTTGCAGTGTTTTGCCATGGGTTATTTACTTGAACCCAGATAAATTTGACCTTGCCATCTTCAAGATCACGCATCATTTTTACGTAGTGTGAGCCTGGTACGGCATTTAGTGTGCCAGCAGGTAGTTTCCAAAGTTTTTCAGTGATCTCTCTGTGTTTTGGATTGCCAACAACCATGTCAGCTGGCAAGCGGTGAACGAATGTTCCAACCTCTCTTGCTGTTCCGCACGCACTTGGTTGGCCAGTTAGAGAAAAGGCACCTGAGCCTGGAAGTGCTTGCTTGCCAAGCAAGAAATGCACCATATAAGCTTGCTCATTTACCCATGTACCGCGTTGGTGTTGGTTAAAGCCCATAGTCCAGAAGCTAACGACTTTGCGATTTTTCTCGATGTAAAGATCAGCAAGTGCTTTTAATTTTTTCTTAAATTCATTGATATCTTCGTTTGGATCGCCTTTTGCTACCTTAGCTGTAAAGTCAAGTGTGTAAGGCGCAAGAGCTTTTTTAAACTCTTCAAATGTTATTTGCCAGTGATCGCCAGCTTTTGCAGCATTTTTATTTTCTAGTGTATCGCCAGCCTTTAGGCCAAGATAAGAAAGCGTGACGCCCTCAGCCTCGCTTAGCACCTTTGACTTCTCAGTCGCAGCTGTGTCTAGCTCGCTTGGAGCATATTTTTTGTGGTGGATGTCTGGGCGAAGACCATATCCGATATCAACTGGGCCAGCTGTGAAGACGCAGTGTTTTTTAACAAATTCTTCATCTATCATCTCAGGGTGGTTATAAACTATCTCACGAGCGATGTAGTTCCAGATCGCAAGGTCAGATGACGGAGCAAAAATGATCTCGATATCGGCTAAATTTGATGTTCTAGTTGAGTAAGTACTTAAATTTACGACCTTTACTCTATCAGGATCGCTAAGCTTTCTATCGCTCACGCGCGCCCAAAGGATCGGGTGCATCTCAGCCATATTTGCGCCCCAAGCTATGATGGTATCAGTTAGCTCGATGTCATCAAAGCAGCCTGATGGCTCATCGATACCAAAAACTTGCATAAAACCAAGAACCGCACTTGCCATACAGTGTCTTGCGTTTGGATCGATGCTGTTGCTTCTAAAGCCACCTTTCATAAGCTTAACAGCAGCGTAACCTTCTGGAATAGTATATTGACCAGAACCTAAAACTCCGATACCGTGAGGTCCTAGTTCATCATATGCTTTTCTAAACTGAGCTTCCATCACGTCAAATGCTTGCTTCCAGCTTACTTGCTTGAATTTGCCTTTTTTGTCAAATTCACCCTTTTCATTTACGCGTAAAAGTGGATGAGTGATCCTATCTTCGCCGTACATGATCTTAGCGTTAAAGTAGCCTTTGATGCAGTTTAGACCGCGGTTTACTGGCGCTTCTGGATCGCCTTTTACAGCTACTATCTTGCCCTCTTTTGTAGCAACCATGATGCCACATCCGGTTCCACAAAATCTACAGGCAGCCTTATCCCAACGCCAGCCTTTTTCAGCTTCGCTTGCCGCACTTAGCGAGCTTGGCACAGCGATGCCAGCACTAGCACAAGCAGCACTAGCTGCAGCACTTTTGATGAAATCTCGTCGATTCATTTTTTCTCCTTCAAAGATTTAAAACAAGGTTAGATAGATATTAGCTTTGAAAAGCTTATTTACCCCTGATTTACGTAGATAAAAATTTCAATAAACTTAAGGTATGAAATTACATATTAGTTTAAGAAAATTTATATAAATAGCCCTTTATAAAAGAGGAGAGATGATAATTTAAAGCAATTTTTTTATATATCTATAGG
>NZ_JAAKZC010000007.1 GCF_015230015.1 Campylobacter concisus | reverse complement strand
GCTATACAAAGGAGCAAATCTTTGTAGCATTTTTAAAAAACGAGCAAGGTCTTGTGCTACAAGGTGGCACAACAAGGATAACTGACGAGGCTCTTAGTGTGTATAAAAGTTCATTAATACTTACAAAACAAGATAGAAGTGAGATAGGCATACCAAAGGCTTATTATGATGAGATACTATCTGGTAAGAAAGATCTAAAAGATATACTAGCTAGGATTTTAAAGCTTAGAAATTTAGAGCTTAAAAAGGATCACTCGCTTGAGGGACTAGCAAGTAAAATAATGAACGTTTTAAAAGAATTTGATGAGAGGACGAAGGTAAAAGCCTAAAGTCCGTCAAGTAAAATTTTATAAAGGCGGTTTATCTCATCGTCGTTTAGCTCGATCGTGCTTTTTGTATCAAACAAATTTTTGATCTTGCTAGCGTCAAATTCGCTCCTATCAAGGCAGTGCTTGTGAGATGGCAAAAAGCCACGAGTTAAGCAAAGCTCGCTCTTGATCTCCTCGTCGCAGATAAAGCACTCAAGCTCGCTGTGAAGCCTGCCTTCATACTCTAAAATTTTGACGTAGCTTTCGATGATAAGGCGCTTTGGATTTTGCAGCTGCATCTGTTTGGCGCAGCGATCAAGCTCGTTAAAATAAATTTTATCGAGCTGCTCGACCTCTTTTAGATGATCATAAAGTAGGCGCATAAACTGCTGCCAAATGATGAGTTTGTCGCGCTCTAGTAGCCATTTAAAGCCAAGGTGAAGTATGCTTCTAAGCTTTGGTAGAAATTTCGCCTCTTGCTCTAGCTCAAAGTCGATCTTGTAGCCAGTCATAATGTTTGAGTGCCGTGCGCCAAAAAATCTATATGACTTTACGAGCAAATTTGGCGTTAGCACAAAGACTAAAAGGTCCTCGTCTCTGACCTTTTGCACGCGCAGGATGTAGCCTTGCATCTAGGCAAAAAACTCCCTTATGCGCTCTCTCATCACGCGGGCATCTTTGATGAAATTTATATCGTTTCTAAAGGTTGTTGCGCCGTCGATACCCTTGCTGTATTGGTGCAGATGCTTTCTAAATATGCAAAGTCCGTGCTCGCCGTAGTGCTCGATCATAGCGTCGAAGTGAGCTAAGATGATCTCTTGTTTTAGTGCCTTATCCACGCTACTTTTGGTCTTTATCTCGTGAAATATCCAAGGGTTGCCGATGCTTGCTCTGCCGATCATTAGGGCGTCGCACTTTGTGAGATTTAAAATTTCATCTGCATTTTGCGCGTTTATATCGCCATTTGCAACGACTGGGATTTTCACACTTGCCTTTACTCTAGCGATCGCTTCGTAATCAACCTTTGCGCTGTATCCGCCAGCTCTGGTGCGACCATGCACTGCGATGTAGTCTGCGCCAGCTTCTTCGCAGGCCTTTGCGATTTTCTCTTCATTTTTGTCGTTAAAACCAAGTCTAAATTTAACGCTTAGGCTCTCTTTGTTTGAGACGCTTTTTATGGCTGAGACTATGCTTTGAAGTTTGTCTAGATCGTTTAGTAAAGCCGATCCTGCACCTTGTCTAACGACCTTTGGCACAGGGCAGCCGCAGTTTAGATCTAGTCCGTAAATCCCATCAAATTTATTGATGATCTGCACGGCTTTTTTTATATTTTCTATATCGCTACCAGCTATTTGGACGACGTAGGGCTCTTCGTTTGGGGATTTTTTAAGCATTTCAAGGGTTTTGTCACTGCTCTCATAGACCAAGGCATTTGCGCTGATCATCTCGCTAACAGTGACGTCGCAGCCAAATTTCTTGACGACGCTTCGTAACGGCAGGTCAGAAAAGCCAGCAAGTGGCGCTAAGAAAAGTGGCTTTTTACTAAAGTCTATCATTTAAAAAATAGCGAGCTAGGCACCATTTTGCCGTTATCTCGCAAAAATAGTAAAACCTTTATCTCTTTAAACTCATCTGGGTCACTGCCCTCGATGGCTTCTCTTACTTTATCAAGCATCTGAAGCTCAAATAGCGCATATACGTAGGCTTCATCAGCGTCAGCGTGGATGCTCTTTAGCTTCTCAAATATGCCGATAAACGCATCTGGTTTTAGCTTATTTTTAAGCATTATGGCAGCCTTGTCGTATTGTGCTTTTGTCACTTTTGCATTGTTTAAAAGGTCAAAAATTTCATCGCTACTTAGATCGATCTCGTCATTTACAAAACGTGTGATAATGGTCATTATATCTTCGCTTGCTAGCTCTGGATCGATTTTTTTAATCTCACTAAATGAAGCTGTTTTTATGAGCTTGTCAAAGGCTGCTTTTTTAAGGCTCTCGTTTTGCTCTTGATTTTTAAGCACATCAAGATAGTAAGTAGGCAGCTGCTCGATCTTGTTTAGCTCATTTAGGATGTTTAGCTTACTATCTTTTGCTAGTCTAAATTTCTTTAGATCGACGATCTCTTTGTTTTTTATGCTTTTTATGGTTTGCAAGATGTTGTTTATCTCGCCGTCATCAACGCCAACATCTTTAAGCTCGCCAACTGGTGAGATAGAGCGAGTGAGCTGTGAGGCGATCTTATAAGTGTCAGTTTTAAAGTCTTTGTTGCTCTCAAAGCCAAGAAGCGTCTCTTTTGCAAGGTCTTTGTAGAGCTGGCTATCTTTTTTGATCCATTTTTTATATCTATAAAAGGCGTATCCGTGATATGCGATGTGAAGTAGGGCAAGGAGCGCCAAAAGGGCCACTGGAAGTGCTACCCAGACAGCTACTGGCAAGGTTATGGCTTGACCTAAGAGCTCAAAGGTGAAGTCTGAACTATTAAGAGAATAGGTAAGTCCTGCAACAACTGCTGTGTAGATTATGCAGTAGACGAGAAATTTTCTGGTTTTCATATTTTCTCCTTAGTTTTTTGCTGTTTTTTCTATTATCTCACGACAAGCTATGCAGTATTTTGCATGCGGTTTTACTTTTAGGCGAGGTATGCTGATGTCCTCCTCGCACATATCGCAAATTCCATAGGTTTTGTTTGCGATCTTTTCAAGCGCCTCGTTGATCTCGTGAAGCTCGGCTCTTTGCTGGGTTGATATAGACTGCTCTATAAGTTGGTCGGTATTTACTGAAGCGATGTCAAATTCATCGCTTACGCCACTATCTCTTAGGCCGCTTACTTCAACTGATGAGTCATAAATATTTTTTTTGATTTGTAACTTTCTATCTTCAAGTAGTTTTTTGAAAAAATTTAGCTCGTTTTGAGTCATTTTATATTCCTTTATTTGTGATATGGGTGGTTTGCATTGATACAAAGCCCTCTAAAAATTTGCTCAAAAAGTACGAGCTTGGCGACTTTGTGCGCCATAGTCATCTTGCTTAAGCTTACGACTTTTTGTGCCTTGTTTTTTAAATTTTGGCTAAGCCCATAAGCTCCACCTATGAAAAAATTGATCTGTGAATTTGAGTTTAAAATTTGAGCAAATTCTTGGCTGTCAAGCTGTGAGCCATTTTCATCAAGCATCACACAAAAGCCTTTTAAATTTGGCTCGTAAATTTCATCATAAGCTCTTAGCGCATCGCTTCTGCTACTGCTTTGAGCCTTTGCTATCTTTTCATTAAATATTATTTTGTCGTTTATCTTGGCAAATTTTGCACTCATTTTTATATATTCTTGTATCTCGTTTTCGAAGTTGTCACGCGATGATTTTTGAATGCTAAAAACCGAAATTTCCAAACTCACCCTTTGGTTTTTAGCTTTAGCTCAAAACTAGTTTTGTCTACGGCAGCCACTTCGTTTTGAGAGATCATAGCTTTGTTATTTGTAAGAAATTTAACCATATCGCTTATATATTTTTTGTGCTCGCTTCTTGGCACGATATCATCTATAAGACCATGCTCAAGCAAAAATTCAGCCTTTTGAAAGCCCTCTGGAAGATCAGCGCCTATGGTTTGTTTGATGACCCTTTGTCCTGCAAAGCCTATTAGCGCGCCAGGTTCAGCGATGATGAGATCTCCAAGCCATGCAAATGATGCACTAACGCCACCCATTGTAGGATCTGTAAGGATAGAAATGTATGGGAGCCTTGCTTCATCAAGAAGTTTTAGGGCTGCTGAAGTCTTTGACATCTGCATCAAAGAAAATGTGCTCTCTTGCATTCTAGCACCACCAGATGCGCTTACGATGATTAAGGCTTGGCGTTTTTCGATCGCGCGTTTTATCGCTCTTACGATCTTTTCGCCCTCAACTGAAGCCAGTGAGCCGCCCATGAAGCCAAAGTCAAAAACAACTAGCTGAATTTCTTGTCCGTTGCATTTGCCTTCGCCGCATATCACTGAGCTTGTGCGTCCTGTTTTTTCTTTATTTTCTGTAATTCTTTTTTTGTATGATTTTTTATCGACAAAATTTAAAGGATCTACTGGTTTTAAATTTGCGTCAAATTCTACAAAGCTACCTTCATCGCAGATCAAATTTATGCGATCATCAGCTTTTAATCTCATGTGGTAGCCGCATTTTGGGCATACATTAAAACAAGCTTCAACTTCTTTGTAATACATCAGTGAGTGGCAGTTGTCGCATTTTACCCAGTGTGTAGGTGCTTCTTCTGGACGAGGTTGAGCTTTTCTTATCTTTGAAAAAATGTCTGAGAAATTCATCTTTTTACCCACTTATATTAAAAATTGTGGGATTATATCTAATGTTAGCCTTGCTTTTTCTTATATGAATTAAAGTTTGTTTGTTTGCGGTGGATTTAAGGGGCAAACTAGCCCCTTAAAAGTATCTTATTAGAAGCGTCTTCCGATAGTAAATTCAAATGTGTTTGTATCATCGCCCTCTTTAGGGTTAAGAGCTTTTGCAAAGATTAGTTGAAGTGGTCCGATAGGTGTTATCCACTCGATACCTGTACCAACTGATGATCTGTTTATCATTTTATTTTTATTTTGCTCGTCTTTTCCAACAGTGCCATAATCATAGAATACAACACCACGCATTTTGACACGATCTATGATAGGAAAGCTCATCTCGACTGAGTTGTTAAATGAAATCTCGCCGCCGTATTCATAGTAGTCGCCATTATATTTTACTTTTGGAGATACGGTTCTGCTCTCGTAACCACGTAAGCTTCTTATGCCACCAAGGTAAAGTCTTTCGTTGATAGGAGTATAGCCTCTCTCCCAAATTTTGCCAAAACTTGCTTTATATCTTAAGATAAGGTCATAGTCGATGTACTCTCTAAGGCCTAGATAGTAGTTGAAATTTGTGCGGTTTTTAACAAAGTCCATATCACCGCCAAGTCCTGCTATCTCAAATGATGTGCTGGCTATGATACCGCGTCTTGGCAAGTAGTAATCATCAGTGCTGTTATATGTCAAAGCTGGAGTTATAGCGCTTTTTATAGCCTTGCCTTCTCTATAAATTTCTTTTCCTGTGTCTTTATTTATATTTCTTAGTTCGTCATCTTTTAAAGTAACTTTACTTTGCTCTATGTTATAAGTAAGTGATGCGCTTAAATTTCTAGTTAATTTTCTACCAAGTGTTGTGCTAAAGCCGTAGCTTCTCTCTTTATATGTTCTCCAGTCATAGTCGTTTGCATAGAGTGTTCCGCCAAGGCTATACTCTGAGTCAAAAATTCTTGGATTTGTAAGACTTATCTGACCTGAAAGCTCTCTATCGCTCTTATCAACGCTTACTTGTCCTTGAAGACCAGAGCCAAAGATGTTTGTGTCAGAAAGTGCAGCGTTAAGTAGCAAGCCATCGCTACTTCCATATCCGATACCGCCGCTTATTGAGCCAGTTGAAGCCTCTTTTACTTTTACTTTTAGATCGACTGTGTTTTTATCAACTGGATCTTCTTCTATCTCGACATCGTCAAAGTAGCTTGTTCTTTTTAATGCATCTTTTGAGTCTTGAAGATCGGTTCTATTATATAAATTTCCTTCAGTTAGATATAGCTCACGTCTTACGACACGATCAACTGTTCTGTCATTTCCTGAAATTTGAACATTTCTTATATATACTTTTTCGCCAGGATCGACTTCGTAGTCGATATCAACTGTTTTATTTTCATCAAATTTATCAGTCTTTGGATAGACCTTAACAAAAGCATAGCCCTTGTCAGCGACCATGTCATCAAGTTTTTTCATATCTTGGCGAAGTCTTGCTGAGTTCATCGTATCGCCAGCTTCAAGTCTAAAATCATCTATGATCTTCTTAGTATCAAGTCCTAGCTCTTCAGGTGCTGTGATGCTTACATTTGAAACCTTATAAGGCTCACCCTCGTGGATATAGTATGTAAGATCAGCTGTGTAGTTATCAAATGACGCATTTAGGTAAGGCGACGAAACTGTCGCATCTAGATAACCTTTTTGAAAATATTTATCTTGAATCCTCGCTGGGTCGTTTTCAAGTTCAAAAAGCTTAACTTTACCATCGTTTCTGCCCCAAAGCCAGCCCATAAATTCTCTACTTTTGTTTGCAACAACTGGCTCGATATCGTCATAGTCAAACTCTTTTGCGCCGACTAAATTTACCTTTTTGATTATCATATTTTCGCCGCGGTTTATGTTTAGAGTGATGAAAAGTGAGCTGTCGTTATCTGCAACTGGCTGTTTTTCTACGTCTACAACTGTGTCAAAATAGCCTTTTGACTCGTAGTATTGGCGAATTCTCTCTTTTGTTTTTTCGATAGTTAGCTCATCATACATATTGCCAGGTTTTATGTTAATCAGCGACTCGATCGCAGTTTTATCGTTTGTTACAACACCCTTTAGATCGACTCTAGCGACACTTGGTTTCTCTTTTACTTTTACTAAGAGATTGCCATTACCTGTATCTTCTATGTAGATATCATCAAAATAATTTTGCTTGTATAAATTTGTGATTGCCTTATCGCTAAGCTTTGGAGTTAGCTCTTGACCGACTTTTAGCCCCATTATCTGGCTAGCCACCTCAGGTGAAAGGTGAATTAAACCTTTGAAATTTATAGACTGAATCGTCTGTGCATTTAGACCGCTTAAAGCTAGTACTAGTAAAAATAATTTCTTTTTCATTAAATTTAACCTAGAGTTTTAGTATAAGTGCGTATAATATCATATTTTATTTTTAAAAAATTTAAATTTTATAATTTTAAAGGTTTTTTATGAAAATAGGTATCATCGGACTTGGTCTTATGGGTGGCTCGCTTGGTCTTGCACTAAAAGATGAGAAGCTGATCTCATGTGTCAGCGGATATGACAAAGATGAAAATCACAGCAAAAAAGCACTCGATCTTGGACTGGTGCATGAAATTTTAAGCATTGATGAGATGAAAAAGAAGTGTGACATCATCTTTTTGGCTGTTCCAGTTGAGGCTATCGTAAGCATCGTGCAAAATTTAACTGACATTAGTGAAGATACGACGATCATCGACTTTGGCTCGACAAAGCAAAAGATAATAGAAGCCGTGCCAGAAAAAATTCGTAAAAATTTCATCCCAGCTCACCCGATGGCAGGTACTGAGTACTCTGGTCCAGAAGCTGCCTTTAAGTCACTTTACACAGGCGCAACTGTCATAGTTTGTGACTTTGCTGAGAGCGCAGAAAAGCACGTAAAAAGAAGCGTTGAGCTATTTTCTTGCCTTGGTATGAAGATCATTTTCATGAGCGCAAAAGAGCATGATCACCACGTGGGTCTCATCTCGCATCTGCCTCACGCTATTGCATTTTCGCTTGCTAGTGGGATATTAAAAGAAGAGGATAAAAGACACATCGTAGCACTTGGCGGACCGACATTTAAGGGCATGATACGTGTTGCAAAGAGTTCACCATTTATGTGGAGCGATATCTTTAAGCAAAATAAAAGTAATGTCGTTGAAGCGATAAATATGTTTGAAAAAGAGCTAAATTTATGCAAAGATCTCATAAAAGATGAGCGCTGGGATGAGCTTTTTGATTGGATGAGCGAAGCTAGAGCTGTAAGAGAAATTTTGTAATTAACTAAAAATTTATTGATTAGTATGTAAAATTTCGCAAATAAAATTTAAGGTAATAATATATGTATAGACGTGGAATAGGTGGTTTTGGCATTGTTGTAGTTTTACTTGTTTTGATATTGGCTGGTGGCTTTGGTTATGCTTTTATGTCGAAAGACTTTGAGCGAAACGAGCCAATCATTGGGATTTCTGACAAGGTTTATTGGAACCTTCGCTCGCCTATGAATATCAAATTTAAAGATGACAGCGGCATAAAATTTGTACGTATCAGCATAAATGACGGCAAAAATGATCTAAATTTATTAAATCAAATCATACAAAATCCAAGCACTGAGCTAGATGTAAATTTAACCTTTCCAAAGACTGGATTTTTCGCACAAAAAGATACTTATGAGATGAATATAGAGGCTGTTGATACTAGCAAATGGGGTTTTTTTACTGGCAATAAAGCAAGCAAAAAAGTTGAAGTGGTGCTTGATACCTCGAAACCTGATCTTTACGTGCTTTCGCAGTCTTACTCTATCTCAAAAGGCGGTAGCGCGGTTGTAGTCTTTAGAGCGACTGATAATCAGCTAAAAGAGGTTTATGTCCAGACAAATTTTGGTAAGAAATTTAAGGCTGTGCCATTTTACAAAGAGGGCTTTTATGCAGCACTTGTTGCTTGGCCAGTGCAAGTTGAAAACTTTAGCGCAGAGGTCATCGCAAGAGACTTTGCAGGCAATGAGAGCAAATCTCACGTGAGATATTTTTATGAAAATGTAAAATACAAAACTTCAACCATTGCTTTAAATGATAGATTTTTAGACGGAAAGATCGTTGATCTAACAGATCAATACGCTAAAGATCCAAACGCTCTTTCTAGGCTTGAGAAAATGAAATTTGTCAATGAAACGCTTAGGAACTCAAACGAAGAAAAGATCGCAGCTCTTACTTCAAGCCCTGGCGATGAGACGCTAACTGGCTTTAGTGTGATCCCGTTTTATCCGCTTAGAAATGGCAAGAAAGTTGCTGATTTTGCCGATCACCGCTTCTATACATATAATAATGAACAAGTAAGCGAGTCATGGCATATGGGAATAGATTTTGCTAGTGTGGCAGCAGCTCCGATCATAGCTAGCAATGCTGGTCGCGTCGTGCTAGCATCTGAGAATGGAATTTATGGCTTAAACATCGTGATAGACCATGGTTTTGGGCTTTACTCGCTTTATGGTCACTGCTCAAGTGCGAAGGTAAAAGAGGGCGATATGGTTGCTGCTGGTGATCAGATAGGCACCACTGGAACTAGCGGCCTTGCACTTGGAGATCACCTTCACTTTGGAATTTTGGTCCAAGGTGAAGAGGTAAGACCTCAACAATGGATGGATAAAAAGTGGATAAAAGACAATGTTACAAGTGTCTTAGATGCCGCCAAGGCGATGATAGATAAGAATTAAATTTGCAAATTTGATTTTTTAGTGCTATCATAAGCGAACAAAAAATATAAGGAAAATTTTTGAAACAAACTACTATCGCAAGACGCGTTGAGACCGTTGGTATAGGGCTTCACAAGGGTGAGCCGATAAGACTTATACTAGAACCTCTCGATGCAAATTCAGGCATTATTTTGCACCGCGAAGATCTTGGTATTAGTTTTAAAGCCGAACCTAAAAACGTTATAAATACGCAAATGGCAACCGTCGTTGGCAACGAAAAGGGCTTTATCAGCACGATAGAGCACCTAATGGCAGCTGTAAATGGATACGGCATTGATAATATTAGAATTTCAGTTGATGCAAACGAAATTCCTGTCATGGACGGCAGTGCGATAAGCTTTTGTATGTTGCTTGATGAAGCTGGTATAAGACATCTTGATGCTGGTAAAAAAGTCATCCTTGTCCGCCGCGAGGTCGAGGTGGTTGAGGGGTCAAAATTTGTGCGAACTTCGCCTTCAAGAAATCCAAAATTTGACTATACGATCAAATTTGACCACCCAGTTATCGGCGAACAAAGATATGTTTTTGAATTTAGCAAGAGTTCATTTGTAAAAAATATCGCTCGTGCTAGAACTTTTGGCTTTTTAAAAGATTTGCAACGCTTGCAAGCTCAAAATTTAGCCCTTGGTGCGTCACTTGATAACGCTGTGGCTATCGATGATACACATATTTTAAATCCAGAGGGTTTGAGATTTGAAAATGAGTTTGTACGACATAAAATTTTAGATGCAGTTGGCGATCTAAGCTTGCTTGGAGCACCTTTACTAGGGGATTACACAGCGTTTGCTGGAAGCCATGATCTAAATCACAAACTAACACTTGCTTTAATGGCAGATGAGAAAAATTATGAGATCGCAACTCTTAGTGGCGAACTTTTAAAAGAGTATCAAAAGGTATTTGCATAAAAAATATTGAAATTTTAGTAGTCTCTTTATCGACTCCACTTTTAGTTGGAGTCTATAAAGATGGCGTAAAATTTGATGAGATCACAACTGACGAGCATGTCAGCGAAGCTTTAATAAAAATCCTAGAAAATTTATCTTCTAAATTTAACATCACAAAGATCATCTACGCAAACACGCCAGGTAGCTTTATGGGACTAAAGGTGGCCTACGTTATCTTAAAGACTTTTTCTTTGGCAAAGGGCTGTGAGTTTTACGCAGTTAGCGGCTTTAGTCTAAATGGCGACCAAGCGATCAGGGCAAATAAAAATTTAAGCTTTGTCTTAAAAAATGGCGAAATTTCACTTGAAAAAGTTGAGCCAGTGAGATTTGTGTTGCCTTTAAATTTAGATGAATTAAAACTAAATTCAGATACACTTCCAAATTATATCATTCAAGCTGTTTAGGAGAAAATTTGAATATCTTAATCCCTGCTACAAGTGCAAATTTAGGACCTGGTTTTGACGCTTTGGGGCTTAGTTTAAAGCTTTTTAATAGCGTAAAGATCGAACCATCTAAATTTAGCTCGGTCTCTATAAATGGCGAGGGAAGCGATAGTGTAAATTTAAAGAGAAACAACATTTTTCTAAGTATTTTTAATGAAATTTTTCTCGAGCTAACTGGAAAAAATGAAAATTTTAGAGTCGTTTTTGAAAACAATATCCCATTTTCAAGAGGACTTGGCAGCAGCTCTGCAGTGATCGTTGGAGCCATCGCTTCAGCTTATGAGATGGCTGGGTTTAAGGCTAGCAAAAGCGTCGTTTTAAACAAGGCAATCATCTACGAGACACACCCAGATAACATCTCGCCAGCAGTTCATGGAGGTTTTATCAGTGCTATCGTAAAAAATGGCAATGTCTATGCAAATAAAATAAATTTAAGTGATGATATAAAAGCGGTCGTTGTCATCCCAAATAAACCAATGAGCACGGCATCATCAAGGCAAATTTTGCCAAAAAACTACACTATGAAAGAGTGCGTAAATAACCTCTCTCACGCTGCGTTTTTAACATCTTGTTTTTATGAAAAAAGGTATGATCTTTTAAGGATAGCAAGTGAGGATATGATGCATGAAGAGCGCAGAATGAGCGCCTTAGAAGAGCTTTTTGAGGTGCGAAAGCTAGCTTATGAAAACGGAGCGCTTATGAGCACACTTTCAGGCTCAGGCTCAAGCTTTTTAAATATCGCTTATAAAGATGACGCGAAAAATTTACAAGATGCTTTAAAGAGTAAATTTGGTGATTTTAGAGTGGAAATTTTTTCATTTGATAACGATGGATACGAAATTACGCAAAGCTAGAAACAAGTTTAAAAAGGTATAATGAATAAAAATAATCCAGTAAGGACATGCGTCGCTTGCAAAGTTAAATTTTCTCAAAACTTGCTAAAAAGATACCGCTTGGTAGGCAAGAATTTGGAGTGCGGCAAAGGAAATGGTCGCAGTTTCTATCTATGTGATGGCTGTTTGCAAAAAGACGACAAAATTTTAAAAAAAATAATTGATAAACAAACTAAAGGTGCCCTCGGACTTGACGCACCGAAGTTAAAGGAGATACTCTTAAATGAGCAATGTTAGGATTTCAGAGATCGCAAATGAGCTTGGCTACCCAAGTAAAGAGATAGTCGAAAAAGCTCAAGAACTAGGCCTAAAGGTCAAAACTCACTCAAACGCTGTGAGCCTTGAAGAGGCTGAAGCAATATATGAGTACGTTCAAACTGGCGTCATACCAGAGAAATTTAAAAAGAAAAAGAGTGAACCAAAGGTAAAAAAAGAGCCTAAAAAAGAGGCAGCTAAAAAAGAAGAAAAGCCTAAAACTGAGCCTAAAAAGGTAGCTACTAAGGCCGAGCCAAAACCCGAAAAGGCAAAGACTGAGCCTAAAAAAGAGGCGCAAATTTCAGAGGAAAAACCAAAGGCTGAACCTAAAAAAGAAGAGCCTGTAAAGGTCGAGCAAAAGCCAGCTGAAGCACCAAAACCAAAAGAGAGTTTGGCTGATGTGACTCAAAAAAGACGTGGTCTTGTGATAGTTAAAAAGAAAAAAGACTTCGAGGCGCCAGCTCCAGTAAAAGAGGAGAAAAAGGCTGAGGCGGCTGTTACTAACATTAGTGATTTTAAGAGCATGTTCTCTGCTAGCGATGAAAATTTGGCTAGAAAAAAGAAAAAAGAGAAAAAAGTAACGGTTGTAAGCAAAAAAGATAGTGCCGAGAAGATGGACTTGCTTGGTGGAAGCGACTTTGGTGACATCGTGCTTGAAGATGAAGATGTAGTTGTATTGCCTGATTTTAGCTTTAAAACACCAGCGCCAGCTCCTATGCAAAGGATAAAACAGCCAAATGCGATGAAAACAACCGTTAATAACACGATAAATTCATTTGGCGAAGGCGGCATACAAAGAAGAGCTAGAAAAAAACACAAAAAGCCTGAAAATAAACAAAACAGCGAAGCTGTAACTTCGATAAATATTCCAAAAGAAATTCGCGTTTACGAATTTGCTGAAAAGCTAAACAAACAGCCTAGCGAGGTCATAGGCAAGCTATTTATGCTTGGCATGATGACAACTAAAAACGACTTTTTGGATGAAGATGCGATAGAAATTTTGGCTGATGAGTTCAATGTCGAGGTAAATATCATCGATGATCAAAAAGAATTCGACTACGTAGCAGCCTATGAAGAGGAGATAAAAGACGATGAAAATCTCCAGCCAAGAGCGCCAGTCATAACCATCATGGGTCACGTCGACCACGGCAAAACCTCGCTACTTGACTACATAAGAAAGTCTCGCGTAGCAGCTGGCGAAGCTGGCGGTATCACGCAGCACGTTGGTGCTTATATGGTAAATAAAAACGGCAAAAACATCACATTTATCGACACTCCAGGCCACGAAGCATTTACGGCTATGCGTGCAAGGGGCGCTGGCGTAACTGATATAGTTATCATCGTTGTTGCAGCAGATGACGGCGTAAAACCACAGACAAAGGAGGCAGTTAGCCACGCAAAAGCCGCTGGCGTGCCAATAATCATTGCAATAAATAAAATGGATAAAGAGTCAGCAAATCCTGATCTAGTAAAAACCGGTCTTGCTGAGCTTGACATCATGCCAACAGAGTGGGGTGGCAAGTATGAATTTGTGCCGATCTCTGCAAAAACAGGCATGGGCATAGATGATCTACTTGAGATCGTGCTTTTGCAAGCTGATCTTTTGGAGCTAAAGGCAAATCCAAAGGCAAACGCAAAAGCAACTGTTATCGAGAGCTCACTTCAAAAAGGCCGTGGTCCAGTAGCTACCATCATCGTTGAAAACGGCACGCTTCATGTCGGAGATACCGTTGTAGCTGGAGTTGCATACGGTAAGATAAGAAGCTTGCTTGATGATCAGGGCAGGCCATTAAAAGAGATAAAACCAGGCGAATGTGGCGTGATAGTAGGTCTTAGCGAGATAGCAGAGGCTGGCGAGACATTAATAGGCGTAAAAACTGATAAAGAGGCTCGCGAATACGCACAGAAAAAGGCTGAATATATCCGTCAAAAAGAGCTTAGCAAGAGCACGAAAGTTAGTATCGATGAGCTTAGCGCTAAGATCGCTGAGGGCGAGCTAAAGACACTTCCAGTCATCATCAAAGCTGACGTTGGCGGCTCACTTGAAGCGTTAAAAGCGAGCCTAGAAAAACTAGCAAACGACGAGATCAGAGTAAATGTGATCCACTCAGGCGTTGGCGGTATCACGCAAAGCGACGTTGCGCTTGCAAGCGCAAGCAACGACTGTATCATTCTTGGCTTTAATATAAGGCCAACTGGCGAGATAAAAGAGAAGGCAAAAGAGAGCGGCGTCGAGATAAAAACTTACAATGTTATTTATAACTTAATAGACGATGTGAAGGCGATTTTAGGCGGACTAATGTCACCGATCATCAGAGAAGAGCAGCTTGGTCAAGCTCAGGTTCGCCAAGTGATCCATGTGCCAAAAGTAGGCGCAATCGCAGGATGTATCGTCACTGAGGGTACGATAAACAGAGGAGCAAAAATTCGCCTTATTAGAGAAGGTGTGGTCGTTTATGAGAGCTCGGTAAGCTCACTAAAACGCTTTAAAGATGACGTCAAAGAGGTTGCTAAAGGTTACGAGTGTGGCGTTGGTATCGAGAATTTCAACGACATTAGAGAAAATGACTACATTGAAAGCTTCAAAGAAGTCAAGGAGAAAGCTACTCTATGAACGCTAACGAAATAAAGCGTATGAGAACAGAGAGCGTGCTAAAAGAGCTCATACCAGAGGCTCTAGCCACTCTTGAAGATAGCATTTTAAAGGGGCTTTGCGTCACTGACGTTGAGTGCAAAAAGGGCAGATACGATGCTTTTGTCTATCTTGACAAGATGATGTTTGATGAGCGCGAGCAAGAGTATATTTTGGGGCATTTAAAGCGCGTTTGCAGGCACTTGCAAAACCACTGCATGGCAGCTGAGGGCTGGTATAGATGTCCAAATTTTCACTTTAAATTTGACGATAGATTAGAATATCAAAACCATATGGATAAGTTGTTTGATAAAATTTCAAAGGATTTAAACAAAAATGGATAATTTAGACAAACTAGTACGCGAATGCGGCGTAGAGCTTTACGACAGCGAGATCACAAATGAAAATGGCAGGGCTATTTTTAGAGTCTACATCACAAAAAATGGCGGAGTGAGCCTTGAAGACTGCGAAAAAGTGAGCCGTCTACTCTCGCCTATCTTTGACGTGACACCGCCAGTTAGCGGGGATTATAACCTTGAGATTAGCTCGCCTGGTCTTGAGAGAAAGCTTAGTAAGCCTTTGCATTTTAAAGCGAGCGTTGGTGAGCTAGTTAAAGTTCAAACCGAGGCTGAGAAATTTGCAGGAAGGCTTGTAAAAGCAGATGAAGAGAGCATCGCAGTAGAAAACGAAGATGGAATTTTTGAGATCAACATTAGTGAGATAAAAAAAGCAAAAACATATTTGGAGTGGTAAAATGCTAAGCGACATAGAGATAACTCACCAAACAAAACTTGAACACATCAGTAAAGTTGCCGCAAAACTAGGCTTAAACGAAGACGAACTTGAGCTTTACGGCAAATTTAAGGCTAAAATTTCCCCTAGACTTGAGCCATCAAACTCAAAACTCATCTTAGTCACCGCGACTAATCCAACCCCATACGGCGAAGGCAAAACGACTATGTCAATCGGTCTAGCTGACGCACTAAATTTACTTAATAAAAAGGTTTGCTTGGCACTTCGCGAGCCATCTCTTGGACCAGTTTTTGGCATAAAGGGTGGAGCAGCAGGTGGCGGCTACTCACAGCTTGCGCCGATGGAGGATCTAAATTTACACTTTACTGGCGATTTTCACGCGATAACATCGGCAAATAACCTCATTTCAGCGATGATAGATAATAGCCTCTATCAAGAAAACCCACTAAAAATCGAGAAAATTTTATGGAAGCGCTGTATGGATATGAACGACCGCGCGCTTAGATTTGTCACTGTGGGGCAGGGCGGCAGGACTGATGGCGTGCCAAGAGAAGATGGCTTTAACATCACCGCAGCAAGCGAGATCATGGCTGTGCTTTGTCTAGCCACAAGCCTTTCTGATCTAAAAGAGCGCGTAGCAAACATCATGGTCGCCTATGATAGCGATAAAAAGCCTATCTACGTGCGTGATCTAGGCTGCGAGGACGCTGTTTGCATACTTTTAAAAGATGCGATCAAGCCAAATTTATTTCAAACACTTGAACACACACCTACGCTCGTGCATGGTGGCCCATTTGCAAACATCGCACACGGCTGCAACTCCGTCATCGCAACAAAAACAGCTCTAAATTTAGCCGACTACGTCATCACTGAAGCTGGTTTTGGCTCGGAGCTTGGCGCGGAGAAATTTTTAGATATAAAGTGCAGGATCGCTGACATCAAACCAAGCGCTGTGGTGCTTGTAAGCACGATCAGATCGCTAAAATATAACGGCGAAGCAAATAAAGATGAGATCACAAAACCAGATATGAACGCCCTTAAAAAAGGTATCGAAAACCTTGGCGGACACATCGAAAATTTAAAAGTAAAATTTGGTCAAAATGTAGTTGTGGCGCTTAATAAATTTGGCTTTGACACTGATGAAGAGATAAATTTTGTAAAAGAGTACTGCCAAAAGCTTGGCGTAGAAGTGGCAGTTTGCGAGAATTTTGTAAAAGGTGGCAAAGGTGCGCTTGAGCTTGCCCAGCTAGTTTTAAAAGCGTGCGACAAGCCAAGCAAGATAAATTTCACCTACGAGATGAGTGATGATACAAAAACTAAGATAGAAAAGGTCGCTAAGGAAATTTATGGAGCTGGCGAGGTGGTCTTTGAAGAGGCTGCTCTTAAAAAGCTCGAGATGATAAAAGAGCTAAATTTGAGCCATTTGCCAGTTTGTATCGCAAAAACACAGTACTCATTTAGCGACGATGCGAAGCTTTTGGGCAGAGCAAAGGGTTTTACATTTAGCGTAAAAGACCTTGACATTAGAACGGGAGCTGGCTTTATCGTCGCGGTTTGCGGTAAGATAATGCTAATGCCAGGCCTTCCAAAAGTGCCAGCTGCGGTCAATATGAAGATAGACGCAGACGGCAAGATCGACGGCTTGTCGTAAATTTATGAAAACACACTGGCAAACGCTGGTGTGTTTAAATTTAAAGGGCATGGATGAACGACGAATTTTACATGGGTCTTGCCTTAAGCGAGGCTTGGAAATTTCAGATCCTGACCTATCCAAATCCAGCCGTTGGATGCTTGATACTTGATGAAAATGGTCAAATTTTATCTTGCAAGGCTCATGAAAAGGCTGGATATTTACACGCTGAACCGACAGCGATACTCTTTGCGCTTTGCAAAAAAAGTGCAAAATTTAAAGATGATTTTATAAAAGCATATAATGCTAATTTTAGCTCTAAGGTAAAAGAGGGCGAATTTGGCCTTTTAGAGCCAAAATTCAGCTATGAATTTATACTAAACAATCACTCAAATTTACTAAAAAATGCAAAAGCCTATGTTACGCTTGAGCCTTGCTCGCATCATGGCAAAACGCCACCTTGTGCAAATTTGCTAAAAGAGCTTGGCTTTGGTGAGGTTATAATAGGCAGCCACGATGAAAATAAAATAGCAAGTGGCGGCGCTGATTTACTTAAAAGTGCTGGTGTGAATGTTAAATTTGGCGTTTTAAAAGAGCGCTGCGATAAGCTTCTTGAGCCATTTTTGGCATATCAAAATGGTGGATTTAGCTTTTTAAAAATCGCCATTAGTAAAAACGGTGTTGCAAGTGGCGGTATCATCACAAATGAGCTTAGCCGCGCCCATGTCCACAAGTTGCGAAGTGTCATAGATACTTTAGTGATCGGTGGCAACACGGTGCGGACGGACCTACCAAAGCTTAATAGTAGGCTAGTAGGTGGTGGTAAAAACCCAGACGTCATAATCTACTCAAGAAGTGATAAATTTGATGAAACGATACCGCTTTTTAGCGTGCCAGATCGCAAGGTGAGCGTGCAAAAAGAGCTAAATTTAAAAGGGCTTGCTATGTTTGAAGGAGCTGGTGAGTTTTTAAAGCTCGCAAAAGAGGGCAAGCTAGCAAATGTAAAGTGGCTACTGATCTATCAAAGCCCAAATTTTAAAAATGGTGAAAATTTAAGGCTTGATCTAAATTTAAAACCACTTTTTAGTGGAAATTTCGGAGACGATAGCTACACTTGGTATGAAATTTTGGATTAAATATCTAGTCCAAAATAGTGTTTAACTAAAAAGCCGATGCCAAAAGATATGATCGCAACGCCAAAAGTTATCACGCACATCTCAACCACTCTTGGTAAAAATTTAAGCTCCTTTGCCACGCTTATATAAAAGTTGTAAGTGATAATGGCAACTAGTGCAAAGAAAAACATCGATAAAACGGCGTAAAAACCGCTTGAAAAGATGAAAAATGGAAGTATCAAAAATGCCGTTGTTATGATGTATGAGCCGCCTGTGTAGAGCGAGTAGGTAAGTGGTTTGATCTCATCACTTGGATTTTCTTTTGACTCGAGATATGCTGAGCCAGCCATAGAGAGTGCAGCTGCCATGCCCATGATAAGGCCTGTTGCGCCAACTGATTTTGTGTTTGAAAAAGCAAGTGCGATGCCGCTAAGTGTGCCTGTTAGCTCAACTAGCGCATCATTCATGCCAAGCACGATGCCACCAGCATTTACGAGTTTTGTGTCTTTTAACATGGAGATTAGACTATTTTCATGGTTCATCTCCTCTTCATAAATATCACGAGCCTCAGGATATTCATCTACGATGTCAAGATAAAATTTCTCAGCATTTTCTTCGCGCGACTCCATAAATTTTAGGGTAAAAGATGTGCCAAAAATTTTAACAAGTATCGTATAGAAAATAACTTTAAATAAATTTGCACTTCTGCTTTCACCAGTTACCTTTTGGCAAAAAGCATAATGACGTCTTTCTTCGGTGATTAATTTGCGAAGTATTTTTTTATTCTCATCGTCTTTTTCGCTAGCTTCTAGAAGTGAGTATATAGCGGCATCGTCTGCTTCATTTTGTAATTGTTTTAAGGCACGTTTTTTGTCTAACATAAAATTTTCCTTGTTTTATATCTTAGAAATTTAAGATTTTGATTTAGAAAGAGAGATAAGATGGTGCGATCAGCGAGACTCGAACTCGCACACCTAACGGCACTACCCCCTCAAGATAGCGTGTCTACCAATTCCACCATGATCGCAAAAAAGAACAAAAGCCCCAAAAGGGGCTAAATTTAAGCTTTACGCTTAGCCAAGCATTGGGTTTGCGTAAAGAACGATAAGTGTAATAACAAGTGCGTAGATAACTTGTGCTTCGATCATCGCAAGTGCGATAAACATTGTAGTCATAAGTTTGCTACCAACGCCAGGGTTTCTAGCTGTTCCGCTGATAGTTGCAGCAGCTGTGTTACCCATACCAATAGCACCGCCAAGAGCTGCAAGGCCAAGGCCGATACCGCCAGCGATAACTGAATATGATCTGATCATCTCACCGTCAGCGCCAAATGCGAATGCAGCAAGACCAAGAATTAAAAACACGATCTTTTTCATCGTTGCTCCTTTAAAATTTAAAGCTCTTTCGGATCTGTCCCCTACTTAAACTTTATGAGCCGTAATATTACAAAAACAAAACTTTGTTTCAAATAAAAACACTAAAAATTTAAATTGCCTATAAAAAATTCTTGGCTTAGAAAAATGAAAGTTTTTTTATGCTATCTTTGAAAGAATTTAATTTATTCTTAATCTTAGGTTTTCAATGAACGAAAAATTTTCAAAGATAGGCTTTGTTCTTGCGATGGCTGGTTCTGCTGTGGGTCTTGGCAATGCCTGGAAATTTCCTACGATGGTGGGAAATAACGGCGGTTCGGCATTTATAATTTTATACTTGCTTCTTACATTTGCTATCGCATTTGTGGCGTTTTTGGCAGAGCTTAGCATCGGCAAACTTGGCGAAAGCGACATCGTAAGCTCTCTTTACAAACTTGCTCCAAAAAATAAAAAAGTGTGGTCGCTCTCTGGCTTTTTCATGATCGGCGCAATCCTCATAGCTTCATTTTATATGGTGGTTATTGGCTGGATTTTAAAGTATATCTATCTTAGTTTTTCGCCACTTTTATCTGACACAAAAGCTGCAGGGGAGCAGTTTAACACACTTTTATCAAATGATTTAAGCAGCGCCGTGCTATGCTTTAGCCTAGTCTTTTTGATGGTTTTTTTTGCCGTTTCAAAAGGTGTAAAAAGTGGCATAGAAAAACTAAATATATGGATGATGCCAAGCCTTTTTGTCTTGCTAGTTTGCATGCTTTTTTACGCGCTTAGCATGGGAGATGGCTTTGTGAAGGCGGCTAAATTTTTATTTGTACCAAATTTTAGTGCGATCACGCCAGATGTTGTTTTGCAAGCTCTAGGCCTTGCGTTTTTCTCACTATCTATGGGTGTTGGAGTCATACCAACATACGCTGCAAATTTACCAGAGCGCACAAATTTAATAAAATCAACCCTCTCTATCATCTTTATAAACATCTTAATAGGCATTATGATGGGGCTTGTTGTTTTTACCTTTATATTTGCTTATGGGGCTGATAGCACGGCAAGTGGTCCAGGCCTTATTTTTATCTCGCTTGTCACGCTTTTTGCAAAGCTTGGCATCGTTGGCAACGTCATGGCGGTCGCATTTTTTGTATCGTTATTGTTTGCTGGCATTACGAGTGCAGTTTCGATGATCGAGCCTTTTGCTTATTATTTGGTTAGGAAATTTGAAATTTCAAGAAAAATGGCGCTTCTTTACATCGGCGCTTTTGTCTATATCTTGGGTATCTTTTGCATACTTTCATATTATTCAGACACATCAAGTGCTTTTAGTGTTTGCGGTAAGCCATTTTTTGACGCGCTTGACTTTCTCACATCAAATATCATGATGCCAATAGGCGCTATCGTATTTAGCTTTTTTGTTGGCTACAGGCTTAAAAAAGAGAGTTTATATCTGCTCTTTGGCGATTTTATGGGAAGAGCATTTTTTGAAATTTGGTACTTTTTCTTAAGATATGTCGTGCCAGTTGCCATTTGTGCGATAATGATCTACCAGATGGCAGGTAAATAATGGCAGAGAGATTTAGTAAAATTGGCTTTGTCTTATCGATAATTGGAGCGGCTATCGGCCTTGGTAATGCGTGGAAATTTCCATACATGGTCGGCAGTAACGGCGGTTCGGCATTTATCCTTATATATCTATTTTTTGCCTTTGCTGTTGGTCTTAGCATATTTTTTGCTGAGATGGCGATGGGTAAAATTTCACGCCTTGATACGGTTGGAGCGTTTAAAAGCCTAGCTACAAAAGGGGCAAATTCTTGGAAATTTGCTGGCGTTATCATGGTGACCGGGTTATTTATAGCCTCTTTTTACACGCTCATCATTGGCTGGGTTTTAAAATACGTCATTTTAAGTCTTAGTGAGCTACCTCAAGATATCGCAAGTTCAGAGACGTTTTTTGTAAATTTCACCTCAAATGGCATAAATGAACAAATTTTATACTTTAGCATCGCGTTTTTTGCCTACTTTTTCATCCTTACAAAAGGTGTAAAAAGCGGCATCGAGCGCATAAATGTCTATCTCATACCAGCTCTTTTTATCTTGCTTTTACTTATGCTTGGCTACTCTTTTGGCATGGAGGGCTTTGATAAAGCGGCTAAATTTCTACTAGTGCCTGATTTTTCAAAGATAGATCAGGCAGCTGTTTTAAACGCTCTTGGACTTGCTTTTTTTACGATGTGCGTTGGCATTGGCTGCATCCTTACCTACTCATCAAGTCTAAGCGATGATACAAATTTATTTACCTCTTCACTCTATGTCGTCTTTGCGAACATCATAATAAGCGTCATCATCGGCCTTATCGTCTTTACATTTACATTTGAGTTTGGCTCAGAGCCATCAAAAGGCGCAGGGCTTGCTTTTATCTCGCTACCGACGCTATTTGCTAAGCTTGGCTTGCTTGGAAATTTCTTGGCATTTACATTTTTTATATCACTATTTTTTGCTGGCATCACCTCGGTTATCTCGATGGTTGAACCGTTTATATTTTTCTTAAGCAAAAGCCTAAAATTTAGTAGAAACAAATCAATTCTAATCGTTGCTTGCGTGGTTTATATCTTAGGAATTTTATGCGCATTAAGTGGCACAAGTGAATTTAAAGATGCGCTTACATTTTTTGGTAAGAGCTTTTTTGACCTACTTGATTATCTAAGCTCAAATATCATGCTCCCACTTGGTGGCATCTTGTTTGCTATCTTTGTTGGCTACTTTATGAAATTTGAGCTTTTAAAAGAGCTATTTGTGCCTTATATGGGCAAGGTTATATTTAAAATTTGGTATTTTTTAATTAGATTTGTGGCTCCACTTTTAGTTCTGGTGGTGTTAATAAGGGAGATCTCATAATATGGCAAAAGAACAATTTTCTAAAATAGGCTATGTCCTAGCAGTCGCTGGATCGGCTGTCGGACTTGGCAATGCATGGAAATTTCCATACATGGTTGGTGAAAACGGCGGTTCGGCGTTTATTATCCTATATCTTTTGATAACTTTTCTAGTTGGTGTGCCTATCTTTATGGCAGAGCTTAGTATTGGCAAGCTTAGTGAGAGTGACAGCGTTAATGCCTTTAGAAAGCTAGCAGCTAAAAATAAAAATTTATGGCAACTGGTTGGAATTTTAGCCATGGTGACAGCGGCTATCATCTCATCATATTACATCGTGATCATCGGCTGGGTCTTTAAATATTTCACGCTCTCATTTACTGGTCTCCCAAGCGATATAGATAGCTCAAAAGTGATATTTAACGATCTTTTGACGCATGGTCTTGGCGAGCAGACACTTTACTTTATTATAGCATTTGCAGCTTGCTTTTTTATCCTATCAAAAGGCGTAAAAAGTGGCATAGAGAAGCTAAATGTTTGGATGATGCCAAGCCTATTTATCATGGTTTTGATCATGCTTTTTTACTCTATAACGATGGATGGCTTTGTGAAATCAGCCGAGTTTTTACTCATTCCTGACTTTAGCAAAATTTCATTTAACTCACTCTTGCTTGCTCTTGGCCTTGCATTTTGGACACTATCTCTTGGTATGGCAGCGATCATCACCTATTCAGCTAGCCTAAGCGATGATACAAATTTAGCCACTTCAACGCTTAGTATCGTCTTCATAAATATCGCGCTTGCTATTATGATAGGTCTTGTTATTTTTACCTTTATATTTGAATTTGGCGCTACTCCGTCTCAAGGACCAGGTCTTGTCTTTATCTCGCTACCAACGCTATTTGCTAAGCTTGGCGCGATAGGTCAAATTTTAGCGGTGGCATTTTTTGCTGCGCTCATTTTTGCTGGTATCACTTCAGCCATCTCTATCGTCGAGCCATTTGTCTTTTTCTTGATCAGAGAGTATGGCATGAGTAGGAAAAAAGCGCTTTGCATAGTTGGAGCTGGGATTTTCATAGTGGGATTTTTATGTCTTTTATCAAATATAGAAAATATTGGCGATAAATTTATGATATTTGGTAAAAATTTCTTTGACTTCCTAGACTTTACCGCTTCAAATATCTTGCTACCAATTAGCGGTATCGGCGGAGCGATATTTGTAGGATATTTTATGAAAAAAGATGCTTTATATGTACTATTTAGCCCATATATGAGTGATTTTGTATTTAATACATGGTATTTTTTACTAAGATATGTAGCACCAGTTTGTGTGCTCATCATCATGATAAATGAACTATTAAAGGTTTTTAATGGATAAGATTGAGAGATTTTTTGACAAAGCTGGTGATATAGTCGGCTATATTTGTATGTTTATTATGGCTTTGATGATAATAGACGTTTTTTTTAACGTTGTGGCAAGATACTTTTTTTCTTACGGCAACGTTGCATTTCAGGAGCTTGAGTGGCACTTTTTTGCTGTGATATTTCTACTTGGCATGAGCTATGCTCTAAAAGAGGACGCACATGTTAGAGTTGATATCTTTTATGCTAAATTTTCAGAAAGAAATAAAGCCCTTGTAAATATGCTTGGTACTGTATTTTTTATCATACCATTTGCGCTTTTGGTTTCAAATTTATCATTTGGATTTGTAGGAGATGCTTACAGCTCGGCAGAGGCCAGCGCAGATCCAGGCGGTCTTACCCATAGATGGATCATAAAAGCGATGATCCCTTTTTCATTTTATGTGCTTGTATTTTTTGCGATCGGCTTTTTTATAAAAAATTTAAATCGCTATAAGAAAGCTAGTAAGGAGAAAATATGGCTGGATTGATAATGTTTATAGCCGCACTATTGATGCTTGGCATTGGCTTTCCAGTGGCATTTACCTTTGGTGCGGTTGCGATGATATTTGGCATGGTTGGCAGCGTTGTAGAGAGCCTTAGCGATGGCGATGGACTACTTGGCAGTATAGAAGTGTTTAAAGATATGTTTAACTTCATGCCTTATAGGATTTTCTCTATCATGGAGAGTAGAATTTTCATAGCAGTTCCACTCTTTGTCTTTATGGGCGTCGTGCTTCAAAAGTCAAAGCTAGCCGAGAGACTACTTGAGAGCATGGGTATGCTCTTTGGAGAAATCAGAGGCGGTATCGCGATAAGCACTATCTTAGTTGGAGCGCTTCTTGCTGCATCAACTGGCGTTGTAGGTGCTAGCGTTGTTGCTATGGGCGTTATAAGCTTGCCTGTAATGCTAAAGTATAAATACGACCAATCCCTAGGATGTGGCACGATATGCGCTGCTGGTACGCTTGGTCAGATCATCCCACCTTCTATCGTGCTTATCATCTTGGGCGACATCTTCTCAGTGCCAGTTGGCGAGCTTTTTCACCAAGCCATTGTGCCAGGATTCACGCTAGTTGGAGTTTATATAGTTTATATTTTGATAGCTGCTTATCTTAAGCCAGAAGTCGCTCCTATCGTAAAAGATGAGAGCGGCGTTAGTAAATTTAAGCAGATCGTTAGAGCGCTAATTGCGATCTTCCCTCCACTTTTGCTAGTTATTTGTGTGCTTGGCTCTATCTTTGCAGGTATCGCTACACCGACTGAAAGTTCAGCATTTGGCTGCGTTGGCGCTATCATCTTGGCAATATTTTATAGGACATTTTCATTTTCTATGATGAAAGAGGCTTTGGCTGAGAGCGTAAAAACTACAGCTCTAGTCTTTGCTATACTTGTTGGTGCGACTGCCTTTTCTATGGTCTTTAGCTACACTGGAGGCGATGAGATAGTTGAAAATTTCATGACAAATTTACCAGGCGAGAAGTGGGGCTTTATCATCTTTAGTATGGCTGTTATCTTTGTGCTTGGCTTTTTTATAGATTTTGTTGAAATTTCATATATCGTGCTTCCTATCTTGGTGCCAATCGCCGCAAAACTAGGCATAAACCCAGTCTATCTAGCGATCCTAGTTGCTATGAATTTACAAACTTCATTCTTGACGCCGCCATTTGGATTTAGTCTATTTTTCTTAAGATCAGTCGCACCTGTTGAGATAAAAACAGCTGCTATTTATAAAGGCGTGGTGCCTTACATCATCATCCAAGTGGCAGTTTTAGTATTTTTCTGCGTCTTTTTGATGGAGATAAAGCCGATGCTTGATGCGAGCCACGGCGGATTATTTAACTTCTTACTCTCACTTTTTAAATGATATAAAAGTTTTTGGTTGTAAAATACCAAAAACAAGTAAAATGGCTAATTTGAGTTTCTGTCAAATTTAGCCATTTTTTATGACCGCTTTTTAGTAAATTTATAAATTTAATGAGGTGAAATATGGCAAAGAAATTTATCGATGTTATGGATACGACCTTTAGAGATGGCTTTCAGTCTGTTTATGGCGCTAGAGTGCTTATGAACGACTTTTTGCCCGCGCTTGAAGCAGCCAAAGAGGCTGGCATAGAGCATTTTGAATTTGGCGGAGGAGCGAGATTTCAAAGCCTTTATTTTTACCTAAATGAAGACGCTTTTGCGATGATGGATAAATTTAGAAGCATCGTAGGACCTAAAGCAAATCTTCAAACCTTAAGCCGTGGCGTAAATACTGTCACACTTGACACTGGCAGCCGTGAGCTAATTGACCTTCACGCAAAACTTTTCAAAAAACATGGAACTACTACTATTAGAAATTTTGACGCACTAAATGATGTTGAAAATTTAAAATATTCAGGCGAGAGGATCGCTCATCACGGGCTAAAACACGAAGTTGTCGTTACTATGATGGATCTACCTAGTGGCTGTGTAGGAGCTCATGATGTTAAATTTTATGAGAAAATTTTAAGAGAAATTTTAGATGCAAATATCCCTTATCACAGCGTTTGCTTTAAAGATGCAAGTGGCACAAGTAGCCCACAAAAGGTCTATGAAACCATAAAAATGGCTAGAAAACTTCTCCCAGAAAAAACTCATATCAGACTTCACACGCATGAAACTGCAGGCGTAAGTGTTGCTTGCTATCTTGCAGCGCTTGAAGCTGGCGTTGATGGCATAGATCTAGCCGCTAGCCCAGTAAGTGGCGGAACAAGTCAGCCAGATATCTTAACCATGCTTCATGCAGTAAAAGGCAAAAACTACGATCTTGGCGGACTTGACGTGGAGAAAATTTTAAAATATGAAAGCGTTTTGAATGATTGTTTAAAAGAGTATTTCTTACCGCCTGAAGCTGTGCAAGTAAGCCCGCTCATACCGTTTTCACCTATGCCTGGTGGCGCGCTCACTGCAAATACCCAGATGATGAGAGATAACAACATCTTAGATAAATTTCCAGAGGTCATCCTTGCTATGCGTGAAGTGGTGCAAAAGGGCGGGTACGGCACCTCAGTGACCCCTGTTAGCCAGTTTTACTTCCAACAAGCCTTTAATAACGTGATGTTTGGCAAGTGGAAAAAGATCGCTGAGGGATACGGCAAAATGGTGCTTGGCTACTTTGGCAAGACCCCAGTTACGCCTGATAAAGAGATTATTAAGCTTGCTAGCGAGCAGCTAGGCTTAAAACCAACAACAAAACACGCTGTTGATATAGCTGATAAAGATGAGAGTAAGTCGCTTGCGCACGTGAAAGAAATTTTAAAACAAAATAAGATCAAAGTTACCGAAGAAAACGTCTTTATAGCAGCAGCTTGTAAAGAAAAAGGCATCGCGTTCTTAAAAGGCGAAGCCAAAGTAAATGTAAGAAAGATCGATCTAAACACCAAGGCAAATGAGGGCAGACAAACTCAAAGCGGCAGATATAGCGTCGTGGTAAATGGTAGTCGCTACAACGTTGAAGTAAGCGAAGGTTTTAACGACAGTATCCAAGTAAAATCAATCACTGAAGTTGAAGGCAAGAGCGTAAAAAGCGCCAAAAGTGCAGTAGCAGGTGCAACAGAAAATGATATCGTCGCAAGCTTGCCAGGCGCTGTGCATAAAATTTTAGTTAGCGCAGGAGATCATGTCAAAAAAGGTCAGGCCATAGTCGTGCTTGAAGCGATGAAGATGGAGATAGAGGTCAAAGCCCCAAAAGATGGCATCATAGGCTCTATAGAGGTTAGTAAAGGTCAAAGCGTTGCAAACAATCAAGTGGTGGCTAGATTTAAATAAATTTGCCACTTTTAAAAAGATAGTGTTAAGCGAAATTTGATTAACATTTTGATGACTTTTAGGTCAAATTTATAAAGAAACGAAAATTTAAAAGGAAACAACATGATAAATAAGCTAGACGAGCTAGGTCTAAAAGAGATCAAAAAGATAAATCACAATCTAAGCTACGACGAGCTTTTTGAGCTTGAAAAGGCAAATAACGAGGGCAGAGTCTCAAGTAATGGCACATTTATGGTCGATACTGGAATTTTTACAGGTAGAAGCCCAAAAGACAAGTACTTTGTCAAGCAAGACCCAAGCCAAAAATACATCGCTTGGGGCAAGATAAATCAGCCTATCACAAAAGAGCTATTTGACAAGCTTCTTAAAAAAGCAAAAGAGCAGCTTAGTGGTAAGGAAATTTTCATCCAAGATGCATTTTGTGGAGCTAGTAAAAAGAGCAAAAAATCAGTCCGCTTTGTCACCGAAGTAGCGTGGCAAGCGCACTTTGTAAAAAATATGTTCATCCGTCCAAGTGAAGCGGAGCTGGCTAAATTTGAGCCTGATTTTGTAGTATATAACGCTTGCAAGACAAAAAATGAGGATTACAAGGCTGACGGACTACATTCAGAAGTTTTTGTTATCTTTAATGTCGAAGAAAATGTCGCGGTAATCGGTGGCACATGGTATGGCGGTGAGATGAAAAAGGGCATTTTTTCTATGATGAACTACTGGTTGCCACTTGAGGGCAAGCTAAGCATGCACTGCTCTGCAAACGTAGGCGAAAAGGGCGATACAGCGCTATTTTTTGGCCTATCTGGCACTGGTAAAACGACACTTTCAACCGATCCAAAACGCAAACTAATAGGCGATGACGAGCACGGCTGGGACGATGATGGTGTGTTTAACTTTGAGGGCGGCTGCTACGCAAAATGTATCAACCTTGATCCAAATAGCGAGCCAGAAATTTACGCAGCGATCAGGCGTGACGCGCTACTTGAAAACGTAGTGGCTGATGAAAACGGAGTGGTTGATTACAAAGATGGCTCAAAGACTGAAAACACACGCGTGAGCTATCCGATCTATCACATCGACAACTACGAGCCAAGCTCAAGCGCTGGCCATCCAAAAAACATCATCTTTTTAAGCGCTGACGCTTTTGGCGTGCTTCCTCCAGTTGCGAAGCTCACAAAAGAGCAGGCGATGTATTATTTTTTGAGCGGCTATACAGCAAAAGTTGCTGGCACAGAGCGTGGTATAACTGAGCCTGTAGCTACTTTTAGCGCTTGCTTTGGCGAGCCATTTATGCCACTTCACCCAACCGTCTATGCAAAGCTACTTGGCGAGAAGATCGATAAGCACGGCGTTAATGTCTATCTTGTAAATACAGGCTGGAGCGGCGGTGCTTACGGCGTTGGTAAGCGTATGAGCATAAAAGCAACACGTGCTTGCATAAATGCAATCTTAGATGGTAGCATCACAAAATGCGAATTTGAAAATTTTGATAAATTTAACTTCGCTATCCCAAAAGAGCTAGGTGGTGTCGAGACAAAACTGCTAAATCCAATAAATACATGGACGCACCCAGCTGAGTACAATATTTCACGCGACAAGCTTGCTAAAATGTTTGTTGAAAATTTCAAACGCTATGAAGATGTAAAAGAGGGCGTTGAATACGCTAAAGCTGGTCCAAAAGCTTAAATTTATGGCCTTGCGGGAAGATCCTGCAAGGCTTTTTTAAATTTAAACTATCAAATAATAAAACGTAGCTCACTTTTAAATTTCTAATATGAAATTTGAAAATTTTTATAAAATACCTCAATCAGAATTTAAAGATACTTTCTAAATTTCACTATAAAATTTGCTTTTTGTAAATGCCCAAAAATTTAATCGCCTGATATTAGAAATTTAATATAAGCGATCTTTGGAGTTAAAAATTTAAAATTTAGCCAAAATACTCCAGCTAAATTTGATCTCAAAATTTCTACTATAAAAACTTAGTATAAGTTGTAGGATTTTTGCAGTTAAAACGAAAATTTAGCTAGGAACTCCTAGCTAAATTTAATCAAAATACTCTCTTTTCTAGTCCAAATTCTACGCCAGCTTTTGCTAGTTCAAATGTCGCATCTATAAATTTATACTCACTACTGATAAATGGTAAAAACATTGGTATCTCGGTGCAGCCTGCGATATAAACATCAGCTTCAATGTTCGAAAGCACTTCATAAAATACCGGCACATACTCTTCTAGTTTGCCAGCTTTGACACCCTTGTAGATGCACTCCATGATGACATCTTGCGTCTCTTTGCTAAAATCCACGCTTTTTAGCCCGCGCTCTTTTAAAATTTGATCATAAACGCCTGCTTTTTTTGTGCCACTTGTTGCGATGACAGCGATATTTTTGGCGTGCGGATATTTCTTTTGCAAGGCATCTATGGTAACTTTTGCAATGTGCAAAATTTTCACTCCAGCCTCTTTTTCGATGCTTGGGGCAAAGTAGTGAGCCGTGTTGCAAGCCATTAGCATCGCATCGCATCCTGCATTTTTTAAAAGTTTAGCGCTTTGAATTAGCTTTGGAAGCGGACTTTCTCCCTCGCCCATGATAAATTTTGTCCTATCTTCTATCTGTGCGTATGAGTCGATAACGATGTGTAGATGCTCTTGATCGCAAGTTGCTGGGGTTATATCGATGATCTTTTTGTATAGATCAGCCGTGGCAAGTGGTCCCATGCCGCCTATGATACCTAATGTCTTCATAACTCCTCCAAATTAAAATTTTCAATAATTATAATATTAGTTTCTATATTTAAAAATAAAATTTATAAATTTTCACTAGGTATTGTAGAAATAGGGTATAAACACTTTAAGTTTTGAAGTAAATTTTAAGATAAAAAGGGGCAATTTGCCCCTTAAAAAACTCTATTATGAGTGGAAGTGAAATTCGTCTGGATGATCTAGTGCGTATCTAAATTTCTCCATATCGACCTTTTTGTCCCAGATAGATACGACCATGCAGCCAACGGCATTGCCGCAAAGGTTACCAACAGCACGCATCTCTGACATAAATTTATCAACGCCAAGTAGCACAGCCACGGTGACTACTGGTATGCCAGTGCTTGGAAGCGCACTTAGAGTTCCTGCAAGGACGACAAAGCCTGAGCCTGTCACGCCAACCGCGCCTTTACTTGTGATCATTAGCACGATTAGTATGCTTATTAGATGTTCAAAAGTTAGTGGGATATTAAATGCTTGCGCTAAGAAGATAACGCTTAGGCTTAGGTAGATGTTGGTGCAGTCAAGGTTAAATGAGTAACCAGTTGGGATGATAAGGCCAACTGCGCCTCTATTTATACCAGCTGCTTCTAGCTTTTGCATAAGTGGCGCAAGAGCTGTTTCGCTCGAGCTTGTCGCAAAAACGACCAAGACCTCTTTTGAGATAAAGCGCATAAATTTAAAGACATTGACCTTTGCAAAGTAGCAAATGACGCCAAGCACGACAAAGATGAAAAAGCAGCTTGCAAGCGCCATAACGACAAGAAGCTCCATCATACCAAGAAGCGTTCCGATGCCAAATTTACCGATCAAGTAAGCCATCGCTGAAAATGCCGCCACTGGGCTAAATAACATAAGCCAAGTAAGAAGCTTTAAGACGTAGTGCTGGATAAATTCAAGCGGTTTTAGACAAGCTTGCTTTTTATCATGAGCAAGTAGCGAAAGCACGATGGCAACTACTATCGCCATGAAAAGCACTTGAAGTGTGTTTGATTTTATAAATGGATCAAGTATATGCACGTAAGGGAAGATGTCATCCACTGGCACGGCGCCTCTTAAAAGATGAAGCGTATGTGCTAAAAAGCCGCTATTTGCATCCATATTTCCAGCTTGAGATGTAAATTTAGCCACACTTGAGGCGTCAAGCTGAGTGTAGTCAAGGTTCATGCCATGTCCTGGGCGAAGCGTCTCGCCAAAGATGATACCAACAGCAAGAGCAAGCGTGCTAACTATCTCAAAGTAGATAAATGCCTTAAGCCCGATGGTGCCAAGATCTTTTAGGCTCTCAAGTCCGACGATGCCTGAAACGATCGTTAAAAAGATGATAGGGCCGATTAAAATTTTAAGGGCTTTTATAAAATAATCAATGCCTGGCTTGCTCGCTATGCCAAGCTCAGGTGCGACCATACCGACGATAACACCGCCAACTATACCTATCACAACCCAAATGGCGAGATTGGTAAATAGCCTCACAAAGAGACTTTTTTGCGTTTTTGCACTATCCATAAATTCCCCTTTTATAGGCTCTGCTTGATCTCTGCTGAGAGGATCTTGTCGCCTTGTCTGATAGCATCAAGTACCTTTAAGCTCTCGTCATCAGCGCACTTTCCAAAGACTGTATGCACGCCGTCAAGATGAGGTTGCTTGCTGTGGCAGATGAAAAACTGTGATCCGCCAGTGTCACGGCCTGCGTGAGCCATGCTAAGGCTACCACGCTCGTGTTTTACCTTTTGGTTGTCGCATTCGCATTTTATCCTCCAGCCAGGACCACCTGTGCCTGTGCCATTTGGGCAGCCGCCTTGGATGACGAAATTTGGTATAACTCTGTGAAAATTTAGGCCATTATAAAAGTCTGTTTTTATCAAATGGACAAAATTTGCAACAGCTTGCGGTGCATCATCGGCAAAAAGCTCAAGTTTGATATCGCCTTTTTCTGTCTTTAAAACTGCAAATTTATCTTTTTTTAGCTCGTCTAAATTTATATCATAAACTTTTAACTCATCAAAACGCATGTTGCTCCTTTTTACTCGATATTTGTATAAACTGCTTGGACGTCATCGTCGTCTTCTAGTTTGTCAAGAAGCCTCTCAACCTCAAGCATTTGCTCTTCATCTAGGCTCACGGTTTGATTTGGTAAGTACTGAAGTGAAGCTTTTTTAACTACTAAATTTAGCTTCTCTATGCCTTCATGAAGTGTGCCAAAATTTGCGTAATCGCCATAAACAAATAGCGCATTTTCGTCTTCTTCGATATCGCTTAGTCCGTAATCAATGAGCTCAAGCTCGATCTCTTCGATGTCAGCACTTGGTTTTTCAAGCTCAAAAACGCTCTTTCTTGTAAACATAAAGCTAAGGCTGCCACTTGGCAAAATTTCTCCGCCATTTTTGCTAAATATCGCTTTTACATTTGCAACTGTTCTTGTTGGGTTATCAGTCGCGCACTCAACGATGATTTGCACGCCGTGAGCTGCTTTGCCGTCATAAAAGATAGTCTTGATATCAGCGCTATCTTTGCCATTTGCTCTTTTTATAGCCGCATCGATGTTATCTTTTGGCATATTTTCAGCTTTTGCTGCTGCGATGGCTGCACGAAGTTTTGGGTTCATATCTGGATCACATCCGCCATCTTTTGCCGCTACAGTTATAGCCTTTGCAAGTTTTGGAAATACCTTGCTCATCTTATCCCATCTAGCTTCTTTTGCCGCTCTTCGGTACTCAAATGCTCGTCCCATAAATATCCTTAAATAAATTTTTTACGGATTATAACTAAAAAAATTTTATACTTTTTTAAAACATTTTTAGTTTGCCTGCTAAAGCGCTTAATTTGTAAATTTGAAAAAATATTTGGTAAAAATTTAAGCTAAAGGCATATAATCATACCCATGATAAAAAACGCTCAAAAACAAGATGCAAAAATCTGCATAAAACTACTAAATTTAGCGATGGAGGATATCGCCTACAAGCTAAGTGGCTACGACGATCCTATAAAAAGCGATGAAATTTTGGAGAAATTTTTTAAAAGCGAGACAAATAGACTTAGCTATAAAAATGTCTATGTCTATAAGCGTGACGACGTGATCATCGCTGCGATGTGTGCATATTTTGGTGGCGACGCGTGGCTGCTTGATAGAGAAATTTCGCAGCACCTAAAAGCTCTTGGCAAAGACGCCCAGATAGAAAAAGAGTGCTTTGACGATGAGTTTTATATAGATAGCATAGCAGTTGAAGAGAAATTTAGAGGTCAAGGGCTTGCAAGAGAGCTTATAATGCACTCATTTATCAAAGCAAAAGAGCTAGGACATAAAAAGGTCTCTCTGATAGTTGATATAAATAAGCCAAAAGTTCGTAAATTTTACGAGAGCCTTGGCTTTAAATTTAACACCAAAAAGATCATAAATTTACACGAATACGACCACATGATAAAGGAGATAATATGAAAACATTTGAGGTAAATAACATTCACTGCCAAAACTGCGCAAACACTATAAAAAACGCACTTGAGGACGACTTTGGCGAGATAAAAGTCGATCTTAGCAAAGAGCCAAGACAAGTAAGCCTTGATATAAAAGATAGTGATGTAGAGAAATTTAAATCAGAAATGGCTGATCTGGGATTTGACGTTATAAAGGAGCTTTGATATGCCTTTAAAAGTCAAGCTAAATATAGCGGGAATGAGCTGCGTAAACTGCTCAAACGCTATCGAGAAAGTTTCTAAAAAGATAGATGGGGTGCTTGAAGCAAATGTAAATTTTGCAAACGCAAGCGGTGAGTTTATCCTAAAAGACGCCAGCGTGCGTGAAGCTTTAGAGCAAAAGATAAAGAAGCTTGGCTACTTTGTGGCGACAAATATCGATGAATTTGAAGCCAAAAGAGACGAGCATATAACCTTGATAAGAAATAAATTTATATTTGCATTTCTAGCAAGCATGGTCATCATGGCGCTTGAGATGTTCGCGCCTCATAACTTGCTAGTAAATTTACTCATGCTAGTTTTAGCGTTTTTGGTGCTAGCTTTTAGTGGCAAAGACTTCTTTACTCACGCCATAGAGGCTGTTAAAAACAAAAACTACGATATGAACGTGCTTGTAGCTCTTGGAAGCGGCAGTGCATTTTTATACTCGCTCTTTGTTGTGATCTTTTCAGATTTTATCCCAGATGATCTAAAAAACGTCTATATCTCGGGCGCAGCGATGATAATATCCTTTGTTTTGCTTGGCAAGTATCTTGAAGAGCGCTCAAAGGCAAAGGCAGGCGACTACCTAAAGACCCTACTTAAAATTTCACCAAAGACCGCCCTTTTGGTCATGCCAGATGGACAGAGCAAAGAGGTAAATGTAAATGAGCTAAAAGTAGGCGACATCGTCATCGTAAAAAATGGCTACAACATCCCAAGTGATGGCGTGATAGTTCAAGGTGGCGCTGAGATAGATGCTTCTATGCTTACAGGAGAGAGCTTGCCAGTTTATAAAGAGGTAGGAGATAGCGTATTTGCCGGCACTCTAAACACAAATGGCTACATAAGCGTAAAAGTGATGAAGAGCTCTTTTGAGAGCTTGCTATCTCAAATTTTAAACCTACTAAGCGACGCTAGCTCCAAAAAGATGCCTATCGGACGGCTGGCTGACAAGATAGCAAACATCTTTGTGCCAAGTGTCGTGGCGATCTCAGTTCTTACATTTTTAATATGGATAATTTTTAGTGGAAATTTCGCCTATGCGATCTCTAGCGCAATCTGCGTGCTTATCATCTCATGCCCATGCGCACTAGGACTTGCCACGCCAATAGCAATCGTAAGCTCCCTCTCGCGTGGTGCGAAGGCTGGGATTTTGGTGAAAAATCCAGAGGTTTTGGAGCTTATAAAAGATGCTAAATTTGTAGCATTTGACAAAACTGGCACGCTAAGTAAGGGGCTAATCAGCGTCAAAAGTTCAAATTTGAGCGAAAAAGAGCTAGAGCTAGTGGCATCTGCTGAAAATTTAAGCGAGCATCCGATCTCAAAAGCGATCGTAAGATATGCAAAACAAAATTGCATAAATTTACAAAAGCTAAATGGTAAATTTCAAAACGTAGTCGGTCAAGGCATCGTCTATGAAGATGAGAACAATAAAATAATAATAGGCAACGAAAAACTACTCGCAGCAAACGACATCTTGCTAAATGAAGCGGATAGTGAAGCGATAAAAGAGGCTGCAAATGATGGAAGCGGCGTCATACTTTGTGCGCTAAATCAAAAATTTAGTGGCTTTTTAACGCTAAGTGATGAGCTAAAAAATGAAGCAAATGACGTTATAAACGAGCTTTCAAGGCTAAATTTACAAAGCGTGATCCTCTCAGGTGATGATAAAAAAGTAGTGGCAAATATCGCTAGCAAGCTAAATGTGAGTGAATATTATGCAAATATGCTGCCTGAGGATAAATTTAACAAGGTAAAAGAGCTCATGAGCCGAGGTGGCGTGATCTTTGTAGGGGACGGCATAAACGACTCGCCATCACTTAAAGAAGCAAGTGTTGGCATCGCTATGAACTCAGGCTCAGACATCGCTAAAGGCGCTGGTGATATCGTGCTTGTAAAAAACGATCTGCGTGGCGTGAGCGGGCTTGTAAAGCTTGCAAATGCGACTATTGCTAACATAAAAGAGAATTTGTTTTGGGCATTTATGTATAACGCCATTTGCATACCAGTGGCTGCTGGCGTGCTATATCCGGTATTTGGACTGCTTTTAAGCCCAGTTTATGGCTCTATGGCGATGTGCTTAAGCTCGGTCACTGTCGTACTAAATGCGCTTAGACTTAGATATTTGAAGCTTAAGGATTAAATTTGAGACTTGGAGAGCTTTACAGCGTCGTAGCGGCTGCACTTGCTACAAATTTTAATGACATCTTGGGTGTCTCATCTTTTATGCGTATCAAAAAGACAAGTGCGTGGATAACGCAGACAAAAAGCGATGCGAACATAAAAGGAAATGAACTTTACGCTAAATTTATCAAAGATGAGAGTAGTGCGGCTCTGTGTGATGATTATGTAATTTTGAAACAAAAGTTTGAAGCAAGTTATTATTTTTCGAGTGCAAAAGATGACTTGGCACAATTTTATAAGGCTATAAATTTTGAGCCAAAAATGGGAGAGGTTGATAGCATTTCAAATCAGCTCATTTTGATAGCAAATATCTTAAAAAAAGAGGCTACAAAAGAGTCTATGCAGCTTCTTGCTGCTTTTAGTCTCTCATTTTTCTTACCTTATGCAAAACAACTTGCAAAAGAGCTCGAGCAAAACGCAGCTAGTAGCTTTTATAAGTCGATGGGATATTTTTTAGAGGATTTTTGTTTGGTTTTAAAAACTATTATCGGTAAGGCTTAGTCTTAAGCCTGTACCATTTCAGTCATTTGAGTTTTAATACTTAAAATGTTATTTTGAATGCTTGATTGTTCTAAATTTAGATGATGAAGCATTTGCATAGAATCACGATCTTTCAGGTGTTGGATGCTTGAAATTTGATCAGCTATATCGCTTTTTTGATCTTGTAATTTTTCTAAATTTTTTTGTAACTCTGTGACATCTTCTTTTCTAATAATTGTAGGTTTTTGTCTAACTTCTTCTCTTTGTTCGACATGCACATCATTACTTCTAACGATATCTTTTGTGCCATAGCCAGAAGACACTAATATGCTGGTTTTAGCGCTACTTGATGATATAGATGTGTAACCGCTATGATAGAAAACATTTGAGTTCATATTTGCATCTATTTGCATATCGTCCTTCCTTTTTAGTTTATTTCTTCATTTATAACTATATCGGCAATAAATCAAAAAACTTGAAATAGTTTTTAAAAAGTTGCTGGGTGAATTATATTTTAATAACCTTAAATGTAAATTATATATATAACTTTTTTACTACTCTAGCATAATTTTTATATTACATTTCACTCTTTTGACCAAAAATTTATTTTTAAAATGCTCGTAAAAGCCTAGTTAAGCACCATTTTGTTAAAATCACGCAAAACTAATCAAAGGCAAAGCTATGAAAAAAGATGAAAATACTCACAAAAAGATGTGGGAGGGTAGATTTAGCGAGGCTAGCTCGAAGTTGCTTGAGGAATTTAACGCTTCTATAAATTTTGATAAAAATCTTTTTGAAGAGGACATCGCTGGCAGTAAGGCGCACGCAAAGATGCTTGGAGTTTGTGGAATTTTAAAAAAAGATGAGTCAGAAGCGATCATAAAGGGGCTTGATGAGGTTTTGGCTGAGATAAGGGCTGGTAATTTTGCTTTTAAGATAGAGGATGAGGATATCCACATGGCGGTTGAAAAGCGCCTTAGCGAGATCATCGGAGCTGAGCTTGGCGGCAGACTTCACACAGCTAGAAGTAGAAACGATCAAGTCGCACTTGATTTTAAATTTTATGTATTAAAGAAAAATTTAGAAATTTCATCTCTCATCAAAGAGCTCATAGCCACGCTTACAAATTTAGCCAAAAACTACAAAGATACGCTAATGCCAGGCTACACGCACCTTCAGCACGCCCAGCCAGTGAGCCTTAGCTACCATTTGCTAGCGTATGCTTTTATGTTTAAGAGGGATTTTGAGCGATTTGTTAGCTCATACGAGCGAAACAACCTAAGTCCGCTTGGCTCAGCGGCCCTTGCAGGCACGCCGCACAAGATAGATAGAACTATCGTGGCTAGTGAGCTTGGATTTGCAGGCTACACACAAAATGCGATGGATAGCGTGAGCGACCGTGACTATGCGCTGGAGATTTTATTTAACATTAGTGTTTTCATGACGCATGCGTCTAGGCTTTGCGAGGAGCTTATACTTTGGAGCTCGCAAGAATTTGGCTTTGTAAGCATTAGTGACGCTTACAGCACAGGCAGCTCTATCATGCCTCAAAAGAAAAATCCAGATGTCGCCGAGCTCATACGCGGCAAAACTGGGCGTGTAAATGGAAATTTAGTAGCGCTGCTAACTACGATGAAGGGCTTGCCACTTGCTTACAATAAAGATATGCAAGAAGATAAAGAGGGCGTTTTTGATAGTGTTGCGACCATTTTAAGCTCGGCCACTATCCTAAATGAGATGATAAAAACGGCTAAATTTAATGAAAAAAATATGCTAAAAGCGACAAAAACAGGGCATCTAAGTGCCACTGATCTGGCGGATTATCTAGTGCGTGAGAAAAATATCCCATTTAGAACGGCGCATTTTATCACCGGAAAAGCTGTCGCAAAGGCCGAAAGCTTGGGGCTTGATCTAAGTGAGCTAAACGTAGAGCAGCTAAAAAGTGTCGATGAAAATTTAGACGAAAATGCCATTAAATTTCTAGATCTTCACGCTTCAAAAGAGGCCCGCACTTCAAAAGGCGGCACGGCAAACAAAAGTGTTGAAGAGCAAATTAAAATTTTAGACGATTGGCTTAAGTAAAAAGAGTTATAATTACGCATAATTTACAAATTTTAAAGGATGAAAAATGTTTTTTGACAGCAAAAATAAAGAGCTTGGTAGTAAAAATGAAGCTTTAGAAAGAGAAAATGAAGCTTTAAAGGCTGAAATTTTAGCACTTAAAAATGAGCTAAAAAATGCCAAAACTTACGAGCCAAAAGAGCAAGCTAAGGATAAGCAAGAGGCTGTAAATTTGCTGCTTACTAGCTATCAAGATGGTATGAATTTCTTACAATCAACCATCGAAGAAAACCTAAAAATGCTTGAAAATATAAACCATTTAAACGAGAGGACTTTTAAAGAAACAGGTGAGCTAAAGTCTCAAACGGCTGAAATTTTAAGCTCGATCGAGCAAGTGAGCCAGATGAGCGGCGATCTCTCAAACGACGCCTCTTCGCTTGATGGAAGCGTAAATTCTATCGTTGAGATCATAAATCTCATAAAAGATATCTCAGATCAGACAAATTTGCTAGCGCTAAATGCTGCCATCGAAGCCGCTCGTGCGGGCGAGCATGGACGTGGTTTTGCAGTTGTGGCGGATGAAGTTAGAAAACTTGCTGAGCGCACTCAAAAAGCTACACTTGAAGTTGAAGTAAATATAAATGGTCTTAAGCAAAGTGCGAATACAATGATCGAAATGAGCGAGAGTTTCTCTAAAATTTCAGCAAATGCGATGCAAATTTTAGGCGGCTTTGAGGGCAACATCTCAAGCGTAAATGCCAACACGCAAAACATCCTAAATCAAGCACTAAACGTCACAAACGAGGTAAATGTAAGTAACGGTAAGATAGATCACATCAATATGAAGCTAAATGGCTATAGAGGTGTTTTGCTTGGCGAGATAAATAAAATTCAAGATGTGCATGAGTGTAGATTTGGTAAGTGGTATGAAAAAGATGTGAAAAATACCATCATAAAAGATCCAAGAACCCTCTCAAGCATAGCTGCTCATCACGAAAATGTCCATCACGGACTAGACAATGCTATGGCGATTTTTGCCGACAAAGATAAGGGACATTTAGCAGGTGTTGAGATACTAAAAGATGTTGAGCATTCAAGTAAAGCAGGCTTTGAAGAGCTGCTTGAAGCAGTAAAAGCTACTAGGAAATAGTTTTATTTAAATTTAGATGTTTTAACAAAGTAAAATTTTGAAGTGAAATTTAGACTCAAAAAGAGTCTAAATTTTTATTTTTAAAATGTGCTTTGTGGGTCGGCTACGCCTTCGCTCCAGCCAAGTTTTGCGCCACCAAGTAGGTGAAAGTGTAGGTGCATGACCTCTTGACCGCCGTTTTCACCGCAGTTTGTTATGAGGCGGTATCCGCTCTTATCAACGCCCATTAGTGTAGCGACCTCTTGGATAAATTTAGTCATCTCACCCATCAAAACTGGATCCATCTCTTGGATATTTTTATAGTGTTTTTTAGGGATGATGAGGATGTGGATCGGCGCTTTTGGATTGATGTCATTAAAAGCTAGAAATTTCTCACTCTCAAGCACTTTGTTGCAAGGAATTTCACCAGCTACGATCTTTTCAAATATGGTCATTTTAGCTCCTTTGAAAGTTTGAGAAATTATATCAAAGTGTGCTTAAATTTCGCGCTTTTTATCTTGATTTTAACTCTTTTTCTATAAAATCGACTAAAAAATTTCTAAAGGTAAAAAATTGCAAGATTTCATTAACAAAATCAAAAATGAAATTTCAACTCTTGATGATCTGGAGAAGGTCAGGGTAGAAATTTTTGGCAAAAAGGGCATCTTGGCGCAAGGCTTTGCAAAGCTAAAAGAGCTTGGTGAAGATGAGAAAAAGGAATTTGCAGCAAATTTAAACAAGCAAAGAGATGAGCTAAGCGCGCTTATAGAAGCCAAAAAGGCCGAGCTTGGCGAGCAAGAGATCGATAGCAAGATGAAAAAAGAGGCTGCTGATATCACGCTCTTTAACGAGCCTGTTGCCAGCGGGGCGCTGCACCCTGTAATGGCCACGATGGATAAGATAATTGAATATTTTTTAGCTCTAAATTTCTCACTTGAGACTGGGCCGCTTATAGAAGATGATTTTCACAACTTTGAGGCACTAAATTTACCAAAATACCACCCAGCAAGGGATATGCAAGATACATTTTACCTAGATGATTTTAGGCTTTTAAGGACGCATACGAGCCCAGTTCAGGTCAGAACCATGCTAAATCAAAAGCCGCCTATCCGCATGATAGCGCCTGGTACTGTCTTTAGACGTGATATGGACCTAACGCATACACCGATGTTTCACCAAGTCGAGGGTCTTGTGGTGGAGGATGCAGACAAAGTTAGCTTCGCAAATTTAAAATCAATGCTAGAGGGCTTTTTAAAGCATATGTTTGGCGATGTTGAAGTGCGTTTTCGCCCTAGCTTCTTTCCATTTACGGAGCCTAGCGCTGAGGTTGATATTAGTTGTATATTCTGCCATGGTAAGGGTTGCAGGGTGTGCAAACAGACTACTTGGCTTGAGGTGCTTGGATGCGGCGTCGTGGATCCAAATGTATTTAAGGCAGTTGGCTATAAAAATGTAAGCGGATATGCCTTTGGTCTTGGGGTTGAGAGATTTGCGATGTTGCTTCATAGAGTGCCTGATCTAAGGTCACTTTTTGAGGGAGATTTAAGATTGTTGGAGCAGTTTAAATGATAATTTCAAAGCATTGGTTAAATGAGTGGATCGACCTTAGCGAGGTTAGCGGCGAGACACTTTCAAAGACATTAAACTCTATCGGCTTAGAAGTTGATAGCTATAAAGAGATAAATTTACCAAAAAGCATCGTAGTTGGCTACGTAAAAAGTAGAGAAAAACACCCAGACGCCGATAAACTAAGCGTTTGTCAAGTTGATGTTGGTAGCGAGACGCTTCAGATCGTGTGCGGTGCTAAAAACGTCGAGGCTGGTCAGTTTGTGCCAGTTGCGCTCATTGGCACAACGATGCCAAATGGCCTTGAGATCAAAAAGGCAAAACTAAGAGGCATCGAGTCATGCGGTATGATCTGCTCTTCAACTGAGCTAGGACTACCTAAGACAAATGACGGCATCTTGCCACTTGATGAGAGTATCGGCAAGCTAAAACTTGGCACAAGTCTTGGTGAATTTGAAGCGTTTAAAGATGTGATCATCGAGGTCGATGTCACAGCAAACAGAGGTGACTGCCAAAATTTACACGGCATCGCAAGAGAAATTTGCACCGCACTTGATCTAAATATGAAAGATAGCCACGAAAATGAAGATAGCGAAAATTTACTAGGCATCGGCAGGATCGCATCTGTGCGAACCGAAGATAAGGTAAATGGCTCGTTTTTGTATAAAGCATTTGAGCTAAAAAGCGGTCTAAATGAAAATTTACTAACTCGCTTGAGGCTAGCTCTAATTGAGTGCCAAAAGACAAATTTAGTAGAAAGACTGCTTGAATACGCGACATTTTGCACGGGCGTTTTATTTAGAGCTTATGATCACACTAAGCTTGTAGGCGAGGGCGAAAAAGCTGTTTTTGACATCAAAAATGGCGAAAATGGCGAGTGCGTGGTTTTTTGTGAGGATAAAAATTTAGGCGTTGCTGGAATTTACCAAAGCGATGAGGCTAGGGTCGATGAGGGCTCAAAGGTGATCTTGGTAGAGGCTAGCTACGTAAAACCAGATGTTGTATCAAAAGCCATTTTTGAAAATAAAAATTTACCAAAAGGCGATCAGGTTTATCGCTCAAGCCGTGGTAGCGAGCCAAATTTAGCTTATGGGGCGGACTATCTTTTTAAAAGGCTAGCTGGCTTTAAAGATAACCTAAGTCTTTTTGCAGGCTCACAGCAATCACTTCTAAACACCGAGCCTATCACGCTTAGCATCTCACTTGGTGAGCTTAAAAATATGATCGGTCAAGAGGTTGCAAGAAATGATGTCGTTAAAATTTTAAAGAAACTTGGCTTTGAGATCGCGGTAAATGTCGAGCAAGAGAGCTTTAACGTAAAAGTGCCGTTATTTCGCCACGACATCGTAAATTCGCATGATATTTGCGAGGAGATCGTAAGGATAATAGGCATCGACAATATCGCCTCAACGCCGCTAAATTTCGCAGAGAAAAATAGGCTAAATAAGACATATTTTGACTATAAAAATGCTTTAAATTTAAGGCGCCGTGCAGCCGATAATGGCTTTTTTGAAAGCGTGCACTACGTATTTGACAGCCTTGATGAGCTAAGTGAGCTAAATTTCAAACCTTGCAAGATCAAGATACTAAATCCTATAAACAACGAGCTAAACACGCTTAGACCAGCACTTGTTAATCACCTTCTAAGCTCGAGCGAGAAAAATATCAAAAACTCAAAACGCTCAGTTAGACTTTTTGAGCTTGGCGAAGTTTTTGATGAAAACGCAAATCAAGGTTTAAATTTAGGCTTTGTCGTATCAGGCCTTTTAAAAGAGCCAACACTGATAAACGGCGCAAAGGGTGAGGAGGCAAATTTCTACGCATTTGCAGCGATGGTGCAAAATGTAATAGGTAAATTTGAGCTAAAACCTTGCCGAGAGATCTCATATCTTAGCCCATACGAGCAGGCACATATCTATCAAAATGGCGAAAAGATCGGCTATATCGGCAGAGTCGATGCAAGAGTAGAGGCAAAAAGAGATCTGCCTAAAACTTATGTCTGTGAGATTGATTTTGCAAATCTTAAATTTGAGCCAATCCTTGCAGTGCCTTACTCAAAATTCCAAAGCACGACAAGAGATCTTAGCCTAATCGTGCCTGAAAATTTCGAGGCCGGACGAATTTATGAGTGCATAAGAGGGCTAAATTTAAAAGAGCTAAAAGAGTTCTTGCCGGTTGATATCTATAAAGATGCAAAACTAAACGGTGCGATCAGCCTTAGCCTTAAATTTACATTCCAAGATATGGAAAAAACGCTCGAAGATGACGATATAAACGCGCTTATGGATAAAATTTTAAGCGAGCTAAAAGAGAAGCTAAATATCGGAATAAGATGAGAATTTATCCATTAGAAAAAAGTCTAAATTTAACTATTGACGACATCGCGGCTGATAAGTCTATCTCGCATAGATGTGCGATGTTTTCGCTTTTAAGCGACAAACCATCTCGCGTTAGAAACTACCTAAGAGCAGGCGACACGCTAAATACCTTAAAAATAATTGGGCTCCTTGGCGCAAAGATCGAAGATAATGGCGCTGAGATAATAATCACTCCACCACAAAAGATAAAAGAGCCAAATGAAATTTTGGAGTGTGGCAATTCGGGCACGGCGATGAGGCTTTTTATGGGGTTACTAGCCGCACAGGATGGCTTTTTCGTGCTAAGTGGCGATAAATACTTAAATTCTCGCCCGATGGCAAGGATAGCAAAGCCTCTAAATGAGATGGGTGCAAAGATAGATGGCGCAAACAACGCAAATAACGCTCCACTTTGTATAAGAGGGACGAAATTTGAAAGATTTGATTTTGATAGTAAGATCGCCTCAGCTCAGGTAAAAAGTGCGCTTTTGCTAGCGACTCTTTACTCAAATGGCTGCAAATTTAGCGAGCCAGAGCTAAGCAGAGACCACACTGAACGCATGCTTGCTGGTATGGGAGCTGATATAAAGCGTGACGGCTTAGAGATCACTCTGGAGCCTATGAAAGCCCCACTTGCGCCACTTGATATAGACGTGCCAAATGATCCAAGCTCGGCATTTTTCTTTGCGGTCGCAGCTTTAATTATCCCAAATTCACATATCATTTTAAAAAATATCTTGCTAAACAAAACCCGCATCGAAGCTTACAGAGTTTTAGAAAAAATGGGCGCTGAGATAAAATTTCACAAAATCTCAAGCAAATACGAAGATATCGGCGATATCGAGATCAAGTACTCGCCAAATTTAAAAGGCGTAGAGGTTAGCGAAAATATCTCGTGGCTCATCGATGAAGCCCCAGCTTTAGCCATCGCATTTGCCTGCGCTAAGGGTCAAAGCAAGCTAACAAACGCAAAAGAGCTTCGTGTAAAAGAAAGCGACAGGATAGCTGTCACGATAAATGCGCTAAAGCAGTGCGGTATCGATGCTAGCGAGCTTGAAGATGGCTTTATCATAAATGGCTCTGAGACTAAATTTGCCACGATAGATAGCCATGGAGATCACAGGATCGCCATGAGCTTTGCCATACTTGGGCTAAAATGTGGCATGCAGATAGAAAAGAGCGAATTTATCGCCACTTCGTTTCCAAATTTTGCTGAAATTTTAAAGAAAATGGGAGCTAGAGTTGAAGATCGAGCTTGCTAGTAGTTATGGTTTTTGCTTTGGTGTAAAAAGAGCGATAAAGATAGCTGAAAACGCTGGAGATGCTGCAACTATCGGTCCGCTCATCCATAACAATGAAGAGATAAACAGGCTTGAGAAAAACTACAATGTAAAGACGCTTGAGGGCATAAGAGAGCTAAAAGATGAGAAAAAGGCGATCATCCGCACTCATGGCATCACTAAAAACGACCTTGCAGAGCTAAAAAAAACCGATATAAAAGTGATCGATGCAACTTGTCCGTTTGTGACAAAGCCACAACAAATTTGCGAAAAAATGAGCGAAGAGGGCTATGATGTGGTGATCTTTGGCGACATGCATCACCCAGAGGTAAAAGGGGTGAAGTCATATGCCAAGGGCAACGTCTATGTTGTGCTTGAAGAGAGCGAGCTAGAGGGCATTAAATTTAAGCAAAAGGTCGCGCTTGTTAGCCAAACTACTAGAAAAGTTGAGAAATTTATGCAGATCGCAAACTATCTCATGCTTCATGTAAAAGAGCTGCGCGTTTTTAACACGATCTGCAACGCGACATTTGAAAATCAAGAGGCTGCTAAAAATTTAGCAAAAAGAGCTGACGTGATGATAATAATCGGCGGAAAAAACAGCTCAAATACAAAACAACTCTACCTAATATCTAAAAATTTCTGCGAAGATAGCTATCTTATAGAAAGCGAAGAAGAGCTTGAGAGATCATGGTTTGATGGCAAAAATTTGTGTGGTATAAGTGCGGGGGCTAGCACACCTGACTGGATCATACAAAAAGTCGTTGATAGAATCAAAAAAGTATAAAATTTATCCTAGCTAAAGCCACAATTAACTATAATAAGCCAATTTGCCTCTACTGGCATAATAAAATTTAAAGGATCAAGATGGCTGTGAACAAAAGTGTTCAATTAGGAAAAGCAAAAGACGAAGATATCGAAGATATCGATTTTGCTGCGATGTTAGAGGAGTCTTTTAAAAAGACTGAAGAAGATAGTGACGCAAAGATCGTCAGTATCAATGGTGATGAGGTTTTAATCGACGTTGGCAAGAAGTCAGAAGGCATTTTAAATGTTTCTGAGATCACTGACGCAAACGGCAACCTGACGCATAAAGTTGGCGATACGATCAAAGTTGTAATAACTGGATCAAGAAATGGAAGACCTATAGTGTCGCACAAAAAAGCACTTAGAAAAGAGAAAGTTAAAGCTTTCATCGAAGCTTACGATCCTGAAAATTCTGGCGAAATCGATGTAAAAGTAGTTGGAAAAAATAAAGGTGGTTTTATCACTCAAGACGCAAATGGCGTAGAATTTTTCTTACCAAGGACACACAGCGGATTTAAAAACGCTGAGGGCGTAGTTGGAAAATCATACAAAGTAAGAGTTATAAAAGTCGATAAAGAAGAGAACAGCATAGTTGTCTCAAGAAAGAAAATTTTAGATGACGACCGCAAAAAACGCAAAGAAGCCCTATCAAACATAGTAGAAAACGATAGCGTTATAGAGGGCACAGTTAAGAAAATCACAACTTATGGTATGTTTGTTGATGTTGGCGGCGTAGATGGGCTCGTTCACTACAGTGAGATAAGCTACAAAGGCCCAGTAAATCCTAGCTCTTTATACAAAGAAGGCGATAAAGTTTTAGTTAAAGTTATCAGCTATGATAACGAAAAACGCCACCTATCTCTATCTATCAAGGCAGCTACTCCAGATCCTTGGGAAGAGATCATAAGCGACGGCCTAGAAGTTGGCGACACTATAAAAGTAACAGTTAGCAATATCGAGCCTTATGGTGCATTTGTCGATCTTGGAAATGATATTGAAGGATTTTTACATATATCTGAAATTTCGTGGGACAAAAATATCAAAAATCCAAAAGATCACATCAGCGAAGGCCAAGAGATCGATGTTGAGGTTATCGAAATAGACGCAAAAGGACACCGTTTAAGAGTGAGCCTTAAAAATTTACTTCCAAAGCCATTTGATGAATTTAAAGCTAAATTTAAAGAGGGCGACGTAGTAAAAGGCGTTGTAACAACTATCACAAATTTTGGTGCATTTGTTAGAGTAGGCTGCGTTGAGGGCTTGCTGCATAACGAAGATGCATCATGGGATAGAAACGACAAATGCAAAGATATGTTCAAAGCTGGCGACGAACTTGAGGTAAAGATCATCAAAATAGACAGCGCTGAGCAAAAAATTTCTCTAAGCCTAAAAGATCTAAAACAAAGCCCAGTTCAGGCATTTGCTAATAAATTTAGTGTAGGTGACATCGTCAAAGGAACTATCCGTGACATTAAAGACTTTGGCGTATTTGTTGAGCTTGGCGATAATGTCGATGCGCTAATCCGCAAAGAAGATCTAGGTAGCGTAGATGCTAGCACGCTAAAGATCGGCGACGAGATCGAGACTGCTATCGCATTTATCGATGAGAAGAAAAATAGAATTCGCCTAAGCATACGCCGTTTAGCAAAACAAAAAGAGCGTGAAGTGTTAAATGAGATCAACGATAACGATGACAAAGTAACACTTGGCGACATTATAAAAGAACAATTACGCTAGTATAAATGGGCAGACGAACACTTTTATTAGTAGTTGTTCTGCTCTTTGTGATATTGGGTTTGGTTGGAATTTATCTTGTTAAATTTGCAAGTGTAAATTTCAGCCAGATCCCAGAAAACAATATAACAAACGAGCGAAATATAACCAAAAACACTGCCGGCAGTGAAAACTGGATCAACGAGCTGGCAACTATTAAGAAAAAAGATTACGTATTGCCCGTAAATGAAATTTTTATAGAATACAACCGACCTAAGATAGAAAAGCCAAAGATCACAGCATATGAACTTATGATAGATAAAAACGACATCTACTCTATGTTTTGCTTGATGCAGACTTTAAGAAATAGCGAGGTTGATTTCACTGTTGTAAAGGACGGCGCCAAAAGCCAGATCTTTTTAAATACCCAAGACTCAAGGCTTTTGCAAAATATCATTTTGCAGCTAAGAGTTTACGATATCCACTCAAGTGTGAGAGAGGTAAAATTATGAAAACTATCATTGTTTGCGATGCGATACACCCAGTAGGTTTTGAGCTTTTAAAAAAAGAGCAAGATATAAATATAATAGACGCAGTTAATACCCCAAAAGACGAGCTTTTAAAAATTTTAGGTGAGGCTGATGTGGCGATCACTAGAAGCTCGACTGAGGTAAATGAGGCGTTTTTAGAAGCTGGTAAAAAGCTAAAAGCTATCGTTAGAGCCGGTGTTGGCGTGGATAATGTTGATATAGATGGCTGTTCAAGAAGAGGCATCATCGCTATGAATGTCCCGACTGCAAACACTATCGCAGCAGTCGAGCTAACTATGGCTCACATGCTAGCGGCTGCAAGATCGCTCGAGTACGCTCACAACGACCTAAAGCTAGATAGAATTTGGAAGCGTGAGAAGTGGTACGGGGTAGAGCTGTTTAAGAAAAAGCTCGGCGTGATCGGCTTTGGTAACATCGGCTCAAGAGTAGCAGCACGCGCAAAAGCTTTTGGTATGGATATCATCGCCTACGACCCATATATCGATCCATCTAAGGTCATCGATATGGGCGGCACTTATACTAAAAATTTTGATGACATCTTGGCGTGCGACTTCATCACGATCCACACTCCAAAGACCAAAGAGACAACCGATATGATCGGCACTAAAGAGATAGCTAAGATGAAAGATGGCGTAAGGCTTATAAATTGCGCTAGAGGTGGTCTTTATAACGAAGAGGCACTTTATGAGGGGCTAAAAAGCGGCAAGATAGCTTTTGCTGGTATCGATGTTTTTACAAAAGAGCCAGCGACAAGCCATCCACTTCTTGATCTAGACAATGTAAGCGTCACTCCGCACCTTGGAGCAAATACCCTTGAGTCGCAGCGAAACATCGCAGTTGAGGCAGTCGAGCAAGCTATATCAGCAGCACGTGGTATCAGCTATCCAAACGCTTTAAATTTACCTATCAAAACAGAAGACTTGCCACCATTTGTTGAGCCTTATATCGAGCTTACAAGCAAGATGGCTTTCTTGGCAGCTCAGATTAATAAAAGCGCTATCAAGGCTATCCGCATAGAAACGCACGGTCAAATCGGAGAATATGCAAATTCGCTGCTAACATTTGCCATAGTGGGCGCTCTAAAAGAGAGTCTGGGTGATGCGATAAACTACGTAAATGCTAAATTTTTATGCGATGAAAAAGGCATAGTAACCGAGACAAATGCTGGCGGAGATAGCATTTTCAAAAATAAGATCACCGTTCGCATAACGACTGAAAAAGGCATAGCAACGGTTGGTGGCACGGTATTTGGTGAAAATCAGCAACGCATCGTGACGATAAATGGCTTTAAGACCGACTTTAAGCCAAAAGGCAAGATGATCATCTTTAAAAACCACGACGTACCAGGCGTTATCGCTCAGATCAGTAAAATTTTGGCTGATGAAAAGATAAACATAGCAGACTTCCGCCTTGGCAGAGATGAGCACGGCATGGCGCTTGCGGTCATCTTGGTCGATGAACATATAAAAACAGAAACGCTAGAGAGATTAAACGCACTTGAAGCTTGTGTTTGGGCTCAATACGCAGTTATATAACAAATTTTGAAAGGATAAAAAATGGCTTCATATTCAATGGGCGATCTAAAAAAGGGACTAAAGATCGAGATCGATGGCGTTCCTTATAAGATCGTAGAATATCAACACGTTAAACCGGGCAAGGGTGCAGCTTTTGTTCGTGCAAAGATCAAATCTTTTGTCGATGGAAAGGTTCTTGAAAAGACTTTTCACGCAGGTGACAAGTGCGAGCAACCGCATCTTGAAGAAAAAGAGATGCAGTATCTCTATGACGACGGCGAGTTTTGCCAGTTTATGGATACGGCTACTTACGAGCAAGTTGCGATCAGCGACGAGGACGTGGGTGATGTTAAAAAGTGGATGATCGATGGCATGATGGTTGAAATTTTATTTCACAACGGCAATGCGATCGGCGTTGAAGTGCCACAAGTAGTCGAGCTAAAGATAGTTGAGACTCCACCAAATTTCAAGGGTGATACACAAGGCGGCAAAAAGCCAGCTACTCTTGAGAGTGGCGCGGTGGTTCAGATACCATTTCACGTACTAGAAGGCGAGGTCATCCGCGTTGATACAGTTCGTGGCGAGTATATCGAGCGCGCAAATAAATAACCATACATCTGGCACGTTAAATTTATGAAAGAGAAATTTGACGAGTTCATTGCTCTACTAAAGCCGCTATTTAAGGATAATGGCTTTAGTAAGAGCGCTTTAAATTTCTACAAAAATACCCCAAATTTTATCTACGTTGTAAATTTTCAAAAAAGCAGCAGCAATAGCTCAACACATACGAGATTTTATATAAATTGTGGCATTTACGCCCCTTTTATAGAGGCTACTCTTGGTAAAGAAGTGCTTAGTAAGCCAAAAGAGTATGAGTGCCATTTTAGAGCTAGGGCGCATGAAATCACTCACACAGTTGCTGCACACTACGAGCTAGAGCCAGATAGTGACGTGGCTAAAATTTATGAAAATGTAGCAAACGAGCTAAATTTAATCTTTAAATTTTTGGGGCAAGCTAGCCAGGAGGAAAATTTAATAGAGCTAATGCTCGAACAAAACGGCCTTGCAGCGATAAATCAACTATACGAATATCTTTTGATAAAAGATAAAAGTGTGAAATTTTGATCTCTCATGCTAAGAGTCTTTACGCAAAGCACGGTAGCGAAGCAAGATGGGGTAAATTTGAAAACCAGATAAACGAGCTACTTAGAAAATATAAACAAGATGAGATAAATTTTTAAAATTTAATCTTTATAGAGCGGTAGGTCTGATCAAACCTAAATGTTAGCAGATTTTGCAGTATCCCAAAAAGTACCATGAAGGTGACAAAGCTGCTTCCGCCGTAGCTAAAAAATGGCAGCGGCACGCCCACAACTGGCGCAAAACCGATCGTCATCGAGACATTTACCCCCACGTAGACAAAGATGAGCGCGGCTATGCCAGTGGCGGTCACCTGCGTGAAATAATCATTCTTAAGTCCGTAGTTTAGGCTAAGAAGATGCGTTATAAGCGTGCCATAAAGCCCCAGCAAAAGTAGCGCTCCATAAAAGCCAAAACGCTCGATGTTGTAGGCGAAGATGAAGTCACTAGTGGCGATTGGCAAAAATTTAAAGTGCGTCTGCGTAGCCTCATCTTTTGGCTTGCCTTTTAGCCCGCCGCTACCTATGGCGATGATGCTTTGCTTTACGTGATAGCTTGGCTCTTCGGCGATGAAGTCGTGGATCCTCTTTTTTTGATAATCATGTAAATTTTCATACAAAACCGGCGCCAAAAAGCCTATGGCAAGGATGATACAGATCCAAATTTTCTTATTTACGCCGATTACAAAAAGGATGGTGTAGCCAACTATCAAAAGTATGAGCGCGGTGCCAAGATCTGGCTCTTTCATGATGAGCGCAAAAGGCAAAAGGATGTAAAAACTAAGCCTTAAAAAGTCTTTTAGCCCGTACCCATCGGCCTCTGGAGGACGCTGCTTGACGAGGTAGGCTAGCATCAGCAAAAAGGCTGGCTTCATGAGCTCTGAGGGCTGAAGCGTGAAGTGAACGAAAGGGATTTCCAGCCACCGCCTAGCTCCAAGCTTGCTAACGCCAAAAAGATCGACGCTTAGAAGTAGCACGATACAAACCCAGTAAAACATCGGAATGATCCAGTCGATACGCCTAATAGGCAGCAAAAATGCTATGAAAAATGAGACAAATCCTATGCCAAAATATACAAGCTGTTTGTTTGCTAAAACATCGTTTGCTTCGGAAACTAGGATGTATGAGATGGCTATGATTGGGATTATTAAAAACGGCTGAATAAAATCAAAATGTGTTAAAATACGCCGATCTAGTTTTATCAAGAAGCAAACCTTGTTTTTTGGCTAGATTATATCACAAACAAGGCTTTGATTTTGGTTAAATTTAATGTTTTAAATAGCTCAAGACTCGACGTTGCAGTGGCACAAGAGCTTCAAATTTCACGTAATCAAGCTTTAAATTTGATAAAAGACTCCCTTGTAAGCGTAAATTTAAAACCAGTCTCAAAACCAAGCTTTATCTTAAACGAAAACGATGAAATTTGCGTAAATTTTGCCCCAAAAAAAGAGATGCAAAATGAGTACGAAGTAAATTTTGATATCCCTATAATCTACGAAGACGACGATCTCATAGTGCTTAATAAACCCCCACAGATCGTCGTTCACCAAGCCCCAAGCGTCAAAGAGGCGACGCTGGTTGAGTGGCTAAACAAAAAGGGCTTTATGCTCTCAAATTTAAACGGCGACGTAAGAGCTGGCATCGTCCACCGCCTAGATAAGGGCACGAGCGGCGCTATCGTCGTTGCTAAAAACAACTTCGCCCACGCCAAACTTAGCGAGCAGCTAAGCGACAAGAGCATGGGACGAATTTATCTAGCACTCACCGACTTGCCCCTAAAAGAGGACGTCATTATCGACAAGCCAATCGGCAGAAACCCAAACAACCGCCTAAAAAAAGCGATCGTCGCGGATGCTAAATTTGCAAAGAGTGCCTTCGTAAATTTACTAAGCGAAGACGGAGTAAATTTGATAGCGGCAAAGCTTTTTACAGGCAGGACTCATCAGATCAGAGTGCATCTTGCTAGTATAAATCGCCACATTTTAGGCGATGATTTATACGGATTTAAGAGCCAAGGCGATAAAATAAGCAGGGTTATGCTTCACGCTTATATGCTCTATTTTATCCATCCACGAACTGGTAAAAGGGTAGAATTTACCGCAAAAACGTATGATGACTTTAACCAAATAATTTACAAAAAAATTCCCAAGGAGATTTTTGATGAAAAAATTTGCCCTACGCATGTTGACACCATTTTTAGTAGCTTTCTTAGCGGGATGCGGCTCTAGCGTACCGACTCAGCAAAGCACATCGCTTCCAACTATTACAAGCTTAAAAACTATTTCAGACATGACAGAAGTTGGCTTTGAGTGGAACCCAGTGAGCGACGAGAGCGTCGTTGGCTACTACCTTTACCGTTCAAATCCAAACGATGCAAACTCAAAAATGCAACTAGTTGCAAACATAAAAGACCGCTTTGCTACGCACTACGTGGATCGTGATCTAGCTCCAGAGACAACTTACTCATATCAGATGAGAACCTACTCAAGTAACGCCATCTCTCAACCTGGCGCGATCGCAACTGCGACAACTAAGCCACTACTTGACTCTGTGCCATTTGCGCAAGCTATCACGGGGCTTCCAGGCCGTGTGAAAGTGATCTGGAGACCACATCCTGATAGCACAGTAGCAAGCTACATCATCCAAAGAAGCGATGCAGGAGCTAATAAATTTAGCCAAGTAGCAGAGGTAAATGGCAGACTAAACGCCGAGTATATCGATACTGAGGTAAAACCTGGCAGGTCTTATGAGTATAGGATCTTAGTTAAAACTTCTTCTGGCGTCATCTCAAAACCAAGCCAAAATATAAGCGCCACAACAAAGGAGTTACCCTAAATCAGTAACAAATGTCCAGGCGACCAAAAATGCGCCAAAAAAGATCATCTTAACGTGGGATTACGCGCCAGCTGAGGATTTCGCTTATTTTAAGGTTTATAGAACGACAAGTAAAATTTTGCCTTACACATACCTAGCAAAAACGACTAGCAACACCTACGAAGACCTCATAAACACAAACGCAGCGACAAGGTACTATAGAGTGACAGCGGTCGATAAAGACGGTCTTGAGAGCTTAAAACAAGAAGAGCCGATCGTTGGTAGCACACTTGGCGCACCAAAAACTCCAAGCATAAGCGCTAGCTACGATGGCAGTGGTGTAAATGTAAGCTGGAACGCAGTTGATAGAGCTAGCTCATATACAGTTTATAGAAGTGGTGCTAGCGAGAAAGTCTTTAGTGGTATAAGTGATACTGGGCTTAGAGATGACAGCGTCCAAAAAGGAGCTAGCTACTCTTATAGCGTCGTAGCAGTTGATGAGTACGGCATCGCCTCTGATAAGTCATCAAAAGCAGAAGTTAGCATAAAATAATGCCAAATTTCATCGCTTCGTCCCTAAAAGAGCTCTCGTTTCCATTTGGTAATGACAAAATTAAATTTCTTTGGCAGGCAAATGGCCGAAACGAGAGGCTCATCTACACAAAAAATGAAGAAGAGAGCTTTTTTCTAGTCGTAAAAGGCGGCAAAAACGGCGTCGTCGTAAAAGGAGAAAAGCTTACAAAGCCAGCTAAAGTTGGCCTTTTGCAAGAGGCACTGGAGCTTTTTAAAGAGCAAAGTTGTAACGGCATCATCAGCCAAGCATTTGCCGTCAAAAAGACAAATTTAACCAAAAAAGTGAGTGAAATTTTAAGCCTTGAAGAGTTTGCGCCAGCATTTTGCGAGCTAAAAGATAAATTTAAAGAGATTTTCATAGAGATAGGCTTTGGCTCTGGCAGGCACTTGCTCTATCAGGCTAAAAACAATCCAAATACCCTAGTTATCGGCATAGAGGTCTATAAACCAAGCATCGAGCAAGTAGCAAAGCTAGCTAGGGCAAGCGCCCTAGAAAACGTGCGTCTCATAAATACCGACGCAAGGCTCTTACTCTCGCTTATCGGATCAAATTTAGTTGATAGAGTATTTTTGCACTTTCCGGTGCCTTGGGATAAAGCTGAGCATAGACGCGTGGTCTCATCGGCGTTTGCACTTGAGTGCGAGAGGATACTAAAAGTGGGTGGTAAATTTGAGTTAAGGAGTGATAGCAAGGAGTATTGCGACTTTAGTTTGAGTAAATTTTTAGAGCCCACAAACTCAAAAATCGAAGCTTTTAAAAATAGAAATTTAGAGGTAACTAGCAAATATGAAGACCGCTGGAGACGCCAAGATAAGGATATCTACGACGTTATTTATACTTGTGAGGTTGAAAGTAATGAAAGCGTTTTGGCTGGGGATTTTAGCTTTAAAGAAAAGACAAGCGTAAAAAATATCATTAAAAATTTTAAAAATTTCATCATAAAAAAAGAGGATCACTTTTTACATTTTGAGGAAATTTACACCATAAATGAGGGTGAAATTTTGCTAAAAGTCGCCTTTGGAGCGTTTAATAAACCAGAGCAGTGTTTCATCAAAATAAGCGATGAGAAAAGCGAATATTTTATAAAAAAACCGATCTTAATTCGTGAAAATTTAGCAGCACACGAGCTTTTGAAGGAGTATTTGGCTGATGCAAGAGATAATTAGTGCAAGAAATTTAAGCCTAGCTTATGAGCGCAACGAGGTTGTGATCAATAGCGTAAATTTAGACATCTACGCAAATGACTTTGTCTTTATCACAGGCAAGAGCGGAAGCGGAAAAAGCACGCTTTTAAAGTCATTTTACGGAGAAATTTCGCCTCTAGCTGGCGAGCTAAATGTCTGCATGACGCAAATGGACGACATCGATGACAAAAGACTTTGCGAGCTTAGACAGCGAGTTGGCATTATATTTCAAAACTACCGTTTGATAAATGAGTGGAATGTCGAAAAAAACGTCATGCTGCCCCTCATCATCAAAGGCATCAATCAAAACGTGAGTAAAAAGCAAGTGGCTAAACTTTTAAAACATGTAAATATGCTTCACAAGGCTGATAAATACCCTCGCGAGCTAAGTGGCGGCGAGCAACAAAGAGTAGCCATGGCAAGAGCTCTTGCACACAATCCAAATTTGCTCTTATGTGATGAGCCAACGGGAAATTTAGACGAATACTCAAGCGACGTCATCTGGTCGCTTCTAAAATCAGCCAGAGAATTTCTAGGCACAAGCGTCGTCGTGGTCACACACCACATCCCATCGACGCTTCGCATCCCATACCGCCACTTCGTCATAGAAAATGGAGGCGTGCATGAGATCGCTTAAAAACCACCTTGGATTTATATTGCCGTTAATCGCGCTTTTATTTTCAGTGCAGTTTAGCCTCACAGCGGACAAAATCGTAAGAGAGTATGAGCGCCTTATGGGAAATGACTACAACATCGTGGTGGTTTCAAACAAAGAGCTAAGCGAGCCTGTGCTAAAGCCAGTGGTTAGCACGCTAGCTAGCGTCGAGCCACTAAGTCCGCAAAAGATCATCGACCGCCTATCAAACGACATCTCAGCTAAAAATTTATCCATCCTGCAAAATGCCTTGCCTAAATTTTACTCGATAAGACTAAGTGAATTTCCATCGCCAGAGTATATGGAGGAGATAAAGCAAAAGCTTTTGAAATTTGATGGTATAAGCAAGGTTGAGACATTTTCAAAGACCCATGATAAGGTCTTTAAGATGCTAAATTTAGCTAAAAGCATATCTTATGCATTTATGGCGATACTTTGTGTTGTTGGGCTTATGCTTATGCTTAAGCAGACTAAAATTTGGCTATTTGAGCACAGAGAACGCATTGAAATAATGACGCTTTTTGGTGCGCCGTTTTGGCTAAAGTCAGCCATGCTATATAAATCAGCCATGGTTGATAGCATAGTTGCGACCATTGTTGTTGGTGCGTTTTTCTTTTTCTTACCAAATTTTGAAATATTTAGAGAAAATGCCGCAAGTATCGATGTAGTCTTGCCTAGTCTTGATCTTTCAAGAGATATATTTATCCTTTTTGGCGTGGCTGTGGTTTTAAGCATTTTTGCTGTTAGTTTAGTGATGAGTAAGGCTAGAAAAAGCACAATATGAAAAAAGGAATTTTTACACTTTTGCTAGCATTTAGCCTAGCTTTTGCATCAAATACTAAAGAGAAGATAAAAGACTCCAAAAACTCGCTAAGATCGAGCCAGGTGATGAGTGAGCAGCTTAGTAAAAAGCTTGATGACTTGGCTGGTGATATCGTAACTGGCGAGAAAAAACTTCGTGGCATAAGTGGCGATATCACAAATTTAAAGGGTCAAATTTCAGTTCTTGAGACAAATGCTTCAAAAGCGCTTCTTGAGCTTGATGATCTAACAAAGCAAAACAAAGAGCTAGAGCGCACGCAAAAAGAGCTAGAGCAAAATATGATAAGGATCATCGCAGAAGATTTATCATTTGATCTTATGATGTCAGCAAGCGATGGCAAGCAAAGCGAAGAGAGCATCATCTCATCGCAAATTTTAACCAAGCTAAACGCCATAGCAAAAGAGGACTTTAAAAGGCTTAGCCAGAACTACGAAGATACGATAGAAAAGATAAAAAATAAATCAAGCAAGATAAATGAGATAAACTCAAGCATAAAAAACTATAGACGTAAGCAAAGTGACCTACAAAGCCTAGAGAGCACGCAGAAAAATACAATAAGCGGACTAAAGCGTGATAAAGAAATTTACAGCAAAAAGCTAGCCAAGCTTCAAGCCCAACAAGACGAGCTAAGAAAGACACTAGAACAGCTTGCTATCATGCAAAAGCAAGAGGATGAAGCCGCCAGAGCAGCTAGAGAAAAGCAAGAAAGAGCATCTAGCAAAGGTGACAAAAAAGGGTCAAAGAGCCAGCCAATGGGTGGGGGCTATCAGACAAGCTCAGTTAAGAGATACTCAGGCGCAAGGACGATCGCTCCACTTGATAGCTACTCTGTAAAGCAAAAATTTGGCAATTACGTAGATCCGATATATAACATCAAAATTTTTAACGAGTCAGTCGTGCTTCGCTCAAGTACCCCAGATGCGAAGGTAAAAAGCGTGCTAAATGGCAAGGTGGTCTTTGCAAAAGCAACTCCGATGCTTGAAAATGTTGTCATCATCGAAAACGAAAACGGCATTCACACGATCTACGCCCACCTAAGCCAGATCGCGCCAACTGTAAAGGTCGGCTCGCTCGTGCAAAAAGGCTACGTCATAGGCCGAGTTAGAAACGATCTAACCTTTGAAGTAACGCAAAGAAACTACCATATCGACCCGCTTGAAATGATCTCAAAATAGTCACTTTGTAAGCGTTATTAGCTAAATTTAAAGCCTTTTTGGCTAAAATGCGTGAATTTCAAGGAGCATGACAATGAGTAAGAGAAAACGCGTATTGGTCAAATTTTCAGGCGAGGCCTTGGCTGGAGAAAATGGTTTTGGTATAGACACAGCTGTGCTTAAATTTATAGCAAGCGAGATAAAAGAACTCATCGACAATGATATCGAAGTTGGCATCGTAATAGGCGGTGGTAACATAGTGCGTGGTGTGAGCGCTGCAAAAGACGGTATCATCAAGAGAACAAGTGGCGATCACATGGGCATGCTAGCAACTGTTATCAACTCGATCGCGATGCGCGAAGCTTTGGAGAGAAGCGGCCTTGAGGTAAGAGTACAAAGCGCGATCAAGATGGAGGCGATCTGCGAGACCTTCATCGTGGGACGTGCGCAGCGCCATCTAGAAAAGGGCAGAGTTGTTATCTTTGCTGCAGGCACGGGCAATCCATTCTTCACAACAGATACAGCAGCCACGCTAAGAGCTATTGAGATTGGCTCAGATATGATCATAAAAGCGACAAAAGTTGATGGCGTTTATGACAAAGATCCTAAAAAATTCAAAGATGCAAAACTTCTAAAATCACTAAACTACGAAAAGGCGATGAGTGATGACATCAAGGTTATGGACGATACTGCCATAGCTTTGGCAAAGGACAACGCACTGCCGATCTTAGTTTGTAATATGTTTAAGGCTGGAAATTTATTAAAAATAATAAATGAAGAAGAAGCAGCCCTATACTCAGTTGTAAAATAAATTTCAAAAAGGATAAAAATGAGAACAGAACAAATCACAGCAAGAGCGCTAAAACAAGTAGGAGATGACAGATATAAGCTTTCACTTATCGTTGCAAAGCGTGCAGAAGCGCTAGCAAATGGTGCAATAGCTTTAGTTGATGCTGATACTTCAAAGATGAAATTTGCTGACATCGCACTACTTGAAGTGGCTGAGGGCAAAATAGGCTTAGAGGCAATAGTTGAAGGAAAATAGTCTTTTTTTAGAGCAGTTAATCGAGCAAATTTTAGCTTGCAGAAACGTTTCAGAAGCGATAAAACTGCTCTTTTCTCTTTGTGAAAAAAGTGAAATTTTAGACAAAGCCGTAGATAGCTGCGTCACATCTCACGCTGGACAATACCGCAAAAGCGGCGAACCATACGCCATCCATCCCATCTTAGTAGCCTCTATCGTAGCAAACATGGGCGGCGATGAGAGCATGGTCATAGCTGCACTTCTTCATGACGTGGTCGAAGATACCAATGTAACGTTAGGTGAGCTTCAAGCTGAATTTGGCGATGAGGTTGCAAAGCTGGTTGAAGGGCTTACAAAGATAGTTGCCATTAGAGAAAATAAGCTCGCAAGCTCAGATAGCAACGAAAAATTAGCAAGCTCGGCGCTAACTTTTAGAAAGATGCTTTTAATCTCCATAGAAGACGTGAGAGTCCTTGTTGTAAAGCTTTGCGATAGACTTCACAACATGCTAACGCTTGAAGCGCTAAGGCCTGAAAAGCAAAAACGTATAGCTGAAGAGACGCTTATGGTTTATGCTCCGATCGCTCATAGACTGGGAATTTCATCGATCAAAAACATGCTTGAAGATCTAAGCTTTAAGTATGCGATGCCAGAAGAATACGCCAAGATCGATAGTTACTTAAATAAAAACAAGCAGCAGCTTAGCCTAAAACTAAATGCTTTTCACGAAAAGGTAAGTCAAATTTTGCTTGAAAATGGCTTTATCGAGGGCAGTTTCGAGATACAAAAACGCATAAAGCACTACTACTCGATCTATCTAAAGATGCAAAGAAAGGGTATTTCTATCGAAGAGGTGCTTGACTTGCTTGCCATTAGGATCATCGTGCAAAAGCCGCTTGATTGCTACCTGGCACTTGGAAATTTACATATAAATTTCAACCCTTTAATTTCTAGATTTAAAGACTATATCGCACTTCCAAAGCAAAATGGCTATCAAACGATACACACAACCATTTTTGATAACAAAAGCATTTTTGAGGCGCAAGTTCGCACTTATGATATGCATAAAACCGCTGAATACGGTGTCGCCGCTCACTGGAAATATAAAAACGGCGAGGGCAGCCTCTTAAATCCAAAGCTTGACTGGCTAAATGACATCAGTATGCAAAATAGCGAGAACGAGGGCAACGTCGAAGAGCTATATGAATACGCAAAGGATAGCTTATATATCGAAGATATCGCAGTTTATTCTCCAAAGGGTGAGGTCTTTACTTTACCACGTGGTGCTACGGCGCTTGATTATGCTTATGAGATTCACTCAGAGATCGGACTTTATGCAAAAGAAGCTTACATAAACCGCGTTAGGATGCCACTTCTAACAGAGCTAAAAAATGGCGACATCGTTAGGATAGTAACTGGCGAAGAGGCTAAATTTCGCTGTTCGTGGATAAATAGCGTGCGAACAGGCAAGGCAAAGGCGACAATAAGATCATTTTGTAAGCAAAAGATCAAAGATATAAACTACAAAATGGCGATAGATATCTTAAAATCAGTATTTAACGTCTCAAAAGATAGAATTTTAGAGTGGATAGAGAGCGAAAATTTAGGCAAAAAGGTCTTTCGCGCGGCAACTGATAGCGAGTATCTGCAAGAAGTGGCAAATATGCTTAAAAAATACATCAGAAAAGAGCGTCCATTTATGATCTCTTTGGGCGACAAATACCAGATCAAAAAGCAAAAATTTGAAAACATAGTGATCTACTCAAATCACAAAATTTCAAGCGTTGAGTTTGATTATTGTTGCAATCCAAAAAGGGGCGATAGCATAGTTGGCTTTAAAAATGGTCACACCGTGACAGTGCATCACAAGCTTTGTGAGCGCGCTGGCAAGCTCATGGATAAAGGCGATGAGATCATCTTTGTCAAATGGACTAGAAATGCCCCACATAGGTATAAAATTTTATTAAATTTAGAAAACAGAAAAGGTGCGTTGGCTGAATTTTTAACATATCTTGCTAGACTTGATATAAATTTAGCTACAATCTCGCTAAACGAAGCAAATGATCTTAGCGGAGATACGTTTGAAATAAGCGTCGAAATAGCAGAAAATATCGATGCAAACGAGATCAAAGAGAAGATCAAAGATAGATATAAGATTATTGATTTTGTTTCGCAAAGCGACCCATATCATAATTAGGAGAGAAAAATGGTTCAAGAGTTAGATGATATTTTACAAGAGATAAACCGCGGCGTTGCCGAAATGATCGATTCTGAAAGGGTTGAAAGCTTAATTAAAAATTATTATGAAAAAGGCGAAAATTTCTATGTAAAAGCAGGCTTTGATCCAACTGCTCCAGACCTTCACCTAGGTCACACAGTCGTTTTAAACAAGATGGCTTTGCTTCAAAAACATGGCGCGATCGTGCAGTTTTTAATAGGCGATTTTACCGCTCAAATAGGTGATCCAACCGGCAAGTCAGCCACTAGAAAAAAGCTAGATCAAGAGACTGTTTTAAAAAACGCTAAAACTTATGAAGAGCAAGTTTATAAAATTTTAGATCCAGAAAAAACGGTGATAATGTTTAACTCAAAATGGTCAAATGAACTAGGAGCCGCTGGGATGATCGAGCTAACTAGCACATTTTCAGTAGCTAGAATGCTAGAGCGAGATGACTTTGAAAAAAGGATAAAAGCTGGTAATCCTATATCAATCTCTGAGTTTATGTATCCGCTTCTTCAAGGATATGATAGCGTTGCTATGAAGTGTGACATCGAAATGGGCGGTACGGATCAGAAATTTAACCTTCTAATGGGCAGAACCTTGCAGCGAACATATAATATCGGCAAAGAGCAAGCTGTCATCATGATGCCACTTCTTGAGGGGCTTGATGGCGTAAATAAGATGAGCAAGAGCCTTGGCAACTACATAGGCGTAACTGAAAATGCAAATGATATGTTTGCAAAAACGCTTAGCATAAGTGATGAGCTTATGTGGCGCTGGTATGAGCTACTAAGCACAAAAAATCTTGGCGAGATAGAAGAGTTGATGAATGACGTAAATAGTGGTAAATATCATCCAAAAAAGGCAAAAGAGGATCTTGCTTGTGAGATAACAGCGAGGTATCACGGCGAGGAGGCGGCAAAGGCTGCTATGGCTGAGTTTAACAGCGTACACTCTCAAAATCAGCTTCCAACAGATATGAAAGAATTTAGCTTAAAAGCGCCGATTTGGATAGTTGAAGCCTTGTCGCAGTGTGGGCTAAGTGAGTCAAACTCTCAAGCAAGACGAGATATAAAGGCAAACGCAGTTAGTGTCAATCAAGAAAAAATTAGTGATGAGCAGTTAAAATTAGGAGCAGGCGAGTATATCTTGCAGGTTGGAAAGCGTAAATTTGCAAAGATAAAGGTTGAATAAATGGAGTTAAAGCCATTAAAAATAGGTAAATACGAGATAAAATACCCGATATTTCAAGGCGGTATGGGGCTTGGCATCAGCTGGGATAAACTAGCTGGCAATGTGAGCTTAGAAGGCGGTCTTGGCATAATTAGCTCAGTTGGCACAGGCTACTATGAAAACCGCAAATTTATAGATAAAGAGCTAAATGCAAAGCCTTTTGGAAGTGAAAATTTCTACTCTACAAGAGGCCTTCGAGCTGTCATAGAAAACGCACGTAAAATTTGTGGCGACTTGCCACTTGGCGTAAATATAATGTATGCTGCAAACGACTACGCAAGAGTGGTTAAGGATGCTTGCGAGGCTGGTATAAATATCATCGTCTCAGGTGCAGGTTTGCCTACAAATTTACCCGAATTTACACAAAATTTTAAAGAGATAGCGCTAGTTCCTATCGTCTCGAGCGCAAAAGCACTAAAGATCATCTGTAAGCGCTGGCTACAAAGATATGAGCGCTTGCCAGATGCTGTCGTACTTGAAGGACCGCTAAGCGGCGGACATCAAGGCTTTACATATGAGCAGTGCCTTGATCCTGAGTTTTCACTATTTAACCTCATCCCACAAGTAAAAGCCGAGATCAAAGAGTGGGGCGACTTTCCGCTCATCGCAGCTGGTGGAATTTGGGATAAAAACGACATCGAAAAGGCGATATCGCTAGGCGCAGACGGCGTTCAGATGGGCACACGCTTCATCGGTACTCACGAGTGTGACGCAGACATCGGCTTTAAAGAGGTTTTGCTAGCGGCTGAAGAGAAAGACATCGAGCTTATAAAGAGCCCAGTTGGCTATCCAGCTCGCGGGATAAGAACAAATTTGATAAATTTAGTCGATAAAAGAATGGGTCCAAAGATCCAGTGCATAAGCAACTGCGTGAGCCCTTGCCAAAGAGGCAAAGAGGCAAAGCAAGTTGGGTATTGCATCGCAGATAGGCTATTTGACGCATATAGCGGCAAAAAAGAGAGCGGGCTATTTTTCACAGGGGCAAATGGCTATAAACTAAAAGAGCTAATAAGCGTAAAAGAGCTAATGCATAAGCTGGTACATGGTGAATGAAACGGGTTTTAATATCTCTTTTTCTAGCATTTAGTTTTCTTTTTGCGACGACAAATTCGCAGACTTTTGCCAAATTTGATAGAAATTTTATGGCTCTAAACAGAAGCGCGAAGATCAAACTTCACAATGATATAAAAAATATCTATGTCGATGCGATCATTAAAAACGATAAAAACACGAAAAAACAAGCGCTATCAAGGCTAATAACCAGCTCAAAGGCGCTTGGCTTTGACTCAAGCGCATACATAAGAGACCTAAATTCACTAAATGGCGTAAAAGGTGCTAGCATGCCAGCAGATGCGGCCCTAACGTTACTAAGTGCGACAAAGGTAAATGACACCTTGGTGCTTAAATTTAACACAAAGCTAGATACCGCAAAGCTAAAAACATCATTTGCCAAACAGCAAAACGCCTACAAAAACATCATGGACATCGATGGCAGGCTAAATGGTAACCCACTAACTTATAAAAATTTCATCTCAGACTACATCCACATCTCTCAGTATGATAAAAATACCGTCAGGATCATCTTTTCTGACAAGGTGCAAAAGACGATAAAAGCAAATGCAACTGGTGATTTGCTAATAATTAGCGCTCAAAATTTCATCTCAAATGAAAATGTTAGAGCGCCACTTAATAAAAACAAAAAAGAAGAGGACAAGCCAAAAGAGCCAGAGCGAAATTTAAAGTCTGAGCCAGCACAAAGTGAGCCAGTAGAAGCGCCTTTGCCACCAGTTGTGGCTGGTAAATTTTCACGCAACAAAACCATCGTCATCGACCCAGGGCATGGTGGCACAGATCCTGGTGCGATAAATGGCAGTTTAAAAGAAAAAACAGCCGTTTTAGGCGTGGCTAAAAAGCTTGGCGAGATACTAAAATCTCGTGGTTACAAGGTCTATTTTACTAGATCAACTGACGTTTTTATAAATTTAAGATCAAGAACGAAATTTGCAAACGACAAGATGGCTGACCTTTTCGTCTCTATCCACGCAAATGCTGCTCCAAACGCCGCTAAAGCAAAGAGTATGCACGGCATTGAGACATTTTTCTTATCGCCTGCAAGGAGCGAACGCAGCAAAAACGCAGCCGCACTTGAAAATAAATCAGACATTGAAGAGATGAACTACTTCTCACAGCAGACGTTTTTAAACGTGCTAAATCGCGAGAAGATCATCGCTTCAAATAAGCTTGGTATCGACATACAAAAAGACATTTTAGCAAGTGCTAGAAAGGTCTATGCAGCAAGCGACGGAGGTGTTAGAGAAGCGCCATTTTGGGTGCTTGTGGGTGCTCTTATGCCAGCGGTTCTTGTCGAGATCGGTTACATCACGCATCCAGTAGAAGGCGAAAAACTATTTAACGATGCTTACCAAAACGCCCTTGCAAACGGCATCGCAAACGGCATAGATGGATATTTTGCAAAAAATAGATGAAAAATGCAAATTTAAGCTTTAAAGGACAAATTCCATTTAATGAAGAGTTTGGTGATATCTACTTTAACACCGACAAACCCTGGCTTGAGAGCGAATTTGTCTTTGCGAGCGCACTTGATGAAATTTGGCAGAACAAAGATAGCTTTATAGTCGCTGAGACTGGCTTTGGTGCTGGGCTAAATTTCTTCACGCTTTGTAAGAAATTTAAAAATAGCTCCAAAAAGCTTCACTTTGTTAGCATCGAAAAAAGTCCTATTAAAAAAGAAGATCTTTTAAAAATTTATGAAAATTTAGGTATTTTTAAAGCTTATGCCAAAAAGCTAGTTTCGCTCTATCCACCGCTAATCTCAGGCATACACCGTATAAATTTCGCCCCAAATATCATCCTTGATCTTTGCTACGGCGAGGCAGATCAAATTTTGCCTGAGCTTGAATTTAGCGCTGATATCTGGTTTTTAGACGGCTTTGCCCCAAGCAAAAATGGCTCGATCTGGAGCGAGGACGTCTTTAAGCAGATCGCAAGACTAAGCAGGGTCGGCACCATAGTTAGAACCTACTCGTGCGCAAAAATGGTAAAAGACGGGTTAAAAAATGCTGCCTTTTTGCTGAGCCTAAAAGAGGGCTATGCCAGAAAACGCCAGATGAGTAGCGCCGTGCTAGAGAAAAAGGATGAAAATTTAAAGGACGCTTGGTTTGCGAGGTGCGAGCCAGTTGCCAGCGTAAAAGGCAAAACAGCGCTTGTCATAGGAGCAGGAGTGGCTGGTCTTGCAACAGCCAGCGAGCTAGCCAAAAATGGCTTTAAGGTTGTGATCGCCGAGGCAAAGTGCGAGGTCGCGTCAAATGGCTCGGGCAACCACTGCGGCGCCTTGATGCCGCTAGTTACGAAGCCTGGGGTAAATTTAGGCCGCATGCATATAAATGCGTTTTTGCAAGCAGTGAGATTTTACAAGGCAAATTTGCCAAAGAGCCTCATCAAATTTAATGGCTGCATCGACTACTCGTTTGATGATGAGTTGATTAAGAGATATGGCTCGTGGCAGGGGCAAGGTGCGGATGAAATTTTTAAATTTGATGAGAGCTTAAAGCCATATCCTGGGATATTTATAAAAGAGGCGGCATACGCTAGACCAAGAGAAATTTGCAAATTTCTATCAGGCGGTTTTGAAATTTTATTTAACCACGAGTATGAGAGCAGAGAGCACCTGAAAAATGGCAAGATAAGCGTTAAATTTAAAAACGCCAAGAGCTTAGAGACTGATATCTTGATCTTTTGCACAGGCAGCAAGAGCAGTGAAATTTTTAAAGGCTACGACATGCAAATAAGTAGCGTCAGAGGCCAAGTCACGCACCTAAAGCCAGCTTTAAAAAATACAATGCCGCTAAGTGCAAAAGGCTATATCTGCCCAGCCGTCAAAGGGGTGCAAGTCATCGGCGCAACCTACGCTAGAAATAAAATTTGCGACACGCCTAAAGCTGAGGATAACGCTAAAAATTTAAGCGACGTGAGCGAGTTTTTTGACATCAAAAAAGCCACCATCATCGGCTCACGCGTGGGTTATAGAAGTTATAGCGGAGATAGGTTTCCTATTATTGGCGCCTTGCACGATGAGGCGTTTTACAAGCAAAACTACAAAGGGCTATTTTGGAGCAAAAATAAAGACAATAACCCAAAAGCAAGCTACGAAAAAAATCTCTTTGTAAATTTTGCTCACGGCTCACGTGGTCTTGGCACGGCGATACTTGGAGCAAATTTGATAATGGATCTTGTGCTTGCTCGCCCACTTTGCATAGAAAGATCGCTATTTTTTGAGCTTCATCCTGCTAGATTTTTGATAAGAAAGCTAAAAAAAGGACTAAAATAGTCAAATTCCTTAACATATGTTAAGAACTGTTATCAAAACTTGCATTATAATCCTTCGCAAAAAAGGATACAACTTGAACAAAATTTATAATCTTGACAAAGACACAAAGATAGTTGAAAAAAGCGTCGTTAGCAAAAGGCTCTTTCAAAATAAAAACGCAAGCGTTGATATATACGCATTTGACGAGGGTGAAGAGCTTGATCACGAGATGCTTTTTATAGATAGCCTTGCCTTTGTTATTGATGGCGAAGCGCAGCTTGAGTATGGCGAAAAGCAGATGAAGCTTGGGCGCGACGAAGCCTGCCTTATCGAGGCAAAAACTTGGCGAAAGCTCAAATTTACAAAGAAAACAAAATATTTACTAATAGATTTTAAGGAGAATGTTATGATAGATCATTTAGACAAGGCGAGTGTTTTTAGCCTCGCAGATGCCGTTAGCTACGAGAGTGGCAAGATAGTTAGCAAGACACTTGTCAAAAACGAAAATGGCTCGATGTCGCTACTTAGTTTTGACAAAGACCAAGAGCTATCAACCCACGCTGCCCCTGGCGATGCGCTACTTATCGCGCTTGATGGCGAGCTTGATTTAAAGATAGCTGATGAGAGCTTTCATCTAGTAAAGGGCGATAGTATCGTGCTTCCAGGTAAGATCCCACATGGCCTAAAAGTGAAAGACAAATTCAAAATGCTTCTAATCGTCACAAAAGACAAAATGTAAAATAAGCCCTATTTTAGGGCTTTTCTCTTTTATAAATCACATTAAATTTACCCTTAATAACCCAAAAAGCAAAGTCATAATATAATCCCTTTAAAATTTAAAGAAGAGCTATGAAAAAAGAAAATTCCAAACTATTTTTACTGCTATTTTTGGGCGCGCTTTCAGCATTTGGTCCATTTGTCACAGACCTTTACCTGCCAGCACTTCCAGCCATAACTGAGTGGTTTGGCACAAGCGTTTCAGCAACCCAGCTAACTCTTACGACCTCGATGGCAGGACTTGCGATAGGCCAGCTAATAGTTGGCCCAATCAGCGATAAATTTGGGCGAAAAACACCACTTACCATCTCGCTCATCATCTACACGATTAGCACGATTTTTATATTTTTTGCGCAAAATATCCAGTTTTTTATCTTTATGCGCATCATCCAAGGGCTTGCAAGTGCGGGCAGTCTGGTTATCTCAAGAGCCGTCGTGAGCGACCTTTATAAGGGTCACGAGATGACTAAATTTTTTAGTCTTATGATGGTTGTAAATGGTCTTGCTCCGATATTTTCGCCCATAGGCGGCAGCTTGCTACTTAAATTTACCGACTGGCGCGGCATCTTTATGGCGCTAACGATTATCGGTATTTTGCTATTTATCGCAAATTTTTACTTCAAAGAGAGCCTAAGCCCTGCTAACCGCCTAAAAGTGCCTTTGCTTCAGACCTACAGCGTCTTTGGCAAAATTTTAAGAAAAAAGAAATTTATGCTATTTATTGCGATCCAGACATTTACGATGGCTGCGATGTTTGCCTATATCGCGGCATCTTCTTTTATCTTGCAAGAGTTTTACCTGCTAAGCCCGGTAAGTTACAGTTTTTGCTTTGCGGCAAATGGCCTAGCCATCGTCATAGGTGCTAGGCTTGCAAGCTTGCTAAATGAGCGAAAAGCACTAAAAACTGGGCTTTTTGGCACCTTGTTCGCTAGCATTTTTATAGCGTTTATGCTTTGCTTTAAATTTGAAGTGATCGGCGTTATCATCGCATTTTTCTTGCTTTTGCTCTTTACTGGCTTTATCTTGCCAACAGCCTCATCACTCGCGATGAATGAGGGCAGGGAGTACGCTGGCTCGGCCTCGGCGGTGCTTGGTTTTTGCCCATTTTTCTTAGGCGGCATCATCTCGCCACTAGTTGGGCTTGGTGACATTTTTTACTCGACTTCAATAGCTATTTTAGCTTGCAGCGTGCTTGCCTTTATCTCATTTTTAGGGCTAAAAAGAGTTGCGTAAAATTTATCTTGTTTCAAACACAAAGACGGCTGATGAGAGCGTTGTAAATTTAAGTGTTAGTAGGATTGAGTTTTTGAAATTTGAGATAAATTTAAGCGAATTTGACGCGCTTGTGGCAACCTCCAAAAATGCCTTTAAGGCTTTAAAATTTAATAGTATTTCGTCTATAAATTTACCAGTCTTTGCTATCGCAAATAGTTGCGCAGCGGTGGCAAGAGAGTTTGGTTTTAGTGAAATTTACACTGGGCAAAATGCTCATGGAGATGACTTTGCAAGAGAAATTTTGCCACTTTTAAAGGGTAAAAAGGTGCTTTATCTAAAGGGCAAAGATAGCGCTTCAAATTTCTTAGAAATTTTACAAAAGGGTGGCGTAAATATAAAGGCGGTCATCGCTTATGAAAATGTCTTAAATCCTTGCAAAATGGAGCTAAAACCACCAAAAAATAGTATTTTGATCTTCGCATCTCCGATAAATGTGAGAAATTTTCTTGCTAATTTTGGCTGGGACGAGAGCTATCAGACGATAAGCATCGGAAAGGTCACTGCAAAAGAGCTAAATTTTACAAAGCCACTTGTTAGTCAAAGTCAAGATATAAACGCTTGTATCGCACTTGCCAAAACGTTACTTTAAGCAAAGAATTTATATAATTTTATTGCCTGAGTGAAGCGAGTCAGCATTTTACGGGGTCCAACACTTTTTTGTTAGCGAAAAGGTATGGGTGCCTTGTGATGTGGCTTCGTTTGAGCCTTAAACAGCGAGAAGTTGCAACCTTTTGGTATCCATCTATTTGCAAGATTGGCTTTGTTTATGGGCCACTCTTCTATGCGACGCCCACTTGGGTTTTTAAATTTACGGAGATAATATGAACATTCTCATAATAGGAAGTGGCGGCCGCGAATACGCCATTGCTCTAAAACTAAAAAGCGAAAAAAATATAAATTTATACTTTGCGCCCGGAAATGGTGCGACCTCACGCCTTGGTGAGAATTTAAACATAAAAGACTTTCATGAACTAGCTGAATTTGCTAAAAAAAATAGTATCGAGCTAACTATCGTGGGACCTGAAGCGCCACTTAGCGAGGGTGTGGTGGATATCTTTAAAGAAGAGGGCTTGCTCATCTTTGGACCAAGCAAAGCAGCTGCTAGACTTGAAGCTAGCAAGGCCTATATGAAGGACTTTTTGGCTAGAAATAACATAAAAACTGCAAAATATTTAAACACAGACGACAAAGAAAAAGCATTTAAATTTATTGATACCCTAAGCGTGCCAATGGTTGTAAAAGCTGACGGGCTTTGCGCTGGAAAAGGCGTGATCATCGCAAATTCTAAAAAAGAAGCAAAAGAGGCAGTTATCGACATGCTAAGTGGGGCTAGCTTTGGCGATGCTGGTAAATTTGTGGTGGTTGAAGAGTTCTTGGACGGCTTTGAGCTAAGCTTTTTTGCTATTTGTGATGGCGAAAATTTTGTAAGCTTGCCAGTGGCGCAAGACCACAAACGCCTACTTGATAACGACGAGGGTCCAAATACTGGTGGCATGGGCGCTTACGCTCCAAGTCCGCTTGCTTCAAAAGAGCTGATAAAAAGGGTCGAAGAAGAGGTTGTAAAACCTACGTTAAAAGGGATGAAAAATGAGGGCAGTCCGTTTTGTGGAGTGCTTTTTGTGGGGCTGATGATCGTGAAAAATGAGCCTTATGTGCTTGAGTTTAATGTGAGATTTGGCGATCCTGAGTGTGAGGTCTTGATGCCATTAATAGATGGAAATTTGAGTGAAATTTTACTAAATGCTGCAAAGGGTGAGCTAAAGCCTATCAGTTTAAAAGATGAATTTGCTGTTGGCGTCGTGATGTCTAGCAAAAATTATCCTTATAAAAGCAGCCCAAAGGCTAAAATTTCAGTATTAAATGATGTAAAAGATGCCCATATAGCTTACGCAGGCGTGAGCAAAGAGTGTGATGAAATTTACGCAGATGGCGGCAGAGTGCTAGTCTGCGTGGCGACTGCAAAGAGCATAAAAGAGGCACGTGATAAGGTCTATGAGCTTTGCGAAAATGTCAAATTTGACGGAGCACACTATAGAAAAGATATCGCGTGGCAGGCTCTAAAATGAGTATGCAGATAGAAGAGAAGCTTCAAAACGAAGAAATTTCACTTGCCCCTTTTGCTAAAAGGATCATGGCGTTTTCTATCGATGAGATCATAGTTTCGTTTCTTTTTATGATCATCTATTGGGAGCCTCTTTCTACTAGCACTAACTATGATGACGCTAGAAATTTAGTATTAAATTTCTTTTGGCAGATTACTCTACTAAAAGTCATCTATCACACATTTTTTGTTTGGTATTATGGTGCAAGCCCTGGGCAGATGATAACAAAGACGATGTGTATAAATGTAGAAATTTTAGATAAACCAAATTTAACTCAAAGTCTTGTTAGGGCGATCTTTAGGATAGTTGGTGAAGCTTGTTTTTATCTTGGCTTTGCTTGGGCACTCTCAAACCCCGCAAGGCAGACGTGGCAAGACAAAATAGCAAAAACAGTGGTGATAAATGCGTAAAATTTTATTTTTAATTCCGGTTTGTGTTTTTAGTTTAAGTGCAGCAGTGCAAGATGTGCAGCTATTAGCTGATGATGTGAAGCAAGATAAGGGCATCGTAACGGCAAACAAAAACGTCGTTGTATATTCGCAAGAGTATCTTGTGACGGCTGATTGTGCTGTCTATGATCAAAACAACTCAGTCATTGAGCTCTTTGGCAATGTCAATATGATGAAGGGTAAAGACGAGGTCTCTCGCTCAAACTACGCCAAGCTAAATTTGAAAAATAACAACGCTGCCTTTGAGTCGCTCTTTATGATGAACAAAGATATGGAAGTGTGGATGAGAAGCGACGAGAGCAGCTCTGATAGCGAGTATTACAGAGTAAGAAAGGCTATGGTTTCAAGCTGTAATGTCCAAGATCCTGACTGGAGCATCACTTCAAGCTCAGCCATGCTAAACAAACAGAGTAAATTTTTGCACCTTTTTAACCCAGTCTTTCGCATAGCAAATGTACCAGTCTTTTACTTGCCATACTTTGGCTTCTCAACTGATACTACAAGAAGGACAGGACTTTTGCCACCAGAGCTTGGATACGGCAAGTCAGAGGGATTTTACTATAAGCAACCAGTCTATTTTGCACCTTATAATGAGTGGGATCTAGAGTTTGACCCACAGATAAGAACAAACAGAGGTGATGGAATTTACGGTGCTTTTAGATTTACTGAGTCGCCTGATTCTAGAGGTGAGATCAGTTTTGGTTCATTTACTGATAAAAACAGCTACCGAGCCAAGCAAAAAGGTGAGACTTCAAACAGAGCTGAGCTAAAAAACAAAACTCACAAAGGTGTTGGTCTAAAATACGAAAGAGATAAACTCATAAAATATCTTAGCGAGGCTGATTTGCAAGAGGGTATGTGGATAGATGCAACCAAGCTAAATGACATAGACTATCTAAATTTAAAGGGCAGAGACGATGACTATGACTCGCTTGTAACCTCTAAATTTAACTACTTCATAGCAAACGACGATCACTACTTTGGCGCCTATGCGAAATACTACATAGATACCGAAAAGATCGGCTCAAAGAACGAAAACAAAGATACGCTTCAAGAGCTTCCATCGCTTCAGTATCATAAATTTACAGATGACATAGTCTTGCCAAATATCTTGTACTCGCTCGATCTTCAGTCACATAGATATGATAGAAAGATCGGCGTAAAGGCGACGCAGTATGAATTTACACTGCCAGCTTCGGTGCATGTGCCGCTATTTGATGATAGCCTAACGTTTTCATTTTACGAGTATCTCTACGCCTCAAGGATAAACTACGACAACAAGATCATCGCACTTGATGACACAAGAGAAGATAAGCACACAAATTTTATAAACAACTATCATAAATTTACCCTTCACACAGACCTTGCAAAGGCCTATGAGAGCTTTTATCACACTCTAAATTTTGGCGCAGAGTACTTGCTGCCAGGATATAGAAAGGGAAATTTAGACGATGAGTTTATCTACGACAAATACCTAAACGAGTATGAAAATTTCCTAGCTCAAGAGCAGAGCAAAGAGGAAGTTTCTGGCTATTTGACGCAATATTTCTTTAACAGCAGTGGCAGAAAGGTCGTCAAACACAGCATCTCGCAAGGATATTACACAAAAGAGGATGAGTATTCAAATTTAAAAAATGCGATCTATCTATATCCTTTTGAAAATTTAAGCCTTTACAACAAGCTCGAGTATTCGCACAGGTATAAGGAATTTAAAAAGCTTCAAAGCGGTTTTTCATATACGCATGATAGATTTTGGATAAATATGCTCCATACGATGAAAAAGAGCGATAGCCTTGCTAAAAACAGCTCAACAAAAGATAGCTACTTTACAAGCAGTGCAGGCGTGAAGCTCCCTCATCAATATAGCCTAATTGGCGGCTGGCAATACGACGTTGAGAGAAGCTACACAAAGAGCTGGAGAGTTGGCGTGCTTCATCAAAGAAAGTGCTGGAACTACGGGCTGATCTATCAACACGATGTCGAGCCAACAACAACGACAAATGGTTCAGCTTCAACCAAGAAAAGTGGCATCTACTTTACTATAAATTTCTATCCGATGGGCGGCTTGCACTATGACTTTTCACAAAACAGCACCACTTCATCAAGTAGCAAATAAGATGGCTAGATAATGGAAAGCGTTAAATTTAAAGATCAACTAGATGCAGCCAACAAGCTCATCGAGATCTTGCCAAAAAAAGAGCTAAATGACGCTAAGACGATAGTTGTTTGCATGTCGCTTGAGTCAGTTATCTTGACTGACGTAGTTTGCAGGGGGTTAAATTTAAGTTATGAGATGCTCTTTAGTGAGCCAATCCCTGCGCCAAACAACAGCGAATGTGACGTAGCGATAGTTAGCGAAACTGAGGATATCGTGCTAAACGACCCTCTCATAAAAGCTTTTAATATAAGCTATGACTACATCTACGGTGAGGCACATAGAAAATATGAAGAGAAAATTTTAAAAAATGTCTATAAATATAGAAAAGGAAATTTGATAGGAGAGCTAAAGGGTAAGAATATTTTACTAATCGATGAGGGGTGTGAGACTGGCATGACGGCACTCATCTGCATAAAGACGCTGCTTGATGTGAAGGTAAAATCTATCTCATACGCAACGCCGATGATAGCTACCGATGTCTTTGCAAATTTAAATGATATGGTCGATGAAATTTATACGATAAACAAGATCGTTGATTTTATCGATGTGGATTCGTATTACGAGAAAAAGATCGAGGCTACGAGCGAGCGCATCATGTCGATATTAGAAGAGAGCCCTCACTATTTACCATTACAAAAACAACAAGGAGATAAAAATAATGCAATATAGTATAGAAGTCAATAATCAGGTCGAAATTTTTGACCTTAATAAAGTAGCTAAACAAGCTAGTGGGGCAGTGCTTTTAAGAGTGAAAAACACCGTAGTTTTAGCAACTGTGGCAAGAGAAGATGTGCAAGTTGAAGAGGACTTTTTGCCTCTAACGGTGCAATACATCGAAAAAGCTTACGCTGCTGGTAAAATACCAGGCGGTTACGTCAAGCGCGAGACCAAGCCAGGCGACTTTGAGACGCTAACAGCTCGCATCATTGATAGATCACTTCGCCCACTTTTCCCAAAAGGCTACGCATACCCAACGCAGATCGTTGTTATGGTGCTTTCAGCTGATCCTGAGGTTGATTTGCAAGTTGTGAGCCTAAATGCGGCTTCAGTTGCACTGTATCTTAGTGACATCCCTGTAAATCGCCCAGTTTGTGGCGTAAGAGTTGGCTATATAGATGATAAATTTGTCATAAACCCAAGCAACTCTGAGCTAAAACAAAGTGCGATCGATCTATATGTAGCTGGCACAAAAGATGAGCTTTTGATGATCGAGATGAGAAGCTTGCCTCAGCAAACTACACAGCTCATACCGATGGTAGCGATAGAGCCGATGATAGATCCAAGCCTAAGTGATAGCATGGCGCAAAAGCAAGTGATGAATGAATTTAGCGAAGATAAGATGGTTGAGGCGATCGACTTTGCTGGCAAGGCCATACTAAGAGCTAGTAGCGCTTATGAAGAGGCGTTTAAAGAGCATAAAAAAGAGGATGCAGCACTTGAGCTAAAACCTGAGATAGAAAATGAAAATATCGCTATTTACATAGATAAATTTTATAAAGCAGAGGTTAAAAGCGCGATCAATCAAATGGCAAAGAGTGAGCGTGCAAGCGAGCTTGGTAAGATCGCTAAACAAATTTCAAGCGATGAGGTAGCTCAAAAAGAGGGCTGGGACGAGGCTGTCATCACAAATGTCCTTGGAAAATACAAAAAGAAAATAGTAAGAGAGCAGATCATAAACGAGGGCATTAGAGCCGATGGACGTGGGCTTGAAGAGGTTAGACCTATTAGCATCGAGACAAACGTGCTACCAAACGCTCATGGCTCTTGTTTATTTACCAGAGGCCAAACTCAAGCGCTAGTTGTCGCTACTCTTGGCACTGATGGCGACGCTCAGATGTATGATATCCTCACTGAAAAGACAGCTTTGGTTGAGAAATTTATGTTTAACTACAACTTCCCAGGCTTTAGCGTAGGCGAAGCAAGTCCGCTAAAAGCTCCAGGCAGACGTGAGCTTGGACATGGAAATTTAGCCAAACGTGCCCTTGCACCAAGCATCGATCTAGCTTCTCCATATACGATAAGGGTCGTTTCAGAAATTTTAGAGAGCAACGGTTCAAGCTCGATGGCTAGTGTTTGCGGTGGTTCGCTCGCACTTAGAGCTGCTGGGGTCAATACCCAAAAACTAGTTGCAGGTGTTGCGATGGGTCTTATATTTGAAGGCGACAAACACGCAGTTTTAACTGATATCATGGGACTTGAAGACCACGACGGCGATATGGACTTTAAAGTTGCTGGCACAAGTGATGGCATCACAGCGCTTCAGATGGATATCAAGCTTGGAGGCATCAGCTTAGAAGTGCTAAAAGAGGCACTTTATCAAGCAAAACGCGGCAGAGAGCATATCCTTACTCTAATGACACAGGCTGATAAAAATATAGAGATAAACGAAGATGTGCTTCCAAAGCTTGAGCTATTTAGCGTTGATCCAAGCAAGATCGTAGATATCATCGGTCAAGCTGGCAAGACCATAAAAGAGATCATCGAGAAATTTGAAGTTTCAATCGACCTTGATAGAGAAAAAGGCGAGGTTAAAATCGCAGGTGGCGCTAAGAAAAACGTCGATGCGGCAAAAGACTACATCATTTCGATCACTTCAAAAGAGAACTCTCGCTCATTTGGCAAAAAGCCATTTAAACACGACAAAGACCGCGTAAAACCGACATTTAATATCGGAGATGAGTTTGTTGGAAGCGTAAAAAGCGTGGTTGATTTTGGAGTATTTATCGAGCTAAAAGATGGAGTTGATGGTCTGCTTCATATCTCGAAGATAAAGAGCCCATTAAACGTAGGCGATCAGGTAAAAGTGTGTGTGAGCGAGCAAAAAGGAAACAAAATTTCGCTCTCTTTGGTTGAATAAATTTTTAAAGGATAGATGATGAAATACAAAAAGTTGCTTTTTCCAATAGGAGCAGGGGACGATATCGAGCCAAGAATTTACGGTGCCTTAAAGGTTGCACAATGGTTTAAAGCTCACATGGAGATACTAACTTGCCAACTAGATCCAAGCGTGGTTTATAATATGAAAATGACGCTTCGTGGTGGAGTGCTTTTTGAGGAATTCTTAAAATCAGCCAAGTCAGAGCTTGCGGTTGAGCACGAAGAGAACGAAAAGCTTTTTAATAAAATTTGCGCAGAGCTAGGCATAAAGGTGAGCGACGAGGTTATCGAAGATGTCTGCACTGCAAATTTCACGATCCATAATGGAAAAAGAAGCGCCATAGTTGAGCAAGAGAGTAAATTTTGCGATCTAGTCGTAGCTGCAGTGCCACTTGATGGTAAGATCACTGGTACATTTGAGTCAGCTGTTTTAAAAAGCGGCAAAAATGCGATCGTTATCCCTAGAAAGATGCGTGATTTTAAAGCTGATAACATCCTTGTAAGCTGGACTGGCACTACTCAAAGCTCAAGAGCCCTAACTGGTGCGATCGATCTTTTAAAGAGCGCCAAAAAGGTTCAGTGCATCACTTCAAAAGCAAGCCTTGGCGATAATGCAGAGCTAAATCTTAAAAAACTTGAAGAGTACTTTAAGGTTCATAATATCAGTGCTAGTTTTGAAGTTATAGCAACTACAACGATACCTGGCGAAGCACTTTTAAAAGCTGCAAATGATAGAAATGCGGACCTCATCGTAGCTAGTAGATACGGCGAAAACGGACTTATGGAGATGGTCCTTGGTGGAACATCAAGATTTTTCTTAGAACATACAAATATCCCAGTTTATCTATAATGGATTGCGGCTTAGTCCGCGATCTAATATTGACTTTTAATTTCTACCTTATCTCATACTTTTTTGAAACTACGTGGTAGTAAAAAGCTCCAATGAAAAAGAGGCTTCCCATGAAGGTTGCGATCATCTCTACGCTTAGCCCAAGCTCGTATAAAAAGCCGATCGCAAATGAGATAAGTGCGCTAAATCCAAGAAAAACCATATCATTATACGCGATCACTCGGCCGTAAAATTCCTTCTGGCAGTTTTGCTGAAGCAGCGTGTAGGTGTAGCTCCAAAGGCTTGATGTGCAAAATCCAGCAAAAATGATGCCAATGAGTGAGAGATAAAAATTTTGCAAAGATAGCGCCCAGATGATTATGCCAACTCCTTGACCGATGTAGATGTAGATGAGCGTTTTTTTATTCATAAATTTACTAAGCAAGGCTGGCGCAAACATAAGCGAGATCGACCTTGAGGCGTTTAGTAGGCCGATAACTAGCGAGGTTGAGAGTAAATTTGCGTATCTATAATCAGCTAAAAGCGCGATCAGTGCATCATAAGCTGTGATGCCAACAAAGGCGTGCAAAAATATAAGATGGACTATGAGTCTATTTTCTTTTAGATATTTAAGCCCATTTTTTAGCATTTTTAGAGGTTTTTCTATAAATTCTGGCTTTAGCCCGTCTAGCTTTAGAAGATATAAAAAGCCAAAACTGCAAAGATAAAGAACTCCATCGAGCAAAAAGGCGCTTTTGATGCCAAAAAAATGTATATAAACCCCAGCAAGCCCCATACCAGCGGTGTATGAGACCGCCCAGATGATGGAGTGGATCTCATTTGCAAGCTTTAGGCTCTCTTTGCTCAAAATTTTTGGCAGCACGCTCATCTCTACTTGAAAATACATCCCACCAACGCCATTTCTAACAAAAATGATAAGCAAAAGCAGCCATAAAAAATCAAGTGAGTTTATAAAAAGTAGCATAAAAACGCTTATGGTCTCAACCGCCATCATGATAACAAGCATAGGTTTTGGGCTAAATTTATCCACCAAAATGCCACTAAATGGAGCGATGGCAACGCCCGGGATAAATGCCATCGCTGCACTTAATGTAAGCGCCCACACAGGAGCGTCAAGCGAGATAAGTAGCGTGAAAATGCCCGTGTGCGAGAACCACACACCAAAGTAGCACATGAGCTGAACGGTGCTTAAAAGGCGGAAATTTCTCTCATCCTTTAAAAGCTTAAGATATTCTTTCAAACTACTGGTTCCACATCAGAGTTATCTGCTCTATTTGCGCCTCGTCTGGGATCTGGCTTAAATTTGTTATCTCTTGTGCGAGTGGATTTTTAAGCTTTATAAGCATATCGTGGCTATCTATTTTTAGATAGATATTGTTTGCGTCGCTTTGAAATTTAGAGATGACAAGGGCGTTTTTTATATCTTTGAAATTTGATTTTAGACTGATATTTTCAGGAGTTTTAAACTCATTTGAGTAAATTTCAATGCTTGTAATGATGCCATTTAGCAAGGTGTATTCAAAAATTCTCTCGTTTTTACTTGTGACGATGTAGCTATTTTCTTTTTTGGTATTGTCTCTTTTTATGTTTTTTGCGCCATAAAATTTCATCACATCAGCATTTACTGACTCATTTGTAAGTTTTGCAAAAAAGCCCTTGCCAAAGAGGCTAGATCTGCCTTTTTCTCTTTTGTAGTGTCCGCTTATGTGAGTGTTTTTGCAAATTTTATCGTTTGCGATTACGAAGATGTCATTAGCGGTTTTATGCACGCTTAAAGCCACGCCTTTTTCATCCAAAAGGTAAAAAATGCCCTTATCGTAAAGCAGCTCTGAGTTAAATTTACAAAGTGGCGAGCCATCTTTTAGCGATGAGTAAAAGCTTATCTTTGCGCCGTTTTTGCTAGGCACAAGCACAAGCTCTAAAAAGCCATTTTTGTCTTTAAATTTAGAAAATCTAGCAAAAAAACTATCTTTATAAGCCTTATTTACTGGCTCGTAGTTATAAATTTGAGCTAGCACGCCAACTCGCTTATTTTTCTTATCATCAAGCTGAAGAAGTGAGTTTTTGTTTGGCACAAAGTAGCTTAGTGCGCCACTTTCATCTTTTAGCACGATAGTGCTCTCATCGATATCGAAAGTGCCGCCTTTTTCTACCAAGGTAGCAGCCTTATCCATCGTAAGCATAGTTTTTGTGTAGGTTTTGTCTTTATTTAGAGTTAAGATAGTCTTCACGCCCTCGCAGTTTGAGCATGGCAAGGTGGTGTAGTAGCTCGTGTAGATAGAGTTTGAAAGTATTAGTTTTTCTGGTTTTTTTGGTTTTTCGTCTCTAAGAAGTGGTTTTTCTTCTTTTGATTTTTGTGTTTGCTCTTGGTTTTGTGGCTTTAAATTTTCATTTTTCGCGCAGCCAATGATAAAAAATGAGATAAGTATGGCAAAAAGATATTTCATTTGCAACTCCTTAAAAATTGCAAAATTATATCATTTTGCCTTTAAAATTTATTTTACGCGTTTGAAGATGTATTTGTCTTTTAGCTCGCCAGTGACCTCTTTTTGATCCATGTCAAGCATCTTTAGGCTCTCTCCCTCGATCTTATAAAAGCTCTTCTCTTTATACTCATCAACGGTTGTGATAACGCCGTTTTTGACTGAGTATTTGCCCTTGCTAACGGCTTTGTAGTTGTCTTTTGACTTGTAGTTCATCACACTTTCAAATGTGCCGTCTTTTTTAAGCGTAAGAGTTGAGTCTATGCCCATGCAACTAGCGCAAGGTAAAAATGCCTTGTAAGTGCCCTCTATGCTGCTTACTGGAGCCATGCAGCTACCTTTTACTTCACATTTGCCTTGTGGGACGCTTGCGCTTTGGTTTGACGTAGCGCAACCTGCTAAAAGTAGAGCCGCACTTAGTGCAAAGATAAAATTTTTCATGCTGATCCTTTTTGAAAATAAAATTTAAAATGTATTATAATACTTAAGAAAATAACAAATTATAAATTAAAGGAGAGAAGATGCAAGTTGAGACATTTGGCGTTTTAGTCGTTGTTTTGGTTATTTTTGCATTTTTGTTTTTAAAAGCTGGTATCAAGATCGTTTCGCAAGCAGATAACTTGCTGATCGAGCGTCTTGGTAAATTTCACAAGGTGCTTGACGGGGGATTCCATATCATCATCCCATTTGTCGATCAGATAAGGGCGATCATAACTATAAAAGAGCAACTCGTTGATATCACAAAACAGCAAGTCATCACAAAAGATAATGTTAATATTAGCGTCGATGGCATCGTCTTTTTAAAGGTATTTGATGCAAAAATGGCGGTTTATAATGTTGATAACTACAAGCGCGCTATTGCAAATTTAGCCATGACAACGCTTCGTGGTGAGATAGGAGCGATGAACCTTGATGATACACTAAGCTCACGTGACCGTCTAAATGCTGCACTTCAAGTAGCTCTTGGTGATGCTGCTGGCAACTGGGGCGTAAAGATCATGCGTGTGGAAATTTCTGAAATTTCTGTCCCGCTTGGCATCGAAGAGGCGATGAATATGCAGATGAAGGCTGAGCGTGAAAAGCGCGCGATCGAGCTAAAAGCCTTGGCTGAAAAAGAGGCGCTAATACGCAACGCAGAGGCGCTAAAGCAAGAAAAAGTGCTTCAAGCAGAGGCGATAGAGCGTATGGCTGATGCGAAAAAATACGAGCAAATCGCCATCGCAACAGCTCAAAAAGAGGCTATGGATATGATAAATGACAGCATGAGTAAAAACGCAAATGCGGCTGAATTTTTGCTTGCTCGTGACAGGGTCGGGGCATTTAGCGAGCTAGCTAAAAACAGCTCAAAAGATAAAATTTTAGTCCCTTACGAGGCGGCTGAGCTAATTGGCTCGCTTAGTGTTTTAAAGAATTTCTTAGCTAAGGATAAGGCGTGATAAGTCCTTTTATAATGATAGCCATAGGCGCGCTCTTATGCGCGGCTGAGCTTATGCTATTTTCATTTTATCTGCTATTTTTTGGCCTAGCTTTTATCATCGTCGGAGCGGTAAATTTTGGCTTTAGTTTTGAGTGGAGCTTTCAAATTTTAGCCGTATTAGTGCTTGCCTTTATCTTGCTTGCGCTCTTAAAGGCGCCATTAAAGAGTAAATTTATGGCTAAAAAAGAGAGCTTTAACGAAGAGTTTTTAGATGAGCCAGGCGTTGGCGAGATCAGAGAAAATATGGTCTATTTTAAAGGCACTCTTTGGAAGTATGATGGAGCGCTAAAAAATGGCGAGAAAGTGCATGTTTTAGGCACTAAAGGCGACAAGGTTATATTAAAATAAAGTGCCATTTGGCACTTTATCTATTTTGCGTGGGCTGGGCAGCCTGCTGGCATTTGCTCATGCATCGCACCTTGCATGCCGTGATGTGGGCAGCTTGGCATATTTTCTTGCATCATTTTTTGATGATGAGCACATCCACAACTTGCATCTTGAGGCTTGACTGGCTTTGGCTCATTTTTAGCACAACCAACTAAAAATAGCCCGCAGATAACGGCAAATATCACCTTTTTCATAACTCGCTCCTTTAAAGAATTTCTCACATTTTAGCCTTTAAAAATTAATTTTTCATAATGCCCGATTTATCATATTTAAAAGCATTTTTGGCTAAACTCTCGCCCAAAAATAAGCAAAATAAAAGGTTAAATTTGAAAAGACTTAGTGTAAATGAAGCCATCGATCTTATAGAAAATGCACCGCTTCACGAGCTTGGCAAGATGGCGCTAGCTAGAAAAAAAGAGCTTCATCCAGAGGGCATCACAACCTTCATAGTAGATCGCAACATCAACTATACAAACGTCTGCTGGGTGGATTGCAAATTTTGCGCATTTTACCGCCATGTAAAAGAAGAGGACGCTTATGTGCTAAGTTTTGAGGAGATCGGCAAGAAGATAGAGGAGCTAATCGCCATTGGCGGCACGCAAATTTTATTTCAAGGTGGCGTTCATCCAAAGCTAAAGATCGAGTGGTACGAGGAGCTTGTGGGCTACATCAGCAAGCACTATCCAAGCATCACGATACATGGTTTTTCAGCCGTTGAGATCGACTACATCGCAAGAGTTTCAAAAATTTCTACAAAAGAGGTCTTAAGACGCCTAAACGAAAAGGGCCTATACTCGATGCCAGGGGCTGGAGCGGAGATTTTAAGCGATAGAGTGCGTGACATCATCGCTCCAAAAAAATGCGACACCGCAGACTGGCTTCGCATACACAAAGAGGCGCATGAGCTTGGCATGAAGACGACTGCGACGATGATGTTTGGCACGGTTGAGAGCACTCGTGAGATCGTGGAGCACTGGGAGCATATCAGAAATTTACAAGATGAAACGGCTGGATTTAGAGCCTTTATACTTTGGAGCTTTCAAGGGCTAAATACAAAGCTCATGCAAGAGTTTCCAGAGATAAAAAAGCAAAGCTCAAACGTATATCTAAGGCTACTTGCGGTTTCAAGGCTTTTTTTGGATAACTTTAAAAACATCCAAAGCAGCTGGGTCACTCAGGGCAGCTACGTTGGTCAGCTAGCGCTTCTTTTTGGCGCAAACGACCTTGGTAGCACGATGATGGAAGAAAACGTCGTAAAGGCCGCGGGAGCGAGCTTTAGGATGAATCAAGACCAGATGATCGAGCTTATAAAAGATGTCGGAGAAATCCCAGCTAAGCGCAACACAAACTATGATATTTTGGAGAAATTTTAGATGAAAATTTTAGATATCAATGTAAAAAATGTAAAAATTCCAGTCGTTTTTGAAAGCTCAAAAGCGATGCCAGTAGTGAGCCTAAAACTAGTTTTCAAAGCAGCTGGCAGCTCACAAAACGGCAAGCTTGCAGGCCTTGCAAGGCTAAGTGCAAATTTACTAAACGAGGGCGATATGAAGTTAGGCTCGGCTAAATTTGCCAAAGAGCTTGAGGTAAGAGCGATTAGCCTAAATGCAAGCTGCGGCTTTGAGACATTTTGCATAGACCTAAACTGCCTAAAAGAGCACTTTGCCTTTGCGTGTGGCAAGCTAAAAGAGCTACTACTCGCTCCAAATTTGACAGATGAGATCCTAAATAGGTGCAAGACCGTCACACTTGGCGAGATCGCAGCAAATGAAAACGACTTTGACTACGTGGCAAGGCAGGGACTTTTTGAGATTTTATACCCAAAAAGCGTGCTTGCACAGCCAAGTATCGGCACGAAAAAGAGCATAAAAGCGATCACGCTTGAAGATGTGAGGAAATTTTTAAATGAGCATTTAGACCTTTCAAATTTGCTTTGCGTGCTTGGTGGCGACATCGACGAGAAGCAGACAAAAGAGCTAGCTAGCGTTTTAGAAATTTTAAAACCTGGCAAGGTGCGAAAGCTAGAGCGCTTTAGTCCAAGTAACAAGTGCGAAAGCAGCGAGATCATCAGGCAAAGCGAGCAGGCATACATCTACTTGGGTGCACCATTTAACGTAAAACCTGAAGAAAAATACAAGGCCGCAGTGGCGACATTTATCTTGGGCGAAGGTGGCTTTGGCTCGAGGCTCATGGAGGAGATACGCGTGAAAAGAGGGCTTGCATACAGCGCCTACGCTAGAAATTTGCTAAATCTCTCTTACAGCCAACTTTACGGCTACATGCAGACAAAAAATGAGAAAAAAGATGAGGCGATCGCTGTTATAAAAGAGGAAATTTTAAAATTTAGCAAAAAAGGCGTTAGCAAGACTGAGATTGAGCAGGCGAAGAAATTTTTACTTGGCTCGTTGCCGCTTAGGCTTGAGACGCTATTTAAGCGCCTTGATATCGCGCAGGGCGAGTTTTATGAGCATGGCGAGCTTGGGGCATTTTTAAAGGACCTTGATAAAATTTCAGCCCTTTCGCTAAGTGAGCTAAATAGCTTCATAAAAGCCCACGCAGAGATCAATCAGCTAAGTTTTTGCGTCCTAAAAAATGAAATTTGAAGCAAGCGACAGAGCAAAACTTCTAAAAATAGGCGTGCTTAGCCTGCTTGACCTTGCTCTCGTGCTACCAAAGGGCTTTGAGGATACGACGATCGCTAAGAGCCCAAGAGAGGGGCAGGTCTGCATAAATGTAAAGATCACCTCACTCGCCTCGCGCCCTGGCATGCTAACAGCGCTTGCCTTTTGCGAGCAGTGGCAAAGTAGCGTAAAGATCGTCATTTTTAACGCAAAGTCTTGGCACTACGGCGCTTTTAAGACGGGCAAAGAGATGGCTATATATGGGCTTTGCTCATACGCCTTTGGCTCGTGGCAGATAGTAAATCCAAAAATCACCACAAAAATAGGTCAGATCGTGCCTAAATTTAAGACCGAGCTAAAAGACGAAGAGCTAAAAAAACTCATCTTAAAATATCTAAATTTACAAAATTTACTAGATGAGGGTTTAAACGAAAAAGAGGCTAAATTTCTAGCCGATCTGCAAAGGCTAGATGAGCAAAGCGTGCAAATTTTATATCGCCTAAAAAATGATGGTGAGGGCTTAGAAATCTTAAAATTTGTAGAAATTTTTAACTACATAAAAAAGCTAAGTGCAAAAAAGACCTACTTTAAAAGCCCAAAAATCAAGCTTTTTGACATAAACTCTTGGCTTAAGAGCTTGCCATTTACGCCGACAAACGATCAGCTAAACGCGATAAATGATATCAGAGATGACCTTAGCGCCGTGCAGGCAAAAAGGCGCGTCATAATGGGTGATGTGGGAAGCGGCAAGACACTTGTGATCCTAGCAGCTGCTCTTAGCGTCTATCCGCAAAGTGCCATTTTGATGGCGCCAACAAGCATCTTAAGCGAGCAAATTTATAATGAAGCAAAGAGGCTGCTGCCCGCTTTTATGAACGTGATGCTGGTGCGAAGCGGGGAGAAAAAGATAGACTTTAGCGGGGCAAATTTAATCGTTGGCACGCATGCGCTACTCTTTCACGAGCTGCCAAACTCGCCGCTTGTCATGGTCGATGAGCAGCACCGCTTTGGCTCAAACCAGCGTAAAAAGATAGAGGAGCTTGCCTCAAACGAGGACGAGCGAGCAAATTTCGTGCAGTTTTCAGCTACGCCTATACCAAGAACGCTAAGTTTAATCCAGTCTGAGATCGTAAATTTTAGCTTTTTAAAGCAGATGCCGTTTAAGAAAAATATAATGAGCCAAATTTTAGGCGCTAGCGAGTTTGGCTTTTTGCTAACTCACATCAAAAAGCAGCTTGCAGGCGGCTTTCAAGTGGCTATCATCTATCCGCTAGTTGAGAGCAGCGAGAGCTCAAACTACCAAAGTCTAAGCGAGGCGCAGGGCTTTTGGCTAAAGAATTTCAAAAATGTCTTTGTCACGCACGGCAAGGACAAAGAGAAAGAGGAAATTTTAAGGCGATTTAGAGAAGAGGGCGAAATTTTGCTCTCGACGACGGTTGTTGAGGTGGGTATCTCGCTGCCAAGGCTAAATACGATAGTGATCGTGGGCGCTGAGCGGCTAGGACTTGCCACGCTTCATCAGCTGCGAGGCAGAGTGGGGCGAAATGGCGGCGATGGATACTGCTTTTTATTTACCAAGCTAAAAGAGGCGCCAGCTAGGCTAAAGGAATTTTGCGCGACAAATGACGGCTTTAAGGTGGCCGAGCTTGATCTGAAAAACCGCCAAAGCGGCGATATACTAAATGGCTTTTTTCAGCACGGAGCGACCTTTAACTTCTACGACTACGAGGATGATATCACGCAGGCTGCAAAGGCTAGAGTGGCGGAATTTAAAAATAACGTTTAGTGGCTATTTTAGTCTAAAATTTTGATTTTCTTCTGCTAACTCTTTTAACTCATTTAAATTTTTCTCACTTTGCTTTAAAAGTTCATCAAATTTAAAACCAAGCATGATCAGACGATAAAGCTCTGGCTTATTTTTTCTCCAATTATAAAGAGTTTTTGTATCAATTTTTAAAATTCCTGCAATATCTCTTTTTGATAGATTATTTCCCATTTTTTGCCTTTTTATGGTAATTCTTTTTAAAATGTACTTACTTATCAACTAAGTAATTATTACTTATATTAACTATTATTTAAGAAATAATTGCCTAAATTTAAATTTTATTAAGGTTTATTTATATAGTATTTTGAATTATCTTTAAAGGAGTAAAAATGGCTTACAAATTTGATTTAGATTTGGAGTTTTTAAGACAGCTTGATAGCAACGAACTAAATGATCTCGTTGATATTATAAAAGGCAAGGAGGGTGATGAAAGGATTACGCAAGATCTTACAAGCAATGACTTGTATAAAAGATTTTATCCAAATCATAAAGAGTACATAGAACTTATTATGGGTGAGCTTCAATGCTTTGGTGGCAACAGCTTTGCAAATGTATTTAGAGGCGGTGGCGTACGGCGTACAATACAAAGAAATTTTATGTGATGTTTGTGATAAGCTTAAAGTTAATTACTCTAAGGCTCAAAACACACAAACGATAGAGCAAAATATGTTTATGAAAATTCTATCTGATAGCTTGGAAAAAATGAGTGAAGAGGAATTAAAACAAGTAGCAAATGAATTTGGTTTAAATACTACCGATTTTAAACCGCAGGCGATAACGGCTGCTATGCAAGCAAGTATTTTGGTAAGTGGTTTTGCTATGTATAAAATTGCCCTTATTGTTGCAAATACTATTATCAAAATTTTATTTGGTAGAGGACTTGGTCTTGCAGCAAATGCTGCTCTAACTAGAACCATTGGTATATTTGCAGGCCCAATAGGCTGGGTTGTAACAGGTCTTTGGACGTTAGCTGACGTAGCAGGTCCTGCTTATAGGGTTACTATACCAGCGGTAATTCAAGTGGCTTTCTTGAGGCAATACTTGATAAATAAACAAAATAATTCAGAAAATAACTAATCCAAAAGCTCTCAAAAGAATTTCTCTTTTGAGAGCTTAAATTTATAGTGGATAAGTGAGGCAGCAGTTTCTTTTTACTTCGTCGATGTAGCTTACGTTTAAATTTAGTCCGTAAAGCTGGCTTAAATTCTCACTTCTGATGATCTCATCAACCGTACCAAATCCAACCTCGCCATCACCCTTTACAAGAGCGACATATCCGCCAAGAAGCACGGCAAAGTCAGGGTTGTGAGTGGTTAGCACGACCGAGTAGCCAAGCTCTTTTAGCCACTTAACTGTGCGTAGGAATTTATACTGGTTGCCAAAATCAAGCGCGCTCGTTGGTTCGTCAAATATGATCATCTTTGGCTGCGCAGCCATCGCACGAGCGATCATACACATCTGCTTTTGACCGCCACTCATCTGCGTGATAAAGCGATCCTCTAAGTACTCGATCTCAAGCTTTTTGGTGTAAATTCTAGCGATCTCCTCATCCTCTTGGCTAGGTCTTGCAAAGATGCCAAGGTGCGCCGCACGTCCCATCGTGATGAACTCAAGCCCTGTGTAGTCGTATTCGGTAACTTCGCTTTGAGCGACGTACGCCATGATCTTAGCACGCTCTTTGTTGCTTAGGCTATCTACGTTTTTGCCATCAAGAAAGATCTCTCCTGAAACTGGCTTTAGCGAGCCGCTTATTAAGCCTAGAGTTGTTGATTTGCCAGCTCCGTTTCGACCAAGTATGGTTAAAATTTCCCCAGCACCTATCTTTAAATTTACATTTTCTAGTTTGCCAGCCCCATTTGGGTAGCTAAAGTTTAAATTTCTAACTTCAAGCATCACGCAACCTTTTTATTTCGCCATAAAACCCAGACGAAAAATACCGTGCCGATAAAGCCAGTAAGTACGCCAAGAGGCACTTCGCTCACACTTATGCTGCGCGCTAGAGTATCTACAAAAAGCAAAAATATAGCACCCATAAATATACTTGCAGGCATGCTTTTTATGTTATTTGCGCCAACTAGCATGCGCGCTAAGTGAGGCATGAGAAGTCCCACCCAAGCGACTATACCGCTTATGCAGACGCTGCACGCTGTAAGAAGCGTAGCGCAGATGATGATGACAGCGCGCTCAAAAGCCACATTTACACCTAGTCTTGCCGCACTCTCGTCGCCAAGAGAGAGCAAATTTATACGCCAGCTCATGGCTATTAGCAAAATGGCGCAGATGATCATCACTGGGGCGATGTATATTAAGTTATCGCTATCAAGCTTAGCAAGGCTACCAAGCTGCCAATAAACAATGTCAGGTAGCTTTGTCTCAGGGTCTGCGACATATTTTAAAAAGCCGATTATTGAACCCATGAGGCCACTTACGATGATACCAGAAAGAACTAGCATAAGCGTGCTCGTGCGTCCCATCATCTTAGGTATGGCTAGAGTGATAGCAACGGCTGCTAGCCCAAAGCCAAATGCAAAAGCCTGTATCCAAAATAGCGATAGATCAAAGATGATCGCAGTGGCAGCTCCCACGCAAGCGCCAGCCGAGACGCCTAGAAGATCAGGGCTTACTAGCTGGTTTTTAAAGACGCCTTGATAGGCTGCACCACTCACGCTAAGAGCAGCTCCAACAAGGATGGCTGCGATGATACGCGGTATGCGTAAATTTTCTATCACGTTTGTGATGTTGCTAGCTGCGCCATCTCCAAAACCAAAGCTGTGAGCTAGCACGCTAAAGACGTCGTTAAAAGGTATGTAAAATCTGCCAACGCCAAGTGCGACAAAGGCGCAAACAAGCGTTAGTAGGGCTAAAAATATAGCAACTAATGAAAAATTTGCGTTTTTCATATCTTACTTGCTGCTCCCGTCAGGGTTTAGGCCTTTTAAGATATAGCCATACTCTTTGTCACTAAGATCGTGATTTAAAAACTCTTTATAAAACTCTTTTGTTTTTACTTTCATATCAACATCTTTAAATAGATCTGGTTGGATAGTTTTTGCTGCCCATAAAATTTGAAGTACGTTTTCAGCGCCATATCTATCCCAACTAAATACACCTTTTGGGTTGCCGTAAATTTTGCCGTTTTTAACAGCGTTTGAGCCAGAGAATGCAGGGTGCTCTTTTATCTTTTTGATCTGTGCGTCTGTGTCATTGCCACCAACGATGATGATATCAGGGTTTGCATTGATGATCTCTTCTGCGCTAACTTCGATCATTGAACCCTCAGTATTGATAGCATTTACACCGCCACCTAGCTTGATCCAAGTGTTTTGGATGGTGTTTGTACCATCAACTTTTAACAAATTTGCACCACCAAGAAGGTGAAGTACTTTTGGACGTTTAGCATCAGGGATACTTTTTGTTCTTGCTGTTACAAACTCAGAGTTATCGTGGATTTTATTAGCAAGTTTTTCAGCTTTTTTTCTAGCGTCATCAGTGCCTATAACTTCAGCTGTTGCGTAGATGCTTTTCTCCATATCTGGATAGTCTCTAAAGATCAAATTTACCGCGCTAAAGCCGTTTTTGATAAGTTCATCTTGGTAGTTTTTGTTAAAAACTATGACAACATCAGGAGCAATCTTAACTAGCTCTTCGATCTGAAGGTCTTTGCCGTTTAGTGCAGCTGGTAAATTTTTAAGTTTTGGATAGACGTGCTCAAACCACTTGTTGTTTTTGATCAGATCAGTTGTGGCTACAACCTTATCCATACCGCCAAGTGCTAGGATGATCTCGTTGTTTGCATTCCACAGTGCTGCGATCTTCTCAACCTTCTCAGGCACGCTTACTTTGACGCCTTTCATATCTGTGATGCTTCTAGCAGACTCAGCTGCGCTTAGGCTAAGAGCTGTAAAAAGTGAAGCAACAAGGCCTATTTTAGCCACTTTGTACATGAAATTCATTTGCATATTTTTTCCTTTTTCGGTGTGAAATAATTTACCGAGTATATTACTAGTTGTTACTTTAATATTATGTAAATTTTGCATATACATTGTGAAAAAATTGCATATTATTGTAAATTTCTATAAAACTAATAGGATGAATATTCTCCTTTTATTGATATATGTCATTAGTCACTATTTTGAAATAAGATAAACTTTCTCCTAAATTTTAAAAAAGGAGAATCAATGCGTGAATACAAAAGATACTGGCTCGCACTTGTTGCTGTGCTGGTAGTTTGCTTTAGTATTTTAGGCTACTACGGCGTTGAGGTTTATAGAAGCTCGCCTCCAGTTGTAAATTTTACAGATGAAAATGGCAATGTCGTGATCGACAAAGAGAGCATCTATAAAGGTCAAGAGGCTTGGCAAAGCATAGGTGGCATGCAAGTTGGCTCTGTTTGGGGTCATGGCGCATATCAAGCGCCTGATTGGAGTGCGGACTGGCTTCACAAAGAGCTAGTTGCATTTTTGCAGATAAAGGCAGATGAAATTTATCACTCAAAATACGCTGATCTAAACGATGAACAAAAGGCAAATTTAAAAGTTTTGCTTAAAAAAGAGTACCGAGAAAATGGCGTAAAAAATGATAGTTTTGTGCTAAGTGCTGACAGACTAAAAGCGATCAAACAAGTAGCTAGCGAATATGCTTCACTTTTTGGCAATGACCCTAAATTTAAGCCTTTAAGAGAAGCTTATGCGATGAAAGAAAATACTCTTCCAAATGCTTCTGATAGAGATGATCTTAATAACTTTTTCTTTTGGTCGGCTTGGGCAACTGCTACAAACAGACCTGGCAGCGATGCTACATATACAAACAACTGGCCACACGAGCCGTTAATCGATAACGTGCCAACAAATGAGAATATATTTTGGTCAATTGCAAGCGTCGTGATACTTCTTGCTGGTATTGGATTTCTTGTTTGGTTTAGCTCTTTTTATGGCAAAAAAGATGATGAAAAGTTGGAGGCTGTTAGTGAAGATCCACTTAGCAAGCTTAGTCTAACTCCATCTCAAAAAGCTCTTAAAAAGTATCTTTTTGTGACTCTGGCTCTTTTTGCATTTCAAATTTTAATAGGTGGTTTTACAGCACATTATACGGTCGAAGGACAGGAATTTTATGGCATAAATTTGTCAGCTTACATTCCATATTCGCTTGCTAGAACGTGGCATATTCAGGCTAGTATTTTCTGGATTGCGACAGGATTTTTGGCTGCTGGACTTTTTCTAGCTCCTATTATAAATGGCGGTAAAGATCCAAAATTTCAAAAGCTTGGTGTAGATTTGTTATTTTATGCACTACTAATCCTTGTGGTTGGCAGTTTTGCTGGTGAGTATTTGGCGATCGCAAATATCATGCCTATAAATTTAAGCTTTTGGCTAGGGCATCAAGGATATGAGTATATCGAGCTTGGACGTGTTTGGCAGATTATTTTATTTGTCGGTCTTGTCATTTGGATGCTACTTTTACTTCGTGGATTTGTTGGTGGATTTAAAAACAAAGGTGACAAAAATTTACTTGCTATCTTTGCAGCTTCAGCTGTTGCAGTTGGATTATTTTACGGAGCAGGATTATTTTACGGTCAAAGAAGTCCGCTTCCAGTGATGGAGTACTGGCGCTGGTGGGTTGTACACCTTTGGGTTGAGGGCTTTTTTGAAGTCTTTGCTACTGCTTCACTTGCCTTTGTGTTTGTTAGTCTTGGGCTTGTTTCAAAGAGATTTGCTACATTTTCAACGCTTGCTAGCGCGTCACTCTTTATGGTAGGCGGCATCCCAGGAACATTTCACCACTTATATTTTGCAGGTACTACAACACCTATAATGGCAGTTGGTGCTAGTTTTTCGGCACTTGAGGTAGTTCCTCTTGTTTTGCTTGGCGCTGAAGCTTATGAGCATTACAGACTTCAGTTTGCTCAAACTTGGGCTAAGACATTAAAATGGCCACTTTACTGCTTTATCGCAGTTGCTTTTTGGAATATGTTAGGCGCTGGTGTATTTGGATTTTTGATAAATCCTCCGATTTCATTATTTTATATCCAAGGTCTAAATACGACTCCAGTTCACGGACATGCTGCATTATTTGGTGTTTATGGATTTTTGGCTCTTGGATTTGTTTGGTTAGTGGCTACTTATCTATTTAAAGGGCAAGAATTTGATGAAAATCTGATGAAAGTTGGCTTTTGGGGACTAAATGCAGGACTTATGCTAATGATCGTGCTTTCACTACTTCCAATAGGAATTTATCAAGCATTTGCAAGCTTGGAGCAGGGCATGTGGTATGCAAGAAGTGCTGAGCTTTTACAACAGTCACACTTACAAAATTTAAGATGGCTAAGGATGCTTGGCGATACGGTTTTGATAATCGGCGGCATCTGCTTCTTTGCGCAACTTCTAAAATTTATGCTTAATAAAAAGGCTTAAATTTATGGGGGCGCTTTGCCCCTTTATTTAAGCTATCTTTTCATAAAATAACGCAAATTTAAAGGATAGAAATGATGACATTTTTAAAGAGAATTTGCGTTACATTTGTCGTGCTTTTGCACCTGTTTTTAGCCCTTGTGGTTGATTTTTCATTTCCGCACTACGCAAGCGTGCAGATAACTGGCGGTGACGTAAAACGCATGGACAAAGATGGCATAATAGACGCCAAAAACCCAGCCGACGGCCCTGTAAGAGATGTCTATTTTATCTACACAAAAGATGCGAAAAACGCTGAAAAAGTTATGGCTTATAGAAACGAAGATACGGCGTGGGGCTTTCCATTTTATTTTAAATTTAACTCAGCCGACATCCAAGCCAAGGCTCAAGGCTTTGCAAATAGCGATAAAAACGTCACTATCAAATACTACGGATATAGAATTTCTATGCTAAATGAGTTTAGAAACGCCATCTCGATAAAAGATAGCGGCACAAACACCAGCTGGCCTATCGCTAGCTACGTGCTTTACTTTATCTTATTTATCTCGCTCATCATTTGGATAAGAAAGATAAACAAGGCTTTTACGCCAAAAGTTGAAAATTTAGAGACAAAAAAAGAGGCTCTTTAATATAGGGGCTTTATCAGCCCTTTTTGTTTATTAGATCAATGAGCCTAACGTCCTCGCTTCTTACGATTAGGCTCTTTGGCAAGTTAAATTTAGCTATCACCTCGCACTCTTTCTCTCTCATCTGCCCGTCATCTTTTTCGTGGTCAAAGCCCAAGATATGCAGCAAGCCATGTGTGAAAAGTAGCGCAGTTTCAGCATCTTCGCTGTGATTTAGCTCGGCTGCTTTTTCTTTTACCATATCTTTGTTTATGACTACCGAGCCAAGTGGGGCATGGACGATGAGCTCAAGGGGGAAGCTTAAGACATCAGTGGTTTTATCTATGCCACGCTCAGTTCTGTTTAGCTCTCTCATCTCATCTTTGTTGATAAAAACTAACTCAACTTCACCGGGCGTTAGATATGAGCAAATTTGATCTAAAATTTCTGGATAACTCTCTTCGCAAAGTATCATTTTTGGCTTGTCCTTAGTAAATTTTTGTATAATTTTAGCAAATTTAAAGGGCAAAATATGAAAAAAGCAGTTTGTATAATGAGCGGCGGTATGGATAGCACGCTTTGCGCTGTGATGGCAAAAAGGGCTGGATATGATGTAGTCGCACTTCATTTTGACTACGGACAAAGGACGATGAGGCGAGAGAAGCGCGCGTTTGACGAGATATGTGAGCGACTGGGTGTGGTTAAAAAGATAAACCTTGACGTTAGCTTCATCGCTCAAATAGGCGGAAATTCGCTAACGGATAAGAGTCTGCAGATAAGAAAAGATGGCGTTGGTAAGGAGGTGCCAAACACCTATGTGCCGTTTAGAAATGGCGTATTTATCTCAATCGCTGCTGCGCTTGCCGAAAAAGAGGGGGCGCAGGCGATCTATATAGGCGTGGTCGAGGAGGATAGCTCGGGGTACCCTGACTGCAAAGAGAGCTTTATAAAAAGCATAAATAAGGCGATAAATTTAGGCACTTCGGCTGATTTTTCTTGCGAGATTTTTACGCCGCTTGTAAATTTAAGCAAGGCTGATATAGTGGCAAAGTCGCTTGAGCTTGGCTCGCCAGTAGAGCTAACATGGAGCTGCTACGAGAGCGAGGACGAGGCGTGCGGGCTTTGTGATAGCTGCAGGCTAAGGCTAAATGGCTTTAAAAAAGCAAACGCCGTTGATAAAATCCCTTATAAAAAGTGAAATTTGCCTTGAAATTTAAAAGCTAGCCACTATAAATTTAGTAGCTAGCCTAAATTTCTACTCTAAATTTAGCTCACTTATCTGTTTTGCAAGCTTCTCTTTATACTCAGCCAAAGAGCTTTTGATGATATTTGCATAATCATTTTGATTTATTAAGAGATACTCCTCTTTGCGTTTTACGACCGTGCTTAGCTCTTTGTTATTTACGCTTAAAATGGTGCTTATATCAGCGTTTAGACCAACTTTTACCGCACCAAGCGTCATATAAGTCCAAAGTTTTTCTATCCTTGCATTGACGCTTATCGTATCCTTATCTATATCATTTTCATTTTTTATGACCTGGTAGCCGTTGCTTCTAAAGGCGTCTTCTATGCGCGCCCTTACTAAGCTAGTTGTCCTTTGCTTATTTTCTAAAATGACGTTCCAAAGCCCTTTGCCGTAGCTATTTCTAGTTCTGCCGATGTATTTTTGCTTCTCTTTTGCGCTAACTTCATTTACATTGTGTTTGTATAAAGATGGGGTGCTTGCTTGTTTTGGGTCGTTTTCAAAGGCTCTCACATCCTTGACGCTCTCTACGTAAATTTTGGTCTTTTTACTAACATTTGAAGGTGCTTGCTCATCTGGTAAGCTCACAAATATCCCCTTTGGAGCGCAGCCACAAAGCATAAAGGCAGCAAATACCACTAGTAATAAATTTTTCATTTTCATCCTTTTAAATAAATTTCAAATGTAAATCGTTTTTTTGTAAATTTTATTAACTCTTTGTGCTAAATTTCAAATTTATATTTTGATATCCATAATCATAAAACCTTAAATTTAATAACTAAAATTTAAATTTAACTTTTCTTGACTGCTATCAACCAAAATGGCTAGCCACCTAGGATAAAATCCGCTTAAATTTTTAAATTTACAAGGAGAGACGATGAAAGATATGAAGATGTTTTGCCATCAGTGCGAGATGAGCGCTGAGGATGGATGCGGTGCAAAGGGCCAGCCTATGGGCACCTGTGGCAAGAGTGACACGCTAGCACTTTTGCAAGATACGATGGTTTTTGGCTTAAAAGGCCTTAGCGCATACCGCCACCACGCACACGAGCTTGGCGCTGATACTAGCAACGTTGATCGCGTTATGGCTGATACGCTTTATTTCACGCTTACAAACTCAAATTTCAACTTCGATGAGCACATCAAACAGCTTCTTGAAGTAGGCGGTGCTGGCGTTGAGGTGATGAACCTACTAAGCGAGGCTCACACGGCTAAATTTGGCGTCCCAACACCAGTAAAAGTGAGCCAAAACAAGGTCGAGGGCAAGGCGATCTTAGTAAGCGGCCACAACCTGCACGCGCTAAAAGCGCTACTTGAGGCGACAAAAGATAAGGGCATCAACATCTACACTCACTCAGAGATGCTCCCAGCTCACGGATACCCAGAACTACGCAAGTACAGCCACCTAAAAGGCAACGTCGGCAAGGCGTGGTTTGACCAAACTAAGCTATTTAACGAATTTAAAGGCGCGATTTTGATGACCACAAACTGCATCGTGCCACTACGTTCAAACTGCACATACGCTGACAGGCTATTTGGTTACTCGATCGCAGGCACAAACGGCGTAAAACACATCGAAAACGACGACTTCACACTACTTATCGAGTGCGCACTAGCCTGTGGCGACGTTAGCGGCTTTGATAGCGACGAGAGCCTAGTAACTGGCGGCCACTACAAGACTATCCTAACTTTAGCCCCACAAATTTTAGAGGCGATCAACTCAGGCAAGATACGCAGATTTTTCGTGATCGCTGGCTGTGACGCACCTGGCAAGGGACGTGAGTACTATAGAGAGCTAGCTGCTAGCCTTCCAAAAGACTGCGTCATACTTACTTCAAGTTGTGGCAAATTTAGATTTAACGATATCGACTTTGGCAATGTCCCAGGCACCGAGCTACCACGCTACATCGACCTTGGCCAGTGCAACGACAGCAATGGCGCAGTTAAGATCGCTCTTGCACTAAGCGAGGCAACAGGCATCGCAGTAAATGACCTACCAGTTTCTATCGTGCTAATGTGGATGGAGCAAAAAGCGGTCATCATCTTGCTAGCGCTATTTAGCCTTGGTATCAAAAACATCAACGTAGGACCAAGCTTGCCTAAATTTTTCAATGAAGAGATCATAAATTTCTTAGTGGATAAATTTAACGTTAGACCAATTAGCGGCGACGCGCAAGCTGATCTAAAATACTTCTTAGGTGAGTAAAAAACTGCCAGGGCTTAGGCTCTGGCTCTAAATTTAAAAGAGTCCGCTTTGCTCTTTGCTTTGACTTAAGCTATCAAGCAGATCCTCTTTTTTGCAAAGCACAAGGGCATAGACGAAATTTTGTAGCTCTTTTACCTCGTCTAAATTTTCATAAAAAATGGCGTTTTCAACCTTTAGTGTGCTATCTTTTGGCAGGCAAAATTTAAGCTCGCTTTCGCTGAAATTTCGCCTTAGAAATATACTTTCAGTCAAAAACAGCTCTTCGTCATTTTCAGCTATCACCGCTCTAAAACTACTACCAAAACCAACTGGCTTAAAGTCTTTGTCGATAAAGACTGGGTCAAAGTGCGATGAAATTCTGCTCTCTGTCACTTTAAAGCCGATATTATTTTTCTTAAGATAGCCAAGAAGTCCGCAAAACATCCCAGCAAAAACCCTTGGAATACTTAAATTTTGATAGTATTTGTCATCGTAAATGAGCGTTGTAAAAAAGATCGAGCTTGGATTTAGCACGCTTATATTTGTATCAGTCCATGCTGTCTCGTAAAGTAGCGAGAGCCTTTGAAGTATCCTTGTATCGTCGCTAAAAAATGTGTCAAACAAATTTGCATGGAAAATTTTATAAAAGAGCTCGGTTAAATTTTCAGGTATGACGTGGGCGTTTTTTTCAAGGTGCGACTTCTCTAAAAGCGCTTTTATGAAGGGATTGACCGCGCAAAATTTGATATTTTTGTGGATCGCTTCAAAGCGCATGAGCTTGATGATAGCCGTTTGCAGGCTCGCTACCTTTATAAAGGCTATCTCATCGTCGCTTGGCGTGATATCTTCTTCGCTAATGATAGCGTAGGCACCTTGCTTTATCGCAGGTGCGATCTGATCGCTTTGCGTGGCGATGAGAGCGTAGCCTCGTTTTATATTTTTGGCCTCAAACGCGAAGCTAGTCACGCTTGAGATGCTTGGGTTGTTTAAAATTTGCCCATTTATTATGTGGGTTAAATTTTCTATCGTCATTTAGCCAACGATCGCGCCATTTTTGACCTTGCCCTGCGTGCCAAGAAGCGTTAGTGAGCCGTCTGATGCGCTTAGGATCATTCCTTGCGAGACATATTTTTTCATCATCGTTCGCTCTTTTAAATTTGCTAAAACGCAAACTTGCTTGCCCACAAGCGAGCTAGGCTCGTAGTATTTGGCGATGCCAGATAAAATTTGACGCGGCTGCTCCTCGCCAAGATCTATCTTAAATTTAAGCAGTTTCTCGCTACCCTCAACCCTTTCGCACTCGAGCACTTCGCCTACTTTTATCACAATTTTGGCAAAGTCATCAATGCTAATGATCTCATCTTCTTTTTTCTCCTCTTTTGGCTCAGCTTTTACCTCTACTTTTGGCTCTTCTTTTAGGTCTATTGCCTCGCCCATTAGCTCTTTTTCTATCCTTGGGAAGAGTGGCTCAGTAGCTTTTGCCATAAAATTTGAAATTTCATTTTTCAATACAAGGCTCTCATAAGAAGCCGTATCTATGCTAAAGCCAAGTGTATCAGCTATCTTAGCGCAAGTTTTTGGCATAGCTGGGCTAAGCAAAATGGTAACTTTAGCAAGTAAATTTGCGCAAAGCGCCACAAGTGCGTTTGCCTCGTCACTTTTGCCAGCTTTTACAAGCGACCATGGCTCATACTTCGCAACGGCTGCGTTTGCGAGAGTTACAACCTTCCAAAGATCCTCTAAATAGCGGTTTGTCGCTAAATTTTCTAAATTTTTAATAGCCTCATCAAGATAGCCCTTCGTCTCATCAAGCTCGGCTTTGTGAAATTTGACCACGTCTTTTGAGCCAATTTTGTAGTCGCTATACTTTGCGCTCATGCCTACGATGCGGCTTAGTAAGTTGCCAAGTCCGTTGCCAAGCTCTGAGTTTATGCGCTCGATCAAGGCTTTTTGGCTGTAGTCGCCATCTTGTCCAAAAGGTACCTCTCTAAGCAAAAAGTATCTGAAATTTTCAAGTCCATAAGCGTTTGCGACCTCTCTTGGGTTTATGACGTTGCCCTTGCTTTTGCTCATCTTTTCGCCATCTATCGTCCACCAGCCGTGCGCTGCGACGTGTTTTGGCAGTGGTAAGCCAAGGCTCATCAAAAATGCCGGCCAATAAACTGCGTGAAAACGCAAAATGTCCTTACCGACAATGTGTGTGGTGTGTGGCCAAAAGTCCATTCTAGCGTTATCTCTTGAGTATCCTAGTGTTGTTAGGTAGTTTATGAGCGCGTCAAGCCAGACATACATAACGTGTTTGTCGTCGTTTGCGCTCTTTGGTAGCTTTATGCCCCAGTCAAAGCTCGTTCTTGTGACAGAAAGATCTTTTAGTCCGCCCTTTACAAAGCTTACGACCTCGTTTTTCTTGCCCTTTGGAATGACGCAAAGCTCGTCGTTTTCGTACCATTTTAAAAGCGCGTCTTCATATTTTGAAAGCTTAAAAAAGTAGCTCTCTTCTTTAACTAAAGATGTCACGCGGCCGCAGTCTGGACAGCGATTGTCCTCAAGTAGGTCTCTTTGATTAAAAAATGTCTCGCAGCTAACGCAGTAAAAGCCCTCGTACTCGCCTTTGTATATATCGCCGTTTGCTTGCATCTTTTCAAAGACATTTTGCACGGTTTGCTTATGCTCTTCGTCGGTCGTCCTTATAAAATGGTCGTAGCTTATCTCAAATTCATCCCAAAGCGATCTAAATTTCGCACTGATCTCGTCAGCATACTCTTTTGGAGTTTTGCCTCTAGCGCGAGCTGCCTGCTCGATCTTTTGACCATGCTCATCTGTGCCAGTCATAAAGTAGGTCTCTTTGCCTTGCAAGCGGTTAAATCTAGCAAGTGTGTCAGCGATGATAGTCGTGTAGGCGTGGCCGATGTGTGGCACGTCATTTACGTAATAAATCGGAGTAGTTATATAAGCTTTTTCTTTCATATTTTTCCTTTAAATTTAAAAATCAAATCCGCCGTCACTGCCGGTGTTGCCTTTTGACATCGAGTTGTAGCAGCTATTTACATACTCAATCCTCGTCTCGCAGTCAAAAAAAGCCTCGCAGTTAAAACAGCTTTTGCGACCTTTTTGTTCTTGGCACTCTTGCATGATTTTAGCCTTTTGTTTTAGGGCTAGCTCAAATGCGTCAAGTGGCTCGTTTGCTTGTGCTTCTTGCATTATTTTTGCTCGTAAAATTTATGCAAAAGTGAAATTTCATCACGCGAGCCAAAAAAGCATGGCGTAGTTTGGTGAATTTTTTCTATTTTTATATCAAAAAGTGTTTGGTTTTTGCCGTTTGAGGTTGCGCCCTTTGCGTTTTCATATATAAAGGCAAATGGCAACACTTCAAAGACAACCCTTAGCTTGCCATTTGGGTGATCGCTCGTTGCTGGGTAGCTAAAAAGACCGCCGCCTTTTAGTAAAATTTGATGCAAGTCGCTCACCATCGCACCTGAGTATCTTAGCCTGTAGCCCTCGTTAAATAGCTCGTTTATGAAATTTCTATGCGTTTGGCTCCAGCCTTTTTGCGTAGCTCCCGTGGCGTTTAGCTTGCCTTTTTCTTTTAGCTCAAGCTCTTTTACAAATTTAAACTCGCCATCTTTGCCAAGCCTATAAAATTTAGGCAAAGCGCCCTTTTTCTCGGCAATTACTAGCTCAAGCCTTGGACCATAGATGCTGTAAGCTGCAGCTATTAAATTTTCTGGTTTTACCTCGTCTTCGTAGATGCCAAAGATCGAGCCAACGGCGAAATTTACATCAACTAAGCTCGAGCCATCGAGTGGATCGTAGGCGATGATAAATTTAGCATTTTTATTTATCTCAAGCTCGTCCTCTTTCTCTTCGCTAATTAGTGCTTTTACGCAAGAAAGCTGCTTAAATTTAGCTGTGATGATCTCATCACTTTTGACGTCAAGCTTTAGCTGGGTGTCGCCAGTTGCATTTTCGTGAGTTGTGTAGCCAAGATCGGCGTATTTTATGACCTCGCTTATCTCTTTTGCGATATCTTTAATGGTGTTAAAAATTTGGTTTAGTTCTTGCATTATACAGCCTTTGCATTTTTTATTATCCACGCACAAATGGCGTCTATATCGTCTAAATTTAGATTTGTGATCTCGTAAGGGATCTGCTCTTTATAAGTGGCGATCGCGTCTGAAAAGCTAAGATAAGCTTCATCGATCTCGCCTCTAAAGACGCTTAGTCTTGGCAGTGGCAGTGTCTTTAGCCCCTCGACTAAGAGCATGTCAAACTCGCCGATCATCCTTATGACCTCGTCTATGCCTTGCGAGCTTTGCGAAAAGTAAGTCGTTCTAGTCGGACTCATCACGACTACGTCAGCTCCTGCCTGAGAAAATTTAAAGCTATCCTTGCCTTCAACGTCAAATTTGGCCTTGTCGCCTGGGTCGTGCTTGACCACAACGACCTTTAGCCCATCATCTATAAATTTTTTTGCGACTTTTAAGATAAGCGTCGTTTTTCCGCTATTTGAAGGGCCAGAAAAAGCAATGGCAAGTCTTTTCATAAGAGCCTTTTTCGTTAAAATTTCTTGCGATTATAGCTCATATTGGCTTTAAAATTTATGAGTGAAATTTAAAAAATAAAATGCTAAAATGCGAGAAAATTTAATATTTTAAGAGTTTTTTATGAGAAAATTTACACTATTTTTTATATTTATTTTGATGATATTTGGTTGCGCTGATCAAAAAGTGATCGTGCATGAGCCACTAAAAAATGAGCTTTTGGCCTACACAAGTAAGAGCGAGATCATCGATGGCACTGATAGAACGCTCATAATTGCAACCTATCTAAATCCTATATATAACTCAAATTTAGACGAGAGCAAAGAGCACTTTTTAGTAGCCATAAACCCAAAAGAGCATGCGCAAAATTTGAGCAACATAAAGGTAAATGGCGACTCAAATGCCACAAGCGCAAGGCTGCTTGATGAAAACGACGAGATGCTTAAATTTGCTGGATTTTCTATGCCTTGGGCGGTCTATTACGAAGTGACCGCACCAAGTAAGCAAAGCGACGATCTTGCACTTAGTTTCGAAATTTATCAGTCAAAGCCGGTTTTGTTAAATTTTCGAAAAGTTGCGAAATCTTTATACTGGAACCATTAAGCGCCATATAGATCACGTAGTTTGCAAGCACCTTCTTGCCGTAGTTTCTAGTCTCAGCCACTGGGACTAGCTCGATCGATAAAAACGGCTCAAATTTACCTTCTTTAAACATATCATCTCTTGTGATGACTTTTTTGGTAAAGCCTATACCGCCGTTATACGCGTAGGCCGTAAAGAGCGGATGGTAAAGAAATTTATCAAGGTAGTTTAGGTGGTGATTTGCAAATTTAAATGCAACATCAGTTTTAAAAAGATCGTCTTGGTCAAAATTTGGGATTTTTAGCTCTTTTTTGCCGATCGCATTTGCAAGAAATGGCATAAACTGCATCATACCAAGGGCGTAAGAGGTAGAAACGACGCTTGGGATAAAGAGACTCTCTTGCCTTGCAAGTGCGTAGATCATCGACTTTCGCTCAGTGCTGATGCCTTCAAGCTCTGGTGAGTTTGGCATCAAAAAGTACTGCTTCTCCCAGCCGTGCGCCTTTTGCATGAAGTATGCGTATGCACCGATGCTCTCGTTTGTGTAAAATTTCATCGCAAATTCGCTTGCTTGTGTGGCGTTCATATCTTTTGCAAGAGCTGCGGTTTTGTTCCATAAAAATGGATCGCTCACATCAAAATTTTCGATATTTTGCTTGCTAGGTCTTGGCACGATCACCTCAAGTGGCTCGCCACCGACCAAATCTCTTGCGTAAAGTGAGTAGATATTTGCATCTTTGCTAGCACTTAGCTCTTTTAAAAAGTTCTCATCGCCGCTTAGTTCATACTGCCAAAATGTGGCATTGTCTCTTTGCCAAGCCCTATCAAAGGTATTTTTAGCTCTTGTGAAAAAACTAAATGCAAAGTCATTTTGACCAAGCAAGATGGCATTTAGCCCAAGTGTAAATGCGTCGCTTTTTTCAGTTACAGCTGGATCTATGCTAAGTAAATTTCTTCTAAAGCTTTCATATTTTTTATTAAAGACTATATCGTTTAGTAAATTTGTAAAGCCCTTTTGCATGTAGAGCTTGTTCATAAAATTTGCTTCAAAATTTACGCTAAAAAGAGCACTTTTGCTTTGCGGACTTGAAGCGTTAAAAAGCTCTAAAAAACTCTTTGCATCATTTGCATTTGCAAAGCTAAGAGCTGGGTTTGACTCATTTAAAGTGCGTAAAATTCTAGCTTTTTCTGGATTTGTGCTTGCAAGATTTGCCGCTAAAATTTCACGAGTTTTGCTATCAAGTTTTAGAGAAAAGCTCATCGTTGTTAGTAAATTTTGGCAAGCCAAGCTAGCACTTGTTATGTTGCTTGCGTTTATGCCAGGGCACTTGCTAGGGGCTGCTTTAGGAGGTAAAATTTTATTGATTGATTTTTGAACTAAGCCACTTTTTCTAAAAACGTCGCGTGAAAGCTCAGCTATCTGCTCCTTTGTGTAGCTGCCCTCATTTATAAGGCGGTTTATGTAGTAGTCTTTTGCAAGGCTTTTTGGCTCGTTTTTTAGCTCCTCGTAGGTGTAAATTTTAGCTAAAAGAGCAACGCAGGCTAAAGAGAGGATACTAAAGTGACGCAGCAAAAACAAATAAAAGCCTTATTAAAAATTGATCTATGAGTTGAAGTGCCAAAAGCACGATGAGTGGGGCAAAGTCGATGCCGTTAAATTCTGTTTTTATATAGCGTCTAATGAAGCTATAAACAGGATCAGTCAGCCTATAAAGTAGCTGCACGACTGGCGAGCTAGGATCAGGCTTGACCCAGCTAATGAGAGCTGCTGCGATAACGATCCACGTATAGACCGTGATGATAAGGTGCAAAATGTTCGCGATCGCTGAAAATAGGGTGGAAAGTATCATTTTTGCTCCTAGATTAAAATTTTGCCTAGATCATCTTTGATGAGCGGGTAGAGCTCGCTTAACTCAGGGCCATGAAGGTCGTTTGTAAGCAGCGCACGTAGCGGCATGAAAAAGTTTTTACCTTTTAAATTTGTAGCGCTCATAAGCTCTTTTTTAAACTCATCAAACGTTTCGCACGCTTTTAAATTACGAGCTGCTTTTTTTATGATCTCAAATTCATTTTTATACTCATCTGGAGCTATTTTCGGTGAGTAAATAGCCTCTACTTTTGCCTTTATCTCAGGCACTAGAGAGCTTTCTTGAGTGTAAAATTTAACTAGCTCAACCTTGCTCTCATCCACGCCAAAGATCTCTTTTATGCGCTCTTTTGAAGCAAGTTTGATGTGTTCTCTATTTATCTGCTCAAGTTTTTTCACATCAAATCTAGCGGGTGAGCGTGAAATTTTAGTTATATCAAACCACTTTACTGCCTCTTCGATCGTAAAAATTTCAGTTGGAGTTTTGTTGCCAAGAAGTATCAGATAGTTTGCGATCGCCTCAGGTAAAAATCCCTGCTCAAAGAGCCATTTTACGCTTGATTCATTCTCGCGTTTGCTCATTTTTTTGCCCTCTATATTTAAAAGGATAGGCAAATGCGCGTAGTTCATCTTGCCAGTGTAGCCAAGCCCCTCGCGTATGAGGTCTTGCTTTGGCGTGTTGCTCACGTGATCCTCGCCGCGTATGACAAAGGTCACGCCCTCAAGCATATCATCAACCGCGCAGGCGAAGTTATAAGTTGGAGTCTTGTCTGCTCTCATGATGACAAAGCTATCAACGGCGTCTGGCTCGAAGCTTAGCTCGCCTTTGATCGCATCTGTAAAGCTCATCGTGCGTGTTGGTTTTTTCATGCGGATGACAAATGGCTTCTCGCAGTTTAAAACTTCAGCGTCGCTTAGTCTCTCGCAGGTGCCGTCATATCTATATGCCACGCCTTGCTCTTTTGCTTTTTGTTTTTTTGCCTCAAGCTCTTCTTCAGTGCAAAAGCAAGCAAAGGCTTTTTTATCGATGAGAAGCTTTGATGCAAGCTGTCTGTGGAATTTTAAATTTTCACTTTGGATGTAAATTTGCTCTGGTTTTATGCCAAATTTGCTCAAAATTTCTAAGATATCTTTCTCTTTTCCCTCTATATTTCGCTCTTTGTCGGTATCTTCTATGCGTAAAATAAAGCCACTTTTATCTTGCAAAGAACAAATATAGTTGAAAATAGCAGCACGTAAATTTCCTATGTGCATATCTCCTGTCGGAGAGGGTGCAAAACGATACATAAGCTCATTCCTTACGTTGAATTTGAAGTTTGGATTATAACACTCGCTTGATAAATTTAAAGTTATGTAATTTTAAATTTTTAGGCTAAGCAAAGCATATTTTTTATAAAATCCGCACGAAAATTTAACTATTTATAGGAGAAAGAATGAGTTTTATCAGCGAATTTAAAGAATTTGCGATGCGCGGAAATGTCATAGATATGGCAGTTGGTGTTGTTATCGGTGGGGCATTTGGAAAGATCGTTTCATCGCTAGTTGGTGATATTATTATGCCAGTGGTTGGTGTTATAACAGGCGGTGTAAATTTCACTGATCTTAAGCTAACACTAAAAGAAGCAGCAGAAGGTGCGCCAGCTGTTACGATAAACTATGGCTCATTTATACAAACAATGGTTGATTTTTTAATCATTGCATTTTGTATTTTTTGCGTCATCAAAGCTTTAAATACACTTAAAAATAAACTACCAAAAGAAGAAGAGGCAGCTCCTGCAGAGCCTGAAACTCCAGCTGATATAGCACTTCTAACTGAGATCAGAGATCTTCTTAAAAAATAAATTCTTAAATCAAAGGGAGAAAGCTCCCTTTGAAATCCGTTAAATTTTGTCCTATTTTTTATGCTAAAATGCTTTTTCATCTTAAAAGCGAGTAAAACATGATAGAACAAATCCATTTTTTTCAAGGCCTTAACGCCGAGGACCTAGCCAAACTTGAAGCAATAAGCGTTGTTAAAAAATACAAAAAAGGCGAGTTTTTATTTATAGAAGGCGAGGAGCCAAAGTGGCTTACGTTTTTGATAACTGGCTCAGTTAAGCTTTATAAAACTACGGCAAATGGCAAGGAAATTTTTATCCATCAGCTTGCACCTATGAATTTTGTAGCTGAAGTCGTAAATTTTGAAAATATCCCTTATCCAGCAAGTGCCATTTTTACTATCTCTGGTGAAGTTTTAAAGATAAATTATGAAAAATTTGAAGCACAATTTTTAACAAAGCCAGAAATTTGCATGAAATTTCTAAAATCAATGGCTCAAAAGATAAGAATAACAACAAATTTACTCCACCAAGAACTAATACTAAGCTCTGAAGAGAAGGTGGCTAGGTTTATTTTAAATCACGAAGATCTATTTAATGAACTAAAGCATACAAAAATTTCATCAATACTCAATATGACTCCAGAAACTTTTTCGAGAATTTTAAATAAATTTAAAACAAATGGTTTGGTCAAACTTGATGAAAAGAACCAAATTCTAGAAAAAAATGTAGGTGGGCTACAAGAAATTTATTCTTATTGAAAGTTAATATCAAATAAATATTTTCATTTACTTAAAGAAAAAATTTATATATTTTTGGATAGTATTCGTCTAAAATTTTCGTAAAAATTTACGATATATTGATAAATTCAGGAGGAAATTTTGGCTGAAGTTAAGAAGAAATTTTTTGTTTGGTCATCTGTGATAATAGGCATCGTAATCGGCCTTATCGCTTCTATGGGCATAGCTGATGCACTTCATGCGACTGGTAGCGGATTTGTCTGCACCATGTGTCACACGATGGATCCTATGAATGCTGCATATCATGAAGATGTACACGGCGGCAATAACAAGCTTGGCATAAAAGCTGAATGTTCAGCCTGTCACCTAAATCATACAAGTGCCTATACCTATGTGCTTACAAAACTTAAAGTATCGATAAATGATGGCTATAAGACATTTTTTACAGATACAGACAAGATCGACTGGCGTAAAAAACGCGAGCATGCATCTCACTTTGTCTATGATAGTGGATGTTTGACTTGTCACTCAAATTTAAAAAATGTTATTCAAGCTGGTAAATCATTCTTGCCACATAGAGATTATTTCGTTCTTGGAAATCCTAATAAAAAATCATGTGTTGACTGCCACGAGCATGTTGGCCACAAGAATTTAGGACTACAAATCGATAAATTTGAAGCAATTAAAAAACAAGAAAACAATAAAACCAAGTAAGGAGGAGAGATGTTTAAAAAGTCGCTAATGTTATTAGCCTGTCTAATGTCTTTTGGCTTTGCCGCAAACATGGATGCAAATAAATCTGACGCTTTAAACCTTAATGTTGTAAAAAACATTAAAGTTGCTCACAAAATGTCAGACTTATCAAAAAGCTGTGTTGAGTGCCACGCTAAAGAGACACCCGGCATAGTTGCCGATTGGAAAAATAGTCGCCACGCTCACGTTGGCGTAAGTTGTATGGATTGCCACTCTGTAAATGCAGATAATCCTATGGCTTCAGTTAAGGTGCATCCAAAAGATTCTAACAACCATGTATCAATGCTAGTTAGCCCAAAAACTTGTGCTAAGTGTCACGAAAATGAGGTCGATGAATCTATCAAGAGTGGTCACGCAAGAGGTGCTATGCAAATGTATGCTAACCCTGCGATGGTAAAACTAATGTATCACTATGAAGGTATGGATCATCCAGAATACAAAATGGCTCCAGACGCTACTGGTTGTACTCAGTGCCACGGAACCGTCATCAAACTAGACGCTGATCACAAACCTACAAAAGAGACTTGGCCAAACTACGGTATAGGTAATGTTTATCCTGATGGTGGCGTAGGAAATTGTAAATCTTGCCATAGCGTTCATAAATTTGATATAGCTGAAGCTAGAAAACCAGCTGCTTGTGCATCTTGCCACCTTGGACCTGATCACCCAGATATTGAGATCTTTAACAACTCAATGCACGGACATATCTATAACAGTGAAGCTCACAAATGGAACTTTGATGCTGCTCCTGATACATGGGATGTACCAGACTTTAGAGCTCCAACTTGTGCAGCTTGCCATATGAGCGGTGTTGGTGAAACAACAACAACTCACAACGTTTCAAGAAGACTAAAATGGAACCTATGGGGCATTAGCAGTAAGCTAAGAACAGCTGGTGATGAACAAGCTGCTGTTGTTTACGAAAAAACTGGCAAACTAACCATAGGAACGCCACTTGCAGGTCACCCAAGTGGCGATCCTGAAAAAGCACGTGCTGAGATGAAACTAGTTTGTAAAGCTTGCCACTCTACAACTCACACAGATAACTTCTTCATTATGGGTGATAAACAAGTAGAGCTTTATAACGTTTATAGCGCTGAAGCAACTAAGATGCTTGAAGAGTTGAAAGCTAAAAACCTACTACTAGAAGATGCTTGGTCAGATGAATTCCAAGATGTCTATTATCATATGTGGCACCACGAAGGTCGTCGTATGAGACAAGGCGCTCTAATGGGTGGCCCTGACTACTCACACTGGCATGGTGTATTCGAAGTTAAAAATGATATAAGAAAACTTCGCAAGATCTACAAAAAAAGAATGGAATCTGGTAAAGTAGAGTAATGCTTTTTAAGGTGGGAGATTTTCCCACCTTTTTATTTTTAAATTCCAAATTTTATCTTTTAGTTATTATCCTAAAGCAAATACCTTTTAATAATTATTTTTGTAAATTTAAATTATAAAATCATATGGCTTAGCACTACAAATTGTTCTAAATAATTAATAAAATTTATAATGTAAATTTAAAAATATAAAATATAATCTTTGTTTTTAAGGAGATATTTTGGGACTTTTTCGGATCATTATCGGGGCATTTATCTTTAGTG
>NZ_JAAKZC010000006.1 GCF_015230015.1 Campylobacter concisus | reverse complement strand
GATAAATTTTGAAAGTAAAAAGTGAAATTTAAAGGGAGAGCAGATCGCTCTCCGTGGGATCATTTATCTCTTAAGCCAAGCTCAGTGATTAGTTTTGAATATGTAGTGTAGTCTTTGTTTTTAAGATACTTTAAAAGTCTTTTTCTTTGACCAACTAGTTTCAAAAGACCTAAACGTGATGAAAAGTCTTTTTTGAAAATTTTAAGGTGTTCTGTAAGTTCAGTTATTCTAGCTGTTAAAAGAGCTATTTGAACTTCTGGAGAGCCTGTATCTCCCTCTTTTCTAGCGAATTTCGCAACTATTTGAGCTTTTTTAGCCGAATCCAAAGCCATGATGACCTCCTGATTGGTGAATTTTGGAAGAGCGATTATAGCATTTAAAACATAAAGTTAGATAAAATTACGCTTTTTAAAAATTAATGAAAAATGCAGTAAAAATTTAATAAAATTAGGGCTATTTAAAGAGTTAAGGAAGATAAATGCTTTTTACAAAGGCAAGCGAATACGCTCTACTTTCGCTTATTTTAATATCTCAAAAATCATCGCCAGTTGATGTTGATACGATCTCAAATGAGCTTAAAATTTCAAAAAGCTTTCTGGCAAAAATTTTACAAAATTTAGCAAAAGATGGAGTTTTAAAGTCATTTAAAGGAGCAAATGGCGGTTTTGCACTAAACGGCGAACCTGAAAATTTAAGTATAAAAAAGATAATCGAATGCGCCGAAAAGCGCGAACTAAGCGTCTTTGAGTGCTCATCTTCAGCACTTGGCTGCCCGTCAAACAAAGCTTCAAGCTGTCAAATTTGGTCGATGTTTAGCGGCCTTCAAGGCAAGATCGACGAGATGCTTGACGCTATAAAACTAAGTGACATCGTTAAGAAGTAAAGTTGGCAAAGCAAAAAAATAATATCTTGACTCTTGTCGCACCTTTTCTTGCGCCGATTGTCAAATTTAAAAGTCTTAGCATCGTTGGCATCATCGTTGCCATCCTTGCTATCATCATCGTGCCGCTTCCAAGTGCGGTGCTTGACTTTTTCTTAGCACTTTCGATCTCGATTTCTGTGCTTATTATTTTGATATCTATTTATGTGCCAAAGCCGACTGACCTTAGCACGTTTCCGACGCTCATTCTCATCATCACGCTTTTTCGCCTCTCGTTAAACATAGCGACCACTCGTATGATCCTAAGCGAGGGTCACAACGGTCCAGAAGCGGTCAGTGAGATCATCTCGAGCTTTGGAAATTTCGTCGTTGGTGGCAACTTCGTCATCGGTACCATCGTATTTTGTATCTTGGTACTCATAAATTTCATGGTCGTAACAAAGGGTTCAACCCGCGTGAGTGAGGTGCAAGCACGTTTTACACTTGATGCGATGCCTGGTAAGCAAATGGCGATAGATGCCGATCTAAACGCAGGTCTAATAGACGAAAAAACGGCTCGTGAAAGACGTCAAGCCATCATTGGCGAGGCAAATTTCTACGGCGCGATGGATGGTTCGTCTAAATTTATAAAAGGTGACGCCGTAGCCGGTATCATCATCACTATCATTAACATCATCGGCGGCTTTGCTATCGGCTCGTTTCAACACGGCCTTGATATGGCGACATCGGCTCAGTACTATACGATCCTAACTATCGGTGATGGCCTTGTTAGCCAGATACCTGGACTTATCACTTCAACAGCGACTGCTATCATCATCACAAGGGCTAGCAAGGACGACGAGGACTTCGCAGAGGGCACGCTAAATCAGCTCTTGGGAGACTATAAAACCTTGCTGATAGTGGGCTTCATACTATTTATGTTTGCCCTTGTTCCAGGCCTTCCAACGCTCTCACTTGGCTTTATAGCACTGCTATTTTTAGGGCTTGGCTACATCATCAAGCAGACCAAAGATGGCGGACTAAATTTAAGCCTTGCACCAAAAGAAAAAGCAGCAGGTAAAAAAGCTGGCGGCGCTGCGCCAAGCGGGGCAGGGGCAGCGGCTACAAGTGGTGGGTCTGCTAAGGCTCCAAAGAAGAGCGACGAAGAGATCGCAAGAGAAGAAGAGACGAAGATAAATGACATCTTAAAGCTTGAAATTTTAGAGCTTGACCTAGGATACGGCCTGCTAAAGCTAGCTGATGTGGATCTGATAGAAAGAATTCGCGCTATGAGGCGAAATATCGCTTCAAGTCTTGGTTTTTTGATGCCAAAGATAAGGATCCGTGACAACCTTCAGCTCCCACCAAACGAGTACCGCTTCAAGCTAAAAGGTATCATCATCGGTCAGGGTGAAATTTATGCGGATAAATTTCTAGCGATGGATAGCGGACTAGTGAGCGAAGATATCGAGGGGATACCGACAAAAGAGCCAGCTTTTGGGCTGGATGCTCTTTGGATAGATGCTAGCGTCAAAGAGGACGCCATACTTAGTGGCTACACGATAGTTGATCCTGCAAGCGTCATCTCAACTCACATGAGCGAGCTTATCAAGCAAAATGCAGCCGAGCTTCTAACTCGCCAAGAGACGCAAAATTTACTAGACAAACTAAAGATAGACTACCCAGTCGTGGTCGAGGATACGCTAAGGATCGCACCTATAAATTTGATCCAAAAGGTCTTAAAAACGCTGCTTAAAGACAATATCCCGATCAAAGACCTACTTAGCATACTTGAGGCCATTAGCGACATCGCAGAGGTTAGCAAAAATTTAGACATGATCATCGAGCATGTGCGTGCAGCGCTTTCGCGTGTCATCACCTCGCTTTATGTAGATGAAAAGGGACAGCTAAATTTTTATATCCTAGACACCGCCGCGCAGCAAAAGCTCATGGACGCAGTGCAGTATAAAGACGGCGCCTATCACCTGATGATAAACGTAGCGCAGACATCATCGATCGTGCAAGCACTTAGGCGTGAAAAAGAGAAGCGACCGATGAGCCAGCACGGAGAAATGGTGCTTTGCGTGGAGCCAAGTCTTCGCAAATTTATAGCAAATATCTGCGCAAATTTCGCCATCGACATAGTGGTGCTAAGCTTTGCTGAGATCTCGGCAAATACGCCATTTGAAACAGTTGGCGTCATAGAAATAGAAAATTTATAAAGGAAAAAGATGAAAATTTATCACCTCTCACACACCGATCTTGACGGATACGGCGCGCAATACATAACAAATTTTTACTTCAAAGATGTGAAATTTCTAAACTCAAACTACGGCAGAGAGATAGATGATAAATTTGCTCAAATTTTAGATGAGATAGATGCTTCAAATGATGATAAAAACGTCATCTTGATCACCGATCTAAATTTAAGTCTAGCTCAGTGTGAGAGCTTTGAGGAGATGATAGAGGGTAAAAATATAAAGCTATTTTTGCTAGATCATCACCAAAGCGGTGCCGAGTGTGCGAGCGCTTACTCATGGTACTTTTTAGATAGCTCAAGGTGCGCTACAAAGATCACTTACGACTTTTTTGCAGGCATTTTTGGCAAAAACAAAGAGCTTGAAATTTTTAGTGACGTCGTAAATGCCGTGGATATCTGGCTAAAAGATGATAAAAACTTCGAGATGGGCAAGGTCTGCTTGGGGCTTGTGGCAAATGCTAAAGAGATAAATAAGGTGATGTTTGAAGCTGAAAACAACCTTTATATGGATCATATCTTAAAAGAAGCGAGCAAATTTTTTAACGAAAAAAACGACTACATAGGCCTTGACATGCAGGTGCATGCCATTAAAAAGTCATTTTTCAAAGAGGATAAAGACGATACGCTAAGCAACCTGATCTCAAACTACGTCGTAAAAAAACTTAGTGAAAATAAAGAGAAATTTAGCATCACTTATAAAGATCATAAAGGAATTTTAACCTACAATGTCGGCAACGTTTCTGTTATCGGCAACGACTTTTTAGTGGCAAATCCTGAATTTGACTTCTTTATCGACGTGACAAATAAAAAAACGCTAAGCTTTCGTGCAAATGGCAAGCTTGACGTTAGCGCTATGGCAAAACACCTAGTTGGCGGAGGCGGACACGTCAATGCTAGCGGTGGGCTCTTTGCAAATTTTAAAGACGGCTTTAGCTATGAGCCGATCAAGGCGCAGATAGTTGATCTAATAACTAAAAAAACACAGGAGGAGATATGAAAGAAGAAGAGGTAAGCGTAGAGGAGCTTAGCTACGAGCTTAGCATGGTGCTTGAGGCGATGTTTTACTATGCTGGCGTGAAAAAAGACAAGCTTGAAGAGGCGGCAAATCTCTATGTCGAGTGCATCGATGATGCGCTAGAAAACTCTGACGCTAGCGGTAGCGACGAGGTTATAGAGATAGTTGAATATATGAAAAAACACCATCCAAAGTTATTTAAATAAGGAGAAAATATGAAGAAAATTTTAGTTTTTGCGGCGGCACTTTTTGCGTTAAATGCTGTGGCAAATGAAAATTTAGACAAGGCAAATGAGCTTTATGCGAAGAAAAATTTTAACGAGGCCTATCTTGCGTTTAACAAAGCTTGCGGCGAGGGCGAGAAAAAAGCTTGCACGATGAATGCGATCATGCTATTTAACGGCGATGGCGTGGCAAAAGATAGAGCTCAGGCTGAGAAAATTTTTACGAAAATGTGTGACGAAAATGAAGGCATGGCCTGCGAAAAGCTAGGCGAAATGACAGCTTATGGCCTTATAAAAGACAAAGACGACAATGAAGCAAAAAGCGAAGAGAAGGCAAAAGCTTTGTTTAAAAAAGCTTGCGACAACGGCTACAAACCGGCTTGTGACTTTGTAACAAAATAGATCAAAAAGGGCTTAAAATGGGCTACAAACATAAAGATTTGATAGGAACTAGAGAGCTTAGCAAGGAAGAAATTTTATATTTTCTAGAGGCGGCGAAGGAGTTTAAGGAGCTAAATTTAAGCCAAGTGAAAAAAAATGACTACCTTCGTGGAAAGACCACGATCAACGCATTTTATGAAAACTCGACAAGAACTAGAACATCCTTTGAGATCGCAGCAAAGAGGCTTGGGGCTGATACGATAAATTTTAGCTCATCAAGCTCGAGCGTGACAAAGGGCGAGAGCCTAAATGACACGATGAACAACATGGCTGCTATGAGAACTGATATCATCGTGCTTCGCCACCCAAGCTCTGGAGCGGCGAAATTTGCAGCTGATAGGACAGAGGCTAGCGTCGTAAATGCAGGGGACGGCACAAATGAGCACCCAAGCCAAGCGCTGCTTGATCTTTTCACACTAAAAGAGCATGGCAAAATTTTGGATAAAAATTTAAACGTGGCGATCATCGGCGACATCGCTAGAAGTCGCGTGGCGAGGTCTGACATCTGGGCGATGAAGAAATTTGGCATAAATTTAAAGCTCTTTGCGCCAAGGATGATGATGCCAAAAGACGCTGAGGTATTTGAGTCTCAAATTTGCAAAAATATGGAGGAGGCTTGTGAGGACAGCGATGTCATCATCATGCTTCGCATCCAACTAGAGCGTGGCGGTGCGGACGTGGCATTTCCAAGCTCGAGAGAGTACTCGAAATTTTTTGGACTAAATAAAAATAGGATAAAGCTAGCAAAGCCTGACGCGATCGTGCTGCACCCAGGGCCGATAAATAGGGGCGTGGAGTTAAACTCAGACGTGGCTGATGGCACGCACTCAGTCATACTAAATCAAGTTGAAAACGGCGTTGCTATAAGAATGGCGATACTAAATACGCTTGCAAAAAATAGGGGCTAACGATGAAAATATCAATAATTAACGGCACTATCGTAAATAGCGACGAGAAATTTAAGGCAAATATCCTAATAGAAAACGGCAAAATAGCCAAAATTGGAAGTGAGAAATTTGAGGCTGATAAGGTTATAGACGCTACAAATAAGCTCGTAATGCCAGGACTTATCGACATGCACGTGCATTTTCGCGATCCTGGTCAAGAGTACAAAGACGACATCATCTCAGGCTCGCAGGCGGCCGTGGCTGGAGGAGTGACCACCTGCCTTTGCATGGCTAACACAAACCCAGTAAATGACAACGCCTCAATCACAAGAGCGATGATAGAAAAGGCTAAAAACTGCGGACTGATCGACCTTTTACCAATTGCAGCCATTAGCAAAGGGCTTGGTGGCAACGAGATCGTTGAAATGGGTGATCTTATAGAGGCTGGCGCAGTTGCATTTAGCGACGATGGCCTACCAGTGACTAGCTCAAGCGTGATGAGAGCGGCACTTGAGTACTCAAGCATGTTTAATAGCTTTTGTATAAGCCACTCAGAGGACTGCTCGCTTTGCAGGCAGGGCGTCATGCACGAGGGCAAGGTCTCGGCCATACTTGGACTTCGCGGCATGGCGAGAGAGAAAGAGGAGATCGCAGTGAGCCGTGATATGTTGCTTGCAAAACTCACTAAAGCGCACATCCACATCGCTCACGTAAGCTCGGAGTACTCGCTAAAGATCATCGAAATGGGTAAAAAAGAGGGCATAAACATCACTTGCGAGGCGACACCTCACCATTTTAGCTTTAGCGATGATGAAATTTTAAAAAATGCCTATGATACAAATTTCAAAATGTCACCGCCACTTCGTGAGATAAGCGACGTAAAAGCGGTGAGAGAGGCGCTAAAAAGCGGCCTTATAGACGTCATCGCCACAGATCATGCGCCGCACCACACAGATGAAAAGATAGTGGAATTTGACAAGGCACCATTTGGTATCATCGGACTTCAAACCCTTGTGCCACTTACGTTAAAGCTCGTAAATGAGGGCGTTATAAGCTTAGAGCGCATGGTGGAGCTAACCTCGACAAATGCGGCTAAAATGCTAAATTTAAAAGATAAAGGCAGGCTGGCAGTTGGTATGCTAGCTGATATAGCAGTGATAGACCCTGAGATCGAGTATGTTTATGACGAAAAGATAAACCGCTCAAAATCGATAAACTCTCCACTCTTTGGCAAAAAGTTAAAAGGTGCGGCGACTACTACTATAAAAAGTGGCAAGATCGTTTATGAGTTTGGAAAATAATATAAATTTGCTCGTGCTTGCGGGCAAATTTGGCTTAGATGCTTTGAGATATAAAATTTGCTAGAAATTTCTAGCAAATTTTGATTTATTAAGAGTTATATTTTTTAACGATGCCGCGAACTACTTTTTCGATAAATAGCGCAGAGGCGACTTCGCAGTGCTCTCTAGTTGAGTGAGGTGAGTAGATATTTGGTCCTATTGAACATGCACTAAGACCCGCCTTTTTCTCTAAAAGCACTCCACACTCAAGACCTGCATGCACGGCTGTTATCCTTGCATTTGGTTTATAAATTTTAAAACATGCCAACAAATAGAAATAGAAGCTAAATTTAGCTTTGCACCAAGGTAGCAACGCAACTAAATTTTAATCAATTTTTTGCCAAATAACGTGCGGACAAGACCGCGAAGTCAAAAAACTTCAGTCAAATTTGCAATTTAGAACATCTCAGCAAATAGACAAAATTATTCAAATAAATTTAAAAATATGAAATTCGTAGCAAATTTAACCAATAACACAGCTAGGGCTTAATTAAAACCACATGCAAGCGAGTAAGACCGCAAAATCAAAGGTAAAAAAATCAGCCAAACCATTACCCAAATTTATAAAAACTCAGTTTTTGCTCCACCACAGTAAAAACGCCCAAGCAGAGCAAGATTTAGGCTCATTTGCCAAATTTGGCTAGCGCTCTTTGGTAGTCCTCTTCGCTATCGATGCCGATACTTTGACTTTCAACCTCTAGCATCGCTATCTTTTTGCCATTTTCTAGGGCACGCAGCTGCTCGAGCTTCTCGGTATTTTCAAGGCTTGAAGGCATGAGCGCGCAAAACTCTTTTAGACTTTTTACGCTGTATCCATAGATGCCAAGGTGCGCCTTGTAGCTTTTGCACTCGCTTCTGTTAAATGGTATCCTCGATCTTGAAAAATAAAGCGCATAGCCCTCAAAATCAGTCACCACTTTAACTAAATTTTTATCATCAGCAAACTCATCGTCCATCTTTTTATAGCAAGAAAACATAAAGGCATTTTCTCTATTTTGCTCGCAAAATGCCCTAAATTTGGCGATATTTTCAGGCTCAATAAATGGCTCATCAGCCTGAACATTTATGATGATCTCGCTCCCATTTAGCCCCAAAATTTGCACCGCTTCATTTATCCTATCGGTGCCACTTTGATGATCTTTGCTAGTTAGCACCGCTTTTATGCCGTGAGCCTTAGCGATATCAAGCACGCTTGGCTCATCCACAGCAACCGCCACATCGTCCACGCCGCTTACTCTAAGAGCCGTCGCCACAAACATCGGCACGCCGTTTATCTCTTTTAAAATTTTATTGCTAAACCTTGTTGAAGCAAGGCGGGCTGGGATGATTATCATCGCTCGATCCATTCTAGGACGCACTTTTCGATCTCGTCCTCTTTTATGATATTTTTGTGTAAAATTTTCGCGCTAAATAGCGAATTTATTGAGCTTGGCACGCTGTCATTTAAAATTTTAGCAGTCTTTGCCAGCGCATCTTTTTCATCTTTTGTATTTGTGATCTGGCACGCCTTGATCATGCTTGGCGTAAATTTCACCCAGTGCGCAGTCGATGTGATGACATTTATGCGGCCAGCATCCACCATTTTAAAGCAAGTAGCCGTATGCGGATCGATCGCGTAGCCGTCCTTTGCAAGCTTTGCGATATATGCCTCGCACTCCTTGTCATCGCACCAGCTAGCCTCAAAGTCCTCTTTTAGCGCTTCAAGCTCTTGCTTGCTAAGCTTATAAAATTTATTTTTAGCAAGGCTTTGCATTAGCTCGTTGCTTCTAACGCTGCCAAATTTATCAAATAGCAAGCGCTCAACGTTTGAGCTGATTAAGATATCCATGGCTGGGCTTATCGTCTTAACTAGCTTTTTGTCTCTTAGGTCGTAAACACCGGTGGTGAAAAACTGCGTCAAGATGTTGTTTGCGTTTGACGCGATCTTGATCTTGCCGATCTTTGCGCCCATTTTTTTAGCGTAATACGCCCCAAGAGCGTTGCCGAAATTTCCACTTGGCACGATGATGTCAAAGCTCTCGTTTGCCTTAAGCGCCTTTTGTTTTAGCAAATTTGCGTAGGCGTAGGCGTGGTAGATGATCTGAAAGAGAATTCTGCCAAAATTTACCGAGTTTGCCGCACTTAGTTTAAGGCGTTTTTTCTTAAGCTCGGCCTTAAATTTATCATTTGCAAGTAGCGTTTTTAGCGCCCTTTGAGCGTCGTCAAAGTCGCCTTTTATGCCAAAAACCTTTAAATTTTCACCCTGCATGGTCTGCATCTGAAGCTTTTGCACCTCGCTCGTGCCGCCGTCTGGATAGAGACAGACAACCTTGATATTTTCATCGTTTGCAAAAGTCTGAAGTGTCGCAGGGCCCGTGTCGCCGCTTGTCGCGCACATGATTAGATATTTTTCGCCTCGCTCTTTTGCAAGCTGGCTAAGTAGCGAGCCAAAAGGCTGAAGCGCCATATCCTTAAATGCCCTAGTTGGGCCGTGATATAGCTCATTTACGTATAAATTTTTATCTATTTTTTTAAAAATGACAGGGTGCTTTGGGTCATCAAAGCTTGCATATCTTTTGAGCGCTTTTTTGAAAAACGCCTCTGGCACGTCAAATTTAAATAGCGAGATGATGTGAAGTGCGAGCTTTTCGTAGCTTAGGCTTGAGAGCTCTTGCCACTTTGTCTTTGTGATCTTTGGTAGCTTCTTTGGTGCGTAAAGTCCGCCGTGAGCGGAGCTTGGGCTAAGCATGGCTGTGCTTAAATTTACATTTTTTACCTTTTCATCTTTTACACTTCTAGTTGGTGTTAGTCTCATTTTTTGCCTTTTTTGGTTGATTTTTTTATCCAATTTTCGTATTTTTTAAAAACCTCTTTTGGCTTAAGTGCCAAAATTTCTGGGGTTTCGTAGCTGTGGTGCTTTCTTATAAATTTAGCTACTTTTTTAAATTTCGCGTCCGTTTTTATGAGTAAAATTTGCTCTTTTTCATCACAAAGCTTCTCTTGCCAAAGATAAATGCTCTTTGCGCTAAAGCTACTCACGCAAGCTGCAAGTCCCTTTTTCACGAGCTTTTTGCTTAGTTTTTTTGCCTCTTTTTTCTTTGCGACTGAGGTGATTAAAATTCTCATTTTGATCTAAATTTTCCTTTTAAAAAGTGGCTCATTATAACAAAATGGGCTTAAATTTGCTGCGCCAAAACCTTTTTAAACTCCTCACTTAGCGTAACTTCAAGCGTGATAAGCGAAACTCTTAGCCCAAAGTCCTTTACCTTTACATAGTCCTTTTGCGTCATCAAAAGCGAGGTCGCGCCGTAGGTTTGTAAAATTTCACTTAGCTCTTCTTTTGAAAAGTCGTAGTGATCAGGGAAAAAGACCTGCCCCACACACTCGCTAAAAAATGCTTCAAGGCGGGCTGGGTTTGCTATGGCGGTTACTAGCACCATTTTTTCACTTTTATTTAAAATTTCACTCTTTCTAAAGTGAGTTTGCCCCTCACAGGCTATAAAATCTGCAAATTTATAAAAGCTAAACGGATATCTATAAGCCCCGCTTGGTAGGCAAAGCTTTAGCTTTGGCTCTGGGTTTGGACGCACCAAGATGTCAAATTTGGCTATGTCAAATTTAGAAAATCCATCATCCAGCAAAATATACTTTGCGCCGTGAGTTTTGGCGTAGTTTATCGCTACTTTTCTATCTTCGCTCACTATCACATTTGCGTTTTTAATGCTTGTGGCGTATATCATCGCCTCATCGCCGCTAGCTGCAACGTCAAGTAAAATTTCGCCATCTCTTGCGACAACTTGCATGCCTTTGCTCTTTCTTTTATAGCCTCTAAGCACGATAAAAGCGCCACCGAAACTTTTAGCGATAGCCACACAAAGTGGGGTTTTGCCGCTTCCACCAAGGGTTAAGTTTCCAACGCTAATTATCTTTATGCCAAACTCTTTTTTTTGCGCACTAAATTTCTTACAGATAATGACTAAAGCGTATATAAGACTTAGTGGTAGAAGTAAAAATGCTAGTAAAATTTGAAAGAAATTTGGGCGAAAGAAGTAGTCATTCGCCCAAGAGTGTAAAAGGATGTTAAATTTCTTAAACACGAGATTTAGAAATTTCTTTTACCGTGTTGCAGATGTATTGCACCTCTTCATCGCTCAAACTATGATAAATAGGCAGCGACAAGACTTGTTGATACGCTTTTAGAGCATTTGGGAAGTCATTTACTTTAAGCGAATATTTATTTTTATAATAGCTTAGCAAATGTATCGGTATATAGTGCAGCGAGGTGTGAATTCCACGCTCCAAAAGCTCTCTAGCAAAGCTGTCGCGGTTTTTATTTATCTTGATGATGTACTGAGTGTAGATGTGCTCGCGTTTTTTGACTGGAGTTGTGATGTTGTGACACTCTTTAAGCTCTTTATCGTAAATTTCAGCGATCTTTTTTCTACGTTTTATAAGCTCGTCTGTCTTTTCAAGCTGAGCGATAGAAAACGCCGCATTTATCGAGTTTATGTCGTATTTTAAGCCGATATCAACGACGTCGTAGATGTAGCTTAAGCTACCAAATTTATCTATACCATTTACAAGGGCATAGTTACGAAGTAGTTTTGCTTTTTTATAGACCTCTTCGTCATTTGTTGTGAAAAATCCAACTGTTGAGATAGGATTTTGCACGCGTGAGTTTGTCTGAAAGCATGACAAAAACGAGTCTGAACCGACTTTTTTGCCGTTATATGTAAGACCTATGCCGCGGTTTGCGTCGTCTAACACAACGATGCCATATTTTTCGCAGATAGCCTTTATCTCATCAAGCTTAGCGCTTTGTCCAGCGAGGTGCGAGATGAAAGCGCACTTTAGTTTTTTGTGATTTTGATCTTTTAAGACCTTTTCAAGAGCCTCTGGGCTGATGTTAAAGTCCTCCTCATCGATATCAACGAAAATTGGCTCAGCATCAAAATGTCTAACAGCCTGAGCTATACTAGGGAAGGCATTTACCGAGCAGATGACCTTATCGCCGCGCTTTGTATCCATCGCACTTAGCGCTAGATGATGCGCTGCTGCGATGTTGTTTGTAGTGATAACAAATTTAGCACCAAAGTACTCTTTTAGCTTTTCTTCAAATTTAGCAACTGTATCAGTGGCATTTTCAGAATGCAAAGCCTCTTCGATAAGCTCACTTTCGCGCTCAGTGATAGTTGGTTTGTAAAACGGAATTTCTCTCATCTTTAATCCTTTAAATTTTCACTATCAACGGCATTTGTCGTTTAAACCTGTTTGAAACAACTCTATTTTCTATATCCAAGACCGCTTTTGATCCAAACTTTTTGATGGCTTGCTCCTTGTTATTTTCTAAATTTTGTAAAATTTCATCGATAACAGCGTAGCTGTAACCTATGTCACCCTCGTCACTTTGCCCATCCCAAAGATCAGCAGAAGGCGCTTTTTTGATAAAATTTTCATCAACACCAAGATGTTTTGCAAATTCAAAAATTTCACTCTTATAAAGCTCTCCGATAGGATTTATCGCGCATGCTAAATCCCCAAATATCGTGCCATAGCCAAGCATAAGCTCACTTTTGTTGCTTGTGCCGATGACTAGAGCGTTTATACTAGATGAATAATCATAAAGCAAGCTCATTCTAACTCTAGCTGCTAAATTCCCTTTTCTTAAATTGCTTAAATTTGCATCTATCGTTTCGTAAAAGGCATTTAAAATGCCCTCTATAGATAAAACCTTGTATTTTATGTTTAGTTTTTCGCATAAATTTAAGGCGTCATCCATATTTTGTCTGTTTGATGATGCTGTTGGCATGATGAGTGCATGAGTTTCATCTGGCTTTGCTCTCGCACAAAGTGTCGCAACCACAGCAGAATCAATACCGCCGCTTACGCCCAATAGTAGTTTTTTACCTTTAGTTTTATCTTTTAAGCTAAAAACTAAGGTTTCTTCTATTTTTTGATACCCCTTCATTGTCCCTTTGCCTAAATTTGCTTCCTTTTGCAAAAATTATACTAATTAAATTTAAAATTTTTCTTTAAGTTTAAGTAAAAAGATGCAAATATTTAAGAAATAATAAATTTAAGGTAAAAAATGAGAGTAATGCATAAAAATTTTGGCGATTTTGGGACAAATTGCTACATCGTTACCAAAAATGACTCAAGTTTGGTGATAGATCCAGGCGACAGGGCAAAAGAGTGGGTTTTGCAAAATGCACAAAATTTAAAGGCGATACTTTGCACTCATGGGCATTTTGACCATATTTACGACGTGAGCGAGCTAAAAAATGAGCTAAAAATCCCAGTTTATATCAATAAATTTGATGCTTTTATGTGTGAGAGTGACATTTTTGGCTATATGAAAAATACCTTTGTGCCAGACATTTTAGTTAATGGCGATGAGAGCTTTGCGGTGGGTGACTTTTCTTTTAAATTTCACCATTTCCCAGGGCATACACCAGGTTGCTCGATGATAGAGATAGAAGACGCGATCTTTAGTGGGGATTTTTTATTTAAAGGTAGCATCGGGCGCTGGGACTTTCCATTTTCAGATAAAAATGAGATGCTAAATAGTTTAGAAAAATGCAAAAATCTAAAGGGCGACTTCGCACTTTATCCAGGACACGGCGAAAGCAGCACGCTAAAAGCCGAGCAACAAGAGCTTGATAGGTGGATAGAGATCGTAAGAAGGTCTTAAATTTTTAGGCACGGCTAAATTTTAAAAATTTATACTTTTCATCTTACAAGATGATGTTGTGAGAGTGTGTTAAGAAGTGTTTAGATGTTTAGATTTATAAGCTAAAAGAGCAAGGCAAGCACCCTGCTCTAGGAGTTTTACTCGACTTCAGCGTCTATTACGTCGTCGTCTTTTTTGTTGTTGCCGCCGTTTGCGCCAGCATTTTCATCTTTTTTATACATAGCTTCTGCAAGTTTGTGGCTAGCTTTGCTTAGAGCTTCTACTTTTGCATCAATCTGCTCTTTTGAAGAGTTTTCGTCTTTTAGAACCTCTTTTAGATCATTTAGCGCAGCTTCGATGTTGCTTCTATCATCAGCTGGGACTTTCTCGCCAAGCTCGCTCATGCTCTTTTCAGTTTGATGAACAAGTGCGTCTGCTTGGTTTCTAGCTTCAACTGCATCTTTGCGTTTTTTATCCTCTTCTTTGTGAAGCTCAGCATCTTTTACCATGCTATTTATCTCATCTTCGCTAAGACCGCTTGATCCTGAAATAGTGATGTTTTGGGCTTTGCCAGTCGCTTTATCTTTTGCTGAAACGGTTAAAATTCCGTTTGCGTCGATGTCAAATTCGACCTCTATTTGAGGTACGCCTCTTGGAGCTGCTGGGATGCCTTCAAGATTGAAGTTACCAAGTGATTTATTATCCCTTGCAAACTCACGCTCACCTTGTAAAACCATGATAGTAACAGCACTTTGGTTATCTTCAGCAGTCGAGAAGACTTGGCTTTTCTTAGTTGGTATAGTTGTACCTTTTTCTATGATCTTAGTCATCACGCCGCCAAGTGTCTCAATACCAAGGCTAAGTGGAGTAACGTCAAGAAGTAGCACGTCTTTAACGTCGCCTTTTATAACCGCACCTTGGATAGCAGCACCGATAGCTACGACTTCATCTGGATTTACGCTCTTATTTAGCTCTTTACCAAATGCCTTTTTAACTTCTTCTTGAACAAGTGGCACACGAGTTGAACCACCGACCATTACGACCTCTTTGATGTCGCTCTTGCTTAGGCCTGCATCTTTGATGACTTCATTTATCTTAGTGATAGTCTCGCCAACAAGTGAGTCGATCATACCTTCAAATTTAGCGCGAGTTAGCTTTTTGACAAGGTGTTTTGGACCAGTCGCGTCAGCTGTGATAAATGGTAAATTTATCTCAGTCTCTTGAGCTGAGCTTAGCTCTTTTTTAGCGTTTTCAGCTGCTTCTTTTAAGCGTTGAAGCGCCATGATATCGCCTTTTAGATCGATACCAGTTTCGTTTTTAAACTCACTTACTAGCCAGTCGATGATCTTGTTATCAAAGTCATCGCCACCTAAGAATGCATTACCGCCAGTTGCCAAAACTTCAACGATGTTATCTCCAGTTTCTAGCACTGTAACGTCAAATGTACCACCACCTAGGTCATAAACTAAAATTTTCTCAGCCTCTTTTTTATCAAGACCATAAGCAAGTGCCGCAGCTGTTGGCTCGTTGATGATACGAAGCACGTTTAGACCAGCGATTGTTCCAGCTTCTTTTGTAGCCTTTCTTTGGCTATCGTTAAAGTATGCAGGCACGGTAATAACCGCATCTGTTACCTTTTCGCCAAGATATGCTTCAGCGTCTTCTTTTAGTTTGATAAGAATTTTTGCTGAAATTTCTTGCGGAGTATAGACCTTACCAGCTATCTCAACCGCGCAAGCGCCGTTTCTATCTACGACGTGATATGGCAAGCGAGCCTTTGCCTCTTCAGCATTTTTTTCATTGCTCATCAAACCCATTATACGTTTGATAGAATATATCGTTTTTTCAGGGTTTGTAACTGCTTGACGTTTTGCAACATCACCTACTAAAATTTCACCTTTGTCTGTAAAAGCAACAACAGATGGAGTTGTGTTTTTACCCTCTTTGTTTGGGATAACCTTGCTCTCGCCGCGCTCAAAAACGCTCACGCAAGAGTTTGTTGTACCTAAGTCTATACCTATAACTTTTGACATATTTTTCCTTTATTGTTAGATTTTTATTTTAAAATATTGTTATATTTTCCCTCAGTTATTCTCCAAGCACACATATATAATGCGTGTCCTGAACGCTCTCTTCCTGTTTTTTCATAATGATATGGAGCATAATTATTTGCCGTTTCGTAATCATGAAAGTTACCATTTTGAAGCATATAATCACGCAAACATTTTAATTCTTCCAATGTATAAACTTTACCACTATCCTTTTTCTGTTTAACTTTGGACATTTTAATTTCCTTATTTTTATTTTTTAAATTTAGTTTGCCACACTGACCATAGCTGGGCGCAAAACCCTGCCATTTATCATATAGCCTTTTTGTAAAGCTTGCACGATCTGACCGCTTTGCTTCTCCTCGCTATCGACCCTTAAAACGGCATTATGCACATTTGGATCAAACTCGGCATCAGTTGCTATCTCGCTCACGCCATGCTTTTCAAAACATTTCTTAAACTGATTTATTGTTATCAAAATGCCCTCTTTGATCTTTTTAGCAAATTCATCATCCTCTGGGTCAAAATTTGCAGCGATCTCGAGCGCATCGATGACTGGTAGCAAGTCCCTTGCAAATTTCTCATTTGCATAGCTTGCAACATCTGCTTTCTCTTTTTCATAACGCTTTTTAATATTTTCAAACTCAGCATTTGCTCTGTAATATTTATCAGTGATCTCGCCAAGCTCTTTTTCGAGCTTCTCAACTTTTGAGATATCGCCAAGTGCGTCTAAATTTACGCTATCGCTAGCTGCCTCTTGCACAGGCTCGACCTCAGGTAGATTTTGCTCTTTTACCTCTTCGCTCACGCGGCCTCCTTTATTAGATTTATAAATTTCACATAATCAGTATAAATACTGCCAGCACAGATCATCTGCGCCTCGCTACCAAGGTAGTTTGCTTTAAATTTAAGCCCCATGTAATTTTCATCAAACATAGGAGAAAATGTAAGTTCTTCATCCATATGCAAGCTAAAACTTGGGTCAAAAACCATCTTAAAGCGTCTATCCTTAAACATATCAAAGGCTAAAATTTCATTTTCTTGAAAGTAAATTTTAGTCCTTTTAAGCTCTCTTATCTTATTTTTTAGTTCGCTTAAGCCAACTTGAGAGCAGATAAGCTCAAGCTTGTCTAAACTAACTCCGATAAGGTTGTTTAAAAATTTATAAGTCCTAGCATCAAATTTGATGACGATCTCATCACCACTAAAATTTAAAACCAGATATCTATCATTTAAATTTAAAATTTCTAACAACTCCTTGTCGATCGTGCCAAAAATCATACAATAAAGCTCAAATTCATCACAGAGCATCTTTAAGCTTCTTGGATCATTTATCTCTAAATTTATGTCGCTTTCAGCAAAAATTTCACTCCAATATCTCCTCATCGCAGCAATAGTTGGGATCCTGCCGCCACTGATGTGAAGCTTTGTGATCTCGCCCTCATCTGAAAGCTTTTTAAAATAAACACGTATCGTAGATGCTGGTATCGCCACGCTCATGCGAGAGCCAAGCTCGTTTGAGCCAATAGGCGCATTATCCTGCAAATAGGCTTCAATGATAGAATTTAGTATCAAATCGCGTTTATTTGTTTTACTCACTTTTAGCACTCTTTCTTTTTAATTGCTAAGCGGATTATACAACTTTAGTTTATCAATGTCAAGTATATAAGTTAAAAAAATTTATTTATATATATTTAGCCTATATAACTAAACTTTTCTAACGCCTATAATATAAGCTTTGTGTAAAAAGAAATAAAATTTAAAGCAAAATAAAAAATATAACTTCAACATAAAAACCCGAAATTTCTAATTTTATTCAAGAATTTAAAAGATTTTTATACGTTTTAACGTATATTATAAATATTTTTTAGTATGTTTAATACTTTATTTTGATATTTATATACTATTTTACATTATTTATATAATATTTTAGGTATATTTAATGATAAATAACGTATAATTCTTCAATGATTGAAACAAGTGATATATTTAATTTGCTTCACAATGCAGTTGAGGCAAAAAATATCGGGAAAAAAATTTCACAAGCAAAAATGGCAGAAGATCTCGGTGTGCCGATGAGGACATATCAGGACTGGAGGCTTGGTAACTCAAAGCCGCAAGCTGCTGCTGCTGTTTGCAAACTGCTATGTGAGCTTGACGATGATGAAATATTATTTGTTGTCAATAAGATGAGAAAATTGCTAGGAAAATAGATGGAAAATTTAACACAAAAAGAGAGAATCGACCTTGAGAGCGTTTTTGCAGCCATTTGCACTAAAAAAGAGTCAAAAATTTTAGTCACTTATAAGGATATATGCTCGGCTGCAGCTTCAAAATTTCATGTAGTTAAAAATAAGATCAAAAAAGCAAGAGAAAAGAGAGTTAAAATTTAGCCATTTTGGCTTTAAATTTAAGCGTTTTGATAAGGGCTACAAATTTAGGCTTTTATCAAAACAAATTTCATCCTACCTATTTATATATGGGTTTATAATCTTAGCTACCAAAAATCTATAAATGATAGTTCTAGTAGCCTAAATTTAACAAATTTAATGTCACTATCATATTTTATATCACTTCTTTACTGTGTATTCTTTTTACATTTCTTATCTATAAACTTGGAGAGTTTTTCGCAAGATCTATGAGTAAAGACGGGCTAAATAGAATGGAATTTGAAATTTCTGAGTTTGCAAAAGCAGTTGGCTTTAATGTTATTTCAAAAGATAGAAACCCAGCTTGGAAGCCTATAAATGATAAATTTGCAAACGATATCTTGGATGAACTTAAAAATTTAATAAATTTAAGATAATTTGCAATTTTTGCTTTTGCGATTTTACTCCCGTTACCGCATGATATAAATTTGATAGCTCAAATTTGCTTCTTTGTCGCTTTCGTAGTTGGTTGTAAAGTCTGCAAAGCCTAGAGAAATTTAGTTGATAAATTTACAAATTTCAGCCAAATTTACTATTAAGATCTAAATTTTCTCAAGCTTTGCTATGAAATTTTTAGCATTTATAAAGCCGATCGTTCTAAGTGATTTTTGCTCTTCGCCGTTTTTAAAAAGTAGAAGTGCAGGCGGATCGATGAGCCCAAAATTTCTTAACATCTCATCATTTTGCACCCCGCCACTTGTCACGTCGATGCTAATAAGCGTAAAATTTGCCAAAGCATTTTTCACGCCGGCGTCCTTAAAAGTGATGTGCTCTATCTCTTTGCAGCTCGCGCACCACTCAGCGTAGAAGTCCACAAGTACTGGCTTACTTGAGCTTTTTATCATCTTATTTAGCTCGTTTAAATTCCTAGCTTGTTTAAAATTTAGCTCGCTCTCGTTTTTGGCTAAATTTAGTCCAGAAAGTGGCGAAAACGCGTCTTTTGAGCCCAAAAATGCGCCGATTATCAGCATGAGCGAGTAGATAAAAACTAGCACACAAAGCGCTTTTTTAAATTTAGCCCAGCCACTATTTGCTGCCTCAAAAGCGCCAAGATAAATGGCCGCAAAGACGCCTATGACGCCATAACCAAGTAGCTCAAAAAACGCTCCAAGCACGCGTGCTAGGATCCAAACTGCCATGATGAGCATCAAAAAGCCAAAGAATTTTTTGACCTCGTCCATCCAGCCACCAGGTCTTGGTAGGAGTTTACCAGAGCTTAGCCCTATCACAAGAAGCGGTGCGCCCATGCCAAGCCCCATGACAAAGAGCATGATGCCCCCATAAAGTGCGTCGCCGCTTTGTGCGATGTATAGAAGTGCGCCTGCTAGCGGTGCTGCCACGCAGGGCGAAACGATGAGCGCCGAGGCAAAGCCCATGATGAAAACGCCGACAAGGCCTGAGCTGTTTTGTGACTTTTTGCTGATCAAGTTTTCAAATTTAGAGGGCAGTTTGATGTCGTAAAAGCCAAACATGCTAAAGCTTAAAATGACAAAAATAGCCGCAAATGCGCCGAGCACGTAGATGTTTTGGAGTGCTCCTGCGATGCCAAAGCCAAGCAGGCTTGCCCCAACGCCAGCAAGTGCGTAGGCAAGGCTCATCGCAACGACATATACGAGCGATAGCAAAAAGCCTTTTTTAGCATTTAGGCTGCCGCCCTTTGAGACGATGATGCTTGAAAGGATCGGTATCATCGGAAATACGCAAGGTGTGAGCGAGAGCAAGAGGCCATAGCCAAAAAATGTTGCAAGAGAGATAAAAAAGTTTTTGTTACTTAGCTCATTTGCGATGTTTTGATCTTCTGAAAGCTCGGTAAATTCAGGATTTGTTTCATCTTTTTGCTCTTTTTCAAAGGCTATGATGCTAAATTTGCCAAATTTCTCAAAGATGTCATAAATTTTGTTTTGCGGGCGATAGCAGATGCCATTTTTGGCACAACCTTGATAGCTTAAATTTAGCCTAGCATTGCCGTTTTTAAGATGCTCTTTTACTAAATTTAGTGGGATAAATAGCGAAAAATCTTTTGGGTAAATTTCATATTCGCCGGTGTTTTCGCTCTTTGGCATGTTTAAGAGGCTGTTTATCTTCTCTTCGCCAAGCTTAACCTCAAAGCTATCTTTGTAAAGGTAGATATTTTCGCCAAATTTAAACTTGATCTCAACACCTTGTTCATCGATACTTGGGCTTAAAACAAATGCCTTACTAACGTCTAAAACCTCGGCAAAAAGCGAGCCTGCAAACAAAATGAGAGAAAAAATGAATTTAAAAAACATGCTAATCCTTGCTAAATCAAAAGAGATGATTTTAGTCTAAATTCTTAAATTTATTCTATTTTATAGTAAAATCGTGAAAAAGCGTGAAATTTTCAAAAGGAGCGATGATGTCAAAGGATAAAAAACACCAAAAATCAGATAAACTCGGCTACGAAGATGAGCTTAGGCTGCTTCAGATAGAACTTTTAAAATTCCAAAATCATGTCAAAGATAAGGGGCTTAGAGTGCTCATGTTAATGGAGGGTCGAGATGCAGCTGGCAAGGGTGGCACGATAAAGCGCTTAACCGAGCATCTAAATCCACGCGGTTGCCGTATCGTGGCACTTACAAAGCCAAGTGACGTCGAGAAGACGCAGTGGTACTTTCAAAGATATGTGACACATCTGCCAAGCGCTGGCGAGATCGTCATCTTTGATAGAAGCTGGTACAACAGGGCTGGCGTAGAGCCAGTGATGGGCTTTTGCACGCAGGCTGAGCACAAAGAGTTCTTGCGCGAGGTGCCAAAATTTGAAGAGATGATCATAAACTCAGGCATCATTTTCTTTAAAATTTACCTCTCGATCACAAAAGAGGAGCAAAAAAAGCGCTTTAAAGAACGTCTAAATGACCCGCTAAAGCAGTTCAAGATCTCTCCAGTAGATCAAAAAGCGCAAGAGCTTTGGGATCAGTACTCCATCGCCAAATACTCGATGCTACTTGCCTCTCACAACAGTATCTCGCCGTGGGTGATCGTCTCAAGTGACAATAAAAAAGAGGCTAGGCTAAACGTCTTTAAATTTATCCTAACTCATGTCGAGTATCCAAAAAAGATAGATGAGTATCTAAAATACGACAAAAGCGTCGTGAGAGATGGAAGCGAAGAGATCAAGCGCATAGAAGAGGGGCTAAATAAGGATAAGCTAAAGAGCATTGATTAAATTTATTTGAGCTTGGCTGCAAATTTGTGCTTTAAATTTACAGTCAAGTTTTGCTAAAGCCACCACATGAGTTTTGCTAAAACGACTATTATCAAGCAAAGAATAAGAGCTATGAGATGTGAAAATTTACCAAATGGATCTGGCTTTTTTAAGATAGTGACATTAAGAACTGAGATTAAAGTGATAAGGCACATTAGAAGCAAAATAGCGATCTTTGCTAGCAAAAGCTTTTGAAAGTTGCTCTGCCACCAACCATGATCGCCTCCAAGATAGTCCTTTGCCATATATGCCCCACTTATCAAAAGTAGTAAAAATGCCGTGCCAAAAACCTTTGCACTGCCTTTTGTGTAAGCCTTTTTGACAGCTTCAAGAGTTTGTGGATTTACCGTTTTTTTAGCAAATGGATATATGCAAACATCAAAAAATACATAACCTATAAAAATAATGGCGCAAACTAAATGCGTAATGAGAGAGAAAAGATACATTTTTTGCCCTTTTTGTTTGGCATTATATAAATTTTATTAGTTATATTTGCTGATTTTGATTAAGTATTGAGAAGTTAAGAAGATCCGAGCGAAAGCTCGCTCGGATAAATGTTTTTAGAAGCTATATTTTGCTTCAAATCTGATACGATCTTGTTTGTAGCTTTCGCCGTCTTTTTTATCTTTAGCAGCTGCATACCAAGAAAGGAATGTAAGTTTTTTGCTGTATTTGTAGCTAGCATCAAGTGACCATTCGCTTCTTTTTGCTCTCTCTTTGCCAAGCGCCCAGCTATAGCCTTTACCTTGAGTATATCCAGCACCAAAGCCAAATTTATCTATATCATATCCAGCATTAACAAACCAGTAATCATTATTGCCTTTGATATTGTTGTAATATTGTTGTCCACTAGTTGCAGAACCTATTACACCATTTAGAATTTTTGTTGGGTTGATAAGTTCGCCATTTGCATCAAGCGTTACAAATGAAATTTTATTATTGTCTTTGTTTTGAGCGTCAAAGTCTAAATAACCAGCATTAAGTTTAGCACCAAATAGTTTTGTGCCAGCTTGAACTGCCCAGAAATTTGCATCAGCTACATCTTTGTGATCTGAGTCATTATGAACAAATTGACCTTTTAAGTTTAGGTTAACATCATCAGTTACATTAAAGCTTACACCAGCATCAGCACCATAAAGTGTAGCAAATTCTTGAATATTTGCAATAGCTACTTTAAATGATACTGGATCATAGCTACCAGCTGCACCTAAATAATAAAGGTTGCCTGGAGCATCGCTAAGACCGCTTGCCATTGTACTTAGTAGTGGACCATCTACTTCATAGCCATCACTTTGTAATGCATCATAAGCTGCTGCTGTTAAAGTAAGACCAGGTACATCAGTATTTACCACTTTTAGACCAGTGCCAGCTATATCACCATCATCATAGAATGTTTTAATAAGTTGTTTGCCAGCTGTAACGGTAGTGTTGCCTATTTTATATCCTAGATACATCTCGTATACACCAAATGATCCAGTTGTATTTGTTTTATCAGTACCACCTGTAACACCATCGCCAGAGTTATCTTTTGCTTGATATCTTAAATTTAAAACACCAAAGAAATTATCGTCTATTGCAGCTTTAAATGCTGTTTGCATTCTAAATACATGATTTGCGTTATGTTTTTTTGTAGTTTTTGCTGTGCTATCCTTAATATTATCATTTGTATAACGATATCTAGCATATCCTGAAAGATCTACGTTTTTTATAGCTTCTTCAAGTGGAGTTGCACTTGCAACGCTTGAAAATGCACCTAAAGCAACCAAAGCAGCTAAGCTAACTTTTGTAAGTTTCATCTAAATCTCCTTTTGATAAAAATGTTTTGAAAGGATATTATCATATAAAATTAATTTTATAGCTTAAATTTCACTAAAATTTAAAAAAATTGTTACCGATCATTTACCAAATTAGGATAATAAGATAAGATTTGTCTTTAAAAATTTGAGTTTATTTGAAGTTAAAAGATGAGATTTTATATCTCATCAGTTAAATTTAGCCGTTGTTTTTGGCCTGCGCCTCTTCGCGCTCTTTCTTTTGTCTTATGGCGGCTTCTTTTTGGATATTTTTTTGCTGAGTGACAAAGATATGCTCTTCAAGCGTGACAAGCTGAAAGACACCTTCAAAGATCTTGATCTCTTTTACGTAGCCTATCACTTTTACCTCTCTTTTTCTGCTCTCTTCAAACCTTGCTTGTGCGTCAAATTCGACCACATCGCCAAGTTTGAGTGGTCCAAAGAAATTTATCCTAGCTCCGATGCTAACGCAAAATTCCTCATTTATAGCTAAAAGTGCTGCGTAGTTAGCCCCCATAAAGACAAAACCGCTATGTATGAGCCCCTCAGCGTCACTTACCATGTCAGCCGTGGTAAAAAATCTAGTTTTTGCGTGATTTTTCTCAAGTAAAAATGCCGTTCCACTAAAATTTAGCTTTGTTAAAGGAGCTGTTTTTATCTCGTTTCTTAGCGGGTTTTCGTCCTCTGGGAGGATTATTTGCGACTCGTCTTTTGCTTCAAAAATATTTTCATCTGCCATATTTATCCTTAAATTTTAACTCTTACATAGGCTCTTTTTGGTGCTGGGTAGCCCTCGATGGTCTTTGTGCTGTCGTCTGGGTCTAGGAAATTTCCAAGACTCTCTCCATCTATCCACTGTGTTTTTCGCTGTTCGTTTAGATCAGTCGTCTTTGTATCAAGCAGAGTAAAGTCCTTAAATTTAGCCCTCTCGCACCAGTTACAAAGCGCGCTAAGCGTTGGCACAAAGTAGATATTTGGAATTTTTGAGTATCTATCTTTTGGGCTTAGGGCAAAGTCGCCATCCATATCTATATACATCGTATCTAAAAATAGCTCGCCACCAGGATTTAGCGCGGTTTTTAGCTCTTTTAGCATCTTGATAGGGTCACTTCTGTGATAGATGACACCAAGGCAAAAAATAGTGTCAAATTTCGCTACGTATTCTGGCAAGCTCTCTACCCCAAGAAGCTCATAGTTGATATTTGAGCGGATAAATTTATTTAAAAAAGCAAACTGCAAATATGTATGCACGCTAGGATCAAAGCCAGTTATGCTTTTTGGGCCGTACTCAAGCATCTTAAACATATAATATCCATTGTTACAACCCACGTCAGCCACACTTTTGTTAGCTAAATTTAGGTGCGGGGTTAGGATGTTAAATTTAATAAAACTTTGCCACTCGCTATCTATATATATATCATCAAGCAAGAATGGCCCTTTTCGCCAAGGCTTTAGGCTAAGGGCGAGGTTGTAAATTTCATATTTTTTGGCTTTATCTAAATTTTTAAATTTGACATTTACGCTATCAGAGAGGCTAAATTCACAATCAAAATTTGCTAAATTTTCTATTCTATTATAAATTTGCTTTTGCTGCTCGTTAAATTTGCTAAGATCCACGCTATTTCCAGTCGACGATGTTGTGCGGACACTCTTTTTGGTAGGTGCCAGTCGCGTCATAATACTCTTTACAATCATTATAATACTGAGTCGAAACTCCACGCTCATTCATATAAAGACAACCGTTGCAAAATAGCGCTATAAAGCCTAAAAATATAATCTTTTTCATGTGGCGGATTTTATCATAAATAAAAATTTTATGCTAGAATAGCAGGCAGTTTTAGAGCCAAGTTTGGCTAAGATTAAGCAAAAGGCATTTTATGCAAAGAAGAGATTTTTTTAAATTCAGTAGTTTTTTAGGTGCAGCAAGTCTGCTTCCAAGTGTCACCCTAGCTAGCGACGAGCCAGCAAGCCCAGTAGTTAGAAATTTCGACGTAAATTTCAAACATCTGATTCTTGAAAAGGGCAAAAGCTCGAGAATTTGGCTACCACTCCCACTAAGCACCACTTATCAGCAACTAACCCAAGACTACGTCATAAACACAACCGCTAAAAACGTCTATATCTCAGACACGCTAATACCTACAATGTATGGCGAATTTGAAGAAAATGAGCAAAGACCTATTTTAAATATCCAGTTTAAGATCCAAACAACAGAGCGCAATACCGACTTTAGCAAGGTAAATTTCGATCCAAATGAGAAGGTCGATCCTGCTGTTTTGGAGTTTTTAAAACCAACTTCACACATCCCAACAGATGGCGTCGTAAGAGCAAAAGCGCTAGAGATTATCGGCAATACTAAAGGCGATTTGGAGCGCGCAAAAGCGATATATACGTGGGTTGCAAACACTATGCAGCGTGACAATAGCATCTTAGGATGTGGCACGGGCGATGTTAAAGCGATCCTAGAAAGTGGCAAGCTAGTTGGCAAATGCACCGACATAAACTCAGTTTTTGTGGGACTTTGCAGATCAGTTGGCATACCTGCTAGAGAAATTTTTGGCATTAGAGTTGGTCAGTCTAGATTTTCAGACCAAATGGGCAGCGCAAAAGATGGCGTGGCTAAAATTTCAGGCGGACAGCACTGCAGGGCCGAGTTTTACTTAAAAGGCTATGGTTGGATACCAGTTGATCCAGCAGACGTTACAAAGGTAAGACTTGGTGAGAAGCTTACAAACGACGACGCTAAGATCGTAGCTGTTAGGGATTATTGCTTTGGCAATTGGGAGATGTGCTGGATAGGCTTTAACTATGGACGTGACTTTATCTTAAAGCCAACTCCAGAGCAAACACCGCTAAACAACTTTGGCTATCCATACGCTGAAGTTGATGGCAACACGCAAAACTACTATTCGCCAAAAGAATTTAGCTACGACTATGTCTCAACAGAGCTAAAATGAGAGCCTTTTGGCTGATACTAACATCCATAGGTAGTGCTATCGGCGCTACCTTGTGCTGCTTGCCGGCACTTCTTTTCTTGCTTTTTGGCACATCTTTTTCATTTCTATCTTGGACACAAAATTTATACGAGTACCGCGTCCCTTTAAGCGTCGTGGCCGTCATTTGCTTTGTGATCTCAGGTGTAGCTCTGTTTTACAAGCCAAAAAGCTGCAACCTAAGCTACAAAAAGAAAAAATGGATACTTATATATATACTTTTTGGAGTGATTTTGCTTTTACTCCTTACATATCCGGAGCTTTTAGGAGAAATTTATGCGTAAAATTTTAGTTTTAGCCATTCTTGCACTTAGTTGCTACGCTGAGAAAACGATAGAAATTTTGGTGCCTAGCATGCACTGTCCGCTTTGCACGGCGATAGTAAGAAAGGCCGCACTTAGCGTTGAGGGTGTCAAAAAGGCAGATGTATCGCTAAAAGAGCGAAAAGCTGTCGTTGTAGCAGATGACAAGGTCGATGAAAAAGAGCTTTTAAAAGCGGTCGATGCGACTGGCTATAAAGGCGAGATAAAATAAATTTATGGAGGCAAATATGTCAAAGAGCGAAATTCTAACGAAATTTGAGACACTTGCAGCGATACCGCACTGCAGTTACGATACTGACAAGATGCGTGATTTTCTGGCCGATTTTGCAAGAGATAAGGGCTGTGAAGTCGTGGTCGATAGCTTTGGCAACGTTCATGCATTCAAAGGCAAGCCAAAAATTTGCTTGCAGAGCCACTACGATATGGTCTGCATGGGCGATGCGCCAAAGATCGAGATAGTTTATGGCGATGATGGCTACATGAGGGCTAAAAACTCATCTCTAGGCGCTGATAACGGCATAGGTGTAGCTATCATGATGCAGATGATAAGCGAATTTGACGACATAGAGTGCCTCTTTACAAACAACGAAGAGGTCGGCATGGTCGGAGCTGCTGGCTTTAGCGGCGATTTAAAAGCCGATAAGCTTTTAAATTTAGACAGCGAAGAGGACGACCGCGTCACTATCGGCTGCGCTGGCGGTGTAAATTTGTTTGCTAATATCGCGCTCAATAGTAAAAAAACAAAAGAGAGCACGCTTTATGAAGTAAAAGTAAGCGGCCTACCTGGCGGACACTCTGGCAATGAGATACATAAAAACATCCCAAATGCGATCAAGGTTTTGGCGGCATTTATCACTAAAAATGGCTGCAAGCTTGTTAAATTTGAAGGTGGCGAGCGAAGCAACTCTATCCCAAGTAGCGCAACTGCACTGGTTTTAAGCGATAAAGAGCTAAAGAGCGAGTGTGAAAATTTAAGCGTGAAAAAGCTTGGCACGGGTGAAGAAATTTTAGAAAATGGCGAGAAAATTTTAGCTTTAATCAACTCATTTTCTCAAGGCGTAAGAGCCTATAACTGCGAGCTTGGCATACCGCAAGATAGTGTCAATCTCTCGCTTGTAAAGATCAAAGATGATGGCACGCTTGAAGTAGAGTTTTTCGCAAGATCTATGAGTAAAGACGGGCTAAATAGAATGGAATTTGAAATTTCAGAGCTTGCAAAAGCAGTTGGTTTTCATGTTATCAGCAAGGATAGAAACCCAGCTTGGAAGCCTATAAATGATAAATTTGCAAACGATATCTTAGAAGAGCTTAAAATTTATAAGCCAAATGCAAGGATAACAGCCGTGCATGCAGGCCTTGAATGTGGAGTGCTTTTAGAGAAAAAGGCAGGTCTTAGTGCATGTTCTATTGGACCAAACATCTACTCACCTCACTCTACAAGAGAGCACTGTGAAGTAGCTTCTGCGCTTTTTATCGAAAAAGTCGTTCGCGGTATCGTTAAAAAATATAACTCTTAAAAACAAAATTTGCTAGAAATTTCTAGCAAATTTTATCTATATCGCCTTATCCTTGCTTTTACAAAGATCGCTTAGTATGCATTCAAAACAAAGCGGCTTTTTAGCCTTGCAGGTGTAGCGTCCAAAAAGAACCATGCCTTGATGAAGCTTGCCAAGCTCGGTTTTAAAGGCAAGACTTAGATCCTCTTCAGTCGCTTCTGGCGTCTTTGCGCTGCTTAAGCCAAGTCTATGTGATACTCTAAAAACATGCGTATCAACTGCCATTACGTTTGCATTCGTCGCCTCTAAAAGCACGACGTGAGCGGTCTTTTGTCCAACTCCAGCAAGGGCTTTTAGCTTCTCTTCATCAAGCGGAATTTCGCCGTTATAGAGCTCAACCACGCTGTTTGCCATCTTGATCAAATTTACAGCCTTGTTGTTAAAAAAGCTGCATGAGTTTATCATGAGTTTTAGACTGGCTAAATTTGCACTTGCTAGCTCAAAAACATCTTTATATGCCTCAAATAGGGCAGGTGTGATCAAATTTACCCTTTTGTCGGTGCACTGAGCTGAGAGCATGACGCAGACAAGAAGTTCATATAAATTTCTAAATTTAAGCTCGCTTTTGGCGTCTTTAAACTCTTCTAAAAGCCTTTTTTTTATCTCTAAAATATCTTTTTTTGTTCTCATTTGGCTATTTTACCTAAAATTACAAGTTAAACGAAAAGTTACCGCATTATTTGATATAATTTTGCCCATAAAATCAATTTTTTAAAGGATTTATATGAAAAAATTTTTGTTTCCAGCAGTTTTAAGTTTAGCTGCAGCTGTCACTCTAAACGCAGCAGTAGTTGCAACAGTTGATGGCGATGCTATAAATGATAGCGATATCTCAGCACTTTTATCAGCAGCTATGCCAGGTTTTGACGCCAGCAAGCTTCAACCAAATGAGAAAAAACGTATAATCGACGATCTAATCAACAGAAAACTTCTTTTAAAAGACGCAAAAGCGACAGGCATTGAAAAAGATGTTGATTACATCAAGGCTGTAAAAGCTGCACAAGAAGGTATCGCAGTTGAGCTTTATATGAGAAAATTATTTGACGGTATAAAAGTAAGCGATAGCGATTTAAGAGATTTTTACAACAAAAACAAAGCTAGCATGAACCAACCAGCTCAAGCAAGAGCAAGACATATCTTAGTTGAAGATGAAAAAACAGCAAACGACATCATCGCTCAACTTAAAAATTTAAAAGGCGAGGCGCTAACTAAGAAATTTGCAGAGCTAGCAAGCCAAAAATCAATCGACAAAGGTTCAGCAGCACACGGCGGCGAGCTTGGCTGGTTTGGTCAAAGCCAAATGGTAAAACCTTTTGCAGACGCAGCATTTTCAATGGCTAATGGCACAGTTTCAACTAAGCCAGTTAAAACTCAGTTTGGCTACCACGTTATCTTAAAAGAAGATGGCAAAGCTGCTGGCACTGTAAGCTTTGAGCAAGCAAAACCAGAGATCGAGCAAGCTGTAAAAATGGAGAAATTCCAAGCTGCTGTTAGACAAAAAAGTGAAGCTTTACGCCAAAAAGCAAAGATAGAATACAAATAAAATTTGGAGGATAAAATGGGCGTTTTAGATATCGTAAAACCTGGTGTTTTAAGCGGAGATGATGTAACAAAACTTTATGCTTATGCCAAAGAGCAAGGTTTTGCAATACCTGCTGTAAATGTCGTAGGCAGCGACTCAGTAAATGCTGTTTTAGAAGCGGCAAAGGTTGCTAACTCGCCTGTTATCGTTCAGTTTAGTAATGGCGGTGCAGGTTTTTACGCTGGTAAAGCCTGCGAAAACGCAGCCGTTCTTGGTGCGATCGCTGGAGCAAAGCATGTTCATCTGCTTGCCAAGGCTTATGGCGTGCCAGTCATTTTACACACTGACCACGCTGCTAGAAAGCTTTTGCCTTGGATAGATGAGTTAGTAAAAGCAAGCCATGAGTATAAAAAAACTCACGGCGTGCCACTTTTTAGCTCTCACATGCTTGATCTTAGTGAAGAGAATATCAACGAAAATTTAAGCACGTGCGAGAAGTATCTAAAAGAGCTTAGCGAGCTTGGCATCAGCTTAGAAATCGAGCTAGGCGTCACTGGCGGCGAAGAAGATGGCGTAGATAACACAAGTGTTGATAACGCACTTCTTTATACTCAGCCAGAGGACGTCGCGCTTGCTTATGAAAGACTAAGTAAGATAAGCGATAAATTTAGCATCGCGGCTAGCTTTGGCAACGTTCACGGCGTTTATAAACCAGGCAATGTCGTGCTAAGACCAGAAATTCTTAAAAACTCACAAGCCTATGTCGCTAAGAAATTTAACACAAAAAGCGACAAGCCAGTAAATTTTGTATTTCATGGTGGTAGCGGTAGCGAGCTAAAAGATATCAAAAATGCTGTAAGTTACGGCGTTATCAAGATGAACATTGACACCGATACTCAGTGGGCTTTCTGGGACGGCGTGCGCGAGTATGAGGCCAAAAATAGAGCATACTTGCAAGGTCAGATCGGCAACCCAGAGGGCGATGATAAGCCAAATAAAAAATACTACGATCCAAGGAAATGGCTAAGAAGTGGCGAGGAGAGCATGGTTAAGCGTCTTCAGACTGCTTTTAGCGACTTAAACTGCCTAAATAGGAACTAATCCTATGCAAAATCAAAATGATTTTAGTGAGCTAAGCGTGCCAAAGGAGCACCAAGCTCACTCTTTCTTTGTCTTTTTTAAAGTTATCTTTATCCCTTTAGCCATCTACATCTTGGCGATACTAGCCTATCTTGGCGTTATAAATTTTCAGATGAAGCTTCACACCATCATGATGATGGGCGTTATACTCTTTGTCGCTTTTGTATTTTCACGTCACAGTGCCTTGGTAGCTTACTCAAATTTTTTAGCAAATGCCAAAGATTACAAGATAAGACTAAAAGAATTTATCATCGCTCATCTCTTTGAAATTTCAGGCGTCAAAAAGGCAAACGCTAAATTTGAAGATTTTTTTGAGAGCTATACAAGAAATTTTAGAAATGACAACCTAGCAAACATCGGTCAAGCAGTCTTTCCTATGCTTGGAATTTTGGGCACATTTATCAGTATCGCTATCTCTATGCCAAGCTTTAGCTCAAGCACCGCAAACGGCCTAGAAAAAGAGATCGCTATACTGCTAAACGGCGTAGCTACGGCGTTTTATGTATCGATATATGGCATATTTTTAGCGCTTTGGTGGATGTTTTTTGAAAAGATCGGCATTAGTAAATTTGAGAGATTTTACAGCGAGCAAAAAGAGCTAAGCCGTGAGTTTTTCTGGCAAGAAAATGAGCTAAATGCAAATTTCATGAAGGCAAGTGTGGGCTACTTTAAAGATAGCCACGACGCCTTTAAAATGGTACTTGACGATAAATTTGTAAGAAATTTAAACGAGCAAGTAAATGAGAAATTTAACAGCCTAAAAGAGCTTTGTGAGGTTGAAAAAAATATCATCAATCAAAGCAAGGCAGAGCTTAGCGCAAGTTTAAAAATGCTAAATGAATCTGGGCTAAAACAAGATGAATTTGTAAAGATCCACTCCGATATACTAAAGGCAGTTGGCGCGTTTTCTAACGCCTTTAAAGATATGGAGGTTAAAATTTTAACCGAGCATGCAAAGCTTGGCGAAATTTTTAGCAGAAATTTAAATGCCACAAAAGAGAGCCAGCTAAAATTTGAGCAGACTATCAAGAGTTTTGATGCTATTTTAAAAGAATTTTCTCTCTCTTTGATGAAAGAGCAAAACGAGGTGTTAAAGGCATTTAGAGCCTCACTCGTGGAGAGTGCGACGATATTTAAGGCGGCCTACGAGCAAGAGGGCAGGAGCTTGGAGCGTGAAAAAGAGCGCGAGAGCCTCATTGCTGAGCTTAAGAAGAACATAGACGAGATCGACAAAGAAGCAAATTCTGTAATAGAAAAAATCGAAAATCTAGTGCAATGAAAATAAACAAAAATAACGAGGATCAATCGAGCTTTTGGGTTTCGTACGCAGACTTGATGGCTGGTCTGCTCTTTGTTTTTATGCTGCTAATAGGCGCTGTCGTCGTAAAATACGTCCTAACTCAAAACACTCTTGAAAATAAAGAGCAAGCTATCATCGCAGCTTTAGCAAATTTAAAAGACGCTCAGGGCAGAAATTTTACCCTTGAAGAGCTAAATGATGCCCTAAAAAGCGAGCTTTCAAAGATAAGCGACGAAAACATAAATTTAAAAAAATCAAATGAAATTTTTGTCATACAAATAGACGCCCTAAAAGAAAAACTAGCCCAGCTCATAAACGAAAATAAGGATGCAAATGCGAGCATAAAAGAGCTAAATGCTAGCATTTTTGATCTAAATCAAAAGATGATCGTGCTAAATGATGAAATTTTATCAAAAGATAGAGCGCTTAGCGACGCAAATGCAAGCGGCGAGAAAAATTTAGCCAAGATCGCCTTTTTGCTCGAGCAAGTGAGCAAAAAAGAGGCTAGATATGACGAGCTTTTAAGAGATCTAAACGTCACTCGTGATAGGGTCAAAAACCTAACTGGCATAAGGGTAAAAGTGATCTCCGCCTTAAAAGATAGGCTTGGAAATAGCATCGAGATCGATCCAAACTCAGGCGCTCTAAAGCTTAGCTCCTCAGTGCTTTTTGATAAAGCAAGTGCGGTCTTAAAAGAGGAGGTCAAAGAGGAGCTAAAAGCCACACTTAGTAAGTATTTTGACGTGCTTTTAAATGATAAAGAGATCGCCTCAAACATCGATCAGATCGTGATCGAGGGCTTTACGGATAGTGACGGAAGCTACATTTACAACCTAGAGCTTTCACAAAAAAGAGCCTACGCCGTGATGGAATTTATAAACTCATTTGATGATGACGCACGCCTTAGAAAGCTGCTTGTCGCAAGTGGTCGAAGTTACAACGAGCTAGTTTTTAAAGATGGAGCCGAGGACAAGGACGCTTCAAGGCGCATCGAGATCAAATTTTCACTCTCAAACAAAGAGGCTATCAACGAGATAGAGAAATTTTTGGAGTTTAAGGGTGATTGATAAAATTCGCTTAAGAGGGCGAGAGTTTTGGCTCTTAAGAGATGATCTGCTAGGCGAGTTCAACGGTAACAAAGCAAGAAAGCTAGAGTACTTTTTAAAGACCGATCTTGGCGGCATCAAAGCCATCGTATCTCACGGCTCAAGCCAGTCAAATGCTATGTATAGCCTAAGCCTTTTTGCTAGGCTAAAGGGGCTTAAATTTTACTACGTTGTCTCTCATTTAAGCTCAAATTTAGAGCAAAATCCAGTTGGAAATTTCAAATTTGCACTTGAAAATGGGATGGAGATTTTTGTAAAAGAGGAGCGTGAGAAATTTGCTAAAGAGCTAGCAAAGAGCGAAAATGCGCTCTTTATAAACGAGGGCGTGGCGCAGAGTGAGGCTGAGCTTGGCTTTATCACGCAAGCGCGTGAGATAGATGAGTGGAGCAAAAAAAGTGGCATAAGGCCTGATATTTTCTTGCCCTCAGGCACTGGCACAAGTGCATGCTACCTAGCAAAGCACACCGATCTTAGAGTATTTACCGCGCCTTGCGTAGGGGATAGCGACTATCTAAAAAAGCAAATTTACGAGCTAGATAAAAACAGCAATGTGCAAATTTTAAATCCCCCAAAGAAGTATCATTTTGGAAATTTATACCCTGAGCTTTATGAAATTTGGCTTGAAGTGTGCAAAAGTGGCGTAGAATTTGAGCTTATCTACGACCCAGTGGGCTTTATAACACTTTTTGCAAATTTAGATAAGCTTGGGAGTGAAATTTTATATATCCACCAAGGCGGAATTTTAGGTAACATTACACAAAAACAAAGATATGAGAGAAAACTAAAAACAAAGGATCATAAATGAAATTTTTACACAGCAGCGACGCTGACTTTGAGAGTAAATTTTCGCAGCTTGTTAGACGAAGCGACAATGACATGAGTGCCGTGATGCCAGTAGTTGCGGGCATAATAGACGAGATAAGAAAAGATGGTGATAGCGCGCTTTTTGCCCAGATAAGCAAATTTGATAAATTTAATGTCACAAGCAAAAACGACATAATAATCGACGTAAAAGAGATGGAAGCAGCCTATAACTCGCTAGATAACGCTCTAAGAGTGGCTCTAAATTTAGCCCACGACAGGATAAAAAGCTATCACGAGCGCACAAAGCCAAGCGACTGGACCTATAAAGACGAGCACGATATCTTGCTTGGCGCAAAATACACCCCGGTTGATCGCGCTGGCCTTTATATCCCAGGTGGCAAGGCGGCATATCCTAGCTCGCTTCTTATGAATGCTATCCCAGCAATCGTTGCTGGCGTAAAAGAGATCGTAGTTTGCACTCCAGCGCCAAATGGCAAGGTAAATCCTCTACTCCTTGCTGCGATGCATCTTTGTGGTATCAAAACAGCCTTTAAAATAGGCGGCGCAAGCGCGATCGCAGCGATGGCGTACGGCACAGCAACCGTGCCAAAGGTCGATGTCATCACAGGACCTGGCAACATCTACGTAGCGACTGCTAAAAAGCTAGTTTATGGAGACGTAAATATCGATATGATCGCAGGCCCAAGCGAGATAGGCGTGATCGCTGATGATAGCGCGGACCCTCGCCACATAGCGATCGATCTACTCTCACAAGCCGAGCACGACGAGATCGCAAGCGCCTTTTTGATAACGCCAGTGGAGGCCTTCGCAAGGGCAGTGCAAAGACATATAGAGGACGAGCTAAAAACACTAAAACGTGAGCCTATCGCAAGTGCTAGCATGAGAAACAAAGCCGCTATCATCGTCGCAAAAGACTTGCAGGAGTGCTTTAAACTGATGAACGAGCTTGCAGTGGAACACTTAGAGATCGCTATAAATGATGCCCTAAGTTATATGGACGAGGTAAAACACGCTGGTGCGATATTTTTTGGACACTTCACACCTGAAGCGATGGGCGATTATTTAGCTGGACCAAACCACACCTTGCCAACTGGCGGAAGTGCGAGATTTTACTCACCGCTTGGAGTTGAAAATTTTATGAAGCGAAGCTCTATCATCTCAGTTAGCAGAAAGGGCATCATGCACCTTAGCAAACCATGCATGCAACTAGCCGAAGCCGAAGGACTAACGGCCCATAAAAGATCAATAGCCGTGAGACTAGAAGACTAAAAAGGGCAAAGAATTTAGGAAAAATGGCTTTTTTCTAAATTCTTTTTATAATATTTTTTTGCTTTAAGAAATATTTTTGCAACTTTTTATGAAATTTATAGTAAAATCCATCACGAAACTACTAAAAAAGGAGTTGATATGAAGTTAGGAACTTATACTGCAAACCAGGCTTCAGGAAACTATTATTTAGATCAAGCTAAAAATAGCGAGAAAAAGGCGCTAAACGCCATCTCTGCAAATAGCGAGATCAAAGCATCAGGTGCAAATTTGCAAATCGCAGAGAGCTTACTTTCGCAAACAAATGTCCTAAATGAGGGCATGGCAAATGCAAATGATATGATCGGCATGCTTCAGATCGCCGACTCAACGCTTTTAAATTTAAGCGAGAGCGCGGATAAGATCGGCGAGCTATCAAGCAAGCTTTCAAACCCAGCTCTTTCAGCTAACGAGCAAAAGGGCATAAAAGGCGAGATAAATGCGCTTAAAAATGCGATGAGCGACAGCGTAAAAGAGGCTAAATTTAATGGTAAAAACGTTTTTGACGTCGAGCTTGGATTTTTTACAGGCGATGGCACAAAAAATATAAATTTAAGCACAAATGCTCTTTTAGATGTCAAAGAGGACGGCTCAAATTCAGGTGATATTTTGAAAAATATAAATTCACTTCGCTCAGAGATCGGCTCAACACAAAATGCTGTATTTAAGGGAATGAACGCTCTAGCTGCTAGAAGTGTAGCAAATGCTAATAGCGTAGAGAATCTTGATAGTAGCGACATCGCAAAGAGCTTGGAAGAAAATTTACAAGCAAATTTAAAGCTACATGCTGCCTCTTTAGCTAAAGCTCATGACACTACGAGCTTGGCTGCAAAACTAGATAAACTTCTAGGCGAATAAATTTTTACCGGTCTTGTGCCGGTAAAACTCTCTTTTTTATTTCTATTTTTTTTAACTTATAAAACATATTTGTAAATTAAAATTTTATGTTTCTTTAGTTATTGTTTTTGGAATTTGATTGAAATTTTATAGCTAATGTACCTTTAAAGAAATAACTTTTATAGCAAGTGTACCCTCAAAACGAAGGTTAAATTAATTATGCTTTAAGATGAGAGTTATATGTAATATTTAAAACAATTTTTGGGTACAGATGCTATAAATTTTTCAAAGAGAAAGTCCTTTAAAGGGTATAGACACTATAAATTTTTCAAAGAAAGCTACCTAAACAAGACTATATACACCAAGATATGGTATAGACACATACAAAAACATTAAATTCCTTAATAGCTATTTCGCACTTCGGTTGTGAAAATAACCTAATTATAGACTAGGATATAAATTTAGAAATTTAAAGAGTTTGCTGCGGACGCCCAAAAGGGCAGGGCTTGTTAGCCCTCGATGTAGTTTTTGAGTTTTCTACCAACTTTTGGGTGTTTTAGTTTCTTAATGGCCGAGCTTTCTATCTGGCGGACACGCTCACGAGTGACATTTAGTGCTTTGCCGATCTCTTCAAGTGTGCGGTCACTCTCATCTTCAAGCAAGCCAAATCTCATCGAAATAACCGCCTTTTCGCGCTCATTTAGCTGTGAAAGCACATCGTCGATCTGCTCTCTAAGGTCACTTTTTAAAATTTGATCTATCGGTGATAGCGAAGTTTTGTCTTCAACAAAATCTCCAAATTTACCGTCTTCTTCGTTTGCGATAGGAGCTTCAAGGCTGATAGGCTCTTTTGTGATCTTGATCACCTGTTTTACCTTATCAACGCTTAGTCCGACCTCTTTTGCGATGACGCTTACATCAGGCTCTTTGCCTTCTTCTTGGAGGTATTTTCGGTTGATTTTGTTGATACGATTGATCGTTTCTATCATATGGATAGGTATCCTGATCGTCCTTGCCTGATCGGCGATCGCGCGTGAGATAGCCTGGCGGATCCACCATGTGGCGTAGGTTGAAAATTTATAGCCTTTTCTATATTCAAATTTATCAACCGCTTTCATAAGACCGATGTTGCCCTCCTGGATGAGATCTAAAAACGGCAAGCCTCTGTTTGTATAGCGTTTTGCGATACTTACGACTAGACGGAGGTTTGACTTAGCCATTCTAGCTTTTGCTTCGTCTGAAATTTTCTTTCCACGTTTGATCTGCTCCAAAATTTCTTTTAGTCTTGCTGGCTCAAGGTCAAAGCCTTGTTTGCTCGCCTCTTTTGTCGTAAAAAGTTTTTTGATCTCGACGTAAGTTGAGACCATCGTAGCCTCTGGCACACGAGCTGCGATCTCTTCTTTGCTAAGTTTGATGATATCTTTTAAGATGCTTTTGTGATTTTTCTTTAGCTCGTCGCTAAACATCGGTAAGCGATACTCCAAGCGTTTTAGCTCTCTGTCAAATTCATCATCGCTTTTAAGAGCTGTCTCCATTGATTTTACGATCTCGCTGATTAGCTTGCTTGTTGGGCCAAGGTCCATCAGCTTCTCTTTTAAAATTTTCTTTTTAAACGCAAGCGTCATCTTTGAAGCTGTGTCATCGCTTTCTACTTTATCTTGCTTATTTGCAGTCTTTAGCCACTCTTTTTTAGCCTTTTCAAGGGCCTTAAAGCTCTCTATAACTTTTTCTGCGCGTTTGTCGTTTTTGGCTGATTTTTTAGGAGCTTCGTTCTCTTCGTTCTCCTCATCCTCTTCGTCTATATCCTCTTCGTTATCTTCGTTTTCGTTTTCGCTCTCATCTTCAAAGCTTTTAAAAAGCTCTTTTACGCGGCGTTCTCTATTGATGAGCGGCTCTTTATAGTCAAGTATGAAATCGATCAAAAACGGTACCGAGCAAAATGCATCGATGATGATATCTTCGCCAAGCTCGATCCTCTTGCTGATCTCTACCTCTTCTTCTTTTGTAAGAAGTGCGATCTGGCCCATCTCTCTTAGATACATCCTTACTGGACTATCTGATCTTGACCACTCTAAAAGGTCGCTCTCGCTTGAAAGATCGAGATCCTCGTCGATATCTTGATCACTTTTTTGAGCATTTTCTTGACGTTTTTTGGCGTCAGCTAAATTTCTAAGCTTTGCAGCTTCAGCAGATGTGATGAGCTGAACTTTGTTTGTTTTTGCTAGTTGTTCTATCTTTTTTACTATCGTAGCCGTCGGAGCTTTGTCTAATAATTTTACTAATTTTTCGTATGTCAAAAAGCCTTTTGCATTTTCAACAAAAAGCTCTTCTATCTGAGAAAAAGAGTCTTTTGCGGCGCTCATAAATTTCCTTTCAAATCGTATCATTGTGATTTAAGTATTGGTTAAAAGAAAGTGGATTATACCCAAAATTTTTTAAATGTCTATAAAAAGAAAGTTGGAACGATGATTGCTTAGTAGCTATAAAAATCAAATTTTGATTAGGAAAATTTATGCAAAATGGTTATTATCAAGCCACTGCTGGCATGGTAACGCAGTTTAACAGACTAAATGTCATCTCGAACAACCTTGCAAATGTAAATACGATCGGCTACAAGCGAAACGACGTAGTTATCGGCGACTTTGCGAGAATTTTTAAAGAGACGCAAGATGAGCTTCCGATTAAAAATCACACAAAAGACGGAGCTAAATTTCTAAATAGAACACTTGATCGTGTGCCACAAGTGAGCGAAGAATACACCGATTTTAGCGCTGGTGGCTTTAAATACAGCTCAAATACGCTTGACTTTGCGATAAAAAGAGACGATGCCTTTTTCTTAGTTGATACTCCAAATGGCGTAAAACTAAGCAAAAATGGCTCTTTTAGCCTTGACGCGGACGGCTACATCGTCACAAAAGAGGGCTACAGGGTGCTACCAAGTGGCTATGAAGCGCAAAATCCAGGTCAAAGAGGCATCCAAGTGCCACAAGGCGAGGTTTTAACATCTGATAAAAATGGAAATTTATACTCAAATAACAATCAATTTTCTAAATTTTACATCGCTCAGCCAAGAGAGATAAGAGATCTAAAAAAGGTCGGCGATAATCTCTTTGAGAGTAGAAATTTTGACGACATAACCGAGCTTGACGAGGCTGATAGCGTGATGCAAGGCTACGCTCAGATGTCAAACGTAAATCCAGTCTTAGAAATGGTGGGTCTAATAGAAACCCAGCGCTTAGTTGATATGTATCAAAAGGTTATGACAAGCCACATGACTGACCTTAACCAAGATGCTGTTCAAAAACTAGCCCTAAAAGCTTAATAAAAGGATAAAACTATGATGAGATCACTTTACACTGCGGCCACTGGCATGATCGCCGAGCAGACGCAGATAGATGTAACCTCACACAACATCGCAAACGTAAATACCTATGGATATAAGAAAAATAGAGCTGAATTTGCCGATCTTATGTATCAAGTCATGGAGTACGCAGGCACGGCTACGAGCCAAACTACTACAAGCCCGACAGGCATCGAAGTAGGTCTTGGCGTGCGCCCAACAGCGATAAATAAAATTTTCTCTCAGGGTTATTTTAAAGAGACTAGCAACAACCTAGATATGGTCATAGCTGGCAACGGCTTTTTTCAAATTCAACTCCCTGATGGCACGACGGCTTACACTAGAAACGGTGCATTTAAGCTTGACGCAAACGGCACGATCGTAAATAGCGACGGCTACCAGCTCATCCCTCAGATCACAGTCCCTGCAAATGCGACACAAATTTCAATAGGCACAGATGGCACCGTCTCAGTGCTTCAAGCTGGCGAAACCAACATGGCTCAGATAGGTCAGATCGAGCTAGCAAATTTCATAAACCCAGCCGGTCTTCACTCAATGGGTGATAACAACTACCTTCAAACAAGCGCTAGCGGCGACGTGGTGGTAGGTGTAGCAGGCCTTGACGGACTTGGCACCATTAGACAAGGCTTTGTCGAGATGAGTAACGTGCAACTTGTTGAAGAGATGACTGATCTCATCACAGGTCAGCGCGCATACGAGGCAAATTCAAAGGCGATAACTACGAGTGACTCGATGTTAGAGATAGTAAATGGACTTAAAAGGTAGGTGATATGGACGCGACTTTGGCTATTGTTGGACTTATACTCGTTGCTTTTACGCTTGATGTTTTTTACTTTTCAGATAGGACCCCAAAGGGCAAGGGTCCAAAAGGGCAGGTGCATTAAATTTAGTTTGGTAATCCAAGCTAAATTTATAAGCCATTGTAAATTTGGCAGTCTTCGTCGTTGCCCAGCTCGCAGGACTTGCCAAAGTATTTTTTAGCTAAATTTTTATCGCCTTTTGCTTCAAAATAGATAACCCCAAGGTTGTGGCAAGCATCTGCAAAGCCCATTTCGCAAGCTTTTATGAAGAGTTTGCTAGCTCTTTTTTGATCTTTTTCTACGTATTTTCCGCTATGAAGCATCATACCAAGGCTATTGCAGCCAGTAGCATGACCCAGATCGCAGCTTTTTTCAAAGAGCTCTTTTGCCTTTTTGGCGTCTCGCTCTACGCCATTTCCGTCATAGTATAAAAGCCCAAGGCCGTAGTATCCGTCGCCATCTTTTAGCTCGCATGCCCTTAAAAAGAGCTCTTTTGACTTTTTATAGTTTTTATCTAGCGTATAGACAAATCCGAGCCTTGCGCAGCCAAAGCCGTCGTTTAGCTCGCAGCCCTTTTGGTAAAATTTGGCTGCATTTTTGTTATTTACATCTTTTATGTAGTCCATGTCGTAGAGCACGCCAACGCTACTGCAAGCACTTGCGTGTTTTAGCTCGCAAGCTTTTTTGTAAAACTCGCCCGCTTTTTGGTAGGCTTTGCTCTCTTGATAGATAGCTCCAAGCTCGTAGCAGCTTGCGGCATCTGCCTTTTCGCACTTTGTCTCAAGCGCTTTTTGGTCTAAATTTGCACTCCACAAAAGAGCTGTAGAAGATAAAAGTAAAACGATCTTTTTCATTGCCTGCCTTTTTAAAAATTTAAATAAGTTTAGATAAAAAGGTCTAAATTTATAGTAAATATGCTTTTAGGATCAAATTTAATACCCCAAGCTTCTCTAATAAATTTCTCATATCGCAGCCCTTTTTAAAGCCTAGCTCGCATGATCTTTGAAAGTAGCTTTTGGCAGTCGTTTTATCCTCTTTTTTGCCGCTACCCAAAAGCGCGTAGTTAAGAAATCTAGCGTATCTATTTAATATGATAGTTTGATTAAGCTCGCTACCCACGTCATTGTAGCTATTTAGATAGATGAGCGCAGCGCTGTAGCAACCCTCTTTCATATCATTTTCGCAAGCTAGTAAAAATATCTTTTGTAGTTTTTTAAAATCTTTATCATCGCTTGAAGAGTTATAAATTTTTGTAGCAGCCTTGTAACAGCTCGTTAAATTTGCTCTTATATCGTCCTCGCTTTGGCACATCTCGTCTAAATTTTCTGCATTTAGAAGCAAAAAGAGAGATAAAGAAAAAATTAGCTTTTTCATAAACGCTCTTTAGTGAAAATCTCTAACTATCTCGCAAGCCTCTTTAAGACCTAGTTTGCAAGCTTTGTTAAGCTCTTTTTCTGCCAGCTTTTTATCCTTTTTTGTACCTATGCCATGGTAATAAAAATATGCAAGATGTTTGCACCCACTTGCGCTATCTAGTCTGCATGCCTTGTTGTAATATCTAAACGCCACTTCATCATCTTTTTCTACGCCAAGAGCGTCGTCGTAAAGGCTGGCTAGGTTATTGCAAGCATCGGCAAAGTCAAGCTTGCAAGCTTTAAAATAGAGCTTACTGGCCTTTTCATACTCTTTTTGCTCTTGATATAAGCTCGCTAGGTTGTAGCAAGAGATGCTAAAGTCGCTATCACAAGCCTTTTTGTAAAGCTTTACCGCTTCTTTGTAGTCGCGCTTTACGCCTGGCGTGTTGTGGTATAAAACTGCCAGGTTGTAGCATCCTTCATAGAAATTTTGCTCGCAAACTTCTTTGTAAATTTTGCTTGCCTTTTTGTAATCTCTTTTCACGCCACTGCCGTTACTATATAAAACTGCGACGTTAAAGCAGCTTTGTATAAAAGCTAGATCGCAGCCTTTTTTAAAAGCATCTAAAGCCATTTTGTGATCTTTCATCTCTTGATACTCAACACCAAGGTTGTGGCAGGCAAATTTGTTATTTTCATCGCAAGTTTTGTTAAGAATTTCTAGTGATTTTGTCACGTCTTTTTTTACGCCAAGCCCTTTTTTATAAAACTCAGCCAGATAGATGCATGTGTCTAAATTTTTAACCTCGCACTCACTTTTATAAACTCCAAATAGCCTTTTATACTCATCATCGCTATATTTACGGCTAAAATCAATGCAGTTATCTTCGATGTTGCAGCTATTTGCTTGAGGGATTTTGATATTTGGATTTGTCATTAGAGCTATTAAATTTAGTGTTAAAAATATTAGTAAAACTATCTTTTTCATAGAAATTTTCTTTATAAATTTTTGTTGTTATTTTATAAAATTTAGTTTTAAAATGCGAAAAGGTCATTAAATTTTAAAGAACAAAATCTATTCTTTAAATTTAGATTTTTAAATTTTTGCTAATATTTTGACTTTTTATGAAGGTGAAATTTGACATTTAACTACGTTTTTAAACTATCCATTCCTATCTTTATGGGTTTTTTCCCTCTTGGCATCGCCTTTGGCATTTTGGCTAAAAGCATGGGCATTAGCGCATTTATCGCAGTGGCGCTTAGTATGCTTGGATATGGCGGAGCAGCGCAGTTTATGATGCTTTCGCTCTTTAGCGTCGGCACGAGCTATGTTGAGGTCTTTATCGTGAGCTATCTTGTAAATTTGCGTCACACTTTTTATGGAATTTCGCTTTTAAAAGAGTATAGCGGGATCAAATTTAGGCTTTTAAACATCGCTTTGCTAACAGATGAGACCTTTGCGATATTTAAAAATTTAGGGCTAAAGGATGCAAATGAGCGAAGTTTTGTCTTTAGCTGGCTAAATTTGCTTGCTTGGTCTTACTGGGCGGCTGGAACGCTGCTTGGAGCGATACTTGGTGACTTTATCAAGACCGATACAAAGGGGCTTGAGTTTAGTTTGACCTCGCTTTTTATAGTGGTCGTCATCGAGATGTTTAAAAATGATAAAAACTACCGCGTGCTCTTTGTGGCGGTCTTTTTTGGCGTGCTTGGAGTGAGCCTATTTCCAGCTAAATTTGTGCTTGTTGGCTCGATGGCGCTTTGTTTTATATTTTTGCTTTTGTTTAAGGATAAAATTTGATAAGTGTAAGTTCAAGCGAGATGGTGCTCTTTGTGGCGGTGCTTTTAAGCGCACTAGCTACTTTTATAACGAGAGTGACGCCATTTTATGCATTAAGAAACTATAAGTCAAACCCTTATTTAGACGCCATTGAGAAGCATATGGGTATGATGATAATGGTCGTTTTGGTCTGCTACGGGCTAAAAGATACTAAATTTAGCGAGTTTCCATACGGCTTAAGCGAGATAGTGGCGGTTTTGACGGCTGTTTTGGTGCATTTAAAGTTTAAAAATGCCCTTCTTAGCATAGTCGTTTCAACTGGAATTTATATGCTTTTGATAAGAATTCTTTAAATAAATATAAATTTTAAAAATTAATAAATTTTTTAAATATATGACGTTATAATGCTCTAGCAAATTTTAATGCAAAGGAGTTAAAATGCGTTTAATCTTTAAGGCGGTGTTACTCATGATTTTAGGTACTACTTTAGCGGTTGCAAAGCCAACCATCTACATCCTAGCTACTGGTGGAACGATAGCTGGAAGCGGCTCAGGTTCGCTTGATTCAAGCTATACTTCTGGAACTGTTACGGTCGATAAACTAATAGCAGCCGTGCCAGATATCAACAAGATCGCTACCATAAAAGGCGAGCAAATTTCAAATATCGGCTCACAAGATATGAATAACGAAGTTTGGCTAAAGCTTGCAAATAGGATCAACGAGCTTCTAAACAGCGGCAAGGCTGATGGCATCGTCGTTACTCACGGCACAGACACTATGGAAGAGACAGCTTACTTTCTAAATTTAGTCGTTAAAAGCGACAAGCCAGTTGTGCTTGTAGGCGCGATGAGAAATAGCGGCTCACTAAGCGCAGACGGCCCACTAAATTTATTTAACGCTGTAAATGTTGCTATCAGCAAAGATAGCGTAGGCAAGGGTGTTGTAGTCACTATGAATGACGAAATTCACGCTGGCAGAGAGGTTACAAAAACTAACACAACAGGCGTTGATACATTTAAATCACCAAATAGCGGCAAGATCGGCACTGTCTTTTATGGCAACGTAAAATACTATATGAACCCAATCAGAAAACACACAGCAAGCTCAGCTTTTGACCTAACTGGCGTAAAAGAGCTTCCAAGAGTTGATATCATCTACTCTCACGCAAATGACAACCCTGACTTTGTAAATGTAGCTGTCAAAAACGGCGCAAAAGGCATCGTTAGCGCTGGTCTAGGCAACGGCAACCCTTACTTTAGCGTGTTAGAGGCTCTTGGTGAGGCTTCAAAAGCTGGCGTAGTGGTAGTTCGTGACTCACGTGTGGGAAGTGGCGAGACAACTATGAATGGCGAAGTTGATGACGCAAAATACGGCTTTTTAACAAGCGACAACCTAAATGCTCAAAAAGCTAGAGTTCTTTTGATGCTTGCTCTTACAAAAACAAGCGACAAAGCTAAAATTCAAGAGTTTTTCTTAACTCACTAAAATTTAATTTTGTGCGGAACTATTAAATTTATAGCTCCGCCTTCTCTTTTTCAAATTTACATTAAATTTAAGGCTCTAAAATGGGGATTAGTGCGCACTACTATGCCTACTCGCAAGATGATATAGAAAAGATCAAAAATGGCGGCGGCGGCGAACTTTTGGATGAATACGACATGGATAATTTGTGGGATGCGATGTGTAAGATGCTAACTGGCAGAAATTTCGCCCAAAGGTTGAGCGCTGGCGATAAATTCACGGCGTCAGAACCGCTTAGCTGGGCTATTTTTGGGCGTAGTGCGTTAAACGAAGAGCTAAGCGAGATGATCTCTTATGCTAGTGCTACAGATGTAAAAGAGGTGGCTGAGACGTTGAAAAATGTTGATATCAACGCACTTTTAGCAAAGATAAATTTAAAAGAATTTGCAAGCTCAAAGACATATCCTGATATTTTTCACTGCGAGAGTGAATTTGAAGATATAAGGGCGAGTTTAAAAGAGCATTTTGCTGGTCTTATAAATTTTTATCAAAATGCCGCTAGTAATGGGCTTGGCGTGCTAATCGTGGTAGCATAAATTTCTAAATTTATAAATTTGCCGTTTTGCAAGCACCTAGCCACAAGGCAGATATGAACTCGCACCTTGCTTTTATATAAATTTTATAGCTCAAATTTTAGCGAACTGCTAAATTTAAAAGCGTGAAGGTTAAATTTGGCAGATAAAGTCTGGGTTAAATTTGTAAAAGCCCCAAGTGTCAAATGCTAAATTTTGTCACAATCAAAGATAGTGCGCTAGCAAATTTACTAAATTTACCGCCTTACTGTTCTTTTTATCATAAATTTATAGATTTTGATTTAGCATTTCACTAAATTTTTAAGGCGCTTCATGAATTTCTTGCTCTTTTTTGTCACGATTTTTCCGATCTCGATGATGCCAGGTATTAACATGACTTATGCGATGAGCGTTGGTATGAGCTTTGGCTACAAACACTCGTTTTTTGTGATGGCTGGGCAGCTTTTGGCGATCGCTTTTGTCTCATTTAGCTGTATGCTGGGCGTGGGCGCGGTGCTACATCATTTTGAGTATGCATTTAAGGCGCTAAATATCATCGCAGGCCTTTACATGCTCTATCTTGGTGCTATGCTCTTTTTTGGCAAGGGCGAGCTTAGCATCACAAATGTCTCAAATTTGCCAAGCAAAAAGCAGATGTTTATAAATGGCTTCATCGTTAGCGTCTCAAACCCAAAGGCGTGGATATTTTTCTCAGCCTTGTTGCCTACATTTTTAGACAAAGACGCCCCTTTTAGCCTAGCTCGTATGTGCGTGATCACCGTAACGCTCGTTTTTATCGAGTTTTTAGCTCTAAATATCTACGCACTTGGTGGAGCTATGCTAAAGAAATTTTTACAAACGCACCTAAGACTACTTGAAATTTGCACCGCCGTCATAGTTTGCACTATCGGCGTGCTTTTACTATTTAGATAAAGGAGAATTTATGAGTTTGACATTTAGTGTAAAAAATAAAAAGAAGCTACTTGGCGGATATGCAAAGGCGCTAAGCGAGCGTGAAATTTCAGGGCTTGTTGAGGGGCTTTTCTTTTTTAACAGTGCGCAAGAGGAGCCAAGCGCAAATGAGCTTGGCGCTGACGTGATGATAGCAGGCGTGTGGCAAAAGAGCGCTCGTGGCTTTGAGCTAAACTACGAGGATGGCTGCTATATCGTGCGTGTTTATACTCCAAGTGGCGTCGGCGACTGGCAGATCGCACTTTCGCTACTCTCAAAGCTCTCGGCTCAAACTGGCTCAAAAATAGAGTGCGACAACGAAAAAATTTATGATAGTGAGCAAATTTTAAAATTTGACTACGAGGCTGACATCATGTGGGGGCTTGAAGCGTTAAAAGATATAAAAGAGAAAAATCAAACTCTTTACATCTCTGGCGTGGAGCGAGACGTGGCGTTTGACGCGGTTATGGTAGATGAAATCTTTGCAAGTGTCAGTCCTGCGGCTAAATTTGATGAGATGATGAGACGGGTGCAGTATCTTGACGCATACAGCGCAAAAGAGCACCTCTATCAAGACAAAGACGGCAACGAAATCTTTGGCGCATATACGCTTAGTGAAAATTTGCCGACCATCTTGCCTTATGCTCCATCTCCGTCGTGGCAGGCACAAGAAGCGCTTGGAGATCGCAAGGTCTCGCGCTGGGTGCTTACGCTAGTTGTGGGTGTGGATGATAGTGACGCTCACGTGCTTGATGAGTGTGAATATGGAGCTTTCATGGCAAATTTACCAAAAGAAAAGTACCACTTCATCGACGCTGCAAACGTGCTTGTTGAGCCACTTAGTGAAGATGAGATGAAAGAAATTTTACAAAGGGCAAAGGCTTAAATTTAGGGCTTTTTGGCGCACTAAATTTGGCTTTTTGATTATTTATTTAGCTTCTTTTGGTTAAAATCAGCCCAAATTTACACAACAAAAGGTTAAAAATGAAACAAGGCAAAGTTTGGAAATTTGGCGATAACATCGACACTGATATCATCATCGCCGCAAGATATTTAAACACTTCAGACGAAAAAGAACTAGCAAAGCACATCATGGAAGACGCCGATCCTAAATTTAGCTCTAAAATAGCAAAAGGCGACATCATCGTAGCTGGTGAAAATTTTGGCTGCGGAAGCTCAAGAGAGCACGCCCCACTAGCGCTAAAAGAGGCTGGCATAGCGGCTGTTGTGGCAAAAAGCTTTGCGAGAATTTTTTATAGAAATAGCTTTAACACAGGGCTTTTGATACTTGAGATAAAAGAGAGTGATGAGATAAACGAGGGCGACACGCTAAAGATTGACGTAGATAACGGCGTCATCATAGATGAAAGCACAAAAAAAGAGTATAAATTTAACGCTATTCCGCCATTTATGCAAGAGCTTTTAAACGCTGGCGGCCTTATCGAGTACGCAAAAGCGAAGATGAACTAAGGAGCGGCGATGAAAAACTATAAAATTTGCGTTATAAAAGGCGATGGCATCGGCCCTGAGATCATCGACGAGGCGATAAAGGTTTTAGACGTTGTAAGTGCCGAGTTTGGTATGAAATTTGGGTACGACTACAAGCTCATGGGTGGCGCAGCATACGACGTTTTTGGCGAGCCACTGCCAGATGAGACGCTAAGATCAGCACTTAATAGCGACGCTGTGCTTTTTGGAGCGATCGGCGGCGAGAAATGGGACAGCCTGCCAAGACACCTAAGGCCAGAAAGTGGGCTTTTAAAGATAAGAAAAGAGCTAGAGGCATACGCAAATTTACGCCCAGCCATCATCTTTGACGAGTTAGTTGATGCTAGCACGCTAAAGCCAGAGGTTTTAAAGGGAGTTGATTTTGTCGTGGTGCGTGAGCTAACAGGTGGGCTTTACTTTGGCAAGCCACGTGAAAAAGGCGAAGATAGAGCGTTTAACACGATGGTTTATACTAAATTTGAGATCGAGCGCATCGCAAAGATCGCCTTTGAGACGGCTATACTTCGCAAGAAAAAGGTCTGCATGGTCGATAAGGCAAACGTGCTTGAGACAAGCCAGCTTTGGCGTGAGGTGACTAGCGAGGTGGCGAAGAGCTATCCTGAAGTAGAGCTTAGCTTTATGTATGTCGATAACGCAGCGATGCAGCTAGTAAGAGCGCCTGCAAATTTTGACGTCATACTTACTGAAAATTTATTTGGCGACATCTTAAGCGACGAAGCGAGTATGGTTTGTGGCTCGATAGGCCTACTACCAAGTGCTAGCATGGGCGGCAAAGTGGGAATTTATGAGCCTATTCACGGCTCAGCTCCAGACATCGCAGGGCAGGGCATAGCAAATCCGATCGCGACCATTTTAAGCGCAGCGATGATGCTAAGATACGCATTTGGCGAGAGCGAGGCAGCGGACGCGATAGAAAGTGCCGTAAAAACAGCGCTTGCAAAGGGATATAGAACAAAAGATATCGCCGCTTTTAACGCAGTTGAAATTTGTTCAACAAGCGAGATAGGCGACGTGATAGCAGGATTTATCAAAAATGAAAAACACAATCACTGAAGCACTGATCTACGAGGCTCAAGGGCTAAAAGACGATGCGCTTGAAATTTACAAGAACATCTTAAAACAAGACCCGTCAAACAAGGACGCCCTTAGCGCGATAAACCGCCTGAGCGGACTTCGCAAGGAGCGCGCGATAAAAAACGAGCAGATGAAAGAGTTTTTTATCAGGATGAAAAGTGACGAAGAGATAAATGAATTTAAAAGGTGGTTGATAAGATTATGAAGCTTGATGATATCGCTAGGATGGCCATTAGTGAGGTTAGCGCCGAGCTTGAGAAGATAGAGGCGCTGCAAAACAAAAAGCAAGAGGAGCTTGAAAGGGAGAATTTAAAAAAAGAGCTTTTGGCTATGGAGGCTAGTGAGCAAGAGGTGGCTGATGAGCCAGAGCTTGAAGCAAGTGTGCAAAGCGTGTCAAGTGCGCAAATCGAGCCAGAGCCAAAGGTGGCGCAAATTTCACCAAAGAGCAGAGAGATAAGCGAGGAGGAAATTTTCTTAGCAAACCTTGCTGAGCGCATAGAAGTGCTTTTTGAAGGGCTTAAACAAACTAGCGAGCAAGACCTTGGCCAAAGGCTAGAGCTAACGACTAAATTTTTAGAATTTACCCTTGCAAACATCGAAAATAGACTACAAAATCTCTCAAAATAATAAATTTGAGGTAAAAACTGGGACAGAAATTTACAAAAATAGCGAGCTAGACTTCTTTAGATCGCTATTTGCCCCTTTTAGCAAGCGCGTCTATCTAGTAGGTGGCTGCGTGAGAGATGCGCTTTTGGGGCGAGAAATTTATGATTATGACATCGAGGTTTATGACATCGAGCCTCTCAAATTTGACGAGCTGATGGCCGGCATAAGAGCTAGTGGTGTTGGCAAAAGCTACTTCATCTACAAATACAAAAACTACGACCTTGGGCTGCCACGAAGCGAGAGCAAGACTGGAAATTCTCACAAAGACTTTGCCGTAAGCTACATAAATGATCCAAGTCTTGCTAGTCTTAGGCGTGATTTTACGGTAAATGCCATGATGATGAATATCTTTAACGGCGAAATTTTAGACTTTCATGGCGGCAAAAAGGACCTTGATAGCAAGACGCTAAGGCACATCGATAGTGAGAAATTTAAAGAAGATCCACTAAGGGTACTACGTGGCGTGCAGTTTAGCGCTAGGCTTGGTTTTAGCATAGCTGACGAGACGCTAGAGCTTATGAAAACGCTTGATCTAGCGCATCTAAGTAAGGATAGGATAAATACCGAGCTCATTAAATTTTTTCGCTCAGAGCATCTTGAAAAAGGGGCGTTTTATCTTTTTGCACTCTCTCTTTTTGAGCAAATTTTTGGCGTGCAAATTTGTGAAAATAATGAGTTTTTGTCTGAGCTAAAGAGCGCTAGAAATTTCGTAGATGATGAGAGGCTGTTTTTGTATATGCTTTTTGGTAAATTTGAGCTTGACGCAAAGGAAATTTTAGAGAAAATGCGCCTGCCAAAGAGCTATTTTTCTATCTTAAAAGAGCCATATTTTAAAGATATGCCAAGTGACGCAGAGATGCTACAAATCGCGCTAAATATGCCATTAAAATCATGGCTGGGAGCTTACAACGATGAACGCATAGAGCGTGCAAAAGAGCTTGGAGTTTATGAGGCTAAATTTGACGCAAAGGTTGGTGTGAGCGAGATCTTGGCGGCTGGCTTTAAAAATGAGATGATCGCCGCTGAGATAAAACGAAGGCAGTTGCTTGCTATCAAAAAGCACCTTGAAACTCTTGCAAAACGCTAAATTTATAGATAAATAAAATTTAAATTTTAAAACTCTTAAAAGCCCATTTTGGCTAGAATAAGGCAGTTTATAACACTTTTTAAGGCAAAAATAAATTTATGTTTAACATAGTCCTAGTCCATCCTCAGATACCGCAAAACACCGGAGCTATCGGCAGAATGTGCGTAAATGCAAATTTGAAGCTACACATCGTTAAGCCAACCGTGTTTGACCTGAGCGAAAAGGCTGTTAGACGCGCTGGGCTTGATTATTGGAAAATTTTAGATCCAAAAATTTGGGAGAGCCTAGATGAGTTTTTACAGACAAATTTAAGCCATAAAGAGCGATTTTTCTTTGCTACGACAAAGACAAATAAGCTTTACTACGACGCTAAATTTGAGCCAGGAGATTTTATATTTTTTGGCGGAGAGAGCACTGGGCTGCCAAGGGAATTTATGGATATAAATTTTAAAAATGCCATAACGATCCCGATGGGAAAAGAGGGCAGGAGCTTAAATTTAGCCATGAGTGCTGGCATCATCGCATATGAGGCGATCAGACAAAACATCTCTAAATTCGACTTTAGGAGCGAGGTTTGAGAGCGCTTTTTGCATTAGTTTTTGCCGTTTTGATGGCGTTTGCAAGCGATATAAGCATCGCAACTTATAATGTGCAAAATTTATTTGACTGCAAGGATGATGGCAGCGAATATCCTGACTTTAAATCTGGCACTTCAAAGTGGGACTGCGAGGTGGCTAGCTCAAAACTAAAAAGAACAAGACAGGTCATAGATGCCATAGATACCGACATCATCGCACTTGAAGAGGTTGAAAACGAGCAGGTTTTAAAGGCTTTAGTAAATGGCAGTGAGTATAAATTTATAGCCTTTAGCAAGGCAAAAAACTCTCCAGTTGGGCTGGCTATTGTGTCAAAGATAAAGCCAAATGGCATTGAAATTTTTGAAGTGCCAAATGTAAAAACTAGAAACATTTTAAAGGTCGTTTTTGAGGTGGAGGGTAAGAAATTTAGCATTTTTGTTAATCACTTCCCAGCTTATAAAAACGGCATAAATATGCAAAAAAAGGCCGAAAGAACGCTAAGGGCAGCTCTTATTGATGAGCAAAACGCCATAGTTTTGGGCGATTTTAACTCACCTTATGGGCAAAAATCCATCTTAAACGATATCATCGCAACTCGTGGATTTTACGATCTTTATAGCTTTTTAGCCCCAAAAGATAGATACTCTCATGCAGTCCATGGCAAAAAGCGTGCCATTGATCACGTTTTGCTATCGTCTAGTTTTATGGCAAATGGCGATCTAAGTTACATTGATGGCAGTTTTGAGGTCTTTAAGCCAAGCTTTGTGGTTGATGAGCATGGCTTTGCTAAGAGCGATCTTTACTCAGATCACTTTGCGCTTAAATTTAAAATCTCAACCAAACCGAGCCCTGCTAAAAGTGGCAAGCTTGCAAATGAAAATTTAAAAAAAGAAGCTAAAAAAGTAGAGGATCAAAACTATAAAAAAGCTGACATAGAGACGCTTTTTGAGCATCCTGAGGATGTACCAGCGCTAGTTGAAAGAGCCGTTGTCATCTTAAAAGATAAACATGGCTTTATCATCTCGAAAAATCGCCGTGGAATTTACGTTTTTGATCCTAAAAATAGTGTCGGCGTGGGCGATGAGCTTGACGTTTTGATTAGGCGAGTGAAATTTTACAATGAGGCGCTTGAAGTGAGCTCTTATGAGATCATAAATGAGCATGGCACAAAAGATGTGAGTGAAAATTTACTTGATAGCTCAAAACTAAGTGAGGCTAGAAGTGGCGACGTGATCGCTAAAATTTCAGGCAAGCTAGAGAGTGGCTACTTGTATACACCACATGGCAAAATCAGAGTTTATAGCAAAAAAAGGCTAAAAGATGGCGAGTATAGCTTTGAGCAGGCAAGGGTGAAAATTTATAAAAACGAAAAAGAGATCGTTATGGAGTAGATGGTGCAAATTTTAGATATTTTTATGATCGCAGCGTTTGTTTTATTTGTGATATTTATGATAAGAGGCGTCATTTTGCAGGCGCAAGAGAAGGAGAGAGCAAGAGAGATGATAAGAGAAAAAAGAGAAAATTTTAATAAAAAGAGTGAGATATGAAAGAGTTGTTACTAGAGATCGGAGTCGAGGAGCTTCCAGCGATACCATTTTTAAGGGAGCTGCCAAACATCAATGCTAAATGGCAGGCTGTGCTTGAAAAATATAACATCAAAAGCCCTTTTAAATTTTACTACACACCGCGCCGTTTGGTCTTTTTCCATGAGAAATTCCCACAGTCTCAGCCAGATAGCGTGGCTAGTTTTGTCGGTGCGCCAAAGCAAGTAGCACTAAAAGACGGAGCTTTTACAAAGGCGGCACTTAGCTTTGCAAGTAAATGTGGCATAGATGAGAGCGAGCTTAAATTTAAAGAGATAGACGGCAAAGAGGTGCTTTACTACGAAAAAGAGGTAAAGGGTGAGCCAGTCGCTAAGATAATGGGCGACATGGTTGAGGAGTTTTTAAAGGGCCTTAGTTTTGGCAAGTCTATGCGCTGGGGCAACGGTGAGTTTGAGTTTATCCGACCGATAAGATCGTTTTTGTGTTTTCTTGGTGACGAGGTCATTAAATTTAATAAATTTGGCGTGGCAAGTGGCAACTCTACGTATCCGCACAGAAGCGTTAGCTACGACATGATAAAAATTTCAAGTATAAAAGAGTATTTTGATGGCTCAAAGAGCCGTGGTGTCGTGCTTGAAGCAGGTGAGAGAGAAAAAATCATACTTGATGAGTTTGAAAAGATCAGTCAAAAAAGTGGGTTAAAAATAGAGATCGACAAAGACCTGCTGGCTGAAGTCGTGGCGATCACCGAGTATCCAACAGCGCTTCTTGGCTCGTTTGAAGAGGAGTTTTTGGAGGTTCCAAGCGAGGTCATCATCACTTCTATGAAAGAAAATCAGCGCTACTTCCCAGTTTTTAAGGATAGCAAGCTCGCAAATGGCTTCGTTGTCGTTAGCAACGCCATCACAAAAGATTATTCGCTCATCATCAAGGGCAACGAAAAGGTGCTAAGAGCAAGGCTAAGTGACGCGATGTTCTTTTGGCAAAGCGACCTAGCGCACGAATTTGGCCCAGAAAAACTAAAAAATATAACCTACCTAAAAGAGCTTGGAAGCATCTACGAAAAGGAGCTTAGAGAGCTAAAAGTGGCTAAAAAACTAGCTTACAACTATGATGAGATACTGAAAAAAGAAGCTGGCGAGTATGGAGCCAAGCTTGAGCGAGCTGTGATGCTAAGCAAGGCTGATCTTACAACGCAGATGGTTTATGAATTTACCGAGCTTCAAGGCGTCATGGGAGCTTACTATGCAAAGGCTAAAAATGAGGACGAAAACGTCGTTCTAGCCATAAAAGAGCAGTATTTGCCAGACGGCGAGGAGGCACAGTGCCCAAGTAAGGTCTTTAGCTCGGTTGTGGCACTTTCAAATAAGCTTGATACGCTAATGGGGCTTTTTAGTATCGGCAAAATCCCAAGCGGTACGAAAGATCCATACGCTCTAAGGCGCGCGGCAAATGGCGTGATCAAGATCGTTTTGGCGCATAATTTGAAATTTAATGTAAAAGAAATTTTAGAAGATATCGCAAAAGAGTATAAGAAATTTGACGTTGAGGTGCTTATAAATTTCATCCTTGATAGACTCTATACCTTCTTTGACGCAAACGCCTCTATAGTAAAAGCTTGCATAAAAAGCGGCGAGAAAGATATCTTGGAGCTAACTAAGATGATAGAGGCGCTTGCTAAAATTTCAAGTGAGCCAAATTTTAGAGAGAATTTCTCGACATTTAAGCGCCTTGCAAACATCATAAAAGATGATAAATTTAGTAAGGTCGATGAGAGCCTCTTTGAGATAGATGCTGAAAAGGCCTTAAATGACGCATTTAAAGCGGTTGATAAGAGCCTAGCCTACGAGCCAAGACTAAAAGCGCTATTTGTACTAAAGCCGCAGATAGATGAGTTTTTTGACAAAGTTATGATAAACGTTGAAAACGAGAAAGTGCGAAATAACCGCGTCGCGATCATCGGTCAAATTTATAGCGAGATATTAAAAGTAGCTGATATAAAAGAGATCAGCTTTTAAATTTGCGCCAGCTTCGGGCTTTGCCTAGGCTGGCTTTAAATTTACTGCCTAAAAATATCAAATTCTGGCTCATAAGCCTTAGTTTTCACCCCAAAATATCCAAGAACTGAGCTAAAGACAAAATCATGCGAAAGACTTTCGTCTTTTCTAGTTTTTAGCCTTTTTAAAAGCTCGCTATCGCTTGAAAAGATGATGGCTGGGATGTGTTTTGCTGTCTGGAGCGATGGAGTAAGGCAGTCCGTGTAAATATATGCCATTTTCGCCCAGGCTCTCTCCATGATCTGAAAAAAAGAACATAGCGACTTCAAATTTATCTTTTTTTGCTTCAAGGGCGTTTATCAGCTCGCTTTGCAGATAGTCCTCGTATAAAATGGTGTTGTCATAGGTGTTTGCTATCTCGTCTGGGGTGTATTTGTTTAGCTCGCCAGTGTCGCAAGTTGGAGTGAATTCTTTTAAATTTACTTGGGTAGTCTTTGTAGTAGATAGGACCATGTGAGCCTTGTAGGTGCAATACAATAAAAGTAGTGGAGTTTGCATCTTTTATGACCTTTTTTGCCTCATCAAATATCACTTCATCAAAGCCAACTGCTTTGTGCTCTGAAGTGTGGTTTTGATCAAGGTTGTTGCAAACCACCGCTCCTCTTTTTTCGCAGCCGCCACTATTGTTGCCAAAAAAGTATGTTTTTATGCCAAGTTTATTGATGATATCAACTAAATTTTCACGAGCCTTAGCCTCGCGGTTGCTAAAATTTTCTCGCTTTAAGTCTGAAAATAGGCAAGGCACACTAGTCTCTGTCGCAGTCCCACATGAGTAGAAATTTGTAAAACTTACCACATCTTTTTGCTTGCTAAATTTGTTTGTATCGTTTTTAGCGTAGCCATTTAGTGAGTAGTTTTTACTCCTTTGTGTCTCGCCAACTATCAAAATTAAAATTTTCTTTTTATCATTTGTGAGCCTTGCGTCATCTGCTACATAGGTAAAAGGCAGTGGTTTTTGCGCCAAAGACTTTGCTAATCTTATGCTAGAGTAGATAGGATAGTATGGGAGTAAAACGCTTATGGTTGAGGCGTTATGCTCTCTAAAAAATGGTATAAAAATTTTAGACATGAGTGCAAAGATTACAGCTGCACTTGCCAAAGTGCTAAGGGCTATTTTCACCCTTGATCTTAGTGCAGTTTTAAAACTTCCATAGCTAATCTTTACAAGCGCTACATATATGCAAGGCAGGATGGTTACAAAAATAAGCCAAAGAGCTAAGCTAGCATTAAAATAGCTAAAGGCCTCTCTTGTATCAGTGTGCAAGACGTTTAATAGCATGCTTTTATCCATAATGACACCATAAGCTTGCATAAAGTAAGCAGAGATGCTACTAATTACGATAAGAAAAATAGCCAGAGGTTTTAGTAAAAATGGTACGAACAAAATACAAAAAACTCCAGCAAAGAGCAAAAGAAAAAATATGCTAAGTAGAGCAAAAAGCAGTATAGAAAAAGACAAAGTGTCGCCCGATAAAAATCCTAAAAACACGCCCTTGAATAAAAATATGTAGTTTATGAAAAACATATAAGCTACAAATAAAATTAAAAATTACAAAAAGCTTATATGTCTTATTTTGTCGATGTTTAGCATTTCTAGCCACATTCTTTCAGCGGCGTAATGATAGAGCTAAAATGTAAATGGCTAGAAATTTAGAAGAGAAAAACTATTTTTTCTTTTTCTTACTTTTTAGCTTTTTACTTTTTGTTTTCTTTTTAGGTTCAGCTTTTTTGGTCTTTTGGCTATCTTTTACACTAAGCTTTTCTTTGACCTTTTGCATGTCGTTAAAGCCGATGCCTTGAACCTTCTCAAGCTCCTCGACACTTGTAAATTTATGAGCTTTTCTATACTTTATGACATTTAGTGCCTGGCTTTTGTTTAGCCCAAGGCTCATTAGCTCGCTCTTACTAGCTGTGTTTAGATCAGCGCCGTATGCAAGGCTTGCAAGCGCTAGGCAAAGTAAAATTTTTAATTTTTTCATCTTATCTCCTAAAATAATAATCCATCGTTTTCTTGATCTTGAATGATATCATTTGTTGGCGTATTTTGCGGTAACGGCGAGTCGTTTGTGTAGTACTCATCAGCGCCGTTGTAGTATCCTTTATAGACGCCATCAGGCTGCTCAAACGCACGCCTTAGAGTAGGGTAGAGCTTGATGTAGCCCTCCATAAATTTCTTAAAGACCGGTGCAGCTGTCCTGCTGCCGCCCTCGACTTTTTTCATAGGGCTGTTATCGTCGTTTCCGTACCAGATGATGGCCTCGATATCAGGCGAGTAGCCGCAAAACCAAGCATCGATGCTGTTGTTTGATGTGCCAGTTTTGCCAGCGATCTGGATGCCATTTACCTTTGCGTTGCGCCCAGTGCCGTTGTTTACGGCGTTTTGAAGCAAGGTAGTCATCAAAAATGCCTGCTCAGGTTTTAGCACCTGCTTCTTTTGAGGCTCATAGTCCATCGACGCGCCAAAGCTATTTTCTATATGCTTAATGAGCGTAGGCTCGACCACTTCGCCATCGTTTGGAAACATCGAGTAAAATTTCGCAAAGTCAAGTGGCGAAATTCCAAAGCTACCAAGTGCGATTGATAAATTTTCAGGGATGTCGTTAAAGCCCATATCTGTAAGCTGTTTGCGAACTGAGCTAAGACCAAGATCGTTTAGTAAATTTATGGTTGCGAGGTTGCGAGACTGGGTTAAGGCTGATTTTATCGTGATGTAGCCTTGAAAGTCGCCGCTATAGTTTTTTGGCGTCCATTCTTTGCCATTGCCCATGTCAAACGTCCTAGCGATATCAGCTACTTGAGAGACGACTGAGTAGCCGCTATCAAGGGCTATTTGATAGATAAATGGCTTAAGGCTTGATCCTGGCTGGCGCTTGCTTTGTGTCGCTCTGTTGTAGCTACTTTTTGCGTAGTCGATACCTCCGATGAGTGCTAAAATTTGTCCGCTTTGTGGATGAGTGACGACGATAGCGCCATTTAGCATCTCTGGATTTGCCTTTTTATCTCTTTTTAAAATTTCATTGTAGCCATAGACTAGGGCATCCTGAGCGATCTTTTGCACGTTTAGATCGACTGTGCTTTGTATCTTGTAACCGCCAGTTTTTATATCGTCAAATTTCTTTGAAGCCTCTTTTATGATCTCATCGACCACGTAAGGAGCTTTATTGCGTGTGAGCGTATCGTCAAAGACTGCTGGCTCTTCAAGCACGCCCTTTCGGTACTCGTCTTCGTTTATCCAGCCGATGCTATACATCCTCTCAAGGACCCTGTTTGCACGGCTAAGTGAGAGGTCAAGGTGCTTTGTAGGATCATAGGTGCTTGGCGCTTTTGGCATGCCAACTAGCATCGCTATCTCTTTTATGCTTAGCTCATTTAGCTCTTTTCTAAAGTACCCCTCTGCAGCCGTTTTTATGCCGTAGTAGCCGTGGCCGAAATATACGTGATTTAGGTATCTTTCGATGATGTCCTCTTTGCTAAGCTCGCTTTCAAGCTTCATAGCAAGCACAACCTCTTTTATCTTTCTTGTAAATTTCTTCTCGCGGCTTAGGGCTAGGTTTTTTATGAGCTGCTGAGTTAGCGTGGATGCGCCCTCGACTAGCTTTCTAGCTTTGATATCCTTTATCGCCGCTCTTGCCATGGCTTCTACGTTGATACCACCATGCTCAAAGTAGCTCGTATCCTCGATAGCCACGAGTGCTTCGATGACACGTGGCGGGATGTCGTTATATTTTACATAAATTCTATTTTCTTCAAAGATATTTGCGATAAGCTCGTTGTTTCTATCAAAAATTTGTGTCGCAAGCTTTGGCTTGTAGTCGATGATGGTGTAAGCGTCAAATCTCACCTGCGAATAAAAGTATAAAAACGCTCCACCAAGTGCGATGGCAACTACAAAGATAAATGCCAAGATGTATTTCATAAAAATGCCTTTAATATTTTTAAATTTAGCCCCATTGCCGTGCTTGTCTCGCCGTGCTGGGAGGTGATGTATTTTTTATTAAAATTTTCTATCGTCATGGCTCCAGCTTTACCTCGCCACTCGCCACTTTCTAGGTAGCTTTTTAGCTCTTGCTCGCTAAATTTATCAAATTTATATGTAGTCTTGCTCACATTTATAAGCTCAAATTCGCCTAAAAATATCATCGCCGTATAGACGCTACACTCATTGCCACTTTGTAAATTTAGCATAGCAAGTGCTTCGTTTTCATCCTTTGCTTTGCCTAAAATTTTACCCCCGCAAGCCACGCAGCTATCTGCAAAGAGTAAATTTGTAAGCTTGCCATTTGCCTTTAAAAACTGCTCTTTTTTAGTTTTTACGACGTTTTGGACGTAAATTTCTGGTTTTAGACTCTTTGCTACCATGCTCTCATCAAAGCTGCAAGAAATTTGTTTAAATTCTATCCCAGCATTTTTTAGTAAATTTGCCCTTGTTGGCGAGCTAGAAGCAAGAGTGATCATAAAAAGCCCCTATAGCTCACGCCAAGATAGACAGCCGCAAGCGAGGCTAGTAAATTTAGTGGCGTGAAGTAGTAGATGATGACGATTAGGCTCTCGTTTAGCTCGATCATCTCGTGTGATCTTAGAGTTTTTAAAGCCTTTTTGTATCTATAAAAGATGTAGCTTAAATTTAAGAGTAAAAATAGCTCTATCGCCCATTTAGTCGCTGCTATCGCACTTGCCATCGGATTTTGCATTTTGCCATCATCAAAGTAAAAGACAATTATCAGGCTAGTTAGTGCGATGCCAAGAGCTAGTGCAAAGATGGCTAGTCCAAAGCGTCTTATGATGTGAAGCAAGATGTGATAGCGCTCTTTATCTTCAAATTTATTTTTTATAAAATAGCTTCCAGTAAGCACCAAACCAGCTTGTAGCCCTATAAAAAGAGCTACGAAACTAATGTGCAAGAAGATGATTAGTTGATCAAATTTAAAAAAAGCGATCTCTTGATGAATCATTTTTCTAAAGCTTGCCTTGCATACTCAAGTGAGCTTTTTACGGCGTCTTCGATGGCTAGAGCGTTTTTGCCGCCAGCTGTTGCAAAGTCGTCTTTGCCGCCGCCATTGCCGCCTAGAATTTGCGCTGCAAATTTAACCCACGCACCTGCTTTTAGTGGAGCATTTTTCACGCCAGCTGCAAGAGAAATTTTACCCTCTTCATCTGTTTGGATCAGTAAAATAGCAGCCTTTTCATGCCCATTTTTAAACTCATCTATCAAAGTTTTTATGTCGCCACCATCGATGTGTGCCACACAAAGCTTGGTATCTTTTACATTGATAAAGGCTAGCTCCTCAGAGCTTTTAGCGTTTTTTAGCTTATCTTTTAAGCCTTTTATCTCGCCTTTTAGCTTTTTAACAGCATTTAGTGGCTCTGTGCTCTTTAGCTCATCTTTTAGCTCTTCAAGCTCAGCTCTAAATGACCTTGCTAAATTTAGCGCAGCCCTTGAGCAAACAGCCTCTATACGCCTAACGCCAGCACTTACGCCACTCTCTTTTGTGATGAAAAACGATCCGATCTCATCTATATTTTTCACGTGTGTGCCACCGCAAAGCTCTTTACTGACATCGCCAAAGCTCACAACTCTTACTTTGTCGGCATATTTTTCATTAAATAGTGCGATCGCTCCGCTTTTTTTAGCCTCTTCAAGCTCCATAACCTGCGTTTTTGCATTTGCACCGTCTAATATCCACTCATTTACAAGGTTTTCGACCTTTGAAATTTCTTCACTAGTAAGCGCCTTTGGATGAGAGAAGTCAAACCTTAGCCTGTCTGCCTCGACGTTTGAGCCAGCTTGAGCGATGTGTGTGCCAAGCACGCTTCTAAGGGCTGCATGAAGCAAGTGTGTAGCACTGTGATGTCGCGCAGTCTCTGCTCTGTCGCTACCCACTTCAAGCTCAACTTCGTCGCCAACTTTTAGCGCCGCACTAGTTTTTACTAAAGATAAATTTAGTCCATGGAATTTTTGCGTATCAAGCACATTTGCTTTGCCTGCTATCTTACCGCTATCGCCGCACTGACCGCCACTTTGAGCGTAAAATGGAGTGACATCAAACATCACCCAGCCCTCTTTGCCAGCATCCAGGCTATCTATATTTTTAAATTCTTCATCAAGTAGGGCTAGAATTTTACTTTTACTCTTAAGCTCTTCGTAGCCTATAAATTTATTCTCGCCAAATTTCTCAAGTAGCTCTTTAAAGTCACCCTTCGCACTCTTGTCGCCACTGCCTTTCCAAGCAGCTTTTGCACGTGCTTTTTGCTCGCTCATAAGCTCATCAAACCTTGCCTCATCGACCTTTAAGCCCTTTTCTCTAAGCATATCAGCCGTTAGATCAAGTGGAAAGCCAAATGTGTCATAGAGTTTAAACGCAGCCTCTCCGCTAAAAATTTCTTTTGTATTTTTAAGCTCACTCTCAAATAGCTCAAGTCCGCTTGCGATAGTCGCTAAAAATCTCTCTTCTTCAAGTTTGATCTGCTCTTTTACAGCCGCTTTTTTATCGTTTAGATAGGTGTAGTGTCCGCCCATAAGCTCGCAAACTTTATCGACAAGCTTATACATAAATGGCTCTTTTATGCCTAGCAAGTATCCATGGCGGATCGCACGGCGTAAGATACGGCGAAGCACGTAACCACGACCTTCTTTGTCAAATGTCGTGCCTTGAGCTAGTAAGAATGTGACTGAGCGGATGTGGTCGCTTATGACGCGGTAGCTAGCGCCACTTTCATAGACGTATGGCTTGCCGCAAAGCTTTGCCACTTCGTTGATGAGCGGCATAAAAAGTGTGCTGTCGTAGTTGCTAAATTTACCTTGCAAGATAGCAGTAACACGCTCAAGTCCCATGCCAGTATCGATGCTTGGCTTTGGTAGTGGGCTTAGTTTGCCGTCCGCGCTTCTTTCATACTGCATGAAAACAAGGTTCCAGATCTCTAAAAATCTATCGCCATCGCCGCCCATGTAGTCTTCAGGTGTGTTAAAGTGTTCAGCCCCTTGATCGTAAAAAATTTCACTGCAAGGGCCGCATGGTCCAGTATCGCCCATTTGCCAGAAGTTATCATGGTCGCCAAAGCGGTAAATTCTCTCTTTTGCGATGTGAGTGCTCCAAATTTCAAACGCCTCATCGTCGCTTTCATGAACGGTCACATAAAGCTTATCTTTTGGTAGTTTTAGCACCTCTGTGACAAATTCCCAAGCGTAAGAGATCGCCTCTTTTTTGAAGTATTCGCCAAAGCTAAAGTTGCCAAGCATCTCAAAAAATGTGTGGTGGCGCGCTGTGTAGCCGACGTTATCAAGGTCGTTGTGCTTGCCTCCAGCTCTTATGCAGGTCTGACAGCTAGTGCGGATAGGTGGTGTTGGGCGTGGCACTTCGCCTGTGAAAATGCTCTTAAATGGCACCATGCCAGCATTTGTGAAAAGTAGTGTTGCATCGTTTGGCACGAGTGGTGCAGAAGCTACTACTTCGTGACCTTTTGATTTAAAAAAATCAAGATATGCCTTTCTTATATCTAAATTTTGCATTTTTATCCTCGTTAGTTTTAAAATTTTGCTTGATTTTAGCCAAAATTCGTTTGCGAAATTCTAAAAAGAGAAAAAATAGTGATATTTTGAAAACTATCTCTTGTTTTATCTATTTAAAAGCGATTTGTAAATAAAATAATTAAAAATTTCTAAAGTTTTAAAGGGTGAATGTGAAGCTAAAAATCGGCATTATCGGCTATTGCAGCACAGGTAAAAAATATTATTTAGAGCTTAGACGCTCAAACGAGTTTGAAATTTGTGGCATTTTTGACAAAGACAATGTTGATGAGTTTTGCAGAGCTGATTTTTATACTGATTTTAAAGAATTTATAGAGGTTGCCCAGCCTCAAGCAGTCGTGCTTTGCTCGCCAAGAGAGGAGATGGTGGAGGCATTTTGCCAGTGTGCAAAATATTGCCAAAATATCCTCATTTCACGCCCAGTTTTTAAAAGTATCGCAGATCTAAAAGAGATAAAATATGCCGCTAAAACAAACAAAACTAGGGTTTGCACGGGCATTTCAGAGCGTTTTAATCCAACTATCTTGTCACTTAAAAAAGCACTTTTAAAAGAAGAGGAAATTTATAGCATTTCTATCGCTCATTTTAAGCCACTTTGCGACGGAAATATCATAAATGAGCTCTCAGTTTCTGACATCGACCTAGCAAAAAATATCATAAATTCTGAAGTCAGCGACTTTTACTACACTCAAACAAACAAGACAAATGCCAAAAGTGCCGATAACGCGGCGATAAGCTTTAAAAGTAAAAATCAAATTCTAGTGCATATCACCGACTCATTTTGTGGCTCATTAGAGCGCTTTAAGATAGAGGTAAATGCAAAAAATGGCGTCTATTTTGGCGATCTCATCGATCACAAGCTTCATCAAGTGAGCGAAAATGGACAGATGAATTTAAAGATAGATACAAATAATAGCGAGCTAAAAGCGCAATACGAGGCTTTTTACGATCTTTGCCAAAGTGGCGAGAGTGGCGAACTTTCAAACATCGATGACGCGATAAAAATAAGAGAACTATTTTGATGAAAAAAGCTCTTTTGCTTTTAAATATGGGCGGTGCAAACAGCCTAGATGATGTCGAAATTTTCTTAACAAATATGTTTAATGACCCATATATTTTGGGTATAAAAAATAAATTTTTAAGAAAATTTGTAGCTTTCATGATCACAAAAGGCAGGCTAAAAACTGCGAAGCATAACTACGAGCAAATAGGCGGAAAGTCGCCACTTTGCGAGCTTACTGCTAGGCTTTGTGAGAAAATTTCAAGCCTTAAAAGCGAATTTGACGCAGTTGATTTTGCGATGAACTACACTTCGCCATTTGTAAAAGATGTGCTTAAAAAGTATGAAAAATTTGATGAGATAGTTCTTTTGCCACTCTATCCTCATCACTCACAAACTACGATAACCTCGAGCTTAGCTGATTTTAAAAAGGCAAAAGAGGAGCTTAAACTAAAAGCTAAAATTTCACTTTGTGAGCCATTTTATGATGATGACGCTTACAATAAGATCATTATCTCTCACATCCGTGAAGCGATAAAAGATACCGATATAAGCGATGTTAGCCTCATCTTTTCAGCTCACTCTTTGCCTCGCAAGATCATAGAAAATGGCGATATCTACGAAAAACACATAAACGAACATGTGCAAATTTTAAGCAAAATGCTAAAAGAGCAGGGGCTAAATTTTAAAGATGTGAGCCTTGCTTATCAGTCGCGTCTTGGCCCAGTTAAATGGTTAGAGCCATCTCTAAATGAGGCTTTAGCAAAGTGCGAAAATAAAAAAGCGCTTATCTATCCGCTCTCTTTTTGTATAGATAACTCTGAGACCATTTTTGAGTTAGTTATAGAGTATGCCAAGCTTGCAAAAGAGCTAAATTTTAGCTTTTACAAAGTCGCCCAGTGTCCAAATTTTAGCGATGAATTTGCCAGTTTTATCCTAGAAAAATCAAAAAACACTAGAGAATTTAGCCTTTAGGAATAAATCTTGCTTATAAAAAGCATCTCAAATTTAAAAGGAGATGTATGAAGGTTCAAAATAACGATATTATCGATTATTTGTTGCAGTCAGGCTCAAGCAAAGCTAAAGATAAAAAAAATAGTTTTGATGAAATTTTAAGTCTAACGCTTGATAAGATCACAAGCGAGGCAAAGGTTTCAGACAAGCTTGAGCAGTTTAAGAAAAGGCTTACAGAAATCGGTGCTGCTGGCTTTATGAATGAGCTAAATTCAAACAAGATAGAAGAGAAAATAGCTCAGAAAAAAGAGGAGCTAACCGAGCTTTTAAGCATAAATGATCCGACCAAAACGCAGGATCAAAAAAATGAGCTACTTAAAATAATGGATAAAATTTTAAGTGACTACCGCAAAGAGCTAAACATGGCACTTACGAGCCAAACACTGCTTGAGAAGCAAAATAGCCTTGGCAAAAATACAAATAATTCTGTAAATTTAAGCTCTGTCTTAAATGAACTTGGACTTGCATAAATTCTGGATTTAGGCCACTTGCCTAGATCCAAATTTCTACTTTAAACTCTAAATTTGAAATTTAATATTCATACCTTAGAAGTTAAATTTAATCTAAAGCCGGTTTTTGGTTTGCTTTGTCGTTTTTGAGCTTGTCTTTTTTAGCTTCAAACTCAGCTATGACATTAGGATCTGGGAATAAATAACCATCTTCAACCATTAGATCAACGGCCTTTTTAAATGTCGGCAACGCACTTTGCGCACCAAAGTAGTAGTAAGGTTTTTTAGGATCTCTTGCTAAAACGCCTATGGTGTAGCTGTTGCCTCTTGTGTCGTTTACGAAGCCAAAAAAGGAGCCATTATAGGTGTTGCTATATCCGCCTTTGCCAGAAGCGATGTGCGCGGTGCCAGTTTTGCCGCCTATCTCAAGACCCGGTGTAAATGCCTTTAAGCCAGTACCTTTTTCAACTGTTTTTATCAAAATTCTCTTCATTATCTTTGCGGTCTCTTGTGAGATGACCTGTGCTGGCTCGCTCTTTGGCAGATCGTAGCGCTTGCCATTTCGCTCAAGGTATGCCACCATGTGCGGCGTCACCTCTATGCCTTTGTTGTTAAAGGTGTTATAAGCCTTCAAAAGCTGCATAAATGTCGCTTGAAGGCCGTATCCATAGCTCACAGTTGCCTTATAGGTCGATGAGTTTAGCTTTGTAACTGTTGGCATCATGCCCACTTGCTCGTATGGCAGGTCGATGCCTGTCTTTCTTGAAAAGCCAAAATTTAAAAGTCCCTGATAAATTTGTGGGCCATTTAGTCTATCTACTAGCTGGATCATACCGATGTTTGAGCTGTGCACGATGATGTCTTCAGCACTCATAAAAGGCTCTGGGTGGGTGTCCTTGATGATCCTTTTGCCTAGCTGATAGCGGCCGTTGTAGGTATTTACTAGCTCAAAAGGATTTACCTTTTTTTCTTGAAGTAGTATGGAGAAGATAAATGGCTTAAAAACCGATCCAACCTCGTATGCATACTCGCTTGCGCTCGAATTTAGTGCGCTGTAATCTTGCTTTCTTATGTTTGATGGATCGTATCTTGAGCTAGAAGCTAGGGCTAGAATTTCGCCATTTTTGCTATTCATTATGCAGATGATTAGCTCTTTTGCGTCTAAAAATTCGCGCTTTTCATCTAAAATTTGCTCTAGTTTGGTTTGAAATTTAAGCGGTATAGAAAGAACTGCGTTGTAGCCATCGACCCTTGTTGCTAAATTTGAATCGCTGGTTAAAATTATGTTGTTACCGATATCGCGCGGACCAAGGATTTTGGCGTTTTGTATCGGAGCTAGGTAGTCTTCGTAGTATCTCTCAAGCCCTTTTACACCTTTGCTTTTGGTAAGTGTGTCACTCTCTGTTTTGCTCACGTAGCCAATAGCTGGCGTTAGGGCGTCTTTTGACATAAATTTGCGGTTTTGACCGCTCTCCATCACGCGCATACCTTGAAATGAGGCAAGGCCAGTTTTTGGGTCAAGGTATGAGATTAAGATACCCTTGCGGTTTAGCTTTCTTGAAAGCTCCTGAAGGTAGGTAGCGCCCTTTGCATCGATACTGTAAGAGAGCGTGACAAGGCCTTTTGTGCCGTTTATAATCTTTCTTACTTTGTTTGGATCGTCACCGCTGTAAAGCGAGTAGAGCTTGATAAACATCTCTTTTTTGTTTGGGTCGATATTTCTGGTGTCAAGCATCACTTTGTAGAGTTTCTGGCTTGATGAGATGCTAAAGCCGTCTTTCGTGACGATGTTGCCACGGATTGCGGTATTTACGTCGCTTGTTTGAAGCTTAGGAAGCTTTCGCTCGATGCTCGCTCTATAAAATATAACAAGCACAAAGATTGAAATTCCAAAAGTAATTAATAAAAAGAGTATGGTTATTTTTGATTTTCTGGAATTCATTCAATGGCTTAAATTTGCGTTCTTGAAATTTCTTTGTATGCGCTTAGCGCTTTGTTGCGAATTTCTAGCATAAGCTTCATACTAGTCTCTGCTTTGCCTATCGCGATAGCTGCTTGGTGCAAGTCTTTTACTTCGCCAGTTGCAAGGTCTGCGATGGCTTTATCGGCGTTTATTTGAACCTTGTTTAGCTCTTTTAAAGAGTCGTTTAATGCGTTTTCAAAGCCGCCTTCTTCGCCTGCTTTTGCTATTTTGTTTGAATTTTCGTTTTTATTTAACTTATCTAAATTTATACTATTTATCATTATGCTTGTCCTGAAATAAGTGATATCGCACTTTGTGCTATTGTTTTTGCGTTTTGAAATGACGCTACATTTGCTTGATAAGCCCTTGTCGCCTCGAGCAAGTCAGCCATCTCGATGACTGGGTTTATATTTGGAAATGCGACGTAGCCATTTGCATTTGCATCTGGGTGGCTAGGGTCGTATTTTAGCTGAAAGTCCTTATCATCGCGCACCACTTTATCTACGATCACGCTAGTTAGGGCAGGGTGAGCGTTTTTAGGCGAGCTTGGGTCGTCGAGTGGATTTTCATAATCAAGCAGACTTTGTGAGTTTTTAAGCTGATCGTTTAAAATTTTATCAAAGTTCATCTCTTTAAAGATGACCTCTTGCCTTCTGTAAGGACCACCTTCAGCTGTTCTTGTGGTTTGAGCGTTTGCGATGTTTGAGCTGATGACATTCATCCTGAAGCGTTGCGCGCTTAATCCGTATCCGCTAATATCAAAATCATTTAAGTATGACATCATCTCTCCTAATTCTTAGCACTTGCGTCTATTACGCTTTTAAAGATATTGCCCTGAGCCTTGTAAGCACTATCAAGGGCGTTTATCATAACTGTATTTTTGCCCATTTCTGTTGTCTCAACATCAAGATCAACCGTGTTTGCGTCATTTCTAGCCATGTGACCATCACGCAAGAAAATTTGAGCTGTGTCGCTTTTTGGAAAATCAACAGCAGCCATGTGCGCTTCGTTTGTTTTAGCTAAATTTAGTTTTTTGCTCTCTGAAACGTTATAAATTTCATTTGCTTTTTCTCTTAAAACATCTTCAAATCTTACATCTCTAGCCTTGTAAAATGGTGTATCAACATTTGCAAGGTTGCCAGAGATAAGCTTTTGGCGTAGTTCTCTGCCTGCAAGGGCTGATTCGACTAATGGGCTAGATTTTGATCTATCTAAAACAAACATTTAAAATCCTTATAAATTTTCACATTTTTATAAGCAAATGATGTTCCAAATATAAGGCAAATTTATTTTGTTTCATAGATTTTTGCCAAATCTTCTTTCATTTTTGTGACTTTTATGCCGCCAAGATAGTATTTAACTCCGTATTGTCCGCTATCTACGTCTGTTAAAATTTGATATTCGCCGTTTTTTAGTACGACTTTAAAAGGGAGTGATATCTCATGCTTGTACTCTATGTCACGCACGATCTGCTCGGCAAGTCTGTCATTTATCTTTTGATCGTTTGTTATGAAGTAGTAGGCGTTAAATTTTTGCATAAATTCATGCAAAACATACTCATTTGTGACATCTTCAAAGTGGGTTAGTCCGATTAGCGTAAATTTATCTTTGTTTTCAAGCTGATATTTTGTAAGCTCGGCTGCCTCTTTTTGGCAAGGTGGGCAAAATGTGCCAAAAATGTCGATCATTAAAACTTTATTTTCATCATTTTTGATAGCAAAACCGCCATTTTTACGCACCAAAGTAAGCTCTTTGCCGCTTACATCTACGAGCTTAACCTCTTCGTTTGGACTAAATTCTTTAAAATTTGCGATGCTGCTCTCGTCATCGCCGCAACCAAAAAAAGCAAATAAAGCGATTATTAAAACGAGTAAATTTTTCATCTTATCCCTTAAACATATCTTTTTATGGCAGCTCTTGCCTCTTTGTCTGCCTCACGTCTTTTTAAAGTCTCGCGCTTATCGTGTAAATTTTTACCCTTTGCAAGGGCTAACCTTGCTTTTACGATGTTTTTATCGCTTAGATAAAGTGCCAAAACAACCAAAGTAAGGCCATCTTGTGAGACTTGACCGAAAATTTTATCAATCTGCTTTCTATGCATCAAAAGTTTTCTGGCTGCTCGTTCATTTGGACGAAATGCGCTGTGTGTAGTCTCAAGATAGCTGATATGAGCGTTTAGTAAGAAAAGCTCGCCCTTTATGACACGCACAAAGCTATCTTTTAAATTTGCTCTGCCAGCCCTTAGCGCCTTGACCTCGCTGCCTTTTAAAACGATACCTGCCTCAAAGGTCTCAAGTATGCTAAAGTCGTGCAAAGCTTTCTTGTTTTTCGCTAGATCTTTTATCAAAATTTTACCTTTTATTTTACGCTAAATACGCTACTGCCACTGCCACTTAGAAATTTATCCCTAAACTCGTTCATCTGTGGATAGAGCTTAAAGCATGGGGCAAAAAGATCGTTTAGCTCCTCGTTTTTATAAATTTCAAGTAGCTCTGCGCTTTTTAAATTTTGCATCTTTTTTGCAGCATTAACGTCTATGTATTGTAAGAAATTGCTTCTAAATTCTTGATAAACCATCGGTGTAGAGCAAAAAACATTTGGCGTGAAGATATTTAAATTTGGCACTTCATCGTCAAATTCTTCTATGATCTCGCCTATGCCGCTTACATTTGCTGCCTTGTAGCCACTTACAAAAAAGGCCACATCTGCGCCGATTTTAGAGGCTATTTGCATCAAATTTTCACGTTTTATATTTAAATTTAGCTCGTCATTTACCATAAGTAAAAATGTGGCAGCGTTTGAACTGCCTCCTCCTAGACCAGCACCTATTGGGATTTGTTTGTTGATGATGATTTTTTGAGAGCTAAAAAACTCATCTAGCTCGTTTGAAAAGCCAGTCTTTTTTAGCTCGTCTATCGCTTTTTGTATGATGTTTTCTTTTATCTCTTTGTTGTCGCATTCGATAGCAAAAGAATTTGACCTTTCAAAATAAATTTCATCAAAAAGCTGCTCGCAAAGAACAAAACGTGACAAAATTTCGTGGTAGTTGCCTCTGGTGCCAACTACCTTCAAAAATACGTTGATCTTTGCAAAGCTTTTCATTTCTCGATTTTTTTCGCAAGCTCGTGGATATCGGCTTCGCTTGCTTTTTTTGTGGCGTGGATATTTTCGTTTTTGATATCGTTTGCCAGCTCGCTTCTTAGTATCATTGTGTTGCGCGGAGCCTCGATACCAAGCTTAACGGTGCTTTTTGAGATACTTACTACGACGACTTTTATGTCGTTACCTAGTAAAATTTCTTCGTTTTCTTTTCTTGCTAAGATTAACATTTTTCTACCTTGTTTAAAGTGTAATTTATAGTATCATCCATGATTTGGATTACGCTCATAAATTTATCATAATTTAGCAAATAAATTCCTTGTGTTTGTGTTTCAAAATCGTTAATTTTTAATTTCTTGCCGTCAAGTATGTTGTTAATATCCCCAAAATACGTATTTTGCTTAATATTTAAAAAATTGCAAATATTTAAAAATTTTTCATTTTCATAGCGAAATTTGCCCTCGCTTACCCTCTTTAATGAGCTTAAAGTTACATTATAACCAACTTTTTGCCCAAAAATTTCTGCATAAGAGCGGATGTAGCTCCCCTCACTTACACTTAAACGAAGTGTCAAAAAAGGGTGCGAATAATTTAAAATTTCACTCTCATAAATTTCCATTATCTCTGGCTTTAGCTCAAATTCTTCGCCGCTTCTTGCTAGCTTGTAAGCTCTTGTGCCATTTACATGTTTGGCGCTAAATTTTGGCGGTATGTAGTTTATCTTGCCAGTTAGCTCGCCTCTTATGACTTCAAGTTTTTCTAAATTTAGCTCTTTTACATTTAAAATTTCAGTGATATTTTCATTATCCATGCTTGGACTACTCGCCCCAAGCCAGATCGTCGCCTCATAGACCTTTGGGCTTTTGTCTAAAAATCTAAAAAATTTCGTATACGAGCCAAAAGCGACTATCAGACAGCCACTCGCAAATGGATCAAGTGTACCAGAAAATCCAGCCTTTTTAACGCCATACTTTCTCTTTAGTCGTCCTAAAAAGTGGTTTGAGCTCATGCCAGCAGGCTTGTTTGCCACGAAAATGGCGTTCATACAGCCTTTTCCACGAAGCTTGACATGATCTCTCTTACATTGCCACCAAAATTTATAGTCAGTTTAAACTCTTTTTTGATCTTGCTAACCGCGCTCACCCTGCCGATACCAAAAATTTTATGTTTAACAAGGTCGCCTTTTTTAAATTCATTGCTCTGTTCGATAACTAGCGAGCCATGCGTGATACCACTCTCGCTTAAAAATCTACTCTTATTTAGCCTCGTGCGCTGACCTTTGTAAAAGCGCGAATTTGCAAAGCTTAGGCTAAGCGTCTTTTTAGCTCTTGTTATCGCCACGTAAGCGAGCCTGCGCTCCTCCTCGATGTCGCTACCATCGCCAATGAGTGGGAAAAATCCCTCTTCAAGGCCGATCACAAAAAGGTGCTCAAACTCAAGCCCCTTGCTCGCATGCACGCTCATGATACTAATAGCCTCATCGCTAATGCCGTCTTGTTCGCTTGTTAGCGTGATCTCGTTTAAAAACTCCTCCAGATCAAAGCTTGGATTTTGCTTGATCTGATCTTTTAAAACAGCGTAAAACTCGTCGATGTTCGCCGCTCTTTCAGCGCCATCTGGCAAGCTCTCGTAGTATTTTTTCACGCCAAATTTAGCTTCAAATTTATCTATCAGGTCAAAAACCGAGCTGCTTTCTTGAAGCTCTTTAAGGTTGTTTGCAAACTCAAGAAGGGCTGATTTTACCTTTTTGCTAAAGGCTTCATCGTTATCAGAGATGTTTGAGATCGCCTCGAAAATAGAAATTTTGCCCTCAAATGCCATTTTTTCGAGCTTATCAAGGCTTACTTTGCCTAGTCCGCGCTTTGGGCGGTTTATGATGCGCCTTATTGAAAAGTCGTCATTTGGATTGTTTATCAGCCTTAGGTAGCTTATGATATCTTTGATCTCGGCTCTTTCATAAAATTTAACGCCGCCAACCATTTTATATGCGATCTGCTCTTTGTTTAGCCCATCTTCGAGCGAGCGAGAGAGTGCGTTTATGCGGTATAATATCGCGATATCTTTTGCTTGCACGCCTTTACTTAAAAGCTCTTTTATATTTTTTGCGATCTTGCCAGCCTCTAAATTTTCATCAAAGCTCTCTATCAAATTTACAGCTTCGCCTTCGCCTTTTGTGCCTACAAGCTTTTTGCCAAGGCGGTTGCGGTTGTGATCTATTAGCTCGTTTGCAGCCTTTAGTATAGCCTCGCTCGAGCGGTAGTTGTGCTCAAGTCTGATGATCTTTACGTTGCTAAACTGATCTTTGAAATTTAAGATATTGTCTATCTTTGCACCTCGCCAGCCATAAATACTCTGGTCGTCATCTCCCACTACGCAGATGTTTTCGTGGCATAGGCAGAGTTTTTTTAGCAGTTTATACTGAAGGTCGTTGGTGTCTTGATACTCATCGACCATTATGTATTTGTAGCGGTTTGAGATATCCTTTGCTAGCTCTTCGTTTTCGTCTAAAATTTTATATGTAAGTCCCAGCAAGTCATCAAAATCAACAAGGTTGTTCGCCTTTAAATAGTCCTCGTATTTTTCATAAATTTGTGCTGCTTGCTTGTAGAAGTTGTCTTTGCTCTTGTCAAAAGAGGAGAAATTTGCGTTTTTATAGACCTCTTCGACGCTTAAAAGTGAGTTTTTGTAGTTTGAAATTTCACTTGAGAGTATCGCCGTGGCGACTGGACTTTCAAAGCTTTTTATGATGCGCTTTTTATCGTCTGTGTCGATGATGACGAAGTTGTTTTTTCTGCCAAGCTTTTCTATATATAGCTTTAAAAACAAAAGTCCAAATTTGTGAAATGTGCAAAGTAGCGGTGAGTAGTTTTTGCCGCTTTGGCTTAGCATCGCCATGGCTCTGCTGCGCATCTCGTTGGCGGCTTTGTTTGTGAAAGTAAGAGTTAGTGTGTTTGCCGCGTCTATGCCAACCTCGCCGATGAGATAGGCAAGCCTAGTTGTGATAGTCTTTGTCTTGCCGCTGCCAGCGCCTGCAAGTATGAGCATCGCACCGTCTATGTGGGTGGCTGCTTCGCGCTGTGAGTCATTTAAATTTGATATTAATTTTTCCATTTTTCGCTTTTTAAATTTTCTTTTGATTTTAGCCAAAAATGCTTAAAATTACTATCTTTTCTTAAATATATCTTTATTCTTTGGGTTTTGCAAAAAGACTGAGGCTGATTTTTTAGCGTGATCGACTTGTTTTTCTTTTGGCTTGTGGATAGAAAAATTTACAAGTACAGGGCTATTTTCAACCAAAATTTGAACCACCGCTCCAAGAGGAAATGACACCACTGAGGCGAAATTTTCACTACCAAAACCAGCCTCAAAGCTAAGCTCATCTTGCGTTAGCATGGCACTCTCCAGCGTGTATCCGCCAAGTGAAAACATAATGACTGGCATGCTAAAGCTCCTACTTATCTCATCTGGCAAGCTAGGCTCAAAGCTAACTAGCGGCAAATTTGCCATAACTGAGAAATTTACCCCCTTTTCAAGCAAGAAATCAATGCACTCATAGACGTGCATCTTCATCAAAAGTGCAAATTTCTCATCGTCTAAAATTTCGTCTAACATTTTATTCCTTTTGAAATTTCTAAAAACTCATCTACTAGCTTTTTAACCTCGTTTATACCGATCTGCCAGAAATTTTTATCATCTATATCAAAGCCAAATTTACCCACAAGCTCTTTTGGGCTGAGGCTGCCACCAAGGCTCAAAAACTCGGTGTAAATTTCGACGAAATTTTTGCATTTGCCGCTTTTATAAAGTCCAAAAAGTGCAAGCACAAGAAGCTGCGCGTAAGAGTAGGCGTAGCAGTAAAATGGCGTGTGGATGAAGTGCGGGATGTAGCTCCACCAAATTTTGTAGTAGTCATTTAGCGTGACACTTTTGCCAAACATCTTTTTGCTCTCACGAAGCCAAATTTTATTTAGCTCATCTAGGCTGATCTCACCCTCATGTGCGTGCACGGCGCGCTCAAAGGTGGTGAAATTTATCTGGCGGTAAAGTGTGGCAAAGATATCCTCGATCTTGCCAGCGAGTAGTGAAATTTTCTCTTTTTTACTAAGGCCATCTTTGATGTGGTCAAAGACTAGCATCTCGCAAAAAACAGACGCCGTCTCAGCCGTGGTTAGCGGAGTGTCAGAGTTTAGGTAGCTTACACTATATGAGAGCTTTTGATGCACGGCGTGGCCAAGCTCGTGAGCTAGCGTAAAAAGGTCTCTGCGCTGGTTTGTGTGATTTAGCAAGACATAAGGGTGTGTGTCGCTTGATCCTGAGTGAGAAAATGCCCCACCTCGTTTGTTTGGCGCTGGATAAACGTCGATCCAGCCGTCATTAAATGCATTTTTGGCGATCTTGCCAAATTCGCTTGAGAAATTTGAAAATGCCTTTAAAACTATCTTTTTGCACTCATCAAATTTATACTCGCCCTCGCTGCTAAGAGGCGCATATCTATCGTAGTCATAAAGCTTTTTAAGGCCTAAAATTTCTCTTTTGCGCTCGTAAAATTTAGAGACTAGGTCAAAATTTTTCTCAGTTACAGCAATTAGCGAATCAACGCTTTTTTTGGTGATTTGATTTTCAAGGTGTCTTGGCTCTTCAGGAAGCTTGAAATTTCGCAGTTCGCAGCTCGTTTTTAGATCAGTTTTTATCATATTATATATGTAGCCAAGAAGGTGCTGGTGCTTGCTAAGCTCGCTAGAGAGGCTTTTGGCGGCCAGTTTTCGCACGCTTTGGTCGCTCTCATGAAGCTTGGCTAAAATTTCCTCTTCATTTAAAAGCTCGCCTTTAAATTTAAACCTCATCTTGCTCATGCTCTCATCAAAAAGCCTTGAAAAGCCCTCGGCTCCGGTGCTTGCCGTGCGAAGTAGCACTCTCTCTTCGGCAACGCTAAGTTGGTGCGTCTTTGCTTTGGCGAGGTTACTTAGATAGTAGCCATATTTTTTAGAGCTTTTGATGATCTCTTCTTGTTTTTTAGGGGCAAATTCATTAAATTTGATCTCAAAAAATATCAAATTTTCATTTGCTTTTGTCGCGATCTCATCGATTTTCGCGTAGAATGCACCCTTGCTTGTATCTTTGGCAAAATTTAAAAAAGCATAGGTCATTACTTTTGAAATTTTGGCTACCAAATTTTCAAATTCTTCAAATGCCTTTAAAAACTGGTCTGTTTTTAAATTTTCATATTTTGCAAGATATTTATCTTTAAATTTCTCGCACTCTTTTTGTAAATTTAGTGCGTTTTGTTCGCACTCTTTTTCGCTTGCAAAAAGTGCTTTTAGATCCCAAATTTGCATTATCGTCCTTTAAATTTTTGGGATATTTTACAAAAAAATGGATAAAAGTAAAATTTCAGCCAAATTTTAGCTGAAATTTTACTGAGGATTACTCTGAAGTCTCTGAGGCTACTGCAGTGAAAAGCACGTCAGATGCGCTATTTAGGGCAGTTTCAACTGAGTCTTGGATGACGCCTATTGTAAAGCCAACTGTTACAAACTGCATAGCAATATCGTTGCTGATACCAAAAAGTCCGCACGCTAGTGGCACTAGAAGCAGCGAGCCGCCAGCCACGCCAGATGCGCCGCACGCACCAAGAGCTGAGATAAAGCAAAGAAGTAGCGCATCACCAAATGTAACTGTGATAGATGGGATTGAATTTACCGCAGTAAGTGCTAGGATACTGATAGTAACTGCCGCTCCGCCCATATTTATGGTAGCACCAAGTGGGATCGAGATCGAGTATAGCTCTTCTTTTAAATTTAGCTTTTTACAAAGTGCCATATTTACAGGGATGTTCGCAGCTGAACTTCTTGTAAAAAATGCTGAGATCGCACTCTCTTTTAGGCAGATCATCACAAGTGGATAAGGATTTTTCTTAGTTAGTGCAAAAACCATCGCTGGATAGACGATAAACGCCACAACAAGCATCGCTCCAACAAGAACTAAGATCAGTTTTAGATATCCTGCAAGTGCCTCGAATCCAGTGTCGTGAATGCTAATAGCAACCATGCCAAAGATGCCAAACGGAGCTAGTCTAATGATAAATTTAACGATATGAGTTACGCCGTCGCTTATATCTTTAAATACCTTTTTTGTCTCAACTGTAGCATATCTCATAGCGATACCGCTACCTATCGCCCACGTGATGATGCCTATATAGTTACCATTTGCTAGGGCGGTTATAGGATTTTCTACCATTTTATAGATGAGATCTTTTAATACGTTTGTGATGCCTTGAGGTGCTGACATATCAGCACTTTGCAGACCTTTTAGCGGTATCTCGATAGGAAATAAAAAGCTTGCAATTACCGCCACAACGGCTGCTAAAAAGGTGCCCACAAGATAGAGCGTGATGATCTTTTGCATGCCTTTTGTGTGACCAAAATCTTTTATGATGATAGATGTCGCAACTAGGACAAAAACAAGTATCGGAGCGATCGCTTTTAGCGCGCCCTTAAACAAATCCCCTAAAACTGAGGCTGAATTTGCGATAGAGTCAGCCGAACTAGCCTTTTCTTTGGCTTCATCAAGCTGTTTTGCTTCATCTTGGCTAAGACGAGTTTTTATAACTTCATCTACGCTTAAGCCACTCTCTTTTTGAATGGTTTGAATTTTAGCTGAGATTTGGTTGTAAGGGGCTGCCTGATAGTGTGTGTAAAAGCCAACTAGGGCACCTAGGATGATACCAACTAAAATTTGAACGATCAAATTTCCGTCGGCGTATCTTCTTGCAATGTTTTTAAACATATTCATTTGACACCTTAATAAATTAGTTTTTTGTTGATTTTAGCTAAATGATTTTTAAATATAAAGAAATTTAAAAAGATTAATTCGCTTTTTAAATAGATTTGTTACAATTGCACGAAAATTTAACCAAGGAAAAGGACGAAAATGTATTTATTTACTTCTGAAGTTGTAAGTCCAGGTCATCCAGATAAATGCGCTGATATCATCGCTGATAGCATTGTTGATACTATCTTAACGCAAGATCCAAATGGACGCGTTGCAAGCGAAGTTTTTGTCGCTGGAAAAAACATAGTAATAGGCGGAGAGATAAACTCAAAGGTAAAACTCTCTTATAAAGACTACGAAAAGATCGTAAAAGATGCTCTTGCGCACATTGGGTATGATGGTAAGAGCAACTTTACAAAAGAGCAGTGTTTGCACCCAGACGATATCGAGGTCAAAGTTTGCTTAAATCAACAAAGTCCAGATATAAATCAAGGCGTTGATCAAAGTGACGGTGAGATCGGAGCAGGGGATCAAGGCATCATGTTTGGCTTTGCAAGTTGCGAGGCGAAAGAATTTATGCCAGCAGCTATAACTTACGCAAGAATGCTTTGTGAAAAAGTATATAAATTTGCCAAAGCAAACCCTGATAAACTTGGTGTTGATATAAAAACGCAAGTTACGATTGATTACGGTAGTAAAGACAACTTTGAAAACTGCAAACCTCAAAGCATCCACACTATCGTCGTCTCTGCACCTTGTGTGGAGAGCATGAAGATAGAAGAGCTTCGCGCACTAATACAAAATTTAATAGACGAAACTGGCCTTCCAAAAGAGCTATATAATAAAGAAAAAACGATCATCTATATAAATCCAACAGGTAGATATGTAAATCACAGCTCACTGCACGATAGTGGTTTAACAGGCAGAAAACTAATCGTTGATAGCTTTGGTGGATATAGCCCAATAGGCGGTGGCGCTCAGTCAAGCAAGGACTACACAAAGGTTGATCGCAGCGGACTTTACGCAGCGCGCTGGATAGCTAAAAACATAGTCGCAGCCGGCCTTGCAAAAAAATGCATCGTTCAGATAAGCTATGCAATTGGCGTTGCAAAGCCAACTTCAGTTAGTGTTGATACTATGGGAACTCACACAAATGGCGTAAATGACGATATGCTTTCAAATTTTGTAAGCGAGCATTTTTCTCTAACACCTCGCTGGATAACAAATAAATTTGGTCTTGATAAGCCAAGCAAAGAGACATTTTTATATGCAAAAGTAGCCGCAAAAGGTCAAGTGGGAAATGCAAAATACCCTTGGGAAAAGCTTGATGCAGTCGATACTTTCAAGGCTTTACTAAAAAAATAATCAAAAAAGTGGCTTTATCTAAAAGCCACTTTAAATCTCCCTTTTAAAACTCATCCCAAAACGCTTTTTTAGGCTTTATGATCTCACTTTTTGAGCCATTTACGCTGTGATAGACCGCTTTATTGTATTTTGTGGCAAGATGCTTTATAAGCAACCTTTGAAGCACAGGCTCGCTACTTGGCACAAACCAGCCGTTGTTTGTGATAGCCACGACCACGTCAAATTCGCCCTTATAAAGCTCCTCTCTTGTCGCTTCATAGCAGATAGCATTTCTGATTTTAACCCCGTCTATCTCGTAGTCACTAAAATTTTCAGCCTTTTTAAAGTCACTAGCTCCGCCAAAAAATAGCTTATTTACCGCATCTTGCATAAATTTTGGCAAAGGAATCTCTTCTCCAAATGGCACTAAAAATTTCTTATCCATTCGCCTTAGAGTGCCGTCCTGAAACAAAAATGCAGAGTTATAAATTTGCTTATTTTCATAGGCAAGTGCGCCAGCTACGATGGTTATCTTTTTTGAAAGCTCTTTTAGCTCATCAACAAGCAGTGGCTCATTTGTCATAAATAATGGAAACGCACTCTCAGGCAGCACGATGAGGCGTTTTTGCTCGGCTATGGCGTTACTTATCAAGTCTAAATTTTCATTTGTAAATTTCATACGCAAGCTTTTATCCCAGCGCACTCTTTGAGCGACATCGGTGTTTATTAGCTCCATGTCAAATGGTAGAGCCTTTGCCTCGCTACTTTTAAACTGCAAAGCGGCGATCAGGCAGATAAAAGCTAGGATAAATTTAAAAATTTTGCCTTTTAAACTCAAAGAAATAGCTGCTAAAAATATAAATATAAGCCCTCTAGTATTTGGCTCAAAAGCGCCTAAAACAAGTGTGGCTTCAAGGTTAAACCAGTTAAAGCCAAATGGATGCACATAGCTTATTAAAAATAGCAAAACGGCTCTTAGTGCTATAAAGCTTGGGAAAGAGGCTATCCAAAACATAAGCCCATAAACAAGAGCCACAAAGAGGATAACAAATGGGATAAGCCAAACAAGCTCGTAGTAGATGAAGCTAAAGCCGATCCAGTAAAACCACAAAATTCCAGTGAAAAAGCCAGCCGCAAAAAAGCCAGCTCTGCTTAAATTTATGATGACGTAAATTCCAGCTAGCGTAAGAAAAGGTGAGATGAAATTTAAAATTTGATTTTCTGCCATAGCTAAAAAAATGAAATTAGAAAGCAAAAAAGCACCGACAAAGGCTTTTATTATAATTTTAGTGCTAAAATGTCCGTTTAAAAATCTTACAAATAAGGAAATCCATGCAAAACGCTGATTTTTTAACATCATTACTACCTCTTGTTGTGCTTTTCGCCATATTTTACTTTTTGGTTATCAGACCTCAACAAAAACAACAAAAAGCCCACGCAGCAATGCTTGCAGCTCTTGACAAAGGCGATAAGATAGTAACTAATGGCGGACTTATATGCGAAGTGATTAAAGCCGAAAATGATTTTATCAAAGTTAAACTTAACGATGATGTAATCGTTCGTATAGCACGCGAGTTTGTAGCTAAAAAGATCGAAGATAAATAATGCGTAACGCAAGAGTTACATATAGGCTGATTATCTTAATATTAGCCTTGATTTTTGGTTTTGGCTTTTCGGTGCCATCTTTTTTTCAGACTCAAAGTGGAGCTAAAATTTCATTAGGACTCGACCTTCAAGGCGGTCTTCATATGCTTCTTGGTGTTGAAACTAACGAGGCTATCCACTCTAAGATCAAGTCAATCGCTGGAAGCATAAATTATTATGCTAAAAAAGAAGATGTGCTTATTGATAAATTTAAGATAAAAGAAGATAGTGTTGATTTTGCGCTACTTGACAGCGACGAAGCCCCAAAGGTTGATAAAGCGCTTGCCGAGATAAAAGGGCTTGATATCAAAAAAGATGGTCTAAACTATCACATCACTCTAACAGAGCAAGAGAGGCTTGATACGATCGAGTATGCGATCTCGCAAGCTGTTGAGACTATTAGAAACAGACTTGATCAGTTTGGTCTAGCTGAGCCAACAGTCGCTAGACAAGGTAAAGATAATATCCTAGTAGAACTTCCTGGCATAAAAACCGAAGAGGACGAGCAAAGAGCGAGAGACCTTATCGCAAAGGCTGCTCACTTGCAGCTTATGGCAGTTGATGATAAAAGACAAGATCAGGCAAATACCATGAGCGAGGCCGAGGCTGAAAGCTATGGTGATGTGATCTTTAAAGATGCTAAAAATGACCACGTAAAATACGTCGTTAAAAATATCCCTGTGCTTGATGGCTCGATGCTAACTGATGCAAAAGTAGCATTTTCTCAGCAAAATAACCTACCGATCATAAACTTCACACTAAATTCAGAAGGTGCTAGAATTTTTGGTGATTTTACTGGTGCAAATGTCGGCAAAAGGCTTGCTATCGTGCTTGATGGCAAGGTCTATTCAGCTCCAGTTATAAACGAAAGAATAGGTGGCGGCAGCGGTCAGATCAGCGGTGGCTTTACCCTTGATGAGGCTCACGACGTAGCGATCGCTCTTAGAAGTGGCGCACTTTTAGCACCTGTGAAGATGCTAGAAAAAAGAAGCGTTGGCCCATCTTTAGGCCAAGAGAGCATCAATCAAAGCATGGTTGCTCTTGCTGCTGGATCTATTTTAGTCGTGCTATTTATGCTAGTTTATTATGGAATTTCTGGAATTTTTGCAAATATCGCGCTAGTTGCGGATGTCGTTATATTAGTCGCTGTAATGGCACTTTTTGGAGCGACGCTTACTCTTCCAGGCATGGCTGGTATCGTGCTAACGATTGGTATGGCGGTTGATGCAAACGTCATCATAAATGAGCGTATACGTGAGCTCTTGCGTGAAGGCGTGGCGATAAGAACAGCCGTTCAAAAGGGTTACGAGCACGCTATGAGTGCGATCATCGACTCAAACTTGACTACTATCATCACAGTTGCGGTGCTTTATGCTTATGGCACTGGTCCAGTTAAGGGCTTTGCTGTGACAATGGCGATAGGTATCATGGCTTCGATGCTAACGGCCATTTTAGGCACGCATGGCATGTTTGATGCGGTCATGGATAAGATAGAAAAAAGCGGAAATACCAGACTTTGGTTTGGTTATAAAAGGAGCTAGGGATGCAAATTTTTACTAAGGCAAAAGTTTATGATTTTATGCGGTTTAGATTTGCTTCATTGGCACTTTCTATATTTTTATTTGTTGGCTCGATCTTTTTGCTTGCAACAAAGGGTCTAAACTACGGCATCGACTTCTCTGGTGGTACGCTTATACAGCTAAAATACGATACCAAAGCGCCACTTGATAAAATTCGCGATACTTTTGGCACAAATGAAGTGCTTAAAAACGCCTCTGTTACTGAGTTTGGAAGCGAAGATGAGGCTGTTATTAGATTTTCAGGATCAAGCTCAAATTTAACTGGTGACATCGGTACTGAGATAAAGCAAATTTTAAAAGATACTGGAAATTTTGAAGTAAGACGTGTTGATATCGTTGGTCCAAAGGTTGGTGACGAGCTTAGGCAAAAGGGCTTGATGGCTCTTGGAATTTCACTAATTGGCGTGCTTCTTTATATTACATTTAGATTTGAGTGGAGATTTGCGCTAGCTGCGATCGCAACTGAAATTCACGATATAGTCATAACTGTTGGCGCTATTTCGCTATTTGGTATTGATGTAAATTTAGATACTCTAGCGGCTGTATTAACAGTGCTTGGCTACTCGCTAAATGATACGATTATCATTTTTGATAGGATCAGAGAAGGCATCAAAGAGAGCAAGAGAACCGATATCGAGGGCGTTATCAACGAGTCAGTCTCAGCTACACTTTCAAGAACTATCCTAACCTCAGCCACTACGATGATGACTGTTGTTGTGCTATTTTTGTTTGGCGGAGATATGATACATGGATTTTCATTTATTCTTATCGTTGGTATAGTTATAGGAACGATCAGCTCGATCTACATCTCATCACCATTTCTTATCTGGTTTAAATTTAGCATCGAGCATTTTAGAGCTAGAGAGGCTGAAAAGCAAAGGATCAAAAAAGAGCGTGATAAAGAGCGTGCTATGTTTGAAAAAGGCGTTGTGTAAGGAGGGATAATGAACTGGGGAAAAGTTATCTACATATTTTTTGCGTTGATGAGTCTTACGACTACGGCGGAGTTTTTATATGATAAAAACGAGATCGCCCTTTTTGTGGCAGCTAGTATAAATTTAGTTTCTACGCTACTTAAGATTGGCGTTAAAAATTTACTATCAGCTGAGCTTTTTGCAAGCTCTCTGGTTGCTGATTTGCACCTTATACCAGCTTTTGTTATTTTGCAAGTATCTGAAAATGCAACGCTTAGCTATTCACTAGCTATTGGCGCAGTCATTGCAAATATATTTTCACTAGCCTTGGTACTAATAGAATCAAGCAAATCACAAGAAGAATTTTAGGAGAAAAAATGGCTGAGAAGAGAAAATATGAGCCTTTAAAGATAGAAAAAAAATGGCAAGAAATTTGGGATAAAAATGAGGAATTTGAGCCAAAAGACGACTTAAGCTTGCCAAAAAAATACATCTTAAGCATGTTTCCATATCCAAGCGGACGCATACATATGGGGCATGTGAGAAACTACTCTATCGGCGATGCGCTGGCTAGATCATATAGAAAAAGCGGCTACAACGTGCTTCATCCTATTGGATTTGATAGCTTTGGTATGCCAGCTGAAAACGCAGCCATAAAACATAAAATTCACCCTAAAATTTGGACTTATGAAAACATCGACTATATGAAAAAAGAGCTTGCTAGCCTTGGCTTTTCGTTTTCTAAAAAGAGAATTTTAGCCACATCTGACCCACTTTACACAAAGTGGGAGCAAAGCTTTTTTATAAAGATGTTTGAAAAAGGGCTTGTTTATAGAAAAAACGCCATCGTAAACTGGTGTGAATACGATCAAACCGTGCTTGCAAACGAGCAGGTTGAAGACGGCAAATGCTGGAGATGCGGTAATGATGTGGTGCAAAAAGAGCTTCCAGGATATTACTTCAACATCACAAAATACGCTAGCGAGCTGCTTGATGATCTAAAGCTTCTTGAGGGCAAATGGCCAAATCAAGTCATCACAATGCAAGAAAACTGGATCGGTAGAAGCTATGGTCTGGAGTTTAAATTTAGCCTTGATGAGGCATCAAAAGAGACTTTGGGCGGTAAATTTGATGGCTTTGAGGTATTTACAACAAGACCTGATACGATTTATGGCGTTAGCTACACAGCTCTTGCGCCAGAGCATCCTATCGTAAAAGCGCTTCTTGAAAGTGATAAATTTGATGAAAGCAAAAAAGCAAAGATAAAAACAATACTTAATCAAAGCCCAAGAGAGCGTCAAGCAAGCGAAAAAGATGGGGAATTTTTAGGAATTTACGTCGTTCATCCGCTCACAAATGAAAAGATCCCAGTTTGGGTTGCAAATTTCATCCTAGCTGACTACGGCAGTGGCGCTATCATGGCTGTTCCTGCGCACGATCAAAGGGACTTCGAGTTTGCAAGCAAATTTAATCTACCTATAAAACCTGTCGTAAAGCCACTTGAGGGCGAGAGTGACGGCTCAAAAGCATATTCGGAATACGGAGTTGCTATAAATTCTGAGCTTATAAACGGCCTTAGCTCAGAGGATGCCAAAAGCTTTATAATAGAGAAATTTGAAAAAGATGGTTTAGGCAAAAGGATCACAAACTATAAGCTAAGGGATTGGGGAATTTCTCGCCAAAGATACTGGGGTGCGCCAATACCTGTTGTGCACTGCAAATGCTGCGGCGTAGTGCCTGAAAAAGAGGAAAATTTACCTATCGCGCTACCAGAAGATGTCGAAATCACAGGCGAGGGCAATCCACTTGATAAACATCCAACTTGGAAATTTACGAAGTGTCCAAAATGCGGCAAAGACGCGATCAGAGAGACTGATACGATGGATACATTCGTAGAGAGTAGCTGGTATTTTGCTAGATTTGCAAGCGATGAGAAGACGTGGGAGCAAAAAGCGCTTGATGAAAAAAGCGTGAATTATTGGATGAATGTAGATCAGTACATCGGCGGTATCGAGCATGCGATCTTGCACCTTTTATACGCTAGATTTTTTCAAAAGGTCTTAAGAGATCTTGGCTATCTAAGAGATGATGAGCCATTTGAAAATTTACTTACTCAAGGCATGGTCTTAAAAGATGGCAAAAAGATGAGTAAAAGCAAGGGTAACGTCGTAGATCCTGATGATATCATAAATAGATATGGCGCTGATACGGCAAGGCTTTTTATCCTATTTGCAGCGCCTCCTCAAAAAGAGCTTGAGTGGAACGATAGCGCAGTTGAGGGCGCATTTAGGTTTTTAAATAGGCTTTGGGAGAAGGCGCAAACTATCAAAAAGGTAGATAAGCTGCCTGAGATAGATCATGAAAGTCTAAGCAAAGATGAGAAATTTGCAAGGCTAAAAATTTATGAAGCGCTTAAAAAATCAACCGAGGTTTTTGGCGATACATTTGCTTTTAATACTTTAATCGCTGCTTGCATGGAAGCGCTAAATGCCATAAATGCGCAGGATAATGACGATGTAAATGCTGAGGGCTTTTTTATCATCCTAAATTTACTAGAACCCATCGTGCCACACATCGCAAATGAGCTTAGCGAAGAGCTTTTTGGTAGAAAGAATTTCACAAAGATAGCTGTAAAAGAAGAGGTCTTTGTAAAAGATAGCATCGCTCTTGCAGTTACAGTTAATGGCAAGAAAAGGGCTGAGTTTGAAGTGGCAGCGAGCCAGAGTGAGGGTGAAATTTTAAAACTAGCCAAGCAAAATGTGGCTAAGTGGCTTGAGGGCAAAGAAATTTTAAAAGAGATTTATATAAAAGGCAAATTAGTAAATTTTGTCATTAAAGGATAAATTTTGAGGTATTTTTTAGCGTTTTTTATTGCGATATTTATCTGTGGATGTGGCTATAAACCAGTTTCAAAGATCTCGCAGGATTTGGTTGGAGATAGAGTTTATGTTGATGTTATCATCAGCAAAGAAGAGCCAAAAAATAGCGTTTGGATAAAAGACGCCGTAAAAGAGGGCATGGTCGCAAGGCTACATAAATCACTATCAAGCAAAGATAGTGCTGATACTTCAATAATTGTCTCAGTGCAAAATTTAACTTATGAAGCGATAATCTATGATGAATATGGCTATATCACATCTTATAAAGCTCTTTTAATTCTAAACTATAAAACCAAATTTAAAGATGGTCGTGTCGTAGATATACCTGCTACTGGCGAGTATGATTTTAGCGTGGCAAGACGTCAAAAAGATGTAAGATTTGCCGATAGTGTTCTTAGCGATACTCAAAAATATGAAGCCATAAAAGAGGCTTCAAAAGAGGCGTTTGATGAGTACATCGCAAATTTAGCTGTAAAAGGATATAAAAATGGCAGCAATAACCGTTAGTCAAATAGTCAAGGAAGCCTTAAGCGAGATAAAAGATCGCCATTTGATGCTAACGCCAGAAAATTACACCGAAGTTTATAATGAAATTTCTAAAAAATATGGCTTTACAACTGAAGAGAGCAAAAAGATAGAAAAATATATCTCAAGGCTTGGTGATGACTATAAAGCGCAAGCTATAAGTCTTCATATAAAAACGGTTGATGAATTTGTAGCTTTTATGACCGCTAGGCTCTCTCATGGCGCTAAAAATGGCGCAGCCCAAGTCGTTGATGATAAAAAGTTAAAGTCACTAAACGCCTTTGCAAGAAGAATCCTCCAAGCTATCTCTATGCTTCACAACAAAGATGCAAAAGCTCTAGCAGAGCAGGGCATGCAGCTACTTGCTAGAAGATATGATGAGAAAAATCTTGAAGAGATGTGCCTTAAATGGTTTGATTTTATAAGCTCTTATGACACTGAATTTTTGGACTTTTTGAAATATTATGGTGTGAGAGACTTTGACGATCTAAGGACTATGAGCGCTGAGCTTGAGAAATTTCTCTCTCAAAAAAATGAGAGCGGCGAAGAAAACGCTTTAGTTGAGCTTTTAAATTTTGCGCTTGAGCCTTCTATCACAAAAGAGCTTGGCGAAGAGCTTAGCATCATTAGAAACGTTTTAAAACAAAATCCACAAAGTCTAAATAGTAAAGAATTTCAAGAGAAGATAAAAACCTTTGTCGATCGCAGGATCGAAGAAGATAGAACCGAGATCATCGAAAAAGTGGGCTCGATAAATAACATCTTGCAAAACATAGGCGATAGAATTTCTGACATCGCAGCTAGCTCAAAAAGTAGCTCAGCTAAGGCGCAAAGCATCAAAAACGACCTTAAAAAGGTAAATTTAAATGCAAACAGCATAGATCATGTAAAGAGCATGCTTATCGAGATCGCGGGTGCGCTTGAGATCGAGAGTAAGGAGCTTGGCCTTGAGATGAATAGCAAGCAAGCGACCATTTCTGAGCTACAAAACAGGGTTATTAGCCTAGAAAAAGAGCTGGAGGCTGCTAAGCTTGAGAGCAAAGAGGACTTTTTAACCAAAGTGGCCACAAAAAGAGCTTTGATGAGTGAAATTCAGCGTATCGAAGAAGCCTATAAGCGCTACGGCACGGACTATTCGATCTGTTTTGTTGATATTGATTTCTTTAAAAAGATAAACGATACTTACGGCCACGAAGCTGGCGATGTGATCCTTTCAGCCGTGGCTCAGGTGCTTAAGAAAAATGCTAGAAAGGTTGATTTTGTCGGTAGATATGGCGGCGAGGAATTTGTCATTTTGCTACCAAGTACGAGCCTAAAAGATGGAGTTAGATTTGGCGAGAAGCTAAGAAGTATGATAGAAAATTTCAAATTTATCTATAAAAACGAGCGCATCAAAGTTACCATTAGCTCTGGTGTGGCTACAAGAAGCGCAAATTTAAGTGACACGATGACACTTGAGGGCGCTGATAAGATGCTCTATCTCTCAAAAGAGGGCGGCAGAAACCAAGTCATGCCAAAGATAATCGAGGAAAAATGAGCCTAGCGAAATTTCTTGACGGCAAGCCACTTTACTACAAAGAGATAGACTATGGTAGGATCATAAGGGCTTATGATACGATCAAAGGGCATCTGAAACCTTTTAAGATAATCCACATCGTCGGCACAAATGGCAAAGGTAGCACGGGCCGCTTTTTAGCACAAATTTTAAGCCAAAATGGGGCAAAAGTAGGGCATTACACGAGCCCACATATATTTAAATTTAACGAGCGATTTTGGCTAAATGGCGAGGTCGCTAGCGATGAAATTTTAGAGGTGGCTCACGAGCGCTTACAAGGGCTTTTAAGCGACGAGTACAAGATAAAAACGAGCTATTTTGAGTATATGACGCTGCTTTCTGCGGTGCTTTTTGAGGGTTGCGACTACTTTGTCTGCGAGGCTGGCATGGGCGGTGTGCTGGATGCGACAAATGTCTTTGAAAAAGAGCTAAGCATCTTTACTCCGATCGGCTTTGATCACACGGCGATATTAGGCAACAGCTTAGAAGAAATTTCACGCACGAAATTTGAAGCCATGAGCAAAAGAGCTATTTTAAATGATGAGATGAATGAGATAAGTGCGGCTATCGCAAAAGAGATCGCAAGCGAAAAAGGCGCAACTCTGAGCTTTCCAAGAGAAATTTTGACCAAAGAGAATTTAAACGAGATCGCAAACTACGCAGATAAATTTAACCTACCAGAGTTTTTGCGCTCAAATTTAACTCTAGCCTACGCCGCGGCTAAAATTTTAGATAGCAGCATAGATATCAAAAAGCTTGGCGCTTTATCGCTTCGTGGTAGATGTGAAAAGATCGCTTCAAATTTATACGTTGATGTCGGTCACAATGAGCTTGGCGCAAAGGCTGTGGCTAAGAAATTTAGCTCTGATGAATTTAACGGCAAGAAGATAACGCTAGTTTATAACTCATTTTTGGATAAAGATTTCAAGGCAGTTTTGGCAGCTCTAAAGCCAGTCATCGAGAGCGTGCTGCTTTATCACTACCACTGCGAGGGCAGGGAGCTTGGCGGAGAGCTCATAAACAAAGCGCTAAACGAGCTTGAAATTTCGCATAGAGAGTTTGAGCCAAGCGATATGAATGATATAAAAGAGGCAAAAAACGGCAAAATTTACCTAGCATTTGGCTCGTTTCACCTGGCCGAAGCCTTTTTAAAAGAGTACTATGCAAGCAAGGGTCTATGAGTATCTTTTAACGCACGCCCCACAAATTCTCATCTGCGAAGATGATAAAGAGGCGGCGCTCTGCGCTGATGCGGCCAGTTTTGCTGGCTTTAGCGCATTTAAACTACCTGATTTTAGAGCTAAAAAGGGCGATGATCTAAGAAGCTTTAACGAAGAGCTTTTTGAAATTTCATCAGTCCTTAGCAAATACTATAAATTTGATGGCAAAAAGATCATCATAAGCCCATTTAGCACGCTTTTAAACCCACTTCCAACGCAAAAAAACTTAGAAAGCTCAACGATCAAGCTAAAAGATAATCTAAATTTAAACGAATTTGCCGACTTGCTCATACGCTTTGGCTATGAGTGCGTCGATATCGTTGAGAGCGTTGGCGAGTTTAGCATACGTGGCGAAGTGATTGACATTTACGGTGTAAATATGGATGATCCTGTTAGGATTTTGCTCTTTGGCCATGAGGTGGAGAGCATTAGAAACTACAACACCGCCACGCAGATAAGCAATAAAAATGAGCTAAGCGAGGCCGAGATCGTGCCATTTATCGCAAATCTTAGCAAAGATGAGTTTGAAAAAGTGAGCCAAAAGATCGAGGATATGCAAAGCGACGCCTTGGTAAGTGATCTAAATTCGCTTGGATTTTGGGCGATAGATAGCTTTAGCGACTACTTAAAAGAATTTGACTCAAAGCTGGTTAAGAAGATCGATTTTGAAATTTATGACGCGCCTGAGGAGAAATTTAAGGGCATTGAAATTTTGCCTGAGCCAAAGGTCTATAAAGACCTAGAAGTTACTTTAAATTTTGACTTTTTTGAGCTAAATAAGAGCAAAAATATAACCGTTCTTTCAAGAAATGAGGGACTTTTTAAGGGCTATGAGCTTGATGGCTTTGCCAACGTAAAGCTTGAAATTTCGCCTCTTGTGGTAAATCTAACCTCAAGCGACAAGATCGTAGTTTCTTTAAATAAATTTGAGAAAAAAAGACGAGTAAAACGCTCAAGCCTCGTGGTAGATGAGCTAAAAGTAAATGACTATGTCGTGCATGAAGAGTATGGTATAGGCCGTTTTTTGGGGCTTGAAAAGATCAAGGTTTTGGGCGCGACGAAAGAATTTGTGGTTATCGCCTATCAAAATGACGACAAGCTTCTTTTGCCGGTTGAACATCTAAATTTAATAGATCGCTACATCGCGCAAAATGGCTCTATGGCGGTGCTTGATCGCCTTGGCAAGGCAAATTTTGCCAAGATAAAAGAAAAAGTGAGAGAAAAGCTCTTTGCGATCGCCTCAAAGATCGTGGCGATGGCCGCAAAAAGGGAGCTAATCGCAGGTAAAATTTTAAAAAACGAGGACATCTCTTATTTAAATTTCGTCCAAGACGCTGGTTTTTCATACACGAGCGATCAGCAAAAAGCGGTAAATGATATAAAAGATGAGCTAAAAAGCGGCAAGGTTATGGATAGGCTGCTTAGTGGCGATGTTGGCTTTGGCAAAACAGAAGTTGCGATGAACGCCATATTTACCTGCATAAAATCAGGCTTTAGTGCGCTTTTCTTCGTGCCAACGACACTTCTTAGCTCGCAGCACTACAAGACACTAAGCCAGAGATTTAGCAAATTTGGCATAAAGGTCTTTAGGTTAGACCGTTTCTCAAGCGCTAAAGAAAAGGCAAGCTTGCAAAAAGCGCTAAAAGAAAGTGAGCCCATAGTTTGCGTTGGAACGCATGCGCTTCTTGGCGTAAAGGCTGAAAATTTAGGGCTTATCGTCGTTGATGAAGAGCATAAATTTGGCGTTAAGCAAAAAGAGCAACTAAAAGAAATTTCTCAGCACTCACACATCCTAAGTATGAGCGCCACGCCGATACCAAGAAGCCTAAATATGGCACTTAGCAAGATAAAAACATATAGCATTTTAGCCACTCCGCCAAGCTCGAGGCTAGATGTCAGAACAAGCGTGAGAGAGTGGGACGAAAAGGTCGTCAAAGAGGCGATCATGCGTGAGCTAAGACGCGGCGGGCAGACCTTTTACATCCATAACCACATCGCAGACATCGAGCAGACTGCAAATGATCTAAGAAAAATTTTGCCAAAACTTAGAATTTTGATACTTCACTCAAAGATAAACGCAAAAGTCGCTGAAGATGAGATGATGAAATTTGAGCGGGGCGAGTATGACTTGTTACTTTGCACCAGCATCGTTGAAAGCGGCATTCATCTGCCAAATGCAAACACCATAATCGTAGAAAATGCCAATAAATTTGGCATGGCTGACCTGCACCAGCTGCGCGGTCGCGTGGGTAGAAGCGACAAGCAGGCATACTGCTACTTTTTGGTTGAGGATAAAGAAGCCATTAGCAAGGACGCTCTAAAACGCCTTGTGGCACTTGAAGGCAACTCATTTTTGGGCGCTGGCTCAGTGCTAGCCTATCACGACCTTGAGATAAGAGGTGGTGGTAACATCATCGGCGAGGCGCAAAGCGGTCACATCGAGGCTATCGGCTACTCGCTATATCTAAAAATGCTAGAAGATGAGATAAATAAGCTTCTTAATCAAGACTCCGCAAAGCTTGACAAGATCGATCTAAAGCTTAGTGTGAGCGCCTTTTTAAATCAAGAATTTATAAGAGAAGATAGGCTAAGGCTTGAAATTTACAGGCGCCTTAGCAAGTGCAAAGAGGTGAGTGAGGTCTATGAGATACAAAGTGAGCTTGAGGATAGATTTGGCAAGATAGATACGTTTACAAAGCAGTTTTTAGACGTCATCATCATCAAAATTTTAGCCCTAAAAGCTGGCATAAAAACGATCTCAAATAGCGAGCAAAACATACTAATAACAAAAAATGACGACGAGAAGATCAGGCTAAAGTCACGCAGCAAGGACGACGACGATGTTTTGGCTGAAATTTTGGTCTATCTAAGAAAGGATAAGAGATGATAGATTGGGGCGTGAAGTACGCAGCGATATATAGAAGTACAAAAGGGATGTTAAAACCGGTTGAGGATATTGATTTTGTCGATATCGACTCACTTTATGGACTGGAAAAACAAAAGGAAATTTTGCTAAAAAATACTAGAAATTTTATAGCTGGCGACGAGGCAAACCACGTGCTTCTTTGGGGTGAGAGAGGATGTGGCAAGTCAAGCCTTGTAAGGGCGGTGTTTACGCAGTTTTATAAGATGGGGCTTCGTATCATCGAGATCGGCTGCGAGGATCTAAAATACCTTGGCGATATCATCGACGAGATCAGAAAAAGCGAGTTTAAATTTATCATTTTTTGTGACGACCTAAGCTTTGAAAATGGCAGCAATGAGTACAAATTTCTAAAGCCTATCATGGACGGCTCTATCCAAAAGCCGCCTAAAAACGTCCTTTTATACGCCACTTCAAACCGCCGCCACCTAATAAGCGAGTTTAAAAGCGAAAATGAAAACTCGCAGCTAATAGACGGAGAAATCCACTACAGCGACGCTACTCAGGAGAAAATTTCGCTCTCAGACCGCTTTGGACTTTGGGTCAGCTTTTATCAAGGCAACTACGATGAGTACCTAAAAATGGTTGATTTTTACTTTAAAGACTACTCTGGCGATAGGGCGACACTGCATGATCTTGCTAAAAATTTCGCCACGCTAAGAGCTAGCAGGAGCGGTAGGACGGCAAAGCAGTTTTATCTAACATTTAAAGAAAATTTCAAATGAGATCAACTGATCTGTTTTTAGCCCTGCTAAATCACAAAAGTAGAAATTTTGATGAGTTAAAATGGCCAGGTGAGGGCACTTTTGAGGTCATTTTGGGCGCTATTTTAGTGCAAAATACCAACTGGAAAAACGTAGAAAAAGCGCTAGATAATCTAAAAAAAGCAGGCAAAGATAGCCTGCAAGCTATCTGCGCGCTTGAAAACAGCGAGCTTGCCACGCTCATAAAACCAAGTGGCTTTTACAACACAAAGGCAAAACGGCTAAAGACGCTTTGTCTAGCTATAAAAAATGAATTTGAGAGCTTTGATAACTTCAAAGAAAACGCAAGCCGCGAGTGGCTAATAAACGTAAAAGGCGTTGGCGCAGAGAGTTGTGACGCGATACTAGCTTATGCTTGTGGGAAGCCATATATGGTCGTTGATGCTTACGCGCTTAGGATAATGGCATATTTTGACTATAATTTCGAGTGTTATGACGAGGCGGCTGAGTGGTTTAGCTCGCTTGAGTATGATGAAATTTACAAATTTCTTGATAGTGATAAATTTGATGAGGTTGAGGTTCTAAAGCTCTATCATTCGCTTATTTTAGAGTTTTGCAAGGAAAATTTTAAAGGCAAAATTTTAAGCCAAAACGGACAAGAGGTGCTTGATAGCATTAGAAACTAAAATTTATTTTAAATTGGCGCAAATTAGGACTTTTTATGTTTTATTTTAAATTCTGTGCTAAATTTACGTAAAATTTATATTAGGAGAGGCAATGATATACGACAATATCGTTAAAACGATCGGTAATACACCTATTGTAAAGGTAAAAACAGGTGCCGATGAGGCTGAAATTTATGTGAAATTAGAGTTTTTTAACCCAGGCGGCTCTGTAAAAGATAGGATCGCATTTAATATGATAAGCAAAATGCTAGCTGATGGCACTCTAAAAGAGGGCGATACGATAGTCGAGCCAACAAGTGGCAATACCGGCATCGGCGCGGCTATGTGCGGTGCGGCGCTTGGCTTTAAAGTGATACTTTGCATGCCTGAGAGCATGAGTATCGAAAGGCGCAAGATCGTGGCTGCTTATGGCGCTCAGCTCGAGCTTACCCCTGCAGCTGGTGGCATGAAAGCGGCGATCGCAAGGGCTACCGAGCTAGCTGCCCAGCCAAATCACGTAATGCTAAGCCAGTTTGAAAACAAATACAACCCACAAGCTCACGAGCTAACAACAGCCGCTGAGATCATGGCTGACTTTAGCGAGCTAGACGCCTTTGTGGCGGGCGTTGGCACGGGTGGCACGATAAGTGGCGTGGCAAAGGTGCTAAAAGCAAAAGGGTATAACACAAAGATCGTTGCTGTTGAGCCTGAAGCATCACCTGTGCTAAGTGGCGGCAACGCTGGACCACATAAAATTCAAGGCATCGGAGCTGGTTTTGTGCCAAACACAATGGATCTAAGCCTAGTTAGCGAGATAGAAAAAGTGAGCAACGAGGACGCACTAAACGCAGCTAGAGCGGTCGCAAAGAGCGATGGCTTGATGCTTGGTATAAGTGGCGGCGCTTCTTACGTGGCTGCTAAAAGAGTGGCTAAAAGGCTTGGCGCTGGCAAAAAAGTGCTTTTCATAGCGCCAGATAACGGCGAAAGATACCTAAGTACAGAGCTTTACGGAGCATAAAATATGTGGGAGAGTCTAAAAGAGCTAGTTCAAACCGTCCGTGAAAAAGACCCATCGGTGCATAGTTGTTGCTTTTTGGCAATACTTATAAACACTCCTGGCATCCATGCGGTTTTGTTTCATAAAATTTCTCATTTTTTATATGAAAAAAAGTGGTTTTTTCTAGCTAGACTCATCTCGCAAATCGCAAGAATTTTAACAGGCATAGAGATACACCCAGGGGCGAAGATCGGTAGGAGATTTTTCATAGATCACGGCATGGGCGTGGTTATCGGCGAGACGGCCGAGGTTGGTGATGATGTGATGATGTATCATCAAGTGACACTTGGAGGCACTGGCAAAGAGTGTGGCAAGCGCCATCCGACCATTAAAAATGGCGTCACTATCGCCGCTGGCTCAAAGATACTTGGTGCCATAACTATCGGTGAAAATGCTAAGATCGGTGCAAACTCAGTCGTGCTAAAAAATGTCCCAGCAAACGCAACCGTAGTTGGCATACCAGCAAGGGTTGTCAGGGTAAATGGGACAAAATTTGAGCCAGAATTTATCATTTAAAATTTAAATTTACTCTCACTACACCATAAAAATGCAAATTTTTGATACGGCAAATTTACTATCCACTATGCTGCCAGCGTTTTTTAGCTTTGCGCTGCCTATTATAATATTTGTCATTTTAGTAAATTTGATAACAAAATTTATCAGGCGAAAGATGCGCCAAAAAACTTACGTAAAATTTAATCAAAGAAATATAGCTGATACATTTAGTGCAAAAGAGATAGCAAAGAAATTTGGCAAAAATGCAAAAGATGTAAATTTGGCTTTGCTAAATTTGGGCTTTATAAAAAAATGTGACAATGGCTACAATGTAACAGATATCGGCAAATACTATGGCGGCATGCAAAACTACTATATGGGCCGAGCTAGCGTTAGGTGGGATGAGAGGATAGTTTATAACGAAAATTTTATAGACGAGATCACAAAAAGTGGCGAAAAAGCTCTTGAAAAAGAGCAAAAAGAAGATTTTAGAGAGAAATTTAAGGCTGAATACCGAACAAACGACGGTTACTATGTAAGAAGTAGGGCCGAGCTAGTTATAGCAAACTGGCTTTTTGCTGAGAGCATAGCCTACGCTTATGAAAAAAGAGTGCCGATAAAAGAGGACATATATTGTGATTTTTACATACCAAAAGGCAAGGTTTATGTTGAATTTTGGGGCTTGAAAGATGACGAGGCGTATATAAAAAGAAAAGAGCAAAAGATAGAGCTTTATAAAAAATACAATCTAAATTTAATAGAAATAGACAACAATACAATCAACAACATCGATGACTATCTGCCAAAAGAGCTTTTAAAATTTAGTGTGAGTTTGGATTTATAAAAAGGGGCGAGCGCCCCTGTGATTATTTTAAAGTTTGGATGTATTCAGCTACTGCTTTGATGTCGTCATCGCTCATTGGAGTAGCGATAGGTTTCATCATAGCACCAAGACCAAATTTATTTGCTCCTGTTTTGTAGCCTTTTAGAGCTGCCTCGATAGTTGCTGCATCAAGTGATGTTAAAGCTGGAACTTTGTTATTGAAAACTTTTTCAGCTTTAGCACCATGACAGGCAACGCATTTTTTATAGATAGTAGCGCCATCTGCAGCGAAAGCAGCAGTTGAAAGTAGTGCTGCAACACTTGAAACGATTAGTAGTTTTTTCATTTGTCATCCTTTTTAAAAAACGTGCTGGCATTATAATACAAAAATGTAAATTTGCAAGGGGAGGGTTAAAATATTTTGGCTATAATCACCAAATGATAAAAGAAACAGCCAACAAAGCACTTTTTCTAGACCGCGACGGCGTCATAAATGAGGACGCTGGATATGTTTGTGAGATTGAGAACTTCAAATTTATTGATGGCATTTTTGACGCCTTAAGAGATTTTGCTGGGGCTGGCTACAAGCTCTTTGTCGTGACAAATCAATCAGGCATCGGCAGGGGCTACTACACGCAGGAGCAGTTTGACGCTCTAAACAAATTTATGCTAGAAAGCTTTAAAAAAGAGCAAATTTTTATCACAAAAGTCTATTTTTGTCCGCACGCTCCAGAGCAAAAATGCACCTGCAGAAAGCCAAATCCAAAAATGATACTCGATGCTTGCAAAGAGTTTAACATAGAGCTTGAAAACTCGCTAATGATAGGCGATAAACCAAGTGACGTCGAGGCTGGCAAAAGGGCAGGTGTTGGTAGAAATTTCTTGCTTGATGGTATAAATTTTAAAGATGTAAGAGATGTTTTAAATAAGCTAAAAAAGGAAAAATCACTATGAATTTAAACGGAAAAAAGATAGTTATAACTGGCGGCGCTGGCTTTATCGGCTCAGCCTTGGCGCACTATTTTGATGAAAACTATAAAGACGCTCACGTGCTTGTCGTGGATAAATTTAGAAACGACGAGACATTTAGCAATGGCAACCTAAAAAGCTTTGGGCATTTTAAAAATTTACTTGGTTTTAAAGGTGAAATTTACGCTGGTGACATCAACGATCGCAGCACACTTGAAAAGATAAAAGACTTTGCTCCAGACGTCATCTACCACGAGGCAGCGATCTCAGACACGACCGTAAAAGAGCAAGATGAGCTTATAAAAACAAATGTAAATGCCTTTGTAAATTTACTAGATATCTGCGAGAGCTTGGGCGCAAAGATGATTTACGCAAGCTCAGGGGCGACTTATGGCAACGCAAAGAGCCCACAAACCGTTGGCGAGTGCGAAGCACCAAATAACGTCTATGGCTTTAGCAAGCTAAGCATGGATAATATCAATAAAATTTACGCAAAGCGCGGTGTGAGCGTGGTTGGGCTGAGGTATTTTAACGTCTTTGGCAAAGGCGAGTTTTTCAAAAACAAGACCGCCTCGATGGTGCTTCAGTTTGGCCTGCAAATTTTAGCTGGAAAGACCCCAAGGCTCTTTGAGGGCAGCGACCAGATCAAACGCGACTTTGTCTATATAAAAGATATCATTGACGCAAACATAAAAGCGCTTGATGCACCAAGTGGCGTCTATAACGCAGCTACTGGCAAGGCTAGAAGCTTTCAAGATATCGCCGACATCTTGCAGCGCGAGATCGGCGTAAATTTAGGCAATGAATACATAAAAAACCCATTTGTCGGCTCATATCAGTTTCACACAGAAGCCGACGTAGCCCCAGCTAGAGAGGCATTTGGCTTTAGTGCTACGTGGAGCTTGGAAGAGGCGATAAAAGACTACTTGCCAGAGATAAAGAGAATTTATAAGGAAGAGATAAATGGCTAAGAGGGTTAAAATTTTAGTCGTCGGCGATCTCATGCTGGACCACTATATCTGGGGCAGCTGCGAGCGCATCTCGCCTGAAGCGCCAGTGCAGGTCGTAAAGATAAATAACGAAACTTACACGCTTGGTGGTGCTGGCAACGTGGTGAGAAATTTGCTCTCGCTTGGCGCAAATGTGAGCGTAGCTAGCGTCTTAGGAGATGACGAGGCTGGTAAAAAGATAAAAGAGAAGCTTGCTGAGCTAAATGTAAAAGATGAGCTGATCCTTACTGAAAAAGGGCGTGAAAGCTCGATAAAAAGCCGCATCATGGCATCTCATCAGCAAGTTGTCAGGATCGATAAAGAGAGCGTTGTCAAGATAAATTTAGAAGATGAGCTCGTCTTAAAAGTAAAAGAAAATCTTGCAAATTTTAAGGCCGTCTTGCTAAGCGACTACGGCAAAGGCGTGCTTAGCGAAAAAGTCTGCCAAGAGATCATAAACGAGTGCGTGAGACTAAAGATCCCAGTGCTCATAGACCCAAAAGGCAGCGACTACTCAAAGTATAAAAACGCAACCCTTCTAACGCCAAATAAAAAAGAGGCGAGCGAGGCTACAAATTTAAAGATAAAAGACAAAACCGAGCTTGAAAAGGCGATAAAACAGCTAAAAGACGAGCTAAATTTGACCTATTCGATCATCACGATCTCAGAAGAGGGTATCGCGCTATATGATGATAGGCTACACATATTTGCTGCTAAGGCAAAAGAGGTCTTTGACGTCACTGGCGCTGGAGATACGGTGCTGGCTACACTTGGCTACATGCTAGCAAACGGGGCTGATATAAAAGAGGCGATAAAGATAGCAAACCTCGCAGCAGCCGTCGTCGTGGCAAAGATAGGCAGCGCAACGGCTAGTTTTAGCGAGATCGAGCAGTTGCTAAATAGCTCGTTTGGGGCAAATTTCGAGCACAAGCTAAAAAGCGTCGAGGAGTTAGAAGAAATTTTGAGCCAAAAGGGCAAGAAAAAGGTCGTTTTCACAAATGGCTGCTTTGATATCTTGCACGCTGGGCACGTAAAATACCTAGCCCGAGCAAGGGAGCTTGGCGATCTTTTGGTCGTTGGGCTAAACTCAGACGCTTCAGTTAAGAGGCTAAAGGGCGATGAGCGTCCTATAAATTCACAAGATGATAGAGCCTGCGTGCTAAGTGGGCTTGGATTTGTCGACTATGTCGTTATTTTTGACGAGGATACGCCATTAAATTTGATAACAAAGATAAAGCCAGACGTGCTTGTAAAAGGGGCTGATTACAAGGGTAAAGAGGTCGTTGGCAGCGAGATCGTAAAAGAGGTCAGGCTGATTGACTTTGTCGAGGGCAAAAGCACGACAGGGATAATAAAAAGGATAAAAGATGCTAAAAACGATGATAAAAAATGAGCTCGAGGCTCACCAAAAGACCTTTAACGAGCATGTAAATTTGTTAGGCGAGCTTGAGCGTGCTTGCCAGATGGTAGCTGATACGCTAAAAAATGGCAAAAAGGTGCTGATATGTGGCAACGGCGGCTCTGCGGCGGACGCACAGCACTTTGCGGCCGAGCTAACTGGCAGATATAAAAGCGAGCGTCAAGCACTACCAGGCATCGCGCTAACTACCGATACTTCAGCGCTTACAGCCATTGGCAACGACTACGGATTTGACTACGTTTTCTCACGCCAGTTTGAGGCTTTAGCGCAGGAGGGTGACTTGCTCGTGGCGATCTCAACAAGTGGCAATAGTAAAAACGTCCTTGAAGCGATAAAAAGTGCAAAGAAAATGGGCGCATTGGTGCTTGGACTTAGCGGCAAAGGCGGTGGCGCGATGAATGAAGGATGTGATCTAAATTTAGTTGTTAGCTCAAGCGATACTGCAAGGATCCAAGAGTCGCACATCTTTTTTATACACACGATCTGCCAGGCCGTAGACGAGGCTTTTAGGGGTTAATATGCAAGAAGCGATGGATAAATTTTTAAATGAGCCTAGCCAGCAAAATGAGATAAATTTGATATCGGCTTTGAAAAAGGCCACATTTTTTGCTCCAGTGCTTTTAAACCAAGCACTTGCAAAGCCTGATGGTGGCGTTGTTTATGAAGAAGAGGGCTCAAATATCAAATTTATCCTCCTTGAAGATGAGAGCGAAAAGCTTAGCTATTTTCCGGCATTTACTAGCAAAGAGGCGATGAAGCTTTGGCGAAATGACAGTGAGCAAGAGAGCATAGAGATAGGGCTAAAAGAGTATCTAGCGATGCTAAAAGAGAGTAGTTATGCTGGCGTCGTGGTGAATGCTTTTAGCTATGACTTTGTGCTAAAAAGAGAGCTGATAGAAAAAATCCTCGCCTAGTGCGTAATAAAATTTATAAAATTTTACGCATTATTTTATGCAAATGGATTTGATGAGGTAGAATTAAACTGCTGGATTGTTTAAATTTGTTTTATGGGCTGTCTTTTGTTGTGAGCTTTGCTAAATTTTACTTTTTGCACGTTTTCTAAATTTGGCACAGCAGACGAGCTGAGGCTAAATTTAGGCTCGTGTTTGATCTTAATAATCTGCAAATTTCATTATCTCGTTCGCAAAATTTTGTTGCGTATATAAATTTATGCTCTTATTGTTTTGTTTAATGGCTTGTAGGCGATGTGATCAAATTTGCGGCTTTAGTGCCATATTTTGCTAAGGTTAGAGCTATAAATTTGACCTTAATTTTATAGCTCTTGCCACTCCAAATTTAACTTTAAAGGCAGCTACGACAAAGCAAAAAAGAGCCGGAGCAAATTTGCTGATAAAATTTCAAATTTGCACACTTGTCGCCTTAGTGTTAATATCGTAAGGGTAAAATTTAGCGCTAGAAATTTTAAATTTGCTCTTTTGTGGATTAAATTTATAGCCTTTATACTCTAAATTTAAATGCAAAAGCAGTTTATCTCAGAGATAAAAAATAGCCAAAACCAAATTCGCAGTTTTTCTCTAAATACTAATGTTTGTGGGCGCTTGCTTGAGAGTTGAAGTAAAATTTAGTTTTAGATTATCCTTTAGTAGATCAAATTTACAGACTAAAAAGCTCTATTTGCTAAAAAAATTAGAAAGATTTTCTATTTGAATGCCGTTTGTAAATAAATAGCCTCTATTTATCGCTGGGATTTTGAAAATTCTAGCTCTTTCTTTGAACTCTTTTGGCATTACGGCTTTGCAAAATGGCGTAACCAAGATGTATTCATTAGCGTAGCCAACGGCGATCTTGCCACTTAGCACCACACTTGTTTGCTTTGCTAAATTTGCACTTAGCTCATCTTTTTGAGCCTTGCTTAAAAGTACATTTAGCTCTTTTGCTGCCATATCGACGCCTCGCACCACGTTGCTATCATTTTTTACAACAAAAATTTCATCGTCTATTTTGGCTATATTTGGCAGCAAATTTTGCCTATCAGCCTCCAAAAACTCAAAGCTTTTTTTAACACCGCTAAAGTATTCGTCCAAAAACGGCTCGCTAAAATTTAACCTCACAAAGCTTCTTTTAAGCTTACCCTCCAAATTTGTCTCATCGACAAAATACTTTAAATTTCTCTCATCAAGGTAGCTTTGAAGCTCTTTTTTACGTAAATTTAAAAGCGGCCTAACGAGCCAAAAGTGCTCTCTCCTTTCAAGCTCGCTCATGCCAAAGAGCTCTTTTAGCCCAGCGCCCTTGCCAAGCTGCATCAAAAACCACTCAAATTTATCGTCAAATTGATGTGCTAAGATCAAATTTTCATAGCCAAATTTCTGACAAATTTCGCTAAAAAACTCATACCTCGCCTCGCGCGCCTTGCTTTCAAAATTTGACCCAGTTAAATTTACACTTTTTACGTAGATCTTTTTGTCAAATTTACTGGCAAGCTCCTTGGCGCTTTCAACTTCAAATTTGCTCTCTTTTCTAACGTTGTGATCGACTATGGCTAGGTCAAATTTGACCCCAGTCTCGTGTAAAATGTAAAAAAGTGCAGTGCTATCTATGCCGTGCGAGAAGGCTAGCAGGTTAGCACCTGCACTTAGCCTCTCACGCACATCTTGGCTTATCATTTTGCTTTTTTGATGATTCTTGCGACTAGCTTTTGATCGACCATCTCGCTTACTTCGCAGAGATAAAGCGAGCCGATCTCAAGCTCTTTTACGTCGCTTTCGTTGATTAAAATTTCGCCGTCTATATCTTTGTCCCAGATATCTTTTTTGGCTGCGTAAAACATCTCACCTTCGCTGCTTATGCCCTCAAGCGATGCGTAAATTTGCTTGCCAAGCTCTTTTTGCAAGCTCTCATTTATCGCTTTTTTGGTGATCTTTTCTATCTTGCTTAGCCTTTTTGAGATGATCTTAGCTGGGATTTGCTCCATTTCAAAAGAGGCTGTGTCCTCTTCTTTTGAGTAGGCAAAGGCTGAAATTCTATCAAATTTAAACTCTTCTAAAAACTCGCAAAGCTCCTCAAAATCCTCCTCGCTCTCGCCTGGATGTCCCACGATGACACCAGTTCGCAAGAATGAATTTTTGGCATTTCTCATCAAATTTAAAAGCTCTTTTATCTTTTTAGCACCACTTCCGCGCTTCATTATCTTTAGCATATTTTCGCTGATGTGCTGGATAGGCATGTCAAAGTAGTTGTGAAAGATAGGCGAAGCGATGATGCGCGAAATGAGCTCCTTGCTGGTCGTGCTTGGGTAGAGGTAAAGTATCCTGGCACTCCTTACGCCTTCTATCTTTTCTGTCTCGTCTATTAAATTTATTAGCCCGTCGCTAACGCCCTGATCGCGCATATATGAGCTTGAGTCTTGGGATAAAAAGCTAAAGTCGTAGTAGCCTTTTTTGACTAGATTTTTGACCTCATTTACGATGTTTTCAAGCGAGCGCGATTTTAGCTTGCCCTTAAATGTCGGTATCGCACAAAAGCTGCATTTTTGGTTACAGCCCTCTGAAATTTTGATGTAGGCGTGGTAGTTTGAACCAGTTATCACACGCTCTTCGTTTGCTTGCAGATAAGTCTGAGGGCTAAATAAATTTTGCTTTTTTAAGATGATCTCATCGATCTTGTCGTAGTCTGCCACGCCGGTAAAGAGATCGACCTCAGGTAGCTCTTTTATAAGCTCATCTTTGTAGCGCTGCATAAGACAGCCAGTCACCACGAGCAAAGAGCCATTTTTACGAGCTTCGTGCATCTCAAGTATAGTTTGTATGCTCTCTTCTTTGGCAGACTTGATAAATCCGCAAGTATTTACGATGATGACGTCTGCGTCGCTGATATCGTCCGTGATATCGTAGTTTTGCAAGCGTCCTAGCATGATCTCAGAATCAACTAAATTTTTATTACAACCAAGCGAGACTAGATGAAGTTTTGGCATTTTTAGATCCAGATGTTGTCTATTAGCCTAGTTTTGCCTACAAAGGCGGCTACTAAGATGATGGTGTTGCCTTTTTCTATCTTTGAAATTTCGTTTAAATTTCTATCCGTAACCGCGACGTAATCAACTTTTAGTGGCTCAAGCACCTCAAGCATGCTTGCTTTGATCTCGCTTGCCTCTTCTTCGCCATTTTGGATCAAATTTTGTGCTTTATTTAGCGACCTTGAAAGCCTTAGCGCGTTGCACTTATCTTCATCGCAGATATAGACGTTTCTGCTTGAAAGCGCTAAACCGTCTGGCTCTCTAACGATATCGCAGGCAACTAGCTCGATGTTTAGAAAGAATGTCTTTATCATATTTTGCACGATAATGAGCTGCTGGGTGTCTTTTTTGCCCATATAGACGCTATTTGCACGAGTTAGGCGAAATAGCTTGTTTAGCACTCTTAAGACGCCGTCAAAGTGTCCTGGTCTAGTTTTGCCCTCTAAAATGGTCGAAAGCTTCTTTGGAGCGACGATGAGAGGCTCATCTTCAAAGTAAAGCTCTTTTTCGTTTGGGATGAAGATAGCACTAACGCCGTTTTGCTCGCAGATTTGGATGTCGCTTTGCTCTTTTCTCGGGTATTTTTCTAGGTCTTCGCCTGGTAAAAATTGAGTTGGATTGACAAAGGTTGAGACGATGCTTATCCCATTTTCACTCACACATTTTTTGATAAGGCTAACGTGTCCGTTGTGAAGTGCGCCCATTGTCGGGACAAAACCGATCTTGCCACTTGCGTTTGAGACGAATTCCTCAAGCTCTTTTATAGTTCTTATGATCTGCATATTGACTCTTTTTATCTAAATTTTAACTTGGCATTGTAACAAAAAAGGATTAAAAGGGCGTAAATTTAAAAATGTAAGCAACTTTTGGCTAAAATCGGCAAAAATTTATGGAGAAAAACTTGGATAATTACGAATACAACGAGCTTTTAAAGAAGCTACAAACAAAAGTTGAAAACATAGGCTCTATCGTAAAGCCTGACGAGATAAAGGCTAGGCTAAAAGAGATCGAGGCCATAGAGCAAGACCCTGACTTTTGGCAAGATATCGCTAAAGCTGGAGCGCTAAATAAAGAAAAGACAAAAATTTCAAACATGCTTGCTAAATTTAGTGACGCTCATCAAGCAGTTAGTGACGCAAAGGAGCTCTTTGAGTTAGCAAATTCTGAAAATGACGAGGAGACTATAAATTCTCTATTTGAAGATGCTAAAAATTTAGATGAAAAGATAGTAAATTTAGAAATTTCTATGCTTTTAAGTGGCGAAGATGACGGCAAAAACGCGATCGTATCGATACACCCAGGAGCTGGCGGCACTGAGAGCAACGACTGGGCGAGCATGCTTTATAGGATGTATCTTAGATTTTGCGAGCGTGAGGGTTTTAAGGTCGAGACTTTGGACTTTCAAGAGGGCGAAGAGGCAGGGCTAAAGGATGTGAGCTTTATCGTAAAAGGCGAAAACGCTTATGGTTACTTCAAGGCAGAAAATGGCATCCACAGACTCGTTCGAACAAGCCCATTTGATAGCGCAGGACGCCGCCACACGAGCTTTTCTAGCGTCATGGTGAGTCCCGAAGTAGATGATGATATAGAGATCGAGATCGAAGAGAAAGATCTAAAGATAGACACTTATAGAGCTAGCGGCGCAGGCGGTCAGCACGTAAATAAGACTGAATCTGCCATCCGCATCACGCACATACCAACTGGCATCGTCGTGCAGTGTCAAAACGACCGCAGTCAGCACAAAAACAGAGCCACAGCGATGAAAATGCTAAAGTCGCGCCTTTACGAGCTTGAGCTGATGAAGCAGCAAGAGGCTAGCAACAGCGTCGAAAAGAGCGAGATCGGCTGGGGTCATCAGATAAGATCATACGTGCTTTTCCCGTATCAGCAGGTAAAAGACAACCGCAGCGGCGAGGCATTTTCGCAAACTGACGCGATACTTGATGGTGATATCAAAAAGATGATAGAGGGCGTTTTGATCGCTCAAAAGGCTGAGGCGTAGGAGCTAAAATATAGCTAGCTATTAAATTTATGCGTTAAATGCTATAATCACTCAAAAATAAGAAGGAAGAGAATGCCAAAATTGGATGAAGCTAAAGAGCGCTTAGGCATGCTAAAATTTTGGCTCGGAATTTTTGTTACAATTTTGGTCGGTCTTATAAGCTGGATTTTTACCCACTATAAGGACTATGCCGACAAGCTAGAATTTTATAGTGTTTGTATGTGCGCAGCTCTTTTGTTGATTTTGATATTGCTTGGCAACGCAAAGTCTAAAAAGATATTAAAAGAGATAAAAGAGTTAAAGAAATAAAGGATAAAAATGGGAATTTTTGTATCTGTTCTTATGATAACAAGTGTGATTTTGATCGGGTATTCGGCTCTAAATTCTGTTGAGACTAATTAAGAGCTAAAATTTCATCTCTTTTAGCTTCGTGCAGGCTTCTTCTTTGCCGTGATAGCAAGCCTCGTCAAGATAAATTCTAGCTTTTTTATAGTCATTTTTGCCAAGATATATAAGCCCTAGATCGTAGCTAGCTTCGCTTGAGCCAAGGCTTGTGGCTTTTTCGTAAAAATATATCGCTTTTTCTAAATTTTTATTGACCCCAAGGCCGTATTCGTAGATGTATCCAGCGCTTCTAAGACCATCTATGTTGCCGTATCTGCCAGCTGTCTCAAACCAAAAAAGTGCCCTTAAGATATCTTTGCTAAAGCCTTTGCCGTCACGAAAACAAACGCCAGTTTGCTGCATGGCTAGGACATTGCCATCTTTTGCGTAGTCGTAAAATCTCTTGCAAGCCTTTGGGTAGTTGCCTTCGTTATATAGATAGATGGCGTCTGCTATCTGCTCTACTTCAGGATCAAGTGGTGGCTCGCTAAGACCTAAATTTTGCGAAATTTGCTCTGCCGAACAGCCCCAAAATAGCAAAATGCTAAATAGAAAAATGATAAATTTTTTCATATTTGTCCTTGAAAATTTAGGCGATTTTATCGAATTTTATCTTATAATGATCGCAAATTTTAAGCAAAAAGGAACGATATGGATCATAACGCACTTTTGACACAGCTTGGCTACAACATAGATGAAACGACCACTGAGCATATGCGTAGAATTTTAAACAACACTGACGGCCTTTTGCCAAAGAGTGTGATCGAGCTAAACGATCATCTAAAGCCACACCTTTGCTTTGTAGCGATGAGCGGGAGTGAGGATAGGTTAAAGATAAAAAACGTTGCGACCGTCAAAGAGATAAAAGAGCGTGTTGATGAGATCATCAAAAGCTGGGCAAATAAATACAAAATGGATATCAAAAAGATAAACGAAACTACATACTACATAATAGGAAAAATTAAATGAAATATGACATTGTTATTATTGGATTTGGTAAGGCTGGCAAGACGCTAGCTGTAAAGGCTGCTGCACTTGGCAAAAAAGTCGCGCTAATCGAGAGATCGCCAAAGATGTATGGAGGCACTTGCATAAACGTAGGCTGCATACCGACAAAACGTCTTATCACAGCTGCAAAAGAGGCGATATATGCAGACAATAGCGTTGAAAACGAGTATTACACGCTTAGCATCGAAAACAAAAATAAGCTAATCTCAGCTTTAAATTCTAAAAACTATGCGATGCTAAATGATAAAGAAAATATCGATGTGATCGATGGTGTTGGCTCGTTTAAAGATAAAAATAGCGTCCTAGTTACAACCTCAAACGGCGAGCAAAAAGTCGTTGAGGGCGAGTTTATCATCATAAACACTGGCTCAAAAGAGGCGTATGCGCCATTTGAGATAACAAACTCAAACGTCTTTTCAAGCAAAACTTTGCTCGATCTAAAAACTATGCCAAAGCATCTTGTCATCGTTGGCAGCGGCTTCATCGGCATCGAGTTTGCATCGATGTTTGCAAATTTTGGCTCAAAAGTGACCATCGTCGGACGCTCACCACTTCTAAAAAACGAAGATGAAGACATAGCTAAAAGCGTAAAAGATGCGCTAAACGTGCAAGGCATCGAAATTTTAGAGGGCTGCGAGATAGAGAGCCTAAAAGACAATGCGCTAAATTTCAAACAAGATGGTGAAGATAGGATCATCAAGGCTGATGCGTTCTTAGTAGCGCTTGGCAGAGTGGCAAATTTAGATGATCTAAATTTAAAAGCAGCTGGCGCCGAGCTAAACGAAAAAGGCTTTATAAAGACAAATGAGCGCCTTCAGACAAATGTGTCAAACATCTACGCAGTGGGCGATGTGCGCGGCGGAGAGCTTTTTACTTACACTAGTTTGGATGATTTTAGGATAGTTTTCTCGCAAATTTTTGGCGACAAAAAACGTACCACACAAAACAGAAGCATCCATGCAAATGTGCTATTTACAGACACTCCGCTAGCAAGAGTTGGCGTAAATGCAAAAGAAGCTAGTAAGCTTGGGCTAAATTTCAAAGAACTTAAGCTTAGCATGGCGGCAGTGCCAGGAGCAAAGGTGCTAAATCACGATGTGGGCATGTTAAAAGCGATCGTTGAAGCTAGTAGTGGCGAAATTTTGGGGGCTAGCTTTCACTGCATCTACGCAAATGAGATCATAAATGAGATCGCGATCGCTATGAATTTAAAAGCAGATGCAAATTTCTTTAAAAACCAAATTTTCACTCATCCAAGCATCAGCGAAGCCCTAAATGACTTGTTTGGACAATACTAAAAGGACAAAAATGAAAAAATATCTACTACTTTTAACTGCTCTATTTTTCACAGGCTGCTTAAATGTGATCGGCATCGGAGAGACGCCAAAGCAAGATGACTCATGGCAGCAGCCAAAGGACGAAAAGGTGGTGCAAAACAAAGAGCAAATTTCAAAAAATGCTATCGATCTTTTAACACCAAAATGTGAGAGCGGCGATGCTGAAGCTTGCAATGACTTGGGCGTAAATTTTGAGCTTATGAAAGAGTATGACAATGCTTATGCAAACTATAAAAAGGCTTGCGATGCGAAGGTGCAGCTTGCTTGCTCAAATCTTGGCACGCTCTATGAAAACGGTCTTGGTGTGAAAAAAGATCCAAAAAAAGCGGTCGAAATTTACAAAGATAGCTGCAATAGTGGCGGCGTGCAAGCTTGCTATCATCTAGGCAACGCCTACCGCAAGGGCGAGATCGTAAAACAAGACTACTATCTTGCGATGGAGGCCTATACAAACGCTTGTAACGCTGGGGATCTGCCAAGCTGCGCAAATATCGGTGCGATGTATGAGCTAGGCCTTGGCATGAACAAGGACGAAAAGAGAGCCTATGGAATTTACAAAGTCGCTTGCTTTCGCGGTCTAAACAAGGCGTGCCCGCAGATGAAAAGACTAGGCGCAAAGCTTGGCATGTAAGCAGGAAAATAAGTGAAAAAAGTTTTAAATTTCGGGCTTATCGTAGCTGCTAGCTTTATGCTAAGTGGCTGCTGGTCGTGGCAAAAGATGGTGAGCTTTGGCTTTTGGCAAAGTGATGAGGAGGCTAGGGCGGAGCGTCTTGAGCTTGAAAAAGAGAAGATGATGCAAAACTGCGAGAGCGGAAATAGCATCGACTGCAACAACCTAGCTGTAAATTTTAGCAACGAAAAGGACTTCGTGAAAGCAAAAGGCTACTACGAAAAGGCTTGCAACGCTGGGCTTGCAACTGCTTGCTCAAATTTGGGTCAAATTTATGAGCAAGGGCTAGTTGATGAGCAAAAAGATATCGAAAAGGCTCTAAAACTTTATAAACTAGCTTGCGATAGTGGCGACGGCGTTGGTTGCTACAACGAGGCAATGGGGCTAAAATCCTACATCGAAAGCGAAAATTTAAAAACTCATAAGATAGATAGAACCAAGGCTGAGGCTAGGGTGCTAAAGCTTTTGGCAAAGAGCTGCGAGCTTGAATATGCTCAGTCGTGCTTTTTACTTTCAAAACTAAGCGGCGATGAAACAAAGGCGGACGCACTTTACAAAAGAGCCTGCCAACTTGGCAAATGTGTGGATAAAAAGTAAGAATTTGTGTAGCTTAAATTTATAAAAGCTACACAAAGTTAAATTTAGTTCGATCCGCTAAGTCTATATCCCACGCCTGAGATGTTTTTGATGAGATCGGCGTCAGTTTTTGCCCTTATCTTTTTGATAGTCATTCTAGGTGCTTCGTTATTCATCGATTTTTCGCTCCAGACATAGTTTTCGATCACTTCGTAACTTACAACTTTCTCTATATTACTCACGAGCAAAAAGAAGAGTTTTGCCTCATTTTTGGCATCTGCACCTCTTTACCATTTTTGAAAAGCTGTTTGCTTGTCATATCGTATTCGTAAATTTCTTTAAATTTGATCCTACTTTCAAAAAGATCTTTTGTCGCCATTATGATCGTGATTTGAAGCTCTCTACATAGTTTTATAACCTCGCTTTGTGTGCCAGCATCTGCGCGTGTAAGAGCTTGTTTAGTCTCTTATAGCAGAGATGGCTCTAGCTTTTTATATCCAAGTATTTGCTAAGGGTGGTGTGGTTTTAAGTTTTATGCGGAGAAATTTATTAAATTTGGTTACTTAAACCCAAAAACTTTTATGTTAAAGGTTGTGTGGATCTTGTCGTTTTCGCCTTTCATGACGATAGGAAATTCGGCTTTTATGATGCTATCATAGCTGCTAAGTGCGTCTAAAAAGTCATAAAATTTCTGAGGAGTTTTAAGTGAGCTAGTGACGTTTAGGCGGTATCTAAAAAACTTTTCAGTTGCGTTATTTTCACCTTCTTCTATCTTTCTAAGGCTCACTTCGCTAAAAAACTGCGATGCAAAATTTATAAATTTATCCTTATCAAAAGCTGTATCATAAGCCAAGATGATAGCGCCATCTTTTTGTCTTGTCGCTTCAAGTGCTTTAAATTTAGCTTCAAATTCATTTTTTACCTTCGTGTATGATGAGGTTTGCGAGTAGTTTTGTCTTGAGAGGCTTTTAAATTCTTTTATGTTTGGCACGATAAAGCCAAATATCATAATAAAACAAACTATGATAAAAGCAAATATAAAAAGTAAAAGCTTTACAGGGTCGATTTTTTCTAAGCTCGTATCTTTTTTACTCATTATATCCCTCAGAATTATCAATCTTGTTTGTACTTATAAAGCCGTACCAGCCGTTTTTGCTCTGATAAAAGCTAGTGTTTGACGTGGTAAAAATCGACCTTAGCGGAGAGGCCAAAAGCTGGTTAAAGACATCTTTTGTAGGTGTTATACCGCGAATGATGAGCGAGTTTTTATCCATAAAGACCTCTTCAAGCGTGATGCTATCAGGCACAAGGTCAAAGAGGTTGTGCAAGCTTTGCTTCAGGATAGAATTTGACGTAAAAATATCATTTGCCGAGTCTATCTGCACGGCAAGCTTGGCTGAAATTTCATCCGTGGTGACTATCTTTTGGCTAAGCTCTTTTTGCTCGTTTGCTAGAAATTCTATATTTTTCTTGGTTGAGTAGTTTTTATAAACGATAAAGAAATTTGCCACCAAAAGCACCACAAAAACAAAGCCAATGAGGCTTAGCCAGAGCTTACTAAAGATAGATAGAAGCGGTCTTGGTTCTGGGGTGATGAAGCTAAATTTCATAGTGTTATCTCTTCTTGCATGATCTCATTCATGATGTGATTTGTATTGATCGGATAGCTTGATGTCTCTACAAATAGCTCTGATTGCAGGTATTGTAAAAAGGTTGCACTTGTTTTTGTGTTTTCAAAAACGATGATCTGCTCGATAAAATCACCGCCGTAGATTGGATTTTCATAAAATTCTTTCATAGCTTTTGCGATGTAGTCAAACATCTTCATATCGCGTCCAAAGATCGCCACTGATTTCTCGACATTGGTCGAAGCTGGCATGTTTAGCTCGTAGTTTAGATCTTCAAATTCTTTTGGTTTATCGTCGCTTAAGAAGTCATCCAAACTCTTAAAATCATCAAGCGCAGTTGCGCCATCTTCTTCTTTGACGATAAGATTGTCTATGTCTGTTATATCCTCTTCTTTTAGGCTTTCGATCTCTTCGTTGCCCTCTTCAGTGTCACTCATATTTAAAAATGTAGAGAGCTTCATCTGCTTGTCTTTAAATATCGCAAGCGCAAAAGAGTGCGAGTGGATGTAGAGATATAGCGTAGTTTTAGGTGAAATTCCACGCTTTAAAAGCTCGTGAAAGAGCAGGGCGATAGGCGAGTAGATAAGATCAACGCTACCTTGCCCAAAGAGGTTTTTATATCTTCTTATAGCATTTAAATTTGCATATATGCTCCAGCTATCTTGCATCACAAGGCTGGTTAAATTTTGTGTGTTGATATTAAATTTCTTGTATTCGTCAAAGTTAGCAGTAGGCAGCGCACCTTGTGAGTCGTCGTTAAAAAAGAGCGAAACATAGACGCCAAAATAGGCCTTTTCTTGCTCTTCTATGTATTTTACGACCTTTTCATCGACATTTTCGATGCTTATGTCGGTAAATTTAGCATTTATAGTTTTTGTAAGCTTGCCGTTTCTAAAGACCTGACCGTAAAATATGCACTCGTTGCCCTCGATCACGACGCTTAAGAAAAGGTTTGAAAAAAGCTTTCTGATGCTAAAAGACATAACTCTCCTAAATTTAAGTGCATTATTTTTGATATGTTAGCTAAAAAGGGATTAAATAAGTTTAAAACAGCTCATCTTTGAGCTTGACAAAAACCTCTTTTGTGCTTAGTGCTTCGCTTTTTAGGCTATCATCAAGCAAAGCAGAATTTCTTAAGCTCTCAAAATCCTCTATCATTACATCACACATCATTTTGATGCGCTCACTATCAGCCTTGCTGACGCCACTTTGGCTCATTTTTTTGATGCGCTCCACATACTCTTTGCCGTTTTTTATGTATGAGCTAAATTTGATCGCCGCCTTGCTTTGATTAAGCGTGGTGGCGGCCATTTTATTGTAAGCATCAAGATCAAGGGCTTTTTGGCTTAAATTTATAGCCTTTTCATACTCTTTGCCCTCGTAGTAAAATTTCGCTTCAAGAGCGAGCTTGTAGGAGTTGTCGCTGTAAAAAAATAGCCCAAACAAAGCTATTATAAAAATGGCAATAAAGATAGAAATTTTATTTTTCATAAATTTCATCCAAAATTTCTCTTATCTCGTCGCTGATTTGCGGATTTTTATGCGCATATTTTTTCCACCAAATTTTTAAATTTGACCTAAAGTCCTCTTTGTTTTGCTCTGCGCTCTTGCCGCCATCATTTTGTGAGGCCTGCCAAAGCTCGTTTTGTATCTTCTCTTTTGCCTCTTTTTGCTCTAAATTTGCCACGCTAAAAGGGGCTGAGAGGCTAAAATTTATAGTTGAAAATGGCTTTGGAAGTATCATCTTATCCCAGCTTTTAAACTCCCAAAACGAGTTTGCTTCGAAATTTAGAGCATAAATTTCGCAAGATGACTTTTGCGCGATCACCGTAGCTCCGTCTGCTACGCTGTGTCTTGGTCCGCGTGGGCCATCTGGTGTGATGATGACGTCGTGGCCTTGTTTTATCTCTCTTAGAGCTTCTATAAGCGCCCTTGCACCGCCTTTTGAGCTGCTGCCTCTAATGGTGCCAATGCCAAAAAATTTGATTATTTTGGTGATGAGCTCGCCATCTTTGTGGTCGCTTATTATCACCTTGCCTTGTTTTCTGTTTTGGCTGCTCCACCAGCGTCTGTAAGCAAAGCTCATAAAGCTAAGCCTGCCGTGCCAAAAGACGACGACGCAGCCATTTTGTGGTAGGAAATTTGGAGTGTAGCTCTTTTTGCAGGTTAGAAAAATGAGCCACATCAAAATGTATATGAAAAAGACGCCAACATTTAGGGCGACCTTTTCAAAGGTGCTTTTAAATTTGCAGCTCGCCATACAAAACCATTCGTTTTGGGTTTGTGATCTTTACTTTTTGCGTAGTGCCAAGAAGCTCTTCGCTGCCATCAACTTGAACTAAAAAGTTGTTAAAACTTCGCCCAGCAACGCCGCCATTTGCCCTTAGCTCTTCAAAATATACATCAAAAATTTTATCTTTTTGCGCCGCCACGATCTCGTCTAAAATTTCACTGTGGCGATTTTGCAGGCGTGTTAGCCTTTCTGAAGCTGTTTTATCATCTATTTGATTTGTAAAAGTAGCTGCTTTTGTAAGCGGACGAGGCGAATACTTAAAGCTAAAAATTTGCTCAAATCTAACTTGCTCAAGCACGTCCATCGTATCTTCAAATTCGCTATCACTCTCGCCTGGAAATGCGACGATGATGTCAGTTGAGATGCTCACATCTGGGCACATCTTTCTAAGTCTTAGTGCGCGGTCTAAAAACCACTCTTTTGTGTATCCGCGCTTCATCTCGCGCAAAACTTTGGTGTTTCCGCTTTGAAGTGGCATGTGCATAGACTTGCAAATTTTTGAGTTAGAGGTGAAAATTTCAAGAAATTTATCATCCATGTGAAGTGGGTGTGGGCTTGTAAATCTTATCCTCTCAACGCCCTCTATCTCGCTTATTTTTACTAAAAGATCGCTAAAATCGATATTTTCTTGCACACCTGAAAATCTTTTGCCGTAGTTATTGACATTTTGTCCTAGTAAAAATATCTCTTTTGCGCCGCTTTTTGCAGCCTTTTCTACCTCTTTTAGGATGAGGCTTGAAGGGATGGAAATTTCATCGCCTCTGGTGTGTGGGACGATGCAGTAGGTGCATTTTTTATCGCAGCCGATAGAGATGTTGATGTGGCTTTTATATGGTGAGCCTCTAAATTCACCAAATGCGTATTCGCTCTCGTCGTGGTTGATGTCGGTTGAGATAAATTTAGGCGTATTTACCGCCTTTGTGATCTTGCTAACATTTCTTGCGCCAAGGACAAAATCAACATAAGGTGCGCGCTTGAAAATTTCACTACCCAAATGGCTTGCAGTGCAGCCGCAAACGCCTATCTTAGCACCTCTTTTTTTGGCTTTTTCAAATGCTCCGACCTCGCTAAAGAGCTTATGAACTGGCTTTTCACGAACCGAGCAGGTATTTATAAGGATTAAATCAGCTTCTTCGATGTTTTGTGTTAAGGAGTAGTCTTCTTTTTGTGAGAGCTCGGCTATGATATGCTCGCTGTCACGAACATTCATAGCACAACCTAAAGTTTGGATAAAGAGTTTTTTACTCATTAAAGTATATGCACTTCATACATATAATCGCTATCATCAAGGCCATATTTTACGGTTCTGTGATAGACGCTTAGCCCTTTTTCTTCAAAGTGCTCGACTAAGGCGATTAGTTGTTTGTGTGTGTTTTCTTTATCAAAATAGAAAATTTTCTGACCTTCTTTATCAACGGCAGCTTCGATCTTTTCTAGTGAAATCGTTTTTGGTTTCGCGTCTAATTCGGCTCTTGCAAGTTTAAGCTCCATTTTTAATCCTTTCAAAATCTAAAATTTTAATCGGTCAATATACCCAAATCATCATAAAAAAAGGATTAAATAAAAGTTAATAACAAGCTTAAAGTTATTAAAAGTATGGCTTATGTATAATTTCAAAACTTCACGAAAAATCCCCGAAATTTATCGTCACAATGGAGAAAAAATGGAAAGAATATCAGACATTATAGAGTCAATTGCAAATGAGAAAAATTTAGATATCGAAGATGTAAAAGAGCGCGTCATAAGAGCCTTGATAAACACTGCAAAGAGGGTTTATGGAGAGAACTATGAGTATGACGTGAGCATCGATGCGAATAAAAATTTAAAGCTTTATCAAAAAATTTCAATCGTAGCAAACGATGATGAGAGGCTTGCTGAAGACAATGAGCACTTTTTAAGTTTAAAAGAGGCTAAAAAGATAGATAGTGGCGTTGAAATCGACGATGAGCTCACTTACGAGCTAAGCCTTGATAATCTTGGCAGAACAGCCGCCCAAACACTTCACAAAGAGCTTGAGTATCACATACAGCGCCTAGTTGAAGAGAAAATTTTACAAAAATATAATGAGATGAGCGGTCACATGGTTTTTGGACCAGTTGTTAGGGTAGATAACGACGAAAACACATTTATAGAGATAGACGAGCTTCGCGCTATCTTGCCACGTAAAAACCGTATAAAAGGCGAGAAATTTAAAGTAGGCGACGTGGTAAAAGCGGTCATTAGAAAAGTTTTCACAGATAAGAATTTAGGCATAAAAGTCGAGCTTTCAAGGACTTCGCCTAAATTTCTTGAGGCGCTACTAACTTCAGAAGTACCAGAGATAAAAGACGGCGGTATCATCATCCAAGGAAGTGCGAGGATCCCTGGTGAAAGAGCCAAAGTAGCGCTCATCTCGACCACTCCAAACATCGATCCAGTAGGCGCAACCGTTGGCACAAAGGGCGTTAGGATAAATGCTGTAAGTAAAGAGCTTCATGGCGAGAGTATAGATGCGATTGAGTACACCACTGAGCCAGCGATCTTGGTAGCTCGTGCTATGGCACCTGCGATCATCACATCTGTAAAGATCGAGGAAAACAAGGCGATCGTGACACTTGCGAGCGAACAAAAGAGCAAGGCGATCGGTAAAAATGGCATAAATATCCGCCTTGCAAGCATGCTAACTGGTTATGAGATCGAGCTAAATGAGCTTGGCTCAAAAACTAGCAGTGGCAGCGAAAATGGCGAAATGGTTAAAGATCTAAAAGCACTCTTTGGTGATAACTAATGAAATTTCAAATAAGAAAAGCGACCAAGAGCGATATAGACGTGATCTGCGAGCTTGTAAGAGAGCTTGCGGCTTATGAAAAGATGAGCGAACAAGTTACTTTTACAAATGAAATTTTTGCTGACTCCATCTTTAACAAAAACCACGCAAAAGCCCTTATCTGCGAGAGTGAGGGCAGGGCGATAGGATATGCTATCTATTTTTATACGTTTTCTACGTTTTTAGGGCTTGGCGGGATCTATCTTGAGGACATCTACATCAAAAAAGAGTATAGAAATCAAGGCATCGGCAAGGCATTTTTTAAATTTCTAGCTCAAATTTGCAAGGATGAAAATTTAAAGAGGCTTGAGTGGTGTTGCATAAACTGGAATGAGCCAAGCATCAAATTTTATGAAAGCATGGGCGCTAAAAACCAATCGCTTGAGTGGAGAACCTACCGCTTGGACAGCGAAAATTTAGAAAAGCTAGTAAATTTATAGTTTCTAGTAAAAGCTCAAATTTGCTTTGAAATTTGAGCTTGCTGGTAATTAAAATTTATATGTATATCCCATATAAAGACCGACGTTTGTCTCTTTTATTTTTGCATTATCATATTTTGCTATAGAGCGATATTTTGTTCTATCAGCTTTTAAACCAAACTCAACTGCATTATTTTCATTGATAGAGTATTCAGCACCGACTTTTGCTCCAAGTATCCAGCCAGTTGCGTTGCCTTTTTCAGAGCCATCATGTGTGTCAAATACATCCATTTTAAGTTTTGAAAAACCAGTATAGCCACCAAGAACTAGTTTAAGATCTTTTGCTACGCTTTGAGTGTAGTCAGCTCCGACTATAAATTTATGAGTTTTCCATTTTATTATTGTGCCATCTTCGTCGCCAAGTGACTTTTTAGCTTGAAAGTCATATATGTAAGCTCCATAAACTCTAGCTACGTCAAAGTCATAACCAGCTTTTACGCCAAGACCTGGTTGTGTTTTTTTGGCTTTTGATGTGCCATTGTCGCTTTTTGCTGTTAAATTTGAACCAAAAGAGTAGTCTCCCTCAACTCCTACAAAGGCTCCTTGCGCTAAAGCAGCGGCACTAGCTAGGCTTAAACCTAAAGCAACTTTTAAAACTACATTTTTCATTTTTACTCCTTATTTAAAAAAATGTTACGTGGCTATTTTAAATTTTCTTATATTAAATAAAGTTTAAATATTCAATGAAATTAATAAAAAACATAAAATAATTCAATTGTTTTCTTATCAGAATAAAATTTATAAAATCACTCAAAAAAAGGAGTGTAAAGTGGCTAAGATGACAAAACGTGATATGGCTTATCATTTAGACGTTGATGTCGCAACGCTTTACAACTGGCGAAAACACAAACCAAACCTTTATCGTATAGTGATGCTTGGATTTAAATTTGATGAGCTGATCGAACAGAGCAAAAAGACTTGCAACGAGCTTTGCGAATATGAAAATTTAATCAATCAAGACATAGAAAAATTTAGTAAATAGTCTTTAAAAAACCATAATCTTTTTATATATTAAGTTATTTAAAAAATGCTAGAAATTTAAAAATTATCAAATATTTTTGGCTAGAAACGCCCAAATTGCTTTTTTAAGTAAAGTAGTTGCTGTTTAGATATTAAATTTGAGCTCAAAGCAAGTGCTTCAAGCTCAGTTAAATTTACTCGTTTAGGATAGAGAGAAGCTCTTTGTTATCTTTTGTTTTTAGCATTTTTGCGTATAAGAATTTAAGCGCTTCGACGTCGTCCATAGTGGCAATCGCAGAGCGAATAGCCCAAATTTTTTGAAGCTCATCAGGCTTTTGAAGTAGCTCTTCTTTTCTGGTGCCTGATTTTAGCACGTTGATAGCTGGGTAAATTCTGCGGTCTGAGATGTTGCGATCAAGTACGATCTCGCTGTTGCCAGTGCCTTTAAACTCTTCAAATATCACTTCATCCATACGTGAGCCAGTGTCGATTAGCGCGGTTGCGATGATGGTTAGCGAGCCGCCGTGCTCGATGTTTCTAGCTGCGCCAAAGAAGCGTTTTGGCTTGTGAAGTGCGTTTGCGTCCACGCCGCCAGTTAGCACCTTGCCGCTTGGCGGGGTGACTGTATTATAAGCACGTGCTAGGCGGGTTATGCTATCAAGCAAGATGATGACATCTTTACCCATCTCAACTAGACGTTTTGCCTTTTCGATGACTAGCTCTGCCACGCGGACGTGGTTAAGTGCTGGCAGGTCAAATGTCGAGCTAAATACCTCGCCTTTTACGCAGCGCTGCATGTCGGTAACTTCTTCTGGTCTCTCATCTACTAGAAGCACCATTAGCTGGGCTTCTGGGTGGTTTTTAGCGATGCCGTGAGCTAGCTCTTTCATAAGCTCAGTTTTACCACTTCTTGGAGGTGCGACGATGAGGCCACGCTGACCCTTGCCAATAGGCGTGAAAAGGTCAAGCACACGGCCCGTTAGCTTCATCGGATCGTACTCTAAATTTAGCTTTTCAGTTGGGAAAAGTGGGGTTAGGTTGTCAAATAACGGCCTCTCTTTTGCGTCTGCTAGAGGCATATAATTTACCGCTTCGATCTTTAAAAGTGCGTAGTATTTTTCCTGATCTTTTGGCTCTCTTACTTGGCCGGTGATGATGTCGCCCACACGAAGTGCAAATTTGCGGATCTGAGAGTTTGAAACATAAGCGTCGTTTGAGCTGTCGCTTAAATTTGCATCAACAGCCCTTAAAAAGCCGTAACCCTCGTTTGTGATCTCTAAAATTCCAGTAAATAGTATAAATCCGCCTTGTTTTGTCTGGGTTTTTAGTATCTCAAATATCAAATCCTGCCTGCGAAATTCGCGTGGATTTTCGACGCCAACGCCATTTGCGATCTGCACTAGCTCATCTAAGCTAAGCGTTCTTAGCTCTTCGATCTTGTGTCCGTCGACTGGTACGTGGGTTCTTGATGCTTGATGTTTTTTTGTAGTTTTTGTGTTTTGAGCAGCACTTTGCTCGGTTTGGTTATTGTTTTCCATTTTTCCTCTTTAAATGCGGGGATAAGATTGCAGAATTCTAGGCTTCAAAAGTTTTTGAAAGTTTTGGCATTTTATAAAAATAAAACTTTGTTGTCAAGAAATGCCACAACCAAAGTCGCTAAAATAGGCAAATTTGCAGGCAAAATGACCTGCAAATTTATCTTAATGCTCGCTTTTTAGCCCAGCGCCACACATCGAGATGATGCTTTTGCCCTCAAGCTCGTGTGATTTTGCGTAGCTTGCGTAGGCTACATAGATGGCCGCTGTGGTGTGCTCGACGTAAAAACCACGGCTTGCTAGGAAATTTCTAGCTGGCTCAATATCCTCTTCTTTTATCGTGATCACCTCGCGTTCTCCTGCGTACCTGCTAGCTAATATCTCAGCGCCACGAGCAGGTTTTGCGATCGCTATGCCCTCAGCCAAAGTTGGCTCTGGCTTGATCGTACGTGGCTCGCCTGTTGCCCATAAAAATGGTGCGCACTTTTCGCTTTGAACGATGAAAATTTTAGGTAGTTGTTTTATCACTCCAGCCTCATATAGCTCATTTAGCGCGATCTCGCAACCAAATAGCAAGGTGCCGTTGCCAACTGGCAAAAAGAGATTTTCAGGGACAAAGCGAAGCTGCTCGTAAATTTCATATATATATGTTTTAGTGCCTTGGTAAAAAAGCGGGTTAAACACGTGGTTTGCGTAAAATATGCCCTCATCTTTTGCCCTTTTTCTGCAAGCATCTGCCGTCTCGTCGCGCGTGCCGTCAAAGACAACCGCCTTTGCACCGTAGTACTCAAGCATCTTTATCTTTTTCTCGCTTGTGCCCTTTGGGACGTAAATTTCACACTCTATGCCAGCTCTTGCAGCGTATGCAGCGACCGAGTTTCCAGCGTTTCCGCTGCTATCTTGCAAGATCTTTTTGATGCTATGAGTTTTGCAAAACCAAATAAGCATCACAGCACCCCTATCTTTAAACGAAAGCGTTGGCATCGCATAGTCCATTTTAAGGTAGAGCGAGTCATCAAATTTCACGCTCTTTGTTAGCCCCTCACCAAGGCTGATATCGCGCCAAAGCTCGTTTTTAATAGGGAAAAACTCGCGGTATCTAAAGAGGCTAAACTCGCGCACGTCGATCAAATTTAGATCAAATTTGGCCGGTTTAAACTCCAGATCATAAAGCCCACCGCACTCGCACGCAAATATAGGCGTCTCAAAATCTGCGCTCTTGCCGCACTTTGAGCAGATAAATTTAGGCATTTTCGCTCCTTTTAAATTTTTCTATCAAGTATCGCTGTAGCTTCGATCTCTAGCAGGCAGCCAAAGTGAAGTTTGTTTGTCGGTACTACGACGCGAGCTGGCTTGTGATCGCCAAAAAATAGTGCATACTCGTCATCTATCTCGTCCCAAAAGTCGATATCTGGCGTATAGACGCGGCACATCAAGATGTCGTTTCTTGTCGCATTTGCCAGTTTTAGCACATTATCAAGGTTTTTTAAAGCCTGCCTTGTTTGCGCTTTTAGCCCCTCTGGGATCTGCCTAGTCTCTGGGTCCATACTAAGCTGGCCTGAGATGTAGAGGATGCCGTTGTGCTCGGTTGCTAAAGAGTAGTGAGCCTTTTTCTTTTTTGAAATTTCGGTTTCGTAAATTTTCATATTTTCTCCTTAAAAATTTAAAAAATTATAGATAAAAATTTATTATTTTCACTTAAATTTCATAAATTTTCATAAAAAATTATATTTTTCTTATCGAAAATTTAAAAATATTTTGGTTAAACTTAAGCAAAAACAAAAGGCGCCTTATGCATCCTATATTAAAGGCATTTATCCCAACGGCAAATTTGATCCAAAAAAGCTCGCCATTTGCCTGCGAAGTCGTCCTGCACGATCTCTCACACCCACAGCGCTCAGTCGTTTACGTAGCTGGCGACGTCACTGGCAGAAAGGTCGGACAAAGCTTTGATCACCTTGTAAGCGAGGTCTTAAACAGCCAAAATTTCAAAGACGACTACGTGGCAAACTACTTTTTTACCAAAGATGAAAAGCTGGTAAAGTCCTCAACTGCATTTATCAGAGACGAGCACGGAGGGATCATAGGGGCGATATGCGTAAATGTCGATGCTAGCGTGGCAAAGAGCCTTTTTGAAGTGACTGGGAATTTCTTAAAGACGAGTGAAAATGAGCCAAAGAGCGAGCAAAACGACGATGTGATGCAGATCGTCTTAAATTTGATCGACAAGATCATCGCCAAAAACGAGGGCAAAAAGCTCAAAAAGGAGCAAAAGCTAGAGCTCGTGGGCTTTATGAACGAAAAGGGCATTTTTAACATAAAGGGTGCTATCGAGGTCGTGGCAAGTAAGCTAAATGTCTCAAAGATCACGATATATGGCTATTTAGACCAGCTAAAAAAGAAGCGTCCGTGAAGTGTAGGTGCTCTCACTGCAAGCAAAGCTTTAATGAAAGCGCGATGATAGAGGCCGCAAATGGTCTTAAATTTTGTTGCGTTGGCTGCAAAGGCGTCTATGAAATTTTAAATGAAAGTGGCCTTGGTGAGTTTTACGAGAGGCTTGGCAAAAACACTCTAAATCCTGCTAGTAGCGGTGCAAATGTCAAAAATTTAGTGGCAAATTTTAGCGAGCTAGTGACAAAAGAGGGCGAGTTTTCTAAAATTTCATTTCTCATTGACGGCATAACCTGCTCGGCGTGCATCTGGCTACTTGAAAAGGCGCTTTTTAGCCTGCCTGGCATCTTGGAGGTAAATATCAACTCGCTTAGCCAAAAGGCGGTCATTGTTTACGACGAGCAAGAGCTTTTGGTGGAGCAAATAATTGAGAAAATTTACGCCGTTGGCTACACTCCAAAGGCCTACGCGGCGAGCCAAAAAGAGGATGAGCTAGTCAAAAAAAGGCGAAATTTTTACGCAAAAGCGCTTGTTGGCGTCTTTGCCACGATGAATATCATGTGGCTGGCGATCGCGCAGTATGGCGGCTACTTTAGCGGCATCAGAAGCGACGTGAAGGACCTACTAAGCTTCGCGCAGTTTGTGCTGGCAACGCCTGTGCTCTTTTACACTGGCAGCGAGTTTTTCAAAGGGGCGAAAATAGCCATAAAAAACGCCTCGCCAAATATGGACCTGCTCGTCATCACGGGAGCTAGCATAACCTATATCTACTCCATTTTTGCGATGTTTACAAGAAGCGGCGAGAGCTATTTTGACTCGGTTGCGATGATCATAACCTTTGTTTTTATCGGCAAATTTTTAGAAATTTTAGGCAAGAAAAAGGCGCTTGAGACCTCAAATTTCTTAAGCGATATGTTGCTTGCAAAAGTGTGCGTTTTAGAGGACGGCAAGGACATTTTAAAAGAGCCAAAGGATGTAAATTTAGGCGAAAAGATCGTGCTAAGAGCTGGCGAGAGAGCGCTACTTGATGGTGTGGTGCTTAGCGGTGAGGCGAGCGTAGATATCTCAAGCTTAACAGGCGAGAGTCTGCCACTTTTGCTAAGCTGTGGCGGCGAGGTCAAAAGCGGCGTCGTCTGCCTAAACGGGCAGATCGTCTATGAAGCAAGGCAAATTTTTAAAAATTCCTACCTCAATCAGCTTATAAATTTACTCCAAAACGCAGAGCTAAAAAAGCCAAATATCGAGCTAGCAGTCAATAAAATCGCCTCGAAATTCTCTCTTAGCGTGCTTGCTCTAGCATTTTTTACATTTTGGTTTTGGTACTTTAAATTTAGCTTTTCAGAAGCGATCGTCACGGCTGTGAGCGTCATCGTGATCGCTTGTCCTTGCGCGCTTGCGCTCGCCACGCCAGTTAGCAGCGTTTGTGCCCTTGGGGTTGCCTTTAAAAACAAGGTGCTTTTTAAGGAGGCTAAATTTTTTGAAAGCCTTGCAAAGTGCGACGTGGCGGTCTTTGACAAGACTGGGACGCTTACAAAGGCTAAATTTGAAGTGAGCGAGTTTTTTATAAAAGAGGGTGTGAGTGTTGATAAAATTTACTCGCTTTGTCTTATCTCAAACCACCAAATAAGCGCCTCGGTAGCCGAGTTTTTAAAGCAAAAAGGCGCAAAAAAAGTTGAGCTTGAAAATGCAAATTTAAGCGTGGCAAAGGGAGTTAGCGCTGATATCTTGGGTGAGCGTTTTGTGGCTGGAAGTAGGCGCTTTTTGGCTGAAAACGGGGTGAAATTTGAAGAGAGCGAAGAAAATGTGAGCTTTTTTGTGGGCAAGCAGGGCGAGCTGGTGGCTAAATTTTACTTAAAAGATAGCATGAAGCCCGAGGCAAAGGCGCTAATAGAGGAGCTAAAGAGTGCTGGTATGAAGGTTTGTATCCTAAGTGGCGACGTGCAAAATGTGGTAAAAAACGTGGCAGATGAGCTTGGAGTGAGCGAGTTTGGAGTAGGGATGCTGCCTGATGAAAAGGCTAAATTTATAGCTGGTCTTAAGCATCAGGGCAAAAAGGTGCTGATGGTTGGAGACGGCATAAACGACGCAGCTGCACTAAGCCTTGCTCACGTGGCTATTTGCATGGGAAGTGGCGCGGCCGTGAGCTTAGAAAAAAGCGATGTGGTGCTACTTGATGATAGCCTGCAAAGCCTAGCAAAAGCGGTGAAAATTTCAAAATTTACCTATAAAACGATAAAGCAAAATTTACTCTTTTGTCTGCTTTATAACGCCCTTAGCCTGCCATTTGCTGTCTGTGGCTACGTCATGCCGCTATTTGCTGCACTTTTCATGTCGGCAAGCTCGCTAAGTGTGATACTAAACTCGCTTTTTATAGTTAGAAAATTTAAGGATAAATAGTGGATACAACGACTCTTGCGATGCTTGTTTTGGTCTCTGTTTTGATGGGGGCGGCCTTGCTTTTTGGCGTGCTTTGGGGGATAAAAAATAGGCAGTTTGAAGACTACCGCAAATTTTTAGATGGGGCAAATTTAGATGGCGAAGATGCGCTAAATGAAGCCTATGCACTCGAGCTTCGCAAAAAAGAGGCACTAAAAAAGAGGCTAGAAGCTAGCAAAAATGAGCATGAAGGCAAGGGCGAGCATGACGAGGCCGACAAAAAACTCTAAAACTTTCCATGAGATGGGCCTTGCAAAGATGGGCGCTAAAAACCTAGCCAGATAGCCAAGTGCAAAGAAAAAGCAAAACGAGGCAAGGCTAGCTCCCACGCCAAATATCAAATTTTCATCTTTAAATTTAGTCGAAACCGAGCCTATTAGTATCATCGTATCAAGATAGACATGAGGATTTAGCCAAGTAAATGCGAGCGTCAAAAGGATGTTTTTCTTTAAATTTGATCTGACATAATCGCTGCTCGTATCCATGCTAAGGTCTTTAAAAAAGCACGTGTGAAAGCTCTTTAGCGCGTAAAAAAGTAAAAATAAAAAGCCACCATATAGGGCGATTTGCTTGATGATAGAAAAATTTTGCACGAGGCTACCAAGCCCAAAAACTCCTGCAAAGATCAAGAGGGCATCGCTAATAGCGCAAATGAGGCAGATGATAAAGATATTTTCTCTTTTGATGCCCTGTTTTAGCACAAATGCGTTTTGCGCGCCAATGGCTAAAATGAGCGACAAAGAGGTGAAAAATTCAGATATAAATGCTTGCAAATTTATCCTTCTAGCTAAAGTTTGGCTTAAATTTAGCAAAATTTAACTTTATCATAACCATAAATTTATGCCTTTTTTTATAAAATCAGCAAATTAAAATTGCAAAAAGGAAAGCAGTTGCAAGCACTAGCCCTAAAATATCGACCAAAAAATTTTGACGAGCTCATCGGACAAGAAGCCGTAAGCAAGAGCCTAACCCACGCACTTGACGAAAACAGAGTGAGCCATGCTTATTTGTTTTCAGGCCTTAGGGGAAGCGGCAAGACATCTAGCGCTAGGATATTTGCAAAGGCTTTGGTCTGCGAAAAGGGGCCAACTTCTAGGCCTTGTGAGGTCTGTGCGCAGTGCGTGATGGCAAACGAGTCGCGCCACATGGACATTATCGAGATGGACGCAGCTAGCCACAGAAAGATCGACGACATAAGAGAGCTCATAGAGCAGACAAAATACGCTCCTACGGCTGCTAGATATAAAATTTTCATTATCGACGAAGTGCATATGCTAACAAAAGAGGCGTTTAATGCCCTTCTTAAAACGCTCGAAGAGCCGCCAAGCTATGTTAAATTTATCTTAGCGACCACCGATCCGCTCAAGCTTCCAACGACGGTGCTTTCAAGGACGCAGCATTTTAGATTTAAACAAATAAGCAGATATGAGATCGTAAAACATCTTGAATTTATCCTTAGCAAAGAGGGCGTGAGCTACGAGAGGGAGGCGCTTGAGATACTAGCTAGAAGTGGTGGCGGCTCGCTAAGAGATACGCTAACACTACTTGATCAAGCTATCATTTATGGCGCTGGCAATATCACAAAATCAAGCGTGGCGGAGATGCTTGGACTTCTTGATCCAAGTAGGATCGAGCAGATCATCGAACACGTCGCAAATGCCGATAAAAACGCCATTAGAGTGCTTGTGACCGAGCTTGAAACCTACGAGCCAGAGATGATCATAGATGAAATTTTGGCAAATTTAAAGCAGAGATTTTTAGAAAACGACCCAAAATTTTCACTTCTTATATATGAGAGATTTTTTAGGATTTTGGCGCAGGCAAAGTCGATGCTAAGCGTATCAAGCGACAATGGCTTTGTGCTAATGCTAATGCTTTTTATGATGATAGAGGCGCTAAATCTGCAAGATATCGATGAAGCTATAAAGCTTGCTAAGAGCGAGCCTAGCGTGGCTGTGATCGAGCCAAAAGCTGGCGTGAGTGAGCAAATTTTAGCCGTAAAAGAGGCGCCAAAGACGCCATACGAGCAGTTTGTGGCAAAAATTTATGATAGAAGCTTTGAGCTTGGAGAAATTTTTAAAAATCACATAAGTTTTAGCTTTTTAAATGAAAATGAGCTTGGCCTGGTCGTCAATGCAACTGGCGATGAGCTGGCATTTTTCAAAAAAAGCTGGGGCGTAATGCATGAAATTTTACATACAATTTTTGGTAAAAAAATAAAGATTGTAAATGCTAAGACCCAAATTTTAGCCGCAAAGCCTGAGCCTCAAACTCCGCCGCAAGAGCCTCAGGATAAATATAGCTACCTTGACAAGGAGATCGCTAAGATAAAGGCTAGGCAGCAAGACGAGCAAAAAGATGAGCCAGCAAGCAAGCCTGCTGCGCCTGAAACTAGGGTAAATACGCTATCTCAGCCGCAAAATGACTTTGCAAAAGAGCTGATGTCGCTAAGTCAGAGCAAAAGCCCAGAGGAGCTTAAAAAGCAAAGAGAAGAGGGCGTTATAAAAGAGGCAAATAGGCTCTTTGGACAGCCTGAAGTGCAAAATAGCTAGGGATTTGGCTCTTTTGTAAATTTGCTTGATTTAGCGCTTTAAATTTAGCTTTTTGGCGTAAATTTTTAAATAAAAGTAGTCAAATTTAGCTTTTTTAATAAATTTATCTGCTGTGGCAATCCTGACTAAATAAAATCTTAAATTTATATTACAAATTTAAAAGAGTTATGGCTTGTTAAATTTGAACTTTTAATGAGGCAGATAAATTTAAAATTTTGGCAAATTTACCCCTTGTTTGCAAAATCAAATTT
>NZ_JAAKZC010000005.1 GCF_015230015.1 Campylobacter concisus | reverse complement strand
AATATAGAGAAGGTGAGATGTCTGTAAAAGTTAGTTTTATAGATGTGCAAAAATATATTAAAAAATGTGTGGATAGTATTTAATTTAGAGTTTAAAAGATATCGAGATTATAGTTGCTAATGATGGTAACAATGATAGTATATTAGAAATTTTGAATTAATATGGTTATAAATAAATTTGTCTATGAAGATATAATCTCGATTTTAAAAAATAAAAATTTAGCTCTTGAAATGGTGCCTGATCTAGAGCTTAGAAAGATAAAAAGTGTCTATATGCCAGCTATTTCATCAAGGCCAAATTTAAAAAATGGTAGCTATGTAAAAGCGCTTGATCTTTTTTATGATGATATTGATAGTATTATAAGCTCAGCTGGTTTTTCAAAGCTTAGACTAAAACATAGAATTTTGATAAAAATGTTAAAAAATGTAAAATCATATGAAAATGTATCAAAAATTTTAAAAATCTTTAATACAATAAATGGCTTTTTATCAAATAAAAAAATGAAAGAATTTAAAGAGTAGAAAATGATAAACATACTTGAGCTTGAAAGCTCGCTTGGATTTGGCGGGCAAGAGCACCGCACACAGCGTGTTATAAATGGGCTAGATAAGAGCAAATTTAAGGTTTTTTATGGGTTAAATACTGGCTCAAAGAGCTTTAAAAAACAGATAGAGTGCGAATTTGTCGAGTTTAACCTTAAAAAATCTTTTAATATCTTTGAAATTTTTAAAATTTGCAAATTTGTAAAGCAAAATAATATAAAAATCATCTCAACTCACTCTGGCAAAGATGGAATTATAGGTGCCATAGTTAGTAAAATAACTGGTGCAAAGGTAGTTCGCACTAGACACTTACAAACTCCAATTAGATCGCCATTTAGTTACAATATAAATGATAAGATCGTTGTTGTCTCAAATGCTGTCAAGACTCAGCTTATATATCAAGGAGTGCAAGAACGCTTAATAGAGACTATCTATACTGGAGTTGATACTGATAAATTTACTCCACATTTTAAAAAAGATATAAGAGATCAACTTAATTTGCCCGCAAACTCTATTATAGTAGGCGTCGTAGCAGTACTAAGAGCTGCTAAAAATCATAAAATTTTGTTTGAAGCATTTAATGAGCTAAATTTGCCAAATACTTTTTTGGTCGTAGTAGGCGATGGCCCACAATATGAAAATTTACAAAATATAAAAACACCAAATATATTAATGCTTGGGAATAGAGCCGACGTGAGCGATTTTTTAGGTAGCTTTGATCTATTTGTTTTGCCATCAAAAATGGAAGCCCTTGGCACAGCACTGCTTGAGGCCCAGTCTTGCGCAGTGCCTTGTATAGGAAGCAATGTAGGCGGTATTGGGGAAGCGATAAAAGATAATAAAACAGGACTATTATTTGAAAATGACAACAAAGAGGAACTAAAAAAGGTGCTTGAAAGGCTTATTTTAGATGAAAATTTAAGAAAGCAGATGGGTGAGTTTGGCAGAGAGTACGTAAAAGAGGTATTTAGTATCGAAAAAATGATAGAAAACACACAAAATTTATATATGGAGCTTGTAAAATGAGCGTACCAATTTTGATGTATCACCATGTGCTTGAAAAGAGTGGTTTTATCGCTAGTAGCGTGGATGAGTTTAGATCGCATATGAAATTTCTAGCCGAAAATGGCTATAAAACGCTAAGTATAAATGAATTTATCGCATACAAAAAGGGTGAGCTTGAGGTGCCAAAAAAGAGCGTTTGTATAACTTTTGATGATGGCTGGATGGATAATTACATTTACGCCTATCCTATCGTGAAAGAATTTGGACTAAAAGCAAATATATTTATAATAACTGGCTGGATAGAGGCAGCGCAAAAAGCTCATGAGATGAGGCCTGCTAGTTTTTTAAACGTCGATCACAACGAGTGCAAGAAGCTTGCGCCAAGTAGGCCGCAAGATGTGATCTTAAATTTAGAGCAGATCGAGAGGATGAGTGAGTGCTTTTATTTTCATTCGCATACACATGGGCATTTTGATGGATATTTTGGGCAGCTTAGTTTGGACGAGGAATTTGGCCTTTGTCGTGAGTTTATGAAGAAAAATTTTGGTTTTGAGGATGACGCACTTTGCTGGCCAAGGGGTAAATATAATGACGAGTATCTAAGCGCTGCTAAAAAGCATGGATACAGTGCATTTTTCACGACAAAACGTGGCATAAACAAGGCTGATGGCAACTTAGAGGAGATAAAACGCATAGTGACAAAACGTGATGAAAAATGGCTTAAAAAGACTATGTTTATATATCAAAATGACTTTTTAGGATCTATTTATGCTTTTCTTAGGAGTTAGAACTAAGTATTATTTAAAACCTCTATTCCTAAAGTCTGAGTAAATTTTGCCTATAAATGGCGTTGAATATATAAAAAGCTTTTTCTTGACCCTAAAAATGTAGTCGCTCTCGCTCTTTGCGTTGTTTGAGATATCTATACGTCTTATCTTAAATTTATCATCTCCCACACAATATCCACCATCGATCACGCTAAAAGCAAAGTCATAATACTCTCTAACTATCCTTTGCGAAAGCTCGTTAAAATGCCCTTTTGGAAAGCAAAATCCAAATTCTTTTTTCTCTGGAAATAGCTCTTTTATCCTAGCAAATGAGCTAGAAAATTCCTCTCTTAACCTTGCTTCATCATCACTTCTGCAAGAGAAGTGGCTCGCTGTGTGGCTGTCAAATTCAAAAAGCCCACTCTCTTGCATCTGCCTGATCTCATCTAAATTTAAAAAATACTCCGTATCTTTATCGTAGTCGATATCTTTGTGCACTTTAAAGGGAAAATCATAATCCTGCCTTTTAAAATCCTTGATCTTATCTGTTATCAAGAAGCAAACAGCTGGGATATTTAGCTCTTTTAGTAGAGGAAAAGCAAATTTATAATTATCAAAATATCCATCATCAAAAGTTAGCAAAATGCTCTTTTTATGAGCCTTTTCTCGGCCTGCTACGATATCTTTAAACTGGCCATAATTTATAAATTTATAGCCCTCATCAAGCGCCATACGAAGAGCTTTTTTAAATAGCTCTGGCTTAATGGCAAAGTCATTTTTATTGTTGTTGCAGTGATGCACTGTTAGTATGCAAATTGGACTATTCATAGGCTCTCCAATAATCTCTTGATATATGTTTTTAGAATTTGTATGTCGTAATTCTCTTTGACAAAGGTGCTAGCATTTTCTGCGCATTGTTTGGCTAGCTCGTCATTTTGTATGTATGCATTTATCTTCTCCGACATATCTTGAGCGTCTAAAAATTTAGCGCACTGCCCTCTGTTCTGTGCGAGCAGGTTATTCATAGGGGCAATATCAAAAGCGACTATTGGGCGAGATAGGGCCATAGCCTCTAGTAAAGCCGTAGGAAGACCTTCTGTATGAGAAGGAAAGACGTAATAATCTATGCCTTTTACCACATTTGCAATATCGCTTCTAAAGTCAGTAAAAACTAATTTTTCTCTCACTGCATCATCAAAGATGTTTAAAATTTGATCTTTTGTATTTTTGTTGATGTTCCCGCCAAAAATGCCGTATATGTTGCTGTTTTTCTGCATAAGAATTTTTAGGGCATTTGCAAATTCAAAAACACCTTTTTGGCGACTAAGTGAGGAAAACATACCTACTGTTATCGCTTCTTTTGGGATGCTAAATTCGTCCCTAAATGTTGATCGCACCGCATTTAGAGCATTACAATCCACAAAAGTCGGGATAAAAAATATTTTTTCATTTTTTACGCCTATTTTTTGTAAAACTTTTGTTACATTAGGACTCACGCTTATGATCTTATCAAAAAGCGTGGTGTGCAAAAATTTACTTAAAAAGCCTCTTATCGGGAATTCATTGTGTCTCTCTCGTATAAATTTAATACTTTTTTTTCTAGTAAAAATTTTTGATATAGCAGCTACCCAGCTGTCTGTGGAGCCATTTGATATGACTACATCTATATTTTCTTGCCATAAAATTTTGCAAAATATCGGCACTGTTTTATAAAAATTTTTCTTATTCATCTCACATTCGATAACTTTAAAATTTTCTTCTCGAGCACGTTTTAAAATTTCGGAATTTGGATTACAAAATAATATTACATTGTGACCCAGCTCTTGTGCCGAATGCATTTCGTTTATCACTTTATTTTGTTGTCCGCCCCAGTTATAAAGCGTCTCTGTATAAAGTATATTCATTATTGTGATCCTAACTTTTCTTTTATCTTTTCTTTTATTTTTGGCATTTCATCACTAAAGTCCATTAGAGTTTTTTCTACATTATACTTCGTGATGCCTTCCTTATCGCAAGGCACAAAGTCCCAGTCCTTTTGATAGACGATGTGTTTGCCCATGCTTTGTATGCCATTTTGCGCTGTGTAGCCATTTTGCATCAAGCTATTATCCCATGGTCCCCATTCAAAAGCATTGCTTGGACCAAAAAAGGCGATCACTGGCACATCATTTGCTGCGGCTATGTGCATGATAGCAGTATCGACGCCTATAAAGAGGCTTGAGCTCTTTGAGATGGCGATCGTTTGTTTTAGGCTTAGCTTACCGCCTAAATTTATAGGCTCGCTTTTGCAGATTTTTAGCACGCTTGCAAGTTTATTTAGCTCATTTTCTTTGTTGTCGCTTGTCAGCACGACATTTATGCCAAGCTCATTTTCGCAGTAGTCGATGAGCTCAGCCATGCTCTCGTCGTTTGCGCATTTAAACATCCAGCGGCTTGTTAGATGCACATGCACAAAGCGTTTTGGTAAATTTAGATGCTCCACGCTCTCATCTGAAAAGACGCTTACTTTTTTGCTCACCGGCTCAAAACCCAGTGCTCTTAGCGCATTTAAATTTAGATCAACCGTGTGAGAGAAATTTTCGTAATATTTTGCTTTTACACTTAAAAGTTTATTTATTGCCTTATGCTTTCCTAAAAAGCCAACTATCTTTTTGATCTTGGCGTACTTTGCGATGATGACGCCGCGGTCTCCAGTGGTCGTTTGCACCGCCATATCGTACTTCTCTTTTTTGATCGCTCTTATAAATTTTAGCTCGGTCATTAGCTTTTTAAAAAAGCCAGAATTTGCACTTTGCCTATCATAAATGTGGATTTTATTTATGTAAGGATTGCCTTCTATCATCGCTTCCGTGCCCTTGTTTAGGGCAAAGTCGATGGTAGCGTCTGGATAGTAGTGGTGCAGGTTTTCAATGAGTGGTGTTGTTAAAAGCACATCGCCGATGTTTCTAAATTTAATCACAAGTATTTTCATTTTATATATTTCCAAAATGTGTATTGGGCATAAAGTCTAGCGATAACATAGCCAGCAAAGCCCTCTTTAAAGCCACCTTTTAGCACAAAAAGCTTAAAAAATGTCCAAGCTGGGCTCGTAAGTGCCTTAAATAAATTTCTCTTTGCGCCCATGCTTGAGTAGCGATTTTGCTTGGCGATAAACTGCTCGATGCTCTCATACGCGTAGTGCAAGAAGTGATTTTTAAGCGTCCCAAGTCTTTGCGAGCCATCATTTAAAACGACCTTTTCATGCACAGCTCTGCCATCAAATTTGGCAAAATTTTTATTAAATAGCCTCACCGTGTAGTCTGGATATAGCCCCATATTTTTTATCGCTTTGCCAAAGAAAAAATTTAATCTAGCTACGTTATATGCGCTAAATTTAGGCTCTTTTAGCGTGTCAATGATCTCCTCTTTTAGCTCACTTGTGATCACCTCGTCACTATCAAGCACAAAGACCCACTCGTTTTTGGCTAGATCCACGCCTTTTTGCTTTTGCGCGCCAAATCCAAGCCAAGCTTGCTCGTGAAATTTCACATTGCTAAAGCTATCACAAATTTGCCTTGTGCTATCTTTTGAGCCGCTATCAACCACGATGATCTCATCAACAAATTTAGCACTTTCTAGCACCTCTTTTAGGTACTTTTCGCTATTGTAAGTTAGGATTACGACGCTTAGCATTTATACTCATTTTCGTAAAATCTCTTAAACCTTTGGTGAAACCAAAAGTACTCCTCAGGCCTTGTTCTAACCATCTCTTCGCACGCGCTACACTGCATTTGCGTCGCTTTTTGTACGGCATCTTCTTTATCAAACGTGCTTATATCAATAGGCTCTTTAAAGCAAATTTCGCTTAAATTTTCGCCTTTTTGGTAGATAAATGCGTTTATGATTAAAGCATTTGTTTTTTGCGCTAGCAAGCTTGCAGCTGGCGTGTGAAGCACATCTTTACCAAAAAACTGCACCTTTATGCCATCTTTTGGTGCGGTGTTTTGATCGACCAAGATTCCAACCAAACGTCTAGCTTTTAGCGCTTTTAAGATATCTTTTGCACCGCCATCTTTATCGATGAGCTCCACGTCAAATTGCGATCTGTTGGCTCTTAAAATTTTATCCATGACGCTACTATCAAGCCTTCTGCCAAGTACCGAAACTGCGCCAAATCGTGCTGCCATCGCTAGACTAAATATCTCCCACTGTCCAAAGTGCGCGGTTGTGACGATGATAGGTCGGCCAGACTTCATCGCGTCAAGTAAAAAGTGCTCGTTTTTAAAAACAACTTGCTTAAGTATCTTTTGCTTTGTTGTGTTTTGGTTGAGGATGAAATTTATACCAAGATATTTTGCAAAGTTGTAGTAGCATTTTTTAGCGATTTCTAGCTTTTCCTCTTTACTCTTAGTCTCGCCAAACGCAAGGTTTAAATTTGTCATCACGATGTGAAATCTCTTTTTTTTAAGCTTCATAAACGCAAATGCTAGAAATTTAGCAAGCAAATTTTGAAGCGCAGTTGGGAGTAAAAATATAAGAAATTTTAATGTGTAAAAGCCAGCTAGATAGAGCCTATCCATTTAGCAGCCTTTTTGCAAAATTTGCAACCGTTTCAGGGTAAATTTCTCTTATACAAAAGTCGTTTTTATCGATACTTCTAGCATCTATTTGCTTACCCATATCAATGACAAGATTTTTGTCCGTTACGTAGGCATTGCGGTGGCTTGGTCGGTTACCAAAAAGCGTGATAGAAGGCCTATTTATCGCCCATGCAAGGTGCGTTAGGCCGCTATCATTGCCGATTACTAGATCGCAGCTTGCGATAAAATCTATCATATCTTTTATGCTTAGCTTTTCAAGCAGTTTTGCAGAGGTGCGCGAGATGATCGCCTCAGCTCTTGTTTTTTCGCTCTCACTCCCGTAGCAAAGATAAATTTCGCAACCATTAAGCAACCTGATCACATCTTTAAATTTGTCATAAATTTTGCTCTCTTCGCTTGCAAAGGCAGCGATTAAAACACGCTTTTTACCACTTTCATTTTTAAATTTCCCTACTATTTCAAAGCAGGGCGATTTTTTTAAAATTTCATCTCTATCAAAGCCAAAATTTAGAGCGTATCCAACAAGGCTTAGGTTTCTAACTATGATATTTTCGTTGTAGTCGATCTTAAATTTATGCTTATAAAGCCTTGCAGAAATTTTCTCTTTGACGCTCTCTTTGCTAAAGCCATAAATTTCTCTGCCAAGTAGTTTTGCGACGACGGCTGATTTAAAGAGCCCTTGCAAGTCGATGATCTTATCAAATTTACCAAGCGTTTTTATGATCTTGTAGCTCTTTTTAAAGCTCTCTTTAAGTGGTAAAACGACTAGCTCGTCGATTAGCGGATGGTCTTTTAAAAGGCTTGCAAAACGTGCATCAACTAGCCACGTGATGTGGGCATTTGGGCAGTGCTTTTTGATAAACTGAAGCACAATGGCTGCGTGCACGATGTCTCCAAGAGCGGAGAGCTTTACGATGGCTATTTTTAGTTGATTTTTATCTTGCATAAAACACTTTAAATATAAATTTTTGGTATGATTTTAAAAAAAAATGCTTAAAAAAGGGCTAAAATGGCGAAAAGTTACATCTGCGTCTTTGACTGCGAGACGATACCTGATGCAAATTTGATAAGAAAAATTTACGGCATTGACGGGAGCGACGAAGATGTGAGCATCCAGGCGATGGCCTTGCAAAAAGAGGCCAGTGGCAGCGACTTTTTGCCTGTGATGTTTCATAGAGTTGTGGCGATCTCTGCGGTGATGGCCGATGAGTATGGCAAATTTTTAAAAGTTAGCACGATGGAGGGCAAGGACGAGCGCGAGATCATCGCTAAATTTTTAAAATTTATAAATGACTACAATCCAAGGCTTGTTAGCTTTAACGGCCGTGGCTTTGACCTGCCTATGCTAATGGTGCGTGCGATGCGCTACAACCTAAACGCGGCGGCTTATTACGAGAGCGAAAACAAAGAGCTAAACAAAAACAAATGGGAAAATTATAGGGCAAGGTATTCGCCTAAATTTCACCTTGATCTGCTTGATTTTATAAGCGATTTTGGAAGTGTTAGAGGGCTAAAGCTTGATACGCTTTGCGCTAGCTTAAATTTACCTGGCAAATACGACGTGCACGGCGATCAGGTGCTTGAGCTTTACTACGCTGGCGAGCTTGATAAGATAAACGAATACTGCGAAAGCGACGTGCTTAACACCTACTGGCTATTTTTGAAATTTGAGCTTTTGCAGGCAAATATCTTGCAAGATGACTACATAAATCACCTAAATGTGATGAGCGAATTTCTAGCCAAAAACTGCGCTCACAGGGGATACACTGAGGTCTTTTGCTCTGCGATAAGCGACGAGCTAGAAAGAATTTCTGGCAAGCTAGACTACGAGATCAAGGTAGATAAAGAGGCTTTGGAATTTAGTGAATTTGATGATGTAAGGCCCATTAGCAAAGAGGAGCTAAACCGCGATATGCTTGGTGGTTTGCTTAAAAAAGCAAGCGATCTAAAGCCAAAAGAGCCAAAAGGCAAGACGCTTTTTGAAGAGAAAGTGCCTGAGATAAATTTAGACGACGAATAAGTCAAAATGAAAGGAAAAATATGAAAATTTTAGTAACTGGAACAGCTGGATTTATAGGATTTCACCTTGCAAATGCTCTTGTAGCACGTGGAGATGAGGTCGTTGGATATGATGTGATAAATGACTATTACGACGTAAATTTAAAGCTTGCACGCCTAAAAACGGCTGGTTTTGACGTGAGCGAGATAGACTACGGCAAGCTTATCACTTCAAAAACTCATACAAATTTAAAATTTATAAAAGCAGACCTTGCTGATGAAAAGACGATGAAAGAGCTTTTTGAGAAGCAAAAATTTGACGTGGTGGTAAATTTAGCCGCACAAGCTGGCGTTCGCTACTCGCTCATAAACCCAAAAGCCTACATCGACAGCAACATCACAGGCTTTATGAACATCCTCGAGTGCTGCCGCCACAATGAGATCAAAAACCTAGTCTATGCAAGCTCTAGCTCGGTTTATGGACTAAATGAAAACATGCCATTTTCTACGCACGAAGCGGTCAATCACCCTATAAGCCTCTACGCGGCGACCAAAAAGAGCAACGAGATGATGGCGCACACTTATAGCCACCTATTTAACGTGCCAACGACTGGACTTCGCTTTTTTACCGTTTATGGACCATGGGGACGCCCTGATATGGCGCTATTTTTGTTTGTTGATGCTGCGCTTAAAGATAAAACCATCGATGTTTTCAACTACGGTAAGATGAAGCGCGACTTTACCTACGTGGACGACATCGTAAAGGGCATTATTAAGTGCATCGACAACCCTGCTAAGCCAAATCCAGCTTGGAACGCAAAGCACCCAGACCCTGCCACTTCAAAAGCGCCGTTTAAAGTCTATAACATCGGCAACAACAGCCCAGTTGAGCTCATGGACTACATCAAGGCAGTTGAGATAAAGATCGGCCGTGAGATCAAGAAAAATTTTCTTCCACTTCAAGCAGGCGACGTGCCAGCGACATTTGCAGACGTGAGCGATTTGGTGGCTGACTTTGACTACAAGCCAAATACAAAGGTAAACGACGGCGTGGCTAAATTTGTCGAGTGGTATAGCGAGTTTTACGGGATTAAAATTTAAATGAGACGTTGCGAGTGGGCCAAGGGCGAGCTTGATATAGCCTACCACGATAATGAGTGGGGCAAGGTCATAAAAGATGATAGAAAATTTTTTGAGATGATAGTTTTAGAGGGCTTTCAAGCGGGACTTTCGTGGCATGGAGTGCTTCAAAAAAGAGAGGCTATGAGAGTGGCGTTTGACGGCTTTGACCCTGAAAAGGTCAAGCTTTATGGCGAGGCTGAGATAGCTAAATTTATGCAAAATGAAGGGCTCATACGTAATAGATTAAAACTAAATTCTCTTGCCACAAATGCCATTGCATTTTTATCAGTAACGCAAGAATTTGGCAGCTTTTATGACTATTTGTGGGGACATTTGCTAAAGAAATTTGACCCAAAATTTGACGGCAAACAGATCATCAATCACTATCAAAATATCAAGCAAGTGCCAGCTACTACGCCGATGTCTGACTTTGTGGCAAAGGAGCTAAAAAGGCGAGGGTTTAAGTTTCTAGGCTCTGTTAGCACCTATGCCTTTTTGCAAAGCGTGGGCGTGGTGGATGATCACATAGACTATTGTTTTTGTAAGTGCAAGGCTTGATTAGAATAATTTTTGCACTTTTGGTGCTTTTAAATTTTGCATTTTCTCTTGATCTGCTGCGCCTTAGCGAATTTAAAGATCAAAACGTCAGTGGCTGGCTAGCTAGCGAGAAGCTTGATGGCGTGCGCGCCTACTGGGACGGAGAGAATTTGCTCTCAAGGCATGGCAAAAAGCTAAATGTACCGCTAAGTTTTACTAAAAATTTCCCTAAATTTGCACTTGATGGCGAGCTTTACGCAAAGGAGCTTAAATTTGAAGAAATTCAAGCGACCGTGATGGATAAGCTGCCAGATGAAAAGGCGTGGAGTAGGCTAAAATTTCACATTTTTGACGTGCCAGAGGTGAGCGGCGGACTACTTGCCAGACTGGAAATTTTGGCTAAATTTCTAAAAAATGAGCCAAATGACAATTTAATCATCATAAAGCAGATAAAAATGCGCGATAACGCTCAATTTTTAAAATTTACAGAGGACATTATCGCAAAAGGCGGTGAGGGTGCAGTGGTGCGTGAGCCAAATGCGCCATACGAGCGAAAACGAAGTAAAAATGCGCTCAAATTTAAGAAATTTAAAGACGCCGAGTGCGAGGTTATCGCCGTGAATAAAGGCAGCGGTAAATACGCAAATCTTGCTGGCTCGCTTACCTGCAAAGCACTTGGTAGCAAAGAGGGCGAGCCAAAAGAGGGCACTATCTTTAAAATAGGCTCAGGACTAAGCGACAAAAATCGTCAAGAGCCCCCAAAGATAGGCTCTATCATCACATATAAATTTCAAAATTTAACGGCTAACGGCAAGCCAAGATTTCCTATATTTTTAAGGGTTAGAGAGGATTAAATTTGATCTGCGATCTCTTTTAACGCCCCAAAAGAGTCAAGCTGTGCCTTTTCATCAAAAATGAAGCTTTGAGCCATGATCTCATCGACTGCTAGTGCGTTTTGAAACTTTAAAATTTGCTCTTTAACGCTTTGTTTTGAGCCTATAAAAGAGCACGCCATCATCTCTTCCGTGACGCTTCTTTCTCTATTTTTTAGCTCTATCTGCCTAAAGTCGATCGGCCCAAAATGTGGAGCTTTGGCACCTGTTTTGTAAGACGCAGCAAATACTTCGTCGTTATCCTTTTTTGGTGGCTGCAAATACTCTTTTTCGCCAGTTACTACGTTTAAGAAAAACTGCGTTTGCGTGGTTGCCAAGCTCTTTGCTAGCTCGTCACTTTGGGCTATTATCACATTTGCTCCTGCGATGACATAGGGCGCTTTTAAAAAGGGCGATGGTTTGAAATTTTGACGATAAATTTCTACCGCTTTTTCTAGCGCACGTGGTGCAAAATGCGACGCAAAGGCGTAAGGCAGGCCAAACTCAGCCGCCACATATGCGCTATATATGCTTGAGCCAAGTATGTAAATAGGTGGAATTTTGTCTATTTTTGGATAGGCTTTCACGGCTCTTTTAGCGTTAAAATAATCCATTAGCTCGTTTATATGCATGTTAAATTCCATCTCTCTTGCGCCACGTCTAAGCACTGCAGCTGTCTCTTGGTCAGTCCCTGGAGCTCTGCCTAGCCCAAGATCGACGCGGTTTGGATATAGCGTCTCAAGAGTGGCGTACTGCTCGGCGATAGAGTAGGGGCTGTGGTTTGGTAGCATCACGCCGCCAGAGCCCACACGCAGGCTTTTTGTATGCTCTAATATGTGTGCGATGAGGAGCTGCGTGGCTGAGCTAGCTAAGTTTTTCATATTGTGATGCTCTGCAACCCAGTAGCGCTTTATGCCGATATCTTCGGCAAATTTAGCCAGTCTGAGGGCTGCATCTATGGCAGCTTTTGCATCACCGCCTTGTTTTATCGGTAGTAAATTTAAGATTGAGAGATTCATTTTTATCCTTTTTGTAGATGAGGGATTATAAAGATTAAATTTAAAATAGATTGTAAGTCTATTTTAAATTTATAAAGGCAAAGACCTATCCATGCAGTCTTCAAGCAAAATTTAAAAACTAACCTTACTTTACTTTTGCTTTACTCTATTTTTGATAAAATTAACCACTTTTAATGAAAGGCTTAAACTTGAAGATTTTAGTAACAGGTGGAGCTGGATATATCGGCAGCCACGTAGTAAAAGCACTTTTAAAGCAAGGCAAAGATGAGATAACCATCATCGACAATCTCTGCAAGGGCTCACAAAAAGCACTTGAGGCACTCCAAAAGATAGGAAATTTTAAATTTATAAACGCAAATTTAGAAGATGATCTAAGCGAAATTTTTGCAAATGGCAAATTTGATGCGATCATTCATTTTGCAGCGTTTATCGAGGTCTTTGAGAGTATGAGCGAGCCGCTAAAATACTATCTAAACAACACCGCAAACGTCGCAAGGGTGCTAAAATACGCAAAAACTTACAATGTAAATAAATTTATATTTAGCTCAACTGCTGCGGTTTATGGCGAGCCAGACGTGGCGGAGGTGAGCGAAACAACGCCTACAAACCCGATAAATCCATACGGCAGAAGCAAGCTAATGAGCGAGCAGATCATCAAAGACTACGCTGCTTCAAATGAAAATTTCAAATTTGCGATACTTCGCTACTTCAACGTCGCAGGCGCAGACGAAGAGGGGCTTATCGGTCAAAACTATCCAAACGCCACGCACCTTATCAAAGTAGCCGTGCAAACAGCACTTGGCAAGCGTGAGAGCATGGGAATTTTTGGCGATGACTACGCGACAAAAGATGGCACATGCGTTAGAGACTACATCCACGTGAGTGACCTAGCAGACGCCCATATAAGCGCGCTGGAGTATATCGGCCAAAATGGTAGCGAGACTTTTAACGTGGGATATGGCAGAGGATTTAGCGTAAAAGAGGTGATAGAAACCGCAAAAAAAGTAAGCGGAGTAAATTTCAAGGTGCTAAATGCGCCAAGAAGAGACGGTGACCCAGCTATCCTTATCTCAAACGCAAGCAAACTGCGCTCGCTAACTAGTTGGAAGCCAAAAAGAGACGATCTAGCGCTCATCATAAAAACTGCCCTTGAGTGGGAAAAGAGAATTTAAGGGAAAACATGAAAATAGCAGTAATTGGAACTGGATATGTTGGACTAGTAAGTGGTGCATGCTTTGCTAAGATGGGCAACAGCGTCATCTGCGTCGATGTCGATAGCCAAAAGATCGAGGCGCTAAAAAACGGCGTCGTGCCGATATATGAGCCAGGACTTGCTGATATAGTGAGTGACTGCTATAAAAACGGCTCGCTTAAATTTAGCACGCAGATAACCGAGGCGCTAGAGCATGCAGATGTGCTATTTATCGCAGTTGGCACGCCTATGGGCGCTGATGGGCAGGCGGATTTAAAATATGTCCTATCAGTTGCAAAGTCGATCGGAGAAAATTTAAGCAAACCACTAATCGTAGTTGATAAATCAACCGTTCCAGTGGGCACTGGAGCTAAGGTGCACGAGGTGATCGAGGCTGAGCTTAAAAAGAGAAATGTAGAGGTTAAATTCGAAGTAGTCTCAAACCCAGAGTTTTTAAAAGAGGGCGCTGCGGTTGAGGACTTTTTAAAGCCAGACCGCGTAGTTATCGGAGCTAGTAGCGAGTGGGGCTTTAGCGTGATGAGAGAGCTTTATGAGCCATTTATGAAAAATCACGACAGGCTCATTTGCATGGATGTAAAATCAGCCGAGATGACAAAATACGCTGCAAATTCGATGCTAGCAACGAAAATAAGCTTTATAAACGAGATAGCAAATATCTGCGAACGTGTGGGCGCTGATGTAAATTTAGTAAGAAAGGGTATCGGCAGCGACTCAAGGATCGGATATAGCTTCATCTATCCAGGCTGCGGATATGGCGGCAGCTGCTTTCCAAAAGACGTTGAGGCGCTTATCTACACGGCTAGGCAAAACGGCTTTGAGCCAGAGCTTTTAAACGCGGTCGAGTCAAGAAATAAGGCTCAAAAAAGAGTGCTATTTGAGAAAATTTATAACTTCTTTGGAGGCGATCTAAAGGGCAAGACGATCGCACTTTGGGGACTTGCGTTTAAGCCAAATACCGATGATATGAGAGAGGCTAGTTCGCTAACTTTGATAAAGCTTTTAGATGAGGCTGGCGCAAAAGTGGTCGCTTACGATCCAAAAGCAAGCGAAGAAGCTAAAAAATATATGCCAAATTTAGATGTGAAATATGCTAAAAATAAGTACGATGCTCTTGATAACGCCGATGCTATGGTGCTTGTAACTGAGTGGAGCGAGTTTAGATCGCCTGATTTTATGGAGATCAAAGAGAGGTTAAAAAATGCCGTCATCTTTGATGGACGCAACCAGTATAACGCTAGAGTTTTAGCCGAGCATGGCTTTAAATACTTTCAAATAGGCGTTAAAGCATGAAGCAAATTTTATCTCTCATAGTTTTTTTGCTGCCTTTTGCGCTTTTAGCTAGCGAGGCTTCAGGCAATAGCGAGGCAAAGACGCAAGAGCAGGTTTTTGAGCTGCCTGTCTCAAAGATGCCGGTTGATTATTTTAAATATGAAGTTGCATTTTTTAAAGAGATGCAAACAGACTGTGAATTTGCTATGCTAGAGGGCGGACATTTAGATAAAAAAGAGGATAAAAGCGGGGTTTATTATGAATTTAGCGCAGATAATGAGCCTCTTAAGCCTTGCAACGGCAAAAATAAAAAGAGGCAAATTTATTATGAATTTGCTCAAATTTTGCCTGGCGCTAGCCCCATCAAGATCGTAACTCCACAAGGTGTAGGCGCAGAGATAAGAATTTATGAACGTATAAAAACAATAAAACCAAAAATTTTAAAAAGGAAAGAGAAATGAAACACTTAAGTAAAAAATAATTATAAGGTTATTTAAAATCATGGCATTAATAGCATTATTAGTACAGAGATAAGAATTTATGAACGTATAAAAACAATAAAACCAAAAATTTTAAAAAGGAAAGAGAAATGAAAATAGCAGTAGTAGGACTTGGATATGTGGGACTTCCACTAGCAGCAGCTTTTAGTGAGAAGTACGAAGTAGTCGGCTTTGACGTAAATGCAAAACGTATAGAAGAGCTTAAAAGTGGCTATGATAGAACGCTTGAACTTAGCAACGAGCAGATGAAAAAAGCGATCGATAATGGCATGAAATTTAGCCTAAATTTAGATGACATCAGAAGCTGCAACTTCTTCATCGTAACCGTCCCAACTCCTATAGATAAGAACAAACGCCCTGATCTAACCCCAGTGGTAAAAGCGACCCAGAGCGTGGCAAAAGTGCTTAAAAAAGGCGACATCGTTGTCTATGAAAGCACCGTTTATCCAGGCGTTACAGAAGAAATTTGCGTGCCGCTTCTTGAAGAGAGCGGGCTTAAATTTAATAAAGACTTCTTCTGCGGCTACTCTCCAGAGCGCATAAACCCAGGCGATAAAGAGCACACTGTTACAAAGATCAAAAAGATCACAAGTGGCTCAACTCCAGAGATCGCTGACAAGGTCGATGAAATTTATCGCTCTATCATCACAGCTGGCACTCACAAAGCTTCAAGCATCAAAGTAGCAGAGGCTGCAAAGGTCATCGAAAACACTCAGCGCGATATCAATATCGCCTTTATAAACGAGCTTGCGATGCTGTTTGAAAAGCTTCACATCAACACCATAGACGTTTTAGAGGCGGCTGGCACTAAGTGGAATTTCTTAAATTTCCGCCCAGGACTAGTCGGCGGTCACTGCATCGGCGTAGATCCATACTACCTAACTCACAAAGCTCAAGAAGTGGGCTACAACCCTGAAATGATCCTAGCAGGTCGCCGCATCAACGATGATATGGGCAGATACGCAGCCGATCAAGTGATAAAACTAATGATAAGAAAAGGCGTGCTTATCAACAAAGCGCGCGTGCTTGTTCTTGGTATGACATTTAAAGAGAACTGCCCAGATATAAGAAACTCTCGCGTTATAGACGTGGTTGATGAGCTAAAAGACTTTGGCTGCAAGGTCGATGTGACCGACCCTTGGGCTGATAGCGCTGAGGTAAAACATGAGTACGGCTTTGATCTAGTAAAAGAGTATAACCTAGACGACTACGACTGCATCGTGATCGCCGTAGCTCACAATGAATTTAAAAAGCTCAACCTAAAAGGCCACTTGGTTTATGATATAAAAAATATCTACCCAGAGGCTGACGCTAGGCTGTAAGTGAGTATTAAATTTAAAATTTACATAGCTGCCTTGCCATCTGGCTTGGCGGCTAAATTTTTTGGTTTTTTCTTTTCAAATTTAGCTTTTGGGCTAAATTTCAAAGGTTAAAATATAATGCTAATCAATCTAATAAGCTCAATCGTCGTTTTTGTCGTCTCAATGGGCATAAATTTTTTTCTTACGCCATTTATCTTAAAGAGCCTTGGCAACGAGGCTTTTGGCTTTGTCGGCCTTAGTAACGCCATCGTTAGCTACGCCGCAGTCGTGAGCGTGGCGATAAACTCAGTGAGCGGCCGCTTTGTCGCTCATGCGTGGCACAAAAAAGATCTAAGCCTTGCAAACACATACTACTCATCGGTGCTTGTTGTAAATATCTTCTTTTGCGCCGTTGTTGTGGTGCTTAGCTCTATTTTTATACTAAATTTGCAAAGCTTTTTAAACGTCCCTGAAAATTTACTCTTTGACGTGAGAATGACCCTTGTTTTTTACTTTATAAATTTCTGCGTTGGGCTATTTAACGGTGTTTTGACGGTCTGTGCCTTTGTGACAAACAAGCTTTATTTACTCTCCATCAGAAACGCCATCTCAAGCGCGATCCTAGCAACGCTTATCGTCGCACTTTTTTACTTTTTTAAGCCATTTATCTCATATATCGCCATTTCAGCGCTAGTTGCTAGCCTTTTTGTCTTTTTTAGCACCATTTTTATGTCGGCTCGCATCACGCCAGAGCTAAAATTTAGCCTTAGTAAATTTGACTTTTCTAAGATAAAAGAGCTTTTAAGCTCTGGCATTTGGAATAGTTTTAACGCGCTAAACCGCATACTTTTAACAGGCATGGACCTATTTATCTGCAACATTTTTGTAAATGCAAACGCCACGGGTCTTCTTTCAGTCGCCAAGGCCGCCCCTATCATACTGGAGAGCTTTGTAGCGCAGCTTAGCGGTATCTTCGCGCCAAAATTTGTCGAGCTTTACTCAAAAAATTTGATCACTGACCTCATAAAAGAGGCCAAATTTTCAATGAAGGTGATCGCTTTTGTGATGAGCGCTCCGGCTGCATTTTTCGTTGTTTTTGGGCTTGATTTCTACACGCTTTGGCTGCCTTTTAAAAGTGCGGACGAGGTCAAATTTATCTACAATATCTCGATGATCACGCTTGTGCCGATCGTCTTTATAAGCTTTGTTTTTTCGCTTTTTAACCTTGATAGCGCGACAAACAAGCTTCGCCGACCAGCCATCGCCAACACTATCCTTGGCGTTAGCACGATCATAGCGCAGATCGCACTGCTTAAATTTAGTGACTACGGCGTTTATGGCATAGTTATCGTCGCAGCGGTTTTTTATAGCATAAGAATTCTTGGCTTTGACCTCATAAATGCAGCCTTAAATTTAGAGGTAAGGCTCAGCACGTTTTATGGGGTTTATTTTAAAAATTTAGCCGTTTTTGCGCTCTGCGTGCTTGCGATGTTTGCTTGCAAGGACCTTGTGAGCTTAGATAACTGGCTAAAATTTGCAATTTTTGCTGCGATATACGCCGGCGCAGCTTATATTTTGGGATATTTTTTGTTTTTTAGTGCCTTCGAGCGAGGCATAGTCTGGCGTAAAATTTTAAAAAAATTTAAAAGGTCTTAAATGGATGAAATTTATCTGATCTCTTTGGCAAAAGACACTAAAAGGCGAGAGCTTTTGCAGCAGAAATTTGGCTCTTATGACAGCTTTAAGCTAATAGACGCAGTAGACGGTAGGGAGCTAAACGCAAGGGAGTACTACAAGATCATTTCGCCCTCATTTAAAGCTTACGGCAAGATTTTAAGCCCTGCTGAGGTTGGCTGCTCGCTCTCGCACGTGAAGGCTTATGAGGCGTTTTTGGCAAGTGAAGCCAAATTTGCTCTCATCTTTGAAGATGATGTGATAGGAGATGATCAGGCTATAAAAGAGGCCTTTTTAGCAGCTAGTAAGATGCCTGAAAACAGCGTGCTGATATGTGGCATGCAAGATGGGCTAGAGGGCAGGTTTAGCGCCTTTGGCAAAAAGGTGGATAGTAGCCTAAGTAAGCCACTTTGGCAGGTTTCAAAACACTCATTTTCAAGCATTTATAGAGCAGGGGCTTACGTGCTAACTAAAAAAAGTGCTAAAAATTTGCTTCAAATCCACAAAAATGCGCTTTGCACGACCGATGTTTGGGACTATTTGCTTGGCGTTAATGATATGCAGATGTATTTTTGCGATCTTTTCGCACACCCAACTGATCTAAGTGGCTCAAATATCGAAGGTGAGCGCCTTGAGAGAGGATACAGCGCAAATTTAAAGGCCTACATAAAAACATTTAAATTTATACTTTTCTCAAGGCTTGAAAAGCTTCAGGGCTATGAGAGAATTTTTAAAAGGGGCTAGATGATGGGGCCGTTAATCAGCGTCGTAACAGCGACCTATAAGCGTCCAGAGCTTTTAAAAAAGGCCATAAAAAGTGCCCTAACTCAAAGCTATGAAAATTTAGAGATCATAGTAACTGACGACGGCGATGACGAGAGTGCGAGTGAAATTTGCAAGAGTTTTAACGATACTAGGATCAAATTTGTAAAAAACACCGCCCACAAAAAAAGTCCAAATGGCAACAAAAATAACGGCTTTGACAACGCAACAGGCGAGTTTGTTTGCTTGCTTGACGATGACGATGAGCTTTTACCTGAGGCGATCAAAGAGTGCTATGAAATTTTAAAAAGTGGCGAGTATTCGTGCGTTTTTGCAGACGCGATCTGCGAAAAAGATGGCGTGATGACCGAGATGATAGCTGGTAGAAGCCCATATAGCAAGAGTGGGGCGATGAGCAAGGTTGATTATCACTGCGGGCGGATAAATGGCGAGTATTTTAAGCTTTTTTCACGTGAATTTATAGACGGCTTTAGATTTGACGAGAGCAGTTTTGGCGGCGAGAATGAGCTTTATATCCGCTTTTTTGAAAAAAATGTCTTTTATCTTAAAAAGCCACTTTATATCTATCGCATCGCAAGAAGCGATAGTGCCACGCTAAATGCAGGCAAACACGCGTTAAGCGTCGCAAACGCCTACATAAAAACAGCAAATTTGCATTACGACATCGCTATAAAAAACGAGCCAAAATTTCTAGCCTTGCAGTATAAAAACGCCGCTTACTACGCCAAAATAGCAGGCGAATATGGCTTGATGTTAAGATGTATCTTTAAAAGTTTAAGCATTAAATTTAGCAAAGAGGCGCTTATATTTTTGCTGCTTAGTCCGCTTCCAAGTGGCATTTTACCGGCACTCTCAAAGCTACGTGTAAAGATCAAACAAAGGTTTGGCGTATGAAGATATTATTTGTCACATCAACGCTTAGAAGTGGTGGTGCGGAGCGAGTTTGCGCGGTGATCGCATCAAGATTTAGCGTGGATCACGATGTAAGCCTTGTTAAATTTGACAAGGACGAGCCATTTTACGAGCTAGCAAGTGGTGTGAAGCTCATAAATTTAGGCGTTGGGGCTGATGAGCTTGGCTTGGTTGGAAATTTAAAAAAGAGAGTTTCAAAGGTGCTTGCTTTAAGAGCACTCATACGAGAGGGCAAATTTGACGCTGTGATATCATTTTTAGACGCCGTAAATACCTTGGTTCTCTTTAGCTCGGCTGGGCTAAAAATGCCTATAATCATAAGCGAGCACACAAACTATCTTGCGCCAAAAAGAGCCATTTTTAAGGTGCTAAGACGCATAAGCTATCCATTTGCAAACGCACTTAGCGTCCTAAGCGACGAGGATCTTGGCTACTACTCAAAATTTTGCAAAAATGTGATGAAAATTTACAACCCACTCTTTGAAGAGGTGCGCAACGAGAGCTTTGATAAAGAAAATTTAGTCATCTTTGTTGGCAGGCTAAATAAGATAAAAAACTGCGAAATGTTTGTAAGAGTGGCTGCAAGCTTAAAGCAAAGCGGCTATAAATTCGCTATCGCTGGAGATGGCGGCGAGAGGGCAAATTTAGAAAATTTAGCTAAAAGCTTGGGCGCTGATGTAGAGTTTTTAGGTAACGTAAGCGACATAGCCTCGCTTTATAAAAGAGCAAAGGTGCTGCTCTCTTGCTCAAATTTCGAGGGTCTTGGAAACACCTTGATAGAGGCGATAAACTACGACTGTGTGCGGGTTGCGACAAGAACTAGCGGGGCAAAAGAGCTTATAAAAGATGGCTTTGATGGTTTGCTTTGCGAGATAAATGACGCTGATCAGATGAGCGAAAAGCTTGCAAAAATGCTGCAAGATGAGGCAAAAATGGGCGAATTTGTCAAAAACGCAAGGGCTAGACTTGATGAGTTTAGTGTGGAGCAAATTTATAAAAAATGGCTGGAGCTTTTAAGGCTTGGAGGTGTGAAGTGAAAATTCTTTTTGTCATCGCCGCACTTAGAAATGGCGGAGCTGAGCGTGTGCTAAACGTGCTTGCAAATGAGCTTTGCAAAGACAATGAGATCACTATCGCTCTTCTTGAAGAGGATCTTGGACTTTATAAATTTAATGAAAAAATAAATATCATAAATCTTAATGTGAGTGGCTCTGGGCTCGCTTTGAAATTTAAGAAAATCCTCGCTCTTAGAGCGCTTTTTAAGGAGCAAAGGGCTGATCTTATAATGAGCTTTATCGACTGGACGAACGTCGCTTGCGTGCTGGCAAATGCTGGGCTAAAGAGCAAACTAATAGCAACCGAGCATCACGAGCACAGCTACTTAAAAAGCAAAATCGCAAGCACTATGCGTGATATTAGCTACCGCTTTGTAGATGGCTTAAGCGTGCTAAGTAAAAGCGACTACGACTACTATAAATTTGCCAAAAATCGTGAGGTCATCCACAACCCACTTTTTATCGACGTGCCTGAAATTTGCGAGAAGCAAAACATCATCTTAAGCGTGGCAAGGCTGGAGGCGGTAAAGGGCTATGATATCTATTTTGAGGCGCTTAGTAAGGTAGATAAGAGCTTGCTTGATGGCTGGGAGATAAAGATCGCAGGCAGTGGCAGGCAGGAGGCCGAACTGAAGCAAATGGCGTCAAATTTAGGGCTTAATATCAAATTTTTAGGTCACATGAGCGATGTTAGTAAGCTTTATAGCGAGGCAAAAATTTTCACTCTTAGCTCAAGAAGCGAGGGGCTTTCAAATGTGCTAATAGAATCAGGCGCTTTTGGTTGCGCTAGGCTAAGTAGCGACACCGTGGGCGCAAGAGAGCTTATTAGAGAGGGCATAGACGGGCTTATCTTTAAAAATGGCGACGCAAATGATCTAAAAAATAAGCTTGAGATACTTTTAAAAGATGAAAATTTAAGGCAAAAACTAGCAAAAAACGCCAGTGAAAGTGCAAATTTATTTAGCAAAGAAAATATCATCAAACAGTGGCGAGAATTTATAAAAAAGGTTGTTAGCAAGTGAAAAAATTAGCCGTTTTTTTATACTCAATGGGGCCTGGCGGGGCTGAGCGAAATGTGGCAAATTTACTGCCATTTTTGGTAAAACGTTATGAAGTTCATCTCATCTTAATGAGCAAGGTCATCGCTTACGAGATCCCAAGCGAGGTGCAGATCCACTTTATAGAAAATAGCGATCCTTACGAGAGTGGGCTAAAGAAGCTTGCAAGGCTCTTTTTAGCGATGCCATTGCTTGCCTTTAAGTATAAAAAGCTCTGTCAAAGCTTAAACATCGACACGCAGTTTGTGCTGATGAACCGCCCATGCTATATCGCTGGGGTTGCTAGGATTTTAGGGCTAAAGACTAGGCTAGTTATCAGCGAGCGAAGCTGCCCGTCGATCCTATATAAAAATGATCTAAGCGGGCGAGTTAATAAATTTTTACTCACTCATCTTTATAAAAAAGCTGATCTAATCCTCGCAAATGCAGCTGGCAATAAAGAGGATCTGGTGCGAAATTTTGGTATGAGCGAGGCAAAGACAAAGGTGCTTTATAACGCCCTTGATCTAAAAACTATAAATTTGCTAAAAAATGAGCCGCTTGAGGATGGTTTTAAGCCATTTTTCATAAACATAGGCCGTCTTGATAGCGGTAAAAATCAAGCCATGCTAATAAAAATAATCGCTTTGATTAACGACCCTCGTGCCACGCTTGGCATTCTTGGCAAAGGGCCTTTAAAGGATGAGCTACAAAATTTGATAGATAAATTTGGCGTGGGTGAACGAGTAAAGCTTCTTGGCACTGATAAAAATCCTTTTAGGCATATAAAAAACGCCTCTTGCTTGCTTTGTGCTTCACGTTTTGAGGGCTTTTCAAATGTCCTTTTGGAGGCACTAGCATGTGAAAAAACCATCATCTCAACCGAGCATAAGAGCGGCGCAAAGGAGCTTTTGGGCGAGAGTGAGTTTGGCATCTTAGTGCCTGTTGATGACGAAAATGCGATGAAAGAGGCGATGATAAAGGTGCTTAACGAGCGTGAAATAAGGCAAAATTTTGAAAATGTTGCGTATAATCGGGCTAAATTTTTTGATAGTGAAAACATAGCGAGCAAGCTTATAAATTTTTTGGAAAATCCTAATGAATAGAAATTTATTTTTTAAAAATTACTCTTTATACCTTATGATATTTGCCGCAGTCCTCTTTGGCATGGTTTGCAGGCTTTACTGGGTCTTTTGGGCGAGCGAGTATCCAGTCTTTTTCTGGAACAACGAGCTGATGATCAGCACAAACGACGGCTACGCATTTGCTGAGGGGGCAAGGGATATGCTAGCTGGCTTTCACCAAGAAAACGACCTTAGCTACTACGGCTATCCGCTCTCGACGCTTACTTACTGGATCGTGAAATTTCTAGGTGTCAAGCTTGAGACGGCGATGATTTATATGAGCGTATTTTTCTCATCGCTTGTGGCCGTGCCTGTTATCTTGATCGCAAATGAATACAAAGCAAAAATGGCTGGCTTCATCGCTGCACTTCTTGCCGTCGTCGCAAATAGCTACTACAACCGCACAATGGCAGGCTACTACGACACCGACATGCTCATTATCACTCTTAGTGTCTTTGTCGTTTGGGGGCTTGTTAGAGTGCTTGAAAAAAAGGACGCAAAGAGCCTGATAATAGCGCCTTTAAGCGTGCTTATCTATATGTGGTGGTATATGAGCGCCTTTTCGCTTATTAGCATTTTAACTGGGCTATTTTTGCTTTATACGCTCGTTTTTGATAGGAAAAATCCACTCTTTTACCTTGAAATTTCGCTGCTTTTACTCGCTATCTCAAACCTTGATCTAACTCTTAAATTTATCGCTGTTATCGTTATTTACGCACTTTGCCTACTTAAAAAAGAGGTGATAAATTTAAAATTTGCTCTTGGCATTTTGGCGGTTATATTTATCGTCTTTGTCGTCCGTGGTGGGCTAAATCCGATAATCTTTCAGCTTAAATTTTACGTCTTTAGAGATGCACCTGAAGTTGGCGGCATGAGCTTTCACTTTTTTAATGTCAATCAAACTATCCAAGAGTCAAGCGTCGTTGATTTTACGCTATTTTGCGAGAGGATCAGCGCAAATGTCATCACATTTTTGATCTCGCTTGCTGGCGTCGCTCTTTTTTGCTACAAGCACCGCTCATTTGCCGTCTCGCTTGGCATGCTCGCACTTGGCTTTTTGGCCTTTAAAAGCGGCCTTAGATTTACCATTTATGCCGTGCCTATCATGGCGCTTGGCTTTGGCTACTTAGTAGAGTTTGTGCTTGCAAATTTAAAGCTAAAAGGAGCCGTGCTAAATCTCATAAGAGCCTTCATAGCAGCTTTAGTGCTTGCTCCAGCGCTCATTCACATCTATGGCTACAAGGCTGAGCCAGTCTTTGTAAATAAAGAGGTTGAAATTTTAAACAAGCTAAAAAGCATCGCAGGACGCGAGGACTACGTGGTTGCGTGGTGGGACTATGGATATCCGATCAGATATTACAGCGATGTTAAGACGCTAATTGACGGCGGAAAGCACCTTGGACGTGAAAATTTTGCCGTAAGCTTTGCGCTTGGAAGCGACGAGATGAGCTCAGCAAATATGGCAAGGCTTGATGTTGAGTATACGGAGCGAAATTTCAAAGAGCACTTTAATGGCAACTTGGCTCAAATTTTAAAAGATAGAAATTTAAGCGTTGATCAGTTTTTTAGCGAGATAAAAGAGGCAAATTTTAGCCTACCAGCAAAGACAAGGGAGATTTACTACTACCTGCCAGATAGGATGCTTAGCATTTTCCCAACCATTTTACAGTTTAGCAAGATCGATCTAAAAAGCGGTAAAAATTTAAACAACGGACTTTTTGTCACCACAAGAGCGATCTCGCAAAGTGAAAAAGGCATTAGGCTAAGTGGTGGATTTACACTAACAAGCGATGTCACAAGTTTGATCTATGATGGCAATGTCTTACCGCTAAGATCTTTCATAGAGACCGACTACAACGAGGCTGGCAAGCTAAATGTAAAAGAGTATAAAAATAACGAAATGTCAAACATTTCTGTCATTTATATGAGGGATTATGGCAGATTTATCATCCTTGATGAGAGCATTTTAAATAGCGCCTACATCCAGCTTTTCGTGCTAGAAAGATATGATCCAAAAGTCTTTGAACCAGTCATACTTGACGGGGCGGCAAAAGTTTATAGGCTAAAGAGGTAGAGATGGCAAGGATAGGATTTTTAAGCCACGCTGATATGAGCATACACTTTTTTAGACGTCCTATTATGCAGGCTTTAAAAGATATGGGGCATGAAGTTTTTGCTATCGCTCCAAAAGGAAATTTCACTAATGAGCTTGCTAAAAGCTTTCACACCGTCACCTACGAGCTTGATAAGGCGAGCCTAAATCCGCTAACTGTGATAAATAACTCAAAAAAACTATCTCAAATTTTAGGTGAGCTAAATTTAGACCTGCTTCAAACTGGTGCCCACAAGTCAAATGTCTTTGGCACGTTTGCCGCTAAAAACGCTGGCATAAAGCACGTGATAAATTTGGTTGAAGGGCTTGGTAGCTTTTATATCGATGATGATATTAAGACAAAGGCTGTGCGTTTTGTCATGGAGAGCCTTTATAAGCTCTCTTTTGCAAAGGCTGATGCTTGCATCTTCGTAAATGACGCAGATCCAGACTATCTGATCTCAAGAAATTTGATAGATAAAAGCAAGGTGTACCGCATAAAAAGTGTCGGCGTGGATACTGCTAAATTTGACCCGGCCATCACGCAAGCAGCTGACCTTGGTGAAAAAAAAGTGGTTCTCATGATCGCAAGAGCTATGTGGCATAAGGGTGTTCGTGAATTTTACGAGGCAGCTGAAATTTTAAATGGTTACAAAAACTGCGAATTTGTCTTTGTTGGCGAGGGCTTTAGTGGCAATAAATCAACCGCAGACGAGGCCTTTTTAAAAGGTGGTAAAGTGCGCTATTTAGGAGCAAGAAACGACATACCGCAGCTTTTAAAGGCTTCTTATTTACTGGCACTTCCTAGTTATAAAGAGGGGTTTCCAAGAACGGTTTTAGAGGCGATGAGTATGGCAAAAGCAGTCGTTGCAAGCGACGTGACAGGCTGCAATGAAGCCGTAAAAGATGGCTATAACGGACTTTTATGTAAGGTAAAAGACGCAAACGACCTAGCAGAAAAGATCAAAATTTTGCTTGATGACGAGGAGCTTTGCGCTAAGCTTGGGCAAAATGGCAGGGACTGGGCAGTAAGCGAGTTTGACGAGAAGCAAATCGCAAAAAGATATATAGAAATTTATAGGAAATTTATAGATGTATAGAAATTTTTTAAAAAGGGTGATTGACATTTTGGGAGCTTTGTTTTTGCTCATTTTAACGTCGCCTATCATAATAGCAACGGCGATTTTTATCTATTTTAAGGTAAGCCGTGATGTTATTTTTACGCAGGCAAGACCAGGGCTAAATGAGAAAATTTTTAAAATTTATAAATTTAAGACGATGAGTGACGAGCGTGACGCAGATGGCGAGCTCTTGCCAGATGAACAGCGTCTTGGTAAATTTGGCAAACTGATCCGCTCACTTAGCCTTGATGAGCTACCACAACTCTTTAACGTGCTAAAAGGCGATATGAGCTTCATAGGTCCAAGGCCGCTTTTGGTTGAATATCTACCCATTTATAACGAAACGCAAAAGCATCGCCACGATGTGCGCCCTGGTATCACGGGCTTAGCGCAGGTAAATGGCAGAAACGCCATAAGCTGGGAGAAAAAATTTGAGTACGACGTCTATTACGCTCAAAATCTAAGCTTTATGCTTGATGTAAAGATCGCTTTGCAGACGGTGGAGAAGGTGCTAAAGCGAAGTGGCGTTAGCAAAGAGGGACAGGCGACGACGGAGAAATTTAATGGCAAAAACTAATAAAATTTACATCTACGGAGCGAGTGGGCATGGCCTTGTAGTCGCTGACATCGCTATAAATAATGGCTATGATGAGATAGTTTTTTTAGATGATGCTAGCGAGCGTAAATTTAGCCCAGAGCTTGAAAAAGCTGACATCATAATAGCCATAGGCGATAATAAAACTAGGCAAAAGATCAGCCAAAAAGTAGAGGATGTTGGCTTTGAGATAGTAAATTTGATCCATAAAAGCGCGGTTGTGAGCCAGAGTGCCGTGATAGAAAAAGGTGCGGTTGTCATGCCAAATGCCGTGATAAACGCAAAAGCCCATATAAAAGAGGGCGCTATCATAAACTCTGGAGCGGTTATCGAGCATGAGTGCGTGATAGGCAAATTTGCTCACATTAGCCCAAATGCAGCCCTTGCTGGAAACGTAAGTGTTGGCGAATTTACACATATTGGCATTGGCTCAAGCGTCATTCAAGGTATAAAGATAGGCGACAACTGTATCATCGGTGCTGGAAGCGTCGTCGTTAGAGATATAAAAGATGGCATAAAGGCGTATGGCGTGCCTGCGTGCGAGCGTGCTAAGATATAAATTTAAAAATAAGTGCTAAAATCGCCAAAAAATCACGAAAGGTATGAAAATGGATAGGGTTTTTTTATCTCCACCAAATATGAGTGGAAAAGAGCAAGAATATATAAAAAAAGTTTTTGAAAGCAACTACATAGCGCCACTTGGCGAATATGTCAATAAATTTGAAGATAGCATAAAAAGCTACACTGGCGCTAAAGATGCGCTTGCGCTATGCGCTGGAACTGCGGCACTTCACCTAGCACTGCGCGTCCTTGGCGTAAAAGAGGGCGATCTTGTGCTAGCTTCTAGCTTTACTTTTATGGCTTCGGTCTCGCCGATACTTTATGAAAAGGCAACTCCAGTCTTTATAGATAGCGACGAGAGCTGGAATTTAAGCCCAGAACTACTTAAAAAAGCGATCTCAAATTTACCTAAAAAGCCAAAAGCGCTAGTCGTCACTCATCTTTATGGACAAGCTTCAAAGATGAAAGAAATTTGCGAAATTTGCCAAAACGAGGGCATCGCTTTGGTCGAGGACGCAGCTGAAGCACTTGGTGGATTTTACGGTGGCAAGGCACTTGGCACATTTGGCGTGATGGGCGGATATAGCTTTAATGGCAACAAGATCATCACCACTTCAGGTGGCGGCATGCTAGTTGGAGATAACGAATTTGTAGAAAAAGCTAGATTTTACAGCACACAAGCAAGAGAGCCGCTGCTTCACTACGAGCACAAAGACTATGGCTACAACTACCGCTTAAGCAACGTCCTAGGTGCTATTGGCGTGGCTCAGATGGAGGTTTTAGAAAAGAGAGTCGAGCAAAAGAGAAAAGTCTTTGAAATTTATGAAAAAGAGCTTGGCGACGTTTTAGAATTTATGCCAGAGCTGCCAAATTCTCGTGGCAACAGATGGCTCACAACTGGCGTTTTTGCTAAAAAAGATGCACATTTAAAAGTTATAAAAGCACTAGCTGATGCAAACATCGAGAGCCGCCCACTTTGGAAGCCTATGCACTTACAGCCAGTATTTAAAGGCGCGCTAAGTTTTGTTGATGGATATAGCGAAGATCTATTTTCAAGAGGAATTTGCTTGCCAAGCGGCAGTGATATGAGCGAGGAGACGCAAGAAAGAGTGATAAAAATAGTCAAGGAAAATGCGTAAATGTTTCATGCAACGAAGTTAAAAAGGCTCGTATTTTTCCTTCTTGGCGATGTTTTTATATTTGTTTTTTCGATATATGCAGCATATCTTTTAAGGTTTAACGCCGACATCCCGGATATCTACGTGCAAGGACTTTTTGTAACGGCTGGATTTTTGATCGTATTTAAGCTTTTTTTCATGTGGATGTTTAAAATTTACAAGGTGCCGTGGAGATTTTTTGGCTTAAATGAAGCACGTAAAATTTTCCTAGCTCACGTTTGTGCAGCGATCTTATTTACAATCGTATTTTTCATCATACAAGATTTTTTAAATCCTTATCCAAGAAGTGTCATCTTTATCGACCTTCTCATCTCGTGCTTGCTTATCGGGCTTTTGAGAATTTCAAAGCGTATGGTACTTGACTTTTCAAACAGACCTCACAAAGGCGAGCCTTGTATCGTTATAGGTGCAACCTCAAAGGCGCTTCACGTCTTACGTGGCTTAAAGCAGGGCTATCTTGACTACTATGCAGTTGGTGTGGTAGATGGTAGAAGCGATCTTGTTGGCACATATTGTGATGGATTTTTAGTTCAAGATAAAAAAGATATACCAAGCCTTATAAAAGACTACGACGCAAAGACTGCTATCATCGCACTAGCGCTCGATCAAGACGAGCTTCAAGCTTTAGTTGATGAGCTAACTGGATATGGCATAAGAGATATGAAACTCTTTTCGCTTATCGAAAATGAGCCGATCAAAGATATCTCGATCGAAGATCTGCTCGCTAGAAAGCCAAAAGACCTAAATCCAGAGGCTATTTCAAATTTCTTAAAAGATAAAAGAGTGCTTGTTACTGGAGCTGGCGGTAGTATAGGAAGCGAAATTTGTAAGCAGTGCTTGAAATATGGCGTAAGTGAGCTTATAATGGTTGAACACAGCGAGTTTAACCTTTATAAAATAGGCGAAGATACAAGAGATAAAAGAACTGTTAGCAAGCTCGTAAATATCACAAATTTAAAAGACTTTGAAGAGGTTTTTGAAGAATTTAGACCAGAGATCGTTATCCACGCGGCAGCTTATAAGCACGTGCCACTTTGCGAGCTAAACCCTCGCTCAGCAGTTGAAAACAACATCCTTGGCACAAAAAATGCAGTCGATCTTTCGAAAAAATATGGTGCTAAGAAATTTGTCATGATCTCATCAGACAAGGCTGTGCGTCCAACAAACATAATGGGCACAACCAAGCGTGTTTGCGAGCTTTATGCGCTAAATTCAAACGAAGCAGGTGTCTGCGAGATAGTTTGTGTGCGCTTTGGTAACGTCCTTGGTTCAAGTGGCTCAGTCATACCTAAATTTAAGGCGCAGATCGCTGCAAACAAGCCTTTAAGCGTCACGCACCCAGAGATCACAAGGTACTTTATGCTTACATCTGAAGCGTGTCAGCTAGTCCTTCAAGCAGCCTCTATCGCAAAAGGCGGAGAGCTTTTCGTGCTTGACATGGGCGAGCCAGTTAAGATCGTCGATCTTGCTAAAAAGATGCTTCTGCTTTCAAACAAAGAGCATCTGGGTATCGAATTTGTGGGGCTTAGACCTGGCGAGAAGCTTTATGAGGAGCTACTTATCAACAAAGATGACGTTCAAACTAAGTATGAGTCGATCTTCGTGACACACTCACAGCCTTATGATCTGACCCTTTTAAATTCACAGATAAATGGGCTTTTGCAGCTTGAAGATGACGAGGTAGCACCTGCTCTTAAGGTAATAGTGCCAGAGTTTAATCATGCATTAAATTTAAAAGGCTAATTTTGGTTATAAAAGATATTAAGAGATTTAGTGACACGAGATATAAGGCAAGGGCGTATATCTGCTATTTGTTTAGTAGAAATTTGCCAAATAGACTGCCTGGAGTGTGCTTAGAAAACATAAAAGCTGGCTTTGATAAGATCAGCCACGAGATAGAAAATTTTGACGCACTATACATTTTGGACGAAAATGGCATACAGATCGAAGACTCGATCAGCCTAAATGAAAAGTATAAAATTCCAAAAGGCGAAAACCGCGCAAACAAAGCCTACTACTACACCGCTGTGCGCGAGAAAAGGTGCGTTTTAAGTGACCCATATCCATCAAGCCTAAATGGAGGTTTATGCGTTACTGCAAGCGTGCCTATCTATAATGAAAAAAATGAGCTTAAATTTATCGCCTGCATCGACATAAGCCTAGAAAATATCCTAAATATGGTCGATAGTGGCTTTGTCGAGGAGCACTTTGGTAGATTTTTAAAGACAGTTTATGCGCTCTTTTGTGCATCGCTTTTTATGATCTGCGCGTTTTTATTTTGGCACGGCGTAAAGAGCTTTATCTCAAAGAGTATCGAGCATATAAATGTCGAAGAAATTTTTGAATCAACCATTATTTTAACGCTGGCCCTTGCCATTTTTGACCTTGTTAAGACGATATTTGAAGAAGAGGTTTTGGGCAAAAATCACGAAGAAAATAGCGTTATTTATAAGACGATGGTTAGATTTATCGGCTCTATCATCATCGCACTTGCCATCGAAGCGCTCATGTTGGTCTTTAAATTTGCTATCACCGCACCTGAAAATATCATAAACGCTATCTATCTAATAGGCGGCGTGGCTATGCTAATGGCGGCACTTAGCTTTTATCTCTTTAGCGTAAAAAGACAAGAGAACAGATGATCGCTATTATTGATTATGGCGCGGGCAACATCAAAAGCGTGATAAATGCTTTTAAATTTCTTGGGCATGAGTGCGTTTTAGTAAGTGAGCCCAAGAGTTTAAAAGACCACTCACACATCGTTTTACCAGGCGTTGGAGCTTTTGGTGAGGCGATGAAAAAGCTTAAATTTAACGGCATGGATGAAGCGATAAAAGAGGCTGTAAAAAGTGGAAAAGCCTTTATGGGAATTTGCCTTGGTATGCAGCTTTTGTTTGAAAAGAGCTTTGAATTTGGCGAGCATGAGGGGCTTTCTCTTTTGCCAGGAGAGGTTGTTAAATTTGATGAAGCTAAATTTGACAGACCACTAAAGATCCCACACGTTGGCTGGAACGCGCTTAGCTTTAAACAAAATGGTCCTTTAAATTTAGGGCTTAAAGAGCTTGAGTATTTATATTTTGTGCATAGCTATCACGTGGTTTGCGATGATAAATTTGCACTTGCAAAGACGGGCTATGGCTATGAATTTACAAGCGCGGTGCAGCATGAAAATCTCTTTGGCTTTCAGCCCCATCCGGAAAAAAGCCACGAGGTTGGGCTTAAAATTTTAGAAAATTTTGCGAGGTTGTGATGGAAATTTTCCCAGCGATAGATCTAAAAGAGGGGCAAGCAGTTAGGCTTAGCAAAGGGCTCATGCAAAGCGCTAAAATTTACAGCAACGAGCCAAGCGAGCTTGCTAAGAGGTTTGAAGGCTACGGTGCAAAATGGCTGCATGTGGTTGATCTTGACGGAGCATTTGCAGGAGAAACTATAAATTTTAACACGATCGAAAAGATAGTAAAAGCTACAAATTTAAAGGTGCAAGTTGGCGGTGGCATAAGGGATGAAGAGCGTATAAAGCGCTATTTGGACCTTGGAGTTAGTAGAGTGATCCTTGGCTCGGTTGCCCTTCGTGATCCAGAATTTACAGCAAAAATGGCTGGAATTTACAGGGTCGTAGTTGGCATTGATGCCAAAGATGGCTATGTGGCAGTGCAAGGCTGGGGCGAGGTTTCAAATATAAAAGCGGTCGATCTTGCAAAAAAATTTGCAGATGTGGGTGTAGAAGCTGTGATTTGCACCGATATTAACAAAGATGGAATGCTTGACGGAGTTAATGTTGATTTTAGCTTGCAAATAGCTAGAAGCAGCAAGCTTGAGACCATAGCAAGTGGCGGTGTGAGCGATATAAACGACATTTTAGCACTTAAAAAGACAAATGAGATAGCTGGCGTGATCGTTGGTAAAGCTTACTATGAGGGACGACTTGATTTAAAAGATGCTTTCAAACAAGTTGGCTAGCGTTAAAGCTTTTATAAATTTTAATTAGCTAGAATAGGGCAATTTTTACTAAAAGGATATTATGTGAAGATTTTGGTTGTAGATGACAGCTCAACAATGAGAAGGATCATAAAAAATACTTTGCAGAGGTTAGGACATCAAGAAATTCTCGAGGCTGAGCACGGGCTTGAAGCTTGGAATATCTTGACACAAAACGAGGGTATTGAGGTTCTTATTACTGACTGGAACATGCCTGAGATGAACGGTCTTGAGCTTGTTAAAAAAGTAAGAGCTGAGCAAAAATATGTTGATATGCCTATCATAATGGTAACAACAGAGGGCGGAAAAGCCGAGGTTATAACAGCTTTAAAAGCAGGTGTTAATAACTACATCGTTAAACCTTTTACGCCACAAGTTTTAAAAGAGAAGCTTGAAGACGTTCTTGGTTAATGAAAGATAAATTTTACGAATTAAGCATCAAAACATCAAATTTTTATGATGAAATTTTAGAGTTAGTTTTCTCTTTTGGGGTTACCTGTGTAGAAGAGCTAGATCATGAGATCATCATCAGGGAAGAGTATGATCTAAAAGATATAGCTTGGGGTGTCGAAGAGTATGCAAAAGGGCTCTCTAGCGTTCGTAAAATTCCAAATGATTTAAAAATTTCTCTTAATTTAAAAGAAAATAAAGACTGGCTAGGCGAATATAAAAAGGCAGTTAAGCCTATTTTGGTTGATAAAATTTATATTAGACCTAGCTGGGAAGAGCCACTTAATGGCGTAACAAATATCATAATCGACCCAGCGCTAGCCTTTGGCTCAGGGCACCACGAAAGCACAAATTCTTGCTTGCAACTTTTACAAAAATATGCAAAAAGTGGCGATAGCGCTTTAGATGTGGGATGTGGAAGCGGGATATTAAGCATAGCTTTAGCAAAGCTTGGCTGCAAGGTCGATGCTTGCGATACAGACGAGCAGGCCACGCAAAGTTCGCTAAGTAACGCCCAGCTAAATGAGGTTAAATTTAATAAAATTTGGACAGGTTCTATTGCAAATTTAGAGCAAAAATATGATATCGTTGTAGCAAATATTATTGCTGATGTCATTTTTATGCTCTCAAATGACTTGAAAAAATCGCTTAAAAAAGGCGGCTATTTAGTATTGTCTGGAATTTTGAACAAATACGAAGATAGGATTAAAGATACGTTTAAGGATTTGGAACTAATTGAGATAAAACATGCTAATGATTGGGTTAGCTTTGTTTATAAGGAAATGGATGAATAATCAAAATAATAACCAAAATAATGGCGATAATAACGGATTTTTCAACAAAAATCCCATCTTTATCTTTGCTATTTTTGCGATAGTTATAGTTCTAGCTTTTAGAAGCTTTAGCGGCGACGGACTAGGTGGTACTTTTGGGCTTGGTAGCAACGCTCAAAGCAAGATGATAGCTTATTCTGAATTTAAGGATATGCTAAAGAATAAGCAATTAAATGAAGTTGCGATATCTGAAACAACGATAAAAGGCGTTGGTAACGATAAAACCATCTATCTTGCAAAGCGCATAAGTGATCCAACACTCATTGGCATACTTGAGCAAAACGGCATAACTTACAGTGTTTATAGCGAAAATAACTGGTTTGGAGATCTTATATTTTCATGGATCATACCGGTATTTATATTTTTTGCTATTTGGATGTTTATCGCTAGTCGTATGCAAAAGAATATCGGCGGTGGCATACTTGGCATAGGAAGTGCGAAAAAGCTTATAAATTCTGAAAAGCCAAAAGTTAAATTTGATGACGTCGCAGGCGTTGAAGAGGCAAAAGAAGAGGTTCAAGAGATAGTTGATTATCTAAAGAGCCCAGATAAATACCTAAGACTTGGAGCTAAAATTCCAAAAGGTATTTTGCTAGTTGGCCCTCCAGGCACTGGTAAAACGCTTCTTGCAAGAGCTGTTGCGGGCGAGGCTAGCGTGCCATTTTTCTCTATGTCGGCATCAAGCTTCATTGAGATGTTTGTTGGCGTTGGTGCAAGTAGAGTTAGAGATCTTTTTGAAAATGCAAAAAAAGAGGCTCCAGCGATTGTATTTATAGATGAGATCGATGCGATCGGTAAGAGCAGAAATTCTGGTCCGATGGGTGGTAATGACGAGAGAGAGCAGACGCTAAATCAGCTTCTTTCTGAGATGGACGGCTTTGATGCGGATAAGTCGCCAGTCATCGTTATAGCAGCTACAAACAGACCTGAAGTTTTAGATGCTGCACTTTTAAGACCGGGTAGATTTGATAGGCAAGTGCTTGTTGATAAGCCTGATTTTAAAGGACGTTGCGACATCTTAAAAGTCCATATGAAAGATGTTAAAATCGGCAAAGATGTAAATATCGAGGATATCGCAAGGCTTACTACTGGTTTAGCAGGTGCTGATCTTGAAAATATCATAAATGAGGCGGCACTTCTTGCAGGTCGTAAGTCAAAGACTTTTGTTGAGCAGGCTGATCTAGTGGAGGCTGTCGAGAGATCGATAGCTGGTTTAGAGAAAAAATCACGTCGCGTAAATCCAAAAGAGAAAAAGATAGTCACTTACCATGAAAGCGGCCATGCCTTGGTAGCTGAGCTAACAAAAGGTGCAAAAAGAGTGACAAAAGTCTCAGTCGTACCACGCGGTCTTGCAGCGCTTGGCTATACGCTAAATACACCTGAAGAGAATAAATTTATGATGCAAAAGCATGAACTACTTGCAGAAGTGGATGTGCTTTTGGCTGGTAGGGCTGCTGAAGAGGTATTTATAAAAGAGATATCAACTGGAGCTAGCAACGATCTAGAGCGTGCAACTGATATCATAAAAGCTATGGTTAGCATGTATGGTATGAGCGATGTCGCCGGTCTTATGGTACTTGAAAAGCAACGTGCGACATTTTTAAATGGCGGACAAAGCATAAAAGACTATAGCGACAAGATGGCTGAAAAGGTTGATGAGTTTGTAAAAGCACTTCTTCATGAGAGATATACAGCTGTGCTTGGTCTTCTTGAAATTTATAAAGGTGCCATTGAAAACATGGTCTCAGCACTTTATGAAGAAGAGACTATCGAGGGAAAAAGAGTTAGAGAGATCATCAAAAACTACGAAGAAGAAAATGGTCTTGAAAGCAGGCTTGTAGAGCTTGAAGAAGAGGAAAAAGGTAAAAAAGAGGAATAAAAATGAGTGGCTACATCACAAAGGCAGGGTATAAATATATATTATTCTTTTTGATTTTACTTGTTATATCTGTGTTATTTGGGTTTGTGCCACTATTTTTTCTAGCGTTACTTCTTTTAACTCTATATTTTTTTAGAGACCCTGAAAGAGAGCCTTTTACTGACGATAAACTAGCTTTACTTTCGCCTATAGATGGCAAGATAAAAGAGATCAGTGTTTCAAATTTTGATGACAAAGAAGTAGCTAAGATAGTTATCTCAAAGCCTTTTTTTGGCGTTGGCACGCTAAGGGTAGTTAGTGACGCTAGGGTCGTTGATATCAAAAGAAGGCACGGACTATTTTTGTGTCAGGCTATGAAAATTTCAGAGATGCTAAATGAAAGAGCGATAATTCGTTTTGAAAAAGGAAATATCAAATTTGCTATGAAGATCATAGCTGGAGTTTTTAGTAGAAGTTTGGAAATTTATAACATTGCTAGTCTAAAAGCCTCTAGAAAATTTGGCTTTTTAGGAAGCGGCGAAGTGATTTTATACTTGCCAAGAGATACTAAAATTTGCGTAAGTGTTGGCGAGAGCGTTAAAGCTGCTTCACTTCTTGGATACTTTGAAGAGGAAAAATAAAATGAATAGCTTACAAAAAATGCAGTTAATGTATATCTTGCCAAATTTATTTACCGCAGCAAGCGCTTTTTTGGGAGTTATAAGCATTATTTCATCTATTCAGGGGAACTATTTTAAAGCTATTATTTACATCATTCTTTCACTGATTTTAGACGGACTTGATGGACGTGTGGCAAGACTTACAAAGACTACAAGTAAATTTGGAGTAGAGTTTGATAGCCTTGCAGACCTTGTAGCATTTGGCGTTGCTCCAGCGATTTTATTTTATCTAACAGTTGGTGCAAAATTTGGCAGATTTGGTGCGTTAATAGCAGCTATGTTTGTAGTCTTTGGAGCAATTAGGCTTGCTCGCTTTAATGTCACCACAGGCACCTATGAGCCAAATGTATTTATTGGACTTCCTATACCATCAGCAGCTATCATTGGAGTACTTTGGGTTGGAGTTTATTTAAAGTATGAGTTTTTGTATGGCTTTGAGTGGTGTTTGATATTGCTTGAAGCGGTTTTGGCTATCTTGATGGTTAGCAACATCCGCTACCCAAGCTTTAAAAAGATGAATTTAAAACAAACTCATGTTATACGAATTTTAGTAGCGCTTGTGGTTGCATTTTCTATGCTTTATCTATATCCTTACGAGAGTGCGACCTTTTTGATGAGCGTTTATATGCTTTATGGTATTATTAGAGCGGCGATAATGTTTAGCAAAAATCACAAAAAAAAGGAGAGCGAATGAGCGAAAACGGCATAATAAAATTACGCAAATTTTTACCAAAAATCGAAATCAAAAACTCTCTACTGCTGCTACTTAGGTAGCAAATTCTTCTTTACTTAACTCATTAAATTTAAATATAAAAAATAATAAAAGGACAAAAAATGGATAAAAATAAAATTATAATCTTTGATACGACTTTAAGAGATGGCGAACAAAGCCCAGGAGCCTCTATGAACACAGCTGAAAAGCTACAGATCGCACTTCAGCTTGAAAGGCTTGGTGTTGATGTGATGGAGGCTGGATTTGCAGCGGCTAGCCCAGGGGATTTTGACGCGGTAAATCAGATCGCAAAGCAAGCTTCAAACATCACTGTCTGCTCGCTTGCACGTGCAGTTGAGCGTGATATTAAGGCAGCTGGCGAGGCACTAGCTCCAGCAAAAAACAAAAGAATTCACACCTTCATAGCAACAAGCCCGATACACATGGAGTATAAGTTAAAAATGAGCCCAGACGAGGTGATCAGGCGTGCGGTTGAGGCGGTACAATACTCAAAAACATTTTGCGATGACGTAGAGTTTAGCTGCGAGGATGCATGCAGAAGTGAGATGAGCTTTTTAAAAGAAATTTGTGACGCAGCGATAAACGCAGGGGCAAAAACCATAAACATCCCAGATACGGTTGGCTACTTGTATCCAGAGGAGATCGCAGCTCGCATTAGCGAAATAGTAAAATTTATAGGCGATAGAGCGGTAGTTTCGGTGCATAACCACAACGATCTAGGCATGGCTACGGCAAATTCGCTAGCCGCCATAAAAGCTGGTGCAAGGCAGGTTGAGGGCACGATAAATGGCATAGGTGAGCGTGCTGGAAATGCTGCGCTTGAAGAGATCGTGATGGCTATCAAAACTCGCCAAGACGTCTTTGCGCCGCTTTACACTGGCATCATCTCAAAAGAAATTTATCCAACTTCAAGGCTGATCGCTAGTATCACAGGCATCGAGCCACAGCCAAATAAGGCGATCGTTGGCAAAAACGCCTTTGCACACGAGAGTGGCATCCACCAAGACGGCGTGCTAAAACACAAAGAGACCTACGAGATCATCAGCGCTGAGAGTATCGGCCTAGAGAAAAATTCGCTCGTTCTTGGCAAGCACAGCGGCCGCCATGCGTTTAAGGATAAGCTCGCAACTCTTGGATTTGACCTTGATAGCGAGGCGTTAAATAAGGCGTTTGAGAAATTTAAAGAGTTGGCGGACAAGAAAAAAGAGATATTTGACGATGATATCAGGGCGCTTGTAGCAGAAGAGATCACTAAGATCCCACAAGCTTACGAGATCACAGACTTGCTTCAAAGTAGCGGCGGCAGCTTAGCAAGTGCTTCTATGAGCATCAGGCACAACGACGAGATTGTTAGCGACTCAGCCCTTGGCAATGGCACTGCTGATGCGATATTTAAGGTAGTTGATCGCATTAGTGGCATTAGTGGCACGCTAAAAGACTACAAGGTTACAGCTGTCTCTCAGGGTAAGGACGCTCTTGCAAAGGTCGATGTAAAAGTTGAGTTTGAGGGCAAAACGGCCGTAATGGGTCACGGACTTGATATTGACACAATGATGGCAAGCGCTAAGGCCTATGTTGGCGCATTAAATAGCTACCTTCGCATACATAAAAACTAAATTTTTGGCTGGCTGCTGAATTTGCAGCTGGCTACTTTAAATTTAACTCTCTTTGAATAAAGGTCTAAATTTATTGGTTTTTTAATTTTTAAAGCTTTACCAATTTGAAAATTTAATCAAGCTATTTTTACAAATTTTAAAACTTTACTCACTCGCCTTAGCAACTTACTAAATTTAGGGCTCATAGTCATTTGCCACTAAATTTAGAAGCGTGATATGCTCGTTCATAAATTTTAAAATTTGAGGGAGACTTTCTAGAATAGAACGCATGCAGTGCGAAGCACTGAGGCATGCACTTTGAACGTGCGAGGGGATTGTGGGATCTAAAGGGAGATAAGGGGACGGCTTCGTAACTCAAGTCCCCTTGTCTCCCTTTTGAATAAAAGAGTTTTTAAAATTAAGGTCTGTATTTTAAAAATAGAAATTTATTATTTTACAAATTTTAAAATTCCATTCACTCGCAAGAATTGACTACTAAAATTTGGCTTCGCTTACCGCTTAGCCCAAATTTTAGAGCCGAAATTACTCGTTCATGAAATTTTAAAATTTGCTGACACTTATCTGACTTGATAAAGCTATTTTGCAAATTTTAAAACTTTACTCACTCGCCTTAGCAGACTACTAAATTTAGGCTACACTTCGTTTAGCACTAAATTTAGAGCCGTGATATGTCGCTTGCAAATTTTAAAATTTGACAGAAGTTTTTAATTGCATGCAGTGTTTTAGCCCACTTTAATGTCGTCTGAGCCGGGATTAGGTAGAGAGAAGGGTAGCTCTTTTGCTTCGTAGGCTCGCCATTAAATTTAAAACCGCGATAGCCAGCTCGAATTTCAAAATTTGTTATAAATTTAGACTTACTGCTCAACTATCTTTTTAACAGCTAGTGAGGCTAAATTTAGTCCAAAGCAGGCAGTCACGCCCATGAAGCTGCCAAGTGGTTTGCAGATGGGCTCTTCTGTTGAAAAAACCACGTCAAATTTACCACTAAAGCCCGATCTTTTTAGCTCATATCTATATTTTCTAGCTAGTGGATCGACCGAAGTTTTCCAAACGCTAGCCACCTTTATCTTGGTTGGATCAACCCTTTTTGCCCCACCCATTGAGGCTATAAATTTGCTAGGATCTACTGCGTTTGCAAGGGCGATTTTGGCGGTGATATCATCGATAGCATCGATTACCACGTCAAATTTACTAAAGTCAAATCCAGCGACAAACTCAGGCGTGATTAGCGTCTGCATAGGCGTGACGCAAGGATAAATTTTGGCAAACTCCTCCACCTTTACGCCGCCTACATTTTCGCTGTAAATTTGGCGGTTTTGATTTGTCACGTCAAAGATGTCTTTATCGATCAGTGTGATGCTCCCGACCCCGCTTCTAGCGAGCGCATCCACGCACATCCCGCCAACGCCTCCAGCTCCGCAAACTAGCACTTTTGCGCTTTGAAGCTTGCTAAAACCATCCTCGCCAAATAGCCATCTTATCCTTGTAAATCTATCATTTTGCATCAAATTTCCCTTTTAAACTCTCCAAGCTCTCGTATGAGGTCATATTTAGTTTTATGGGCGTTATCGTGGCAAAGCCCTCATTTACCTTGCTGATGTCGCTTGGCTCGCCTTTTTCGTATTCAAGTGCGGCGTTTCCAAGCCAGTAGTACTCGATGCCTCTTGGATTGCGATTAAGCGTGGCATGCGTGGCGTAAGTGCGTCTGCCAGCTGGCACGACGGTGTAACCTTTGAAATTTTTGCTAGTTCTAGCTGGGATATTTACGTTTAGAAATTCCCTTGGATTTAGAGAAATTTCATCATTTAGCACCTTTGGAGTGATAAATTTCACCACCTCTTTTGCTAGCTCAAAGCCAAGTTCGTTTAGTGAGTTGTTTTCATAAAACTGCGAAAAAGCGATGCTTCTAATGCCCTGCAAAACGCCCTCCATCGCCGCTCCACACGTGCCAGAGTAGGTGATGTCCTCGCCTAAATTTGCCCCGTGATTTATGCCACTTATCACTAGATCTGGCTTTTTGTTATAAAGTGCGTGAAGTGCGAGATATACGCAGTCGCTGGGCGTTGCGTCGTCAAGTTTAAAAAAGTTATCATCAAGTTTTATAAATCTAAGTGGCCTTGTGAGAGTTAGCGAGTGAGCGCAGGCTGATTTTTCAGAGCTTGGAGCTACGATCGTGACATTTACGCCATCTAACTCGCTTAAAGCTTCTTTTAAGGCAAACAACCCAGTCGCCTCAAATCCATCGTCATTTGTTATCAAAATTTCTTTCAAATTTTATCCTTTAAAGGGTTGGATTTTAGCACAGCTTTCTTAAAATTTTAAAGAATTTTTGCGTATAATGCCCCCCAAAAAAAGACCTGATGAAAGTGTGTAAATGAAAATTTTAGTCTCCGCTCTTGAGCCATCGGCAAATTTGCATTTAAAAGAAATTTTGAAAAATTTCGAGGGCGAATTTGAGCTAATGGGAATTTTTAGCGAAGAGCTTGGCACGCCATATATGAAAAGCAGCGAGTTTTCAGCGATGGGCTTTGTCGAGGTTTTGCCACTCATTTTTAAAGCAAAAAAGGCGATGAAGGCGATGAGCCAGATGGCAAAAGAGGCTGATGCAGTGCTGCTAATAGATAGTCCAGCCTTTAACCTGCTGCTTGCAAAGGCGATAAAAGAGGCCGGTGCAAAAGCAGCCGTGACATACTATATCTTGCCGCAAGTTTGGGCGTGGAAGCCAAAAAGAGTGAGCGTTGTGGAGAGATACTGTGACAACCTAGCTTCGATCCTGCCATTTGATGCGAAATTTTATAGCCGCTCGACCTACGTGGGCCATCCTTTGATGGATGAGATAAAGCTTAAGAAAACTAGCCTAAGTAGCAGTGGTAAAGTGGCGTTTTTGCCGGGATCAAGAAGGTCAGAGATTTCAAGGCTGATGCCAGTTTATAGAGAGCTTGCTAAAAAGATAGAGGCAAAAAGGCTGCTTGTCGTGCCGCCATTTTTGCTTGATAAAGTGGGTGAAATTTATGGCGATGTGAGCAACTTTGAGATCATCTCAAACACACCTGAAGCCTTGTATGAGAGCGATTTTGCCTTTGTTTGCTCTGGTACTGCTACGCTTGAGGCAGCGCTCATTGGCACGCCATTTGTGCTAGCATATAAAGCAAAAGCGATAGATGTTTTTATCGCTAGGAAATTTGTAAAGATCAAGCACGCGGGACTTGCAAATATAATGTTTGACTTCATGGGCAAAGAGCCACTTCATGAGGAGTTTATACAAGAGTTTGCAACGGCTGAAAATTTGCTAAGAGCTTACAAGAGCTGTGATAGGCAAAAATTCTTAAAAGGCTGCGATGAGCTAAGGGCCTACTTAGGGCATGGCAGCAGTAAAAATGTAGTAAAAATTTTAAAAAATATGGAGTAAAAAATGAGTGAACCAATGACAATGCACGGATACGAGAAGATAGAAGCTGAGCTAAAGGATCTAAGGCTAGTGCAGCGCCCTCAAATCGTAACAGAGATCGACATCGCAAGAAGCCACGGCGATCTAAAAGAAAATGCCGAGTATCACGCTGCAAAAGAAAAACAAGCCTTTATAGACGCTAGGATCGCAGAGCTTAGCGCGCTTTTAGCAAACGCAGAGGTGATCGATCCAAGTAGCTACGAGCATGATAGGGTGAGATTTGGCTCAAGTGTAACGATAATGGACGAAGAGACTGAGGTTGAGCACACTTACACGATAGTTGGTGTTAGCGAAAGTGATCTAGACAAGGGCTACATCTCGATAAACTCGCCACTTGCAAAGCAACTTTTAGGCAAGGCTGAAGGTGATGAGGTCGCGCTAAATTTACCAAAAGGCAGAAGCGATGTTGAGATCGTTAAGATCTGCTACAAGCCTATAAAATTTGACTAAAAAGATGAGACAAAGAGCTAAAAACTGCTTTTTGGCTCTGCTAATTTTTAATTAAGGCAAAATTTGAGCGAATATCTATATGCCCCCGTTATAAAAGAAGGCGCAATCTTTTTAGCTGATGCGCATGAAAACATAAACCGCGATGGATTTTTGAAATTTTTACGCGCCGTTGATAGTGGAGAGATCAAAGAGCCACCGCAAATTTTCTTGCTTGGCGATATATTTGATTTTTTAACGGGCGAGGGCGAATATACAAGAGAATTTTACGCTGAGCACTTAAGGCTTATAAATAAAATTTCACAAAAGGTTGAAATTTTTTACTTTGAGGGCAACCACGATTTTAGGCTATCAAATTTATTTAATAAAACTAGAGATTTTTGGGACGGAGGCGAGAGACTAAGCTTTGAGGGGGTAAAGGTTTATGATATTTGCGCTCAGCCAGTCAAATTTAGAACCATAAGCGGTGAGTGCGTCCAGATCGCACACGGAGATATATTTTTACCTTTCATAGATAAGTATGCGCTTAGGTTTTTAAGGCTTAGATGGTTTTTGAAATTTATGAATGCGCTTGATAAAATTTTGGATTTTAAAATTTCAAAAGCGATACTAACCAAACTTACTAAGAAAAATCTACACTATAAAATTTCAAACTTCAAGGAGCTAATGAGCAAGCATTTGCAGGGCTTTGACGCAAGTATAGTGATAGAGGGACACTATCATCAAGGTGAGCTATTTGATATTTACGATAGATTTTATATAAATTTACCTTGTTTTGCATGCGAGCAAAGTTTTTTTGTTGTAGAATACGCCCAGCAAAAGTTGAATTTGCTCAAAATGAGTTTGAAAGGACATTGATGTTTGGAGACAACGTACTAAAAACGGGCTCAAACGAGATGGAACTTGTTGATTTTCGTATCTTTAAAAAGGCCGAAAACAAAGTATATGAAGGAATATACGGAGTCAATGTCGCAAAGGTGCGGGAGATCATTAAGATGCCAAATCTTACCGAGCTTCCTGGCGTTCCTGAGTATATCGAGGGAATTTTTGATTTAAGAGGTGTGGTTATCCCTGTTATAAATTTGGCAAGATGGATGAATATCGTCGAGCCAACTGAGGGTGTAGTCATAAAGCCACGTGTTATTATCGCTGAATTTAGCGGTATATTAATCGGTTTTATCGTCCATGAGGCCAAGAGGATCAGACGTATAAACTGGAAAGATATAGAGCCTGCAAATTTTGCTGCTGGAGCTGGCACTCTGGATAAAGGCAAGATCACAGGCGTAACAAGAATAGAAAATGACGAAGTACTTTTAATTCTTGATCTTGAAAGCATCGTTGAAGAGCTAGGAATTTACTCACCAAAGATCGAATTTGACGTAACAGAAGATCAAAAGATCAAAGGTGCTGCTTTAGTTCTAGATGATAGCTCTACTGCTAGAAAGCTAGTAAAAGACGCACTTGAGAAGATGGGTCTTAGCGTAGTTGAAGCTAAAAACGGCGTTGAGGGATTAGAGAGAATGGAAGAGCTTTATCAAAGATATGGAGATAACTTAACAAAAGAGCTTAGAGTTATCTTAAGTGATATCGAAATGCCACAAATGGATGGATACCGCTTTGCTTCAACTATTAAAAATGATGATAGATTTAAAGATGTTCCGATTGTGTTTAACTCTTCATTAAGCAACGAATTTAGTGAGGTTAAGAGTAAAGAAGCCGGTGGTGCTGCGTATCTTACAAAATTTGATGCTGGTGTATTTTATCAAGAGGTGCTAAAAGTGATTGAAGCACATTCTAAATCTGCGAAGTGAGGTGAAGTATGGATGATATGAAAGAAATAATGGAAGACTTTTTAATAGAGGCTTTCGAACTTATTGAGCAGATAGACCATGATCTTGTTGAACTAGAGGCAAACCCTGAAGACTTGGAGCTTTTAAATAGAATTTTCCGTGTTGCTCACACAGTAAAAGGTAGCTCAAGCTTTTTAAATTTTGACGTTTTAACAGAGCTTACTCACCACATGGAGGATGTTTTAAACAAAGCTAGAAAAGGCGAGCTAAAAATCACTCCAGACATCATGGACGTTGTTCTTGAGTCAGTTGATATGATGAAGGGACTACTTGAGAGCATTAGAGATAACGGTAGTGACGCAGCCGCTGGCATTGATATCAAAAATATTTGTGTAAGACTTACTCAAATTTCTGAAGGTGAAGCACCAAGCGCAGCCGCAGAAGCTCCAGCCGCACCAGCACCTGAGCCAGTAAAAGAGCCAGAACCTGTCGCACCAGCCGAAGAAGCAGCTCCTGAAGTAAGTGATGCCGAGCTTTCAAAGCTAAGTGACTCTGAGGTTGAAGCTGAGATAGAAAGACTTTTAAAAGTTAGAAAGGCTGAAGATCAAGCAAGACGTGCTTCAAAAGGCATAGCTCCAAAATCTCCTGAAGAGATAGCTCCAGCCACAAGCGCTGCGCCAGCACCTGCACCTAAGCCAGCTCCTAGTAGAGAAAGAGATGCAGATAAAAAAGTGCCTGCAGCTAGCAGTAGCAGTGCAGTAGCACAAGAGCAAACAATACGTGTTGAAGTAAAAAGACTTGATCACTTGATGAATTTAATCGGCGAGCTTGTCCTTGGTAAAAACCGTTTGTTAAAAATTTATGATGACGTAGAAGAGAGATATGAGGGCGAGAAATTTCTTGAAGAGCTAAATCAAGTAGTCTCAAGTCTAAGTCTAGTTACGACTGATATCCAGCTTGCAGTTATGAAGACAAGGATGCTTCCAATAGCTAAAGTATTTAATAAATTCCCACGTATGATACGCGACCTTAGCCGCGAGCTTGGTAAGCAGATCGACCTTGAAATTTCAGGTGAAGAGACTGAGCTTGATAAGTCAATCGTTGAAGAGATCGGCGATCCGCTAGTTCACATCATCAGAAACTCATGCGATCATGGTATCGAAGATCCTGAGACAAGAAAGGCAATGGGCAAACCTGAAAAAGGCCTTGTTCAGCTAAAAGCTTACAATGAGGGCAATCATATCGTTGTTGAGATAGTTGATGACGGTAAGGGCTTAGATGCTGATATGCTTAAAGCCAAGTCGATAGAAAAAGGCATCATCACTGAGCGAGAAGCTGATGCGATGAGTGAGAAAGAGGCTTTTGGTCTTATATTTAAGCCAGGATTTTCAACTGCAGCCAAGGTTACAAACGTATCTGGTCGTGGTGTTGGTATGGACGTTGTTAAGACAAATATCGAAAAGCTAAATGGTATCATTGATATTGAGAGCGAAGTTGGAAAAGGCACAGTTATGAAGCTTAAAATTCCACTTACACTTGCGATCATTCAATCACTTCTTGTCGGAACACAAGAGGAATTTTATGCGATACCACTTGCGAGCGTTCTTGAAACTGTTCGTGTGCCTATTGATGATATTTACACGATCGATGGCAAAAACGTTCTAAGACTAAGAGATGAGGTCTTATCTCTTGTTAGACTTTCAGATGTCTTTGGTGTCAATAAAGTCTTTGATGGCGGAGATCAAACTTATGTCGTAATTATTGGCGTTGCCGAGGCAAAACTGGGCATCATAGTAGATACATTAGTTGGTCAAGAAGAGATCGTTATTAAGTCAATGGGCGATTATTTACAAAATATCCCAGGCATCGCTGGAGCTACTATAAGAGGTGATGGCCGCGTAACTCTTATCATAGACGTTGGCGCTATGATGGAGATGGCAAAGGATATTAAGGTAAATATTAGAGCCGAAATGGAAGATAGTGCTAAAGCAAAAGAGAAACCAAGCGATTATAAGGTCCTAATAGTTGATGACTCTAAGATGGATAGAACCATCATGCAAAAATCGCTTGAGCCAATCGGCGTCACAATAATAGAAGCAACTAATGGAGTAGAAGCACTCAATATAATTAAATCAGGCGAGCATGCCTTTGATGCAGTGCTCATTGATATTGAGATGCCAAGGATGGACGGATATACTCTAGCTGGTGAAATTCGCAAATACTCTAAGTATCGCACTTTACCGCTAATAGCAGTAACATCAAGAACGTCTAAAACTGATAGATTGCGCGGAGTAGAGGTAGGTATGACTGAATATATCACAAAACCATATTCGTCAGAGTACCTTGAAAACGTTGTTAGAAAAAATATTAAATTAGGTTAGGGGTTAGGCGATGAATGATAAACTAAACCAAGTTTTAAGCAAACAAAAACAGCAAATTGACGAGCCTGAGATAAAAAACAATGAAGATATAGTCCAACTTGTAGGCTTTGTTGTTGGCGAGGAAGAGTATGCGATACCTATTTTAAATATCCAAGAGATAATCAAACCTATCGAATACACCCGTGTTCCTAGCGTGCCTGACTATGTCCTTGGTGTATTTAACTTGCGTGGAAACGTTATCCCTCTTATTGATTTGCGAAAACGTTTTTCACTAAATGTTACAAAGCAAAGCTCAAATACAAGATATATCGTCATGAAAGATGAGGATAACATCGCAGGCTTCGTGATAGACCGCTTGACGGAGGCTATCAGGATAGACCGTAACAGGATCGATCCGCCGCCAGAGACTTTGGTAAAAGACAAAGGCATGATCTATGGTATCGGCAAACGCGATCAAAATATCCTTACGATTTTAAAGGTTGAAAGCCTATTAAAGCGTGATTTTTAGGGCATAGCTTGATAAAACTTTGCGTTTTTGACTTTGACTCTACTATAATGGACGGCGAGACGATTGATATCCTCGCCGCCGCTAATAATGCCAGCGATGAGGTGGCTAGCATAACTAAGCGTTCGATGAACGGCGAACTTGATTTTTTTGAAAGTCTTACAGCAAGAGTAAAATTTTTAAAAGGAATGCCACTCTCAAAGGCAGATGAAATTTGTAAAAATTTACCCATCATGCCGGGAGCTAGCGAGCTTATAGACGCTCTAAAGCAAAAAGGCATAAAGGTCGTGGTCTTTAGTGGAGGTTTTCATGTCGCAACTGATAAGATGCAAGAAAAACTTAAATTTGACGCAAATTTTGCAAATATCTTGCACCACAAAGATGGAATTTTAACAGGTGAAGTTGGCGGAGAGATGATGTTTGGTAGCTCAAAAGGTGAGATGATAGATCGCTTAAAGGGGCTATTAAATTTAGATAAAAGTGAGATCATGTGCGTTGGCGACGGAGCCAATGACGTGTCTATGTTTAGAAAATGTAATCTAAAAATTGCCTTTTGTGCGAAAGAAATTTTAAAAAAAGAGGCGACGCATTGCGTGGATGTCAAGGATCTGCGTGAAATTTTAAAATATATAAGGTGAAAAAATGTATGACAATGAAGCTAAATTTTCTCTTTGGTGTGACTTTATAGAGAGAGATTTTTTACAAAACGAATTCAACTCTTTGCTAGAAAAAGGCGTTATAAACGGAGCTACAAGCAACCCAGCTATCTTTAAAACAGCTTTTGCATCACCTGCTTACAAACAGATCATACAAAATAGCAACAAGCGTCACCCAAAAGACCTCTATGAAATTTTAGCGACTCAAGATATAAAGATCGCTGCATGTAAGATGCTAAAAAACTACGCAAATGGCGATGATGGCTTTGTTAGCATCGAGGTCGATCCAAATTTAAGTGGTGATACGGCTGCTACGATAGAAGAGGGCATCAGGCTTCATAGCCTCATCTCAATGCCAAATGTCATGATAAAAATCCCAGCCACAAAAGAGGGTTATGAAGCGATGAGTGCGCTCATGGCAAGAGGTATCAGCGTAAATGCGACGCTCATTTTCTCGCCAGATCAGGCTAAAAACTGCCTAGAGGCTTTTAAAGAGGGTAGCAAAGCTTATGCAAGCCGCTTTGTGGATACCACTATGCCAAAAGGCGTTATCAGCGTTTTTGTTAGTAGATTTGATAGAAAGCTTGATGAGACAATGTCTGCAAAGAGCTTGCCAACAGGACAGATTGGTATAATGAACGCTGCAAATATCTATCATATCATTGAGGATTTTGGTTTAGAAAACGTAAGGACGCTTTTTGCAAGCACTGGCGTAAAAGGCGGTGGCTTAAGAGGGGATTATTACGTTAGGGAGCTAATGTATAAAAACTCTATAAACACAGCCCCGATAGATACGATAAAAGAATTTATAAAAGAAAAAGCTGAGGCAAAAAATGCCCCTAGTAAAGAAAATATCTCAAGCTTTTTCCACATCATAAAAAATAATGATATCGATATAAATGCTACTTATAAAGAGCTTTTAAATGACGGCTTGAAGCAGTTTGTTGCAGCATTTGATGATATTATGAAATCACTTTAATGACCAAACAAGACCTAGACTCATATCTGTGCTCTTTAGTGGATAAAGGTGGTAGCGATCTTCATCTAAAGTCTGCAAGCCTAGTTTATGGCAGATTTAATGGCGAGATCATGCCACTTAGCGAAGAAAATTTAGACCCAAGTGATGCGGTAGCTATAGCAAATGAGCTTTTGGGGGCTAAATTTGATGAGTTTATGGATAAAAAAGATATCGATTTTTCATATAAATTAAACGATGAGTACTGCTTTCGTGTAAATATGTTTTTGCAGATAAATGGAATTTCTGCTGTTTTTAGGGTCACTCCAACTAAAATTCCAACCATAAAAGATCTAAATTTACCAAGCGTGATAGAAAAAATTTGCGCCGAGACCACTCGTGGCATCATCCTAGTGACTGGACCAACTGGAAGTGGCAAGACAACGACGCTTGCAAGTATGATAAATTTAATAAATCAGACAAAAAGATCACACATCGTGACTATCGAAGATCCGATTGAGTATGTATTTAACGACGATAAAAGCATAATCAACCAACGCTCTATAGGCTCAGATGCGCTAAATTTCTCAGATGCGCTAAGAGCTTCACTAAGAGAAGATCCTGACATCATCTTGGTGGGCGAAATGAGAGATCTTGAGACTATTGAGACTGCCATTAGGGCTGCAGAGACTGGACACTTGGTGCTTTCGACACTTCACACGCTTGATGCAAAAGAGAGCGTAAATAGGATAGTAAATAGCTTCCCGCAAGGCGAGCGAGATAAGGTCAGTCTTATGTTCTCTTCAGTCCTTGCTTGCGTCATCTCACAAAGGCTAGTTAAGACGCTTTTTGGCACAAGACGCCCAGCAGTCGAGATCATGAGAAAAAATACCCGCATAAAAGAGCTCATAGCTGAAGAGAAATTTGATGAGATCGATCTTGCCATAGCTGAGTCAAAAAATACTTACGGCATGCAAACTTTTGATCAGCACTTGCTTGAGCTTTATGAAAATAAGATAATTAGTGCCGAAGTAGCGCTTGATAATGCTAGCAACAGGGGCGATTTGCAGCTTAAGATAAAAAGCTCAAATGTGGCAGGTTTTAGCTTTGAAAATGGTGTAAATTTTGGCAAACCTCAAAGCAAACAAGATCAACCTGAAGTGATCGCACTTAAAGAAATTTAGTAAGCTTTATCTGAAATTTATAAAGCATTAGATAAAATCAGCACCTATTTTTTATGAAAGGAAAACGATGTTAGAAGGAATCGTTAGAGAGAGTATCGGTAAGAAGTCTGCGAAGGCTTTGAGAAGAGATGGTTATCTAATCGCCAACATTTATGGCAAGGGATTAGAGAATGTTGCAGCAGCTTTTAAAGTAAATGACTTTATTAAAGAAGCACGCAAAAAAGAGAGCCTTGCTTTTGATGTAAAAGTAGGCGGAAAAGTTTATAATGTCGTTATTGTTGATTACCAAAGAGATGTTGTTACAAGCGATCTTAAACACGTGGATCTAAAAGTAGCACTTCCTGGCGTTTTATCAAAATATATGATCCCGGTTAAGCCAGTTGGAACACCTATTGGTCTTAAAAATAAGGGCGTTTTGATCCAGTCAAAAAGACGTCTTTGCGTAAAATGCACGGCTGAAAATTTACCAAATTCATTTGACGTTGATGTAAGCAAACTTGACATTGATGATACGATTTTGGTTCGCGATATCACAGCTCCTAAAGGCGTTACTATCATTGACGCTGACCGTGTTGCGGTACTTGGAGTTATTAAAGCTAAATAAAAAGGGCTTTTGTGACACTAATAGCGGGGCTGGGCAATCCTGGCCCCAAATACGAAAATACTAGACATAACATAGGCTTTATGCTTATAGACCTCCTAAAAGACTCAAATTTTAAAGATGTTAGCTCAGCTAAATTTCAAGGCGAAGTTTTTAAATTTAACGACATTATCTTGCTAAAACCAACGACATTTATGAACCTCTCAGGTCAAAGTGTTAAGTCGGTAAAAGACTTTTATAAGCCAGATAGGATCATCGTCATCCACGACGATCTTGATCTTAGTTTTGGCGCGGTTAAATTTAAAAAAGGCGGCAGTAGCGGCGGACATAACGGCATAAAATCGATCGATAATCTAATAGGCAACGACTACGAAAGAGTGCGCGTTGGTATAGGGCATGAGGGCGATGCTAAAAATTTCGTCCTTGGAGAGTTTAGCGATGAAGAAAAAAAGGCTTTAGATGAAATTTTAGCCTATACAAAAAATGCGGTTTGTGAGTTGCTAAAGAGTGACATCAACGAAATTTCACAAAAATTTACGGTAAAAAAAGGTCTTATCAAATGAAACTATACGCCAGATACGTTGGCTGGGTCTATATAAAATCTTTTCTTATCGTATTTTTAGCGCTTGAGCTATTTTATGTTGGCATCGATCTGCTTACAAATTTAAAAGATCTGCCGCCATCTGCAAACCTTCAGCTACTCTATGTGGGTCTTACATCACTAAGTGCGATCAGCTATGTTTTGCCACTCTCAATCATCTTTGCGCTAATAATTTTACATGTAAATATGGTTCGCTCAAACGAGTTAATTAGCTTTTATGCGCTTGGCATCAGTAAAAATAAGCTAATTTTGCCACCATTTCTCATCGCACTTTTTGTGACGATCTTTTACGTCGGGCTAAATTTTACACCATTTGCTTATGCACATGATTATCAAAAAAGCATTGCAAAAAACACCGCTTTTTCAAAGAGTACAAACGACTCATTTTTGAAATTTGAAGGCAAATTTATCTATATAAAAGAGCTAAACTCGGCCAAACAAAGGGCAAATGACGTGAGGATCTTTGAGATAAATGGTACAAATTTGATCTCGACAACCTTTGCTAATCACGCTAAATTTAAAGATAACGAGTGGGTTTTAGAGGATGTTAATCAAACTAGCCTACCGCAAATTTTAGAGCTTGGTGAGGCTGGATTTGTCAAAAAAGAGAGTGTGAGTATGGACGCACTAAAAGGCTTTAAGCCAAAGAGCATCGAGAGTGCTGCAAGCGTTGAAAACTCGAAATTTAACATACCTGATGCGATAAATTTTATAAAGACATTTAAAAACGAAGGCATAGGGCTTGATAGCGCAAAAACTGCCTTTTATAACCTTGCTATCACGCCATTTTTTGCGCCATTTTTACTACTTATTTTCTACTATCACTTGCCAGTAACTGGCAGGTTTTTTAACCTAGCACTCTCAACATTTATTTTTGTTGTGATAACTCTCGTAGTTTGGGGACTTCTCTTTATCTTAACCAAATTTGCTCAAACCTCAGTCATCTTGCCAGAGATCGGCATGGTGCTCCCTGTTATTTTGCTTTTTGCATACGCCATTTATCTCATAAAATCGCATCGTTAAGCCAAATTTTGGCAACTTTTTTGTAAAATCAAGCCATTTTAAAAAAGGCTATTTTATGGATTTTAAAGAGCTTGCAAGCAAATACAAAACCCCACTTTACGTTTATGATTTTAACTACATTAAAGAGCGCTATGAAGCGCTAAAAAACGCATTTTACGCTAGAAAATCTCTGGTTTGCTACGCTGTAAAAGCAAACTCAAATTTAAGTGTTTTAAAATTTCTGGCTGATCTTGGAGCAGGATTTGACTGCGTGAGCATCGGCGAGGTCAAAAGAGCGCTGTTAGCAGGAGCTAAGAGATATCAGATCATCTTTAGCGGCGTTGGCAAGAGCGATGAAGAGCTAAAAGAGGCTTTAGAAAATGAAATTTTGCTGATAAATGTCGAGAGTTTTGCCGAGCTTTTAAGGCTTGAAGCGATAGCAAAAGGACTAAATTTAAAGGCAAGGATCAGCATCAGGGTAAATCCAGGCGTTGATGCAAAAACTCACCCATATATCTCGACAGGGCTAAATGAAAACAAATTTGGCGTCGATGCGCAGACGGCTAAAAAGATGTATATCCACGCTAAAGCATCAGAGTTTCTTGAACCAACTGGCATACATTTTCACATCGGCTCGCAGCTAACTTCACTAAGCCCGATAATAGATGCTGCAAAGATCGTTAGCGAGCTTTTAAGAGAGCTAAGAGCGCTTGAGATCGATATCAAATTCTTTGATGTTGGCGGCGGACTTGGCATCATCTACAACGATGAAAAAGAGATAAATTTATACGACTACGCACAAGGAATTTTAGGCGCACTAAAAGGTCAAGATGTGACCGTCGTTTGCGAGCCAGGACGCTTTATCGTGGGCAATGCTGGCTACTTTGTAGCAAGCGTTTTATATGAGAAATTTAACGGCAAAAAGAGATTTGTCATCACTGATGGAGCGATGAATGATCTCATAAGACCAAGCCTTTATGGCGCGCATCACAAAATTTTTGCTTACGGCAAGGATGAAAATTTGGGCACTTGTGATGTGGTCGGTCCAGTTTGTGAAAGCGGTGACTTTTTAGCAAAAGATATCAAGCTACCAGAGTGTGAAAGTGGCGATATCATCGTGGTTAAAGGGGCTGGGGCTTATGGATTTAGCATGAGCTCAAACTACAACACAAGAAACAGAGCCGCTGAAATTTGCCTGCTTGATGGCAAAGATAGGCTGATAAGAAGACGTGAGAGCTTCGAGGACGTCGTGGCACCTGAGATTGAGTTTTTGGAGAGCGCTGATGCAAGAGCTAAATGAGCTTAGAAAAGATATCGATAGTATCGATGATCTCATCTTAAATAAATTAAACGAAAGAATGAAGCTTGTCGAGCAGATCGGCAAGCTAAAGCAAACGACTGGGACGCCTATATATCGCCCTGAGCGTGAGCGAGCTATCATAAACCGCTTAACTAGCCTTAGCAAAGATAAAGCCTTAAATAAGGCTGCTATCGAGGCCATTTACCTTGAAATTTTTGCCGTAAGTAGAAATTTAGAGATGCCTCAAAAGATCGTCTATCTTGGGCCTGAGGGCACTTACACGCATCAAGCGGCGCAAAGTAGATTTGGTGCGATGAGTGCATATTTACCACTTGCTACGATCGAGGCAGTTTTTACGAAGCTAGCTCAAAAAGAGGCAAAATACGGCGTCGTGCCTATCGAAAACAACACTGAAGGCGCTGTTGGAGCTACGCTTGATTGTTTGAGTAAATTTGATGATATAAAGATAGTAGCAGAGCTCTACGTAGATATCCACCATAGCTTTGTTAGTATAAATGAAAATTTAAAAGAGATCAAGCGAATTTACTCGCATCCGCAAGGCTACAACCAGTGCCGTAAATTTTTAGAAGATCATATGCTAAATGAGGTCGAATTTGTCCCAGCCAAATCAACTGCAGCAGCTGCATATATGGCATCTATGGATAGAGAATCAGCCGCCATTTGCTCAAAAATCGCAGCTAAAATTTACAACGTGCCAATCGTATATGAAACGATTGAAGATAATATGGCAAATAGAACGAGATTTTTGATCTTAAGCGATTTTAAAAACGCCAAGGTTGAAAACTCGAAAACTTCGATCCTAGCAAAGACTGATCACAGTCCAGGACGCCTTGCTGATCTGCTTTCTATCTTTAAAAATGAAAATATCAATATCACAAAACTTGAGTCACGTCCTATAAAACAGCGCGAATTTAAGTCAATTTTTTATCTTGACTTTGAAGGGCATATCGACGATGAGAAGGTGCAAAACGCTTTTGAGCTCGCAAAAGAGAGCGGCGCTGAGATAACTTGGCTTGGAAGCTATTTAAACGGAGATGAGTAATGAAATTTAATGACTTTTTAGATGATCTAGTAAATTACGAGGCTGGAAAGCCAATCGAGCTTGTGGTTAGAGAGTTTGGCATCGATGCAAAAGATGTGATAAAACTAGCGAGCAATGAAAATCCATTTGGCACGAGCAAACGCGTAGAAGAGGCGCTAAAAGAGGTCGCTAAAAACGCACATCTATATCCAGATGATAGCTACTTTGAGCTAAAAGAGAGGCTGGCTAAGAAATTTGGCGTAACTAGCAAAAATCTAATCATCGGCTCTGGAAGCGACCAGATCATAGAGTTTGCACTTCACGCAAAGGCGAACAAGCAAAGTGGCGTTTTGATGGCTGGCGTGACATTTGCGATGTATGAAATTTATGCAAAACAAACTGGTGCTAAAATTTACCGCACAAAGAGCATGGAGCATGATCTGGGCGAGTTTTTAGAAATTTATAACGCGCACAAAGATGAAATCTCTGTCATTTTTCTTTGCTTACCAAACAACCCTTTGGGCGAATGCATCAATGCCGATGAAGTCTATAAATTTATAAAAAACATTGGTGAAAACACGCTTGTAGTGCTTGATTGTGCTTACAACGAATTTGCTAAATTTAAAGATAGCAAAAAAGAGATAAAGCCAAGCGAAGTGGTGAAATTTAAAAACGCCATCTATCTTGGCACTTTCTCAAAGGCCTACGCACTTGGCGGCATGCGCGTTGGATACGGCATGGCAAATGAAGAGATCATAGGCGCTCTTTCAAAGCTAAGAGCTCCATTTAACATCACAACTCCAAGCCTAAGAGCGGCGATTGTAGCGCTTGGAGATGATGAATTTGTGCAAAAAACTATGCAAAACAACTTCGAGCAGATGAAGAGATATGAGGAGTTTGCAAAGCAAAATGGCATCGAGTTTATCCCAAGCTACACAAATTTCATAACTTTTAAATTTAACGAGCCAAAATCAAGCCAGATATGCGAAAAGATGCTAAAAAAAGGTATAATTTTACGAGATTTAAAAAGCTACGCCTTAAATGCGGTGAGAATCACTATCGGTCAGGCATGGCAAAACGATAGAGTTTTTGAAGAGTTAGAGCAAATTTTAAAGTAGGGATATGGATTTTAAGGCATTACTTCATCAAATAAGTCAAATTTATCAAAAGCTTTCACTAAAACAAAAGATCGTCGCAGGCAGCTCGATCGTCTTAGTAGTGGCTTTTTTGGTATTTTTAACGCTTTACAAAAGCAAAAGTGATAGCTTTGCAGGATATAGCGTCCTTTTTGAAAACATCAGCCCAAGCGACTCAGCCTTAATAGTCGATCAGCTAAACAAAGATGGCATAAAGTATAAACTAGCAAATGAAGGCACTATCCTTGTGCCAACTAGCGATGTATATAAAGAGCGTATCGCTGTTGCAACGCTTGGCATACCAAAAGAGAGTAAGATCGGTTTTGAAATTTTTGACAAGCAAGAATTTGGAGCTACTGATGCCGAGCAGAGAGTTAAATTTCAAAGAGCGCTTGAGGGCGAGCTAGCTAGAACGATCGAGAGCCTCTCATCTATCCAAAAAGCAACCGTAAGAATAGCCATACCAAAAGAGAGCGTCTTTACTGAAAGACAAGCACTGCCAACGGCCTCGATCGTGGTTGAGCTAAAGCCAGGCGTTAGTCTAAATGCGAAGCAAATTTTTGGCATTAAAAACCTAGTTGCTGCCTCTGTTACAAATTTAAGCACCGAAAATGTCAAGATCGTCAATCAAGATGGCGTCGCACTTGGCGATGAAGACGGCGAGTTTGATAGTGATGCCATAGCTCAGCAGATCCGCTATAAGCGCGAGTTTGAAAACAACTACGAGCAAAAGATAGTAAATGTCCTAGCTCCTATCGTGGGCGGGGCAGATAAGGTCGTAGCGAAGGTAAATATCGACTTTGACTTTGACAAAAAAGATACAAAAAGCGAGGTTTATGACCCAAATAACGTCGTAAGAAGCGAGAGCAACATCGAAGAAAAGCGTCAAGGCTCAGCTCCAAATGAAGTAGGCGGCGTGCCAGGTGCGGTTAGTAACATAGGTCCTGTTCAAGGTCTTGATGATAGCACTTTAAAAGAGCAGTACAACAAAAGCTCGCAGCAGACAAACTACGAAATTTCAAAGAAAGTGACAAATGTCAAAGGGCAGTTTGCTAGCATAAACAGAGTGAGCGCAGCTGTCGTTATAGACGGACTTTATCAAAGCAAAAAGGATAAAGACGGCAAACCAACTGGTGAGCTTGAATTTGCCCCGCTTACCAAAGAGCAAAGAGAATCAATCACAAATTTAATCAAGCAATCAATCGGCTACAATCAAAATAGAGGTGATGAGGTAAGCTTAGATAACTTCGAGTTTAAAACTGGCAAAGATGTCAGCACTGGCGAGAAGATGGATGGCTTTATGAACAACTACGTGATGCCTTTCTTGCCGCTACTAAAATACATCTTTGCAGCACTGCTACTTTACATCTTCTACAAAAAAGTCATCGTGCCATTTATGCAAAAGATGCTTGAAGAGACGAAAGAAGAAGAGGAGCAAGTCCAAGACGATCTTGAAGATATCGAGATGGATGCAGAAGATACGCTTGAGAAATTTAAAGCCGCTCGCAAGAAGGTCGAGGAGCAGCTTGGTCTTAGCGGTGAATTTAACGAAGATGAGCTAAAATACGACGTCCTTCTTGAAAAGATGAAGATAATAGTCACTGAGCGAAGCGAGGAAATTTCAAATTTACTCCAAGATATGGTTAAAAATGATAGTGACTTTAACATGCGTAAGGAAATTTGATGTCTATAAAACTAACCGATAAGCAAAAGATGATATATGACGATCTTTCGATGCCAGAAAAGATCGCTATTTTACTAATACAGCTTGGCGAAGAGGCGACGGCTCTTATATTTTCTCACATGGATGTTGATGTCATCACTGAAATTTCAGGCTACATAGCAACTGCAAAAAACATAGACAAGCAAGTAGCAGGCGCCATTTTAGAAGAATTTTACGCTCTCATGCAGTCAAATCAATATATGAGAAGTGGCGGCTTAGAGTATGCAAAAGAAATTTTATACCGCACATTTGGCCCAGAGGCTGCTCAGAAAATTTTAGACAAGCTTGCTAAAAGCATGGAAAACTCAAAGAGCTTTGGCTATCTTGATAAGATAAAGCCACAACAGCTCGCAGACTTCATCGTAAAAGAGCACCCTCAAACTATCGCGCTAATCCTAGCCCACATGGACTCAACAAGTGCCGCCGAGACGCTAAGCTTTTTCTCAGATGAGCTAAGAAGCGAGGTTGTGATCAGGATGGCAAACCTTGGTGAGATCAGCCCATCAGTCATCAAGCGTGTCTCAACAGTGCTTGAGGGCAAACTTGAAAGCCTCACATCTTACAAGGTCGAGGTTGGTGGCCCAAGAGCTGTGGCGGAAGTACTTAACAGACTTGGTCAAAAAGCTAGCAAAAGCACGATCGAGCGCATCGAACAAAGCGACGATAAGCTTGCTACAACGATTAAAGAGCTTATGTTTACATTTGAAGATATTATCAATCTTAACGCAACTGCGATTAGGGAAATTCTTAAAAATGTCGATAAAAAGGACCTTATGGTTGCATTTAAGGGCTCAAGTGATGGCATTAAGGATAAATTTTTATCAAATATGTCTCAGCGTGCAGCCGAAGCATTCAAAGAGGAGATGCAATACCTTGGCGCTGTGCGTGTAAAAGACGTTGAAGAGGCGCAAAGACGCATCGTTGAGGTCGTTCAAGGTCTAGCTGATCAAGGTGTCTTCCAAGTTGGCGAAGCAGATGAGATGATAGAATGAAAAGTAGCGTAATAACAAGTGAGACCTCACCGGCTCACTTTATAGAAAATTATAGATTTAAGGTGCTTGGAAGTAACGAAAGAGCCCAAGATAGCGCACCTGTTTTGATAGAAGAAAATAATCTTAGTGAAGAGCTAAATGAACAAAGCTTAGAGCAAGGTGGTGAAAATTTCGTACCTCAGATGTCGCACCCAGTGCAACCAAATATGCAAAATCACTTTGCGCCTCAGTCTCAAAATAGCCAAGCTCACCAGCCTGGATTTGACTCTAGCTTTGTCGAGGAGCTGCTTAAAAAGACAGATGAGCTAAGCAGCAACATCATCAAGCTTCAAATGCAAATAGAAAATCAAGAGAGTGAATTTGCAAAGCGACTTGAAGCTGAGATCGCCCGTGCAAAAGAGGATGGCAAAAACGAAGGCATCACTCAAACAAATGCTGCAAATGAGGCAAAGATAAAAGAGCTTGAGGCTAAATTTAGCGCTTCAGCTGCAAAGCTTGATGAGCAGTACGTTAAATTTGATGAGTTTTTAAAAAAGAGCGAGGAAGAACTTGGGCAAACTGCGATAAAGATCGCAAAAGAGGTGATAGAAAAAGAGGTCTCAACGGCTTCTAGTCAGATCGCTCATCACCTAGCAAATTCGCTTATAAAAGAGCTAAGCGACGTAAAAAATATAGAAATTCGCGTCAATCCTGAAGATAGCGAGTATCTAAAAGAGCAGTTTAGTAAAAACGAACGCGTAAAAGTAAGCGCTGATGATGCCATAAGTAAAGGCGGCGTGGTGATAATAAGCGAGGGCGGAAATATCGATGCGACGATGCAAACAAGGCTTGAAAAGCTAAAAATGCTGGTAAATAATGAATAAAGACGTTAAAAGCCTAAATGTCGATGAGCTAAACGCACTTTGCCACGACATCAGAGACAAAATTTTAGCCACCGTTAGCAAAAATGGCGGCCATCTTAGCTCAAATATCGGTGCAGTCGAGATCATCGTTGCGATGCATAAAATTTTTGACGTTACAAAAGATCCGTTTATATTTGATGTAAGCCACCAAAGCTACGCACACAAGCTACTAACTGGGCGCTGGGATAGCTTTGATACGCTTAGAAAATTTAACGGTATCAGCGGCTATACAAAGCCAAGCGAGAGTAAATTTGACTACTTTGTAGCAGGACATAGCTCAACGTCCATATCGCTTGCGGTTGGCGCTGCAAAGGCGATCAAGCTAAAAAATGAAGACCGCTTGCCAGTAGCTGTCATAGGTGATGGCTCGCTAAGTGGTGGCATGGCGTACGAGGCGTTAAATGAGCTGGGGGACAGAAAATATCCTTGCGTCATCATCCTAAACGACAACGAGATGAGCATAAGTAAGCCAATAGGCGCACTCAGCAAGTATCTAAGTCAGATGATGGCTGGGCAGTTTTACCAAAAATTTAAAGGCAGGGTTGAGCGCTTTTTAAGCTATATGCCAGACTCCGCAGCCTACATGGCTAGACGCATGGAGGAGGGCATCAGGCTCATCACCCCCGGCATGTTTTTTGAAGAGCTTGGGCTTGAGTACATTGGCCCAGTTGATGGACACGACATCTCAGCGCTTCTTAGCACATTTGAAACCGCTAAAAATATGAAAAAACCAGTCATTGTGCACGTGCAGACGCTAAAGGGCAAAGGGTATGAATTTGCCGAGGGTTACTATGAAAATTGGCACGGAGTTGGGCCATTTGATCTAAAAAGTGGAGAATTTATCAAAAGGCAGTCAAACAAGTCAGCCACGGCTATCTTTAGCGAGCAGCTTTTAAAGATGGCAAGAGAGCACAGCGACATCGTTGGCGTAACGGCTGCGATGCCAACAGGCACTGGTATGGACGCGCTCATACATGAGTTTCCAGACCGCTTTTGGGACGTAGCGATAGCCGAGCAGCACGCTGTCACCTCGATGTCAGCCATGGCAAAAGAGGGCTTTAAGCCATTTGTCGCGATATATTCGACCTTTATGCAAAGAGCATATGATCAGGTCATTCACGACGCTTCTATTTTAAATTTAAACATAACCTTTGCGATGGATAGGGCAGGCATCGTGGGTGAGGACGGTGAAACGCACCAGGGTGCTTTTGATATCAGCTTTTTAAATGCCGTGCCAAATATGGTTCTTTTTGCCCCAAGATGCGAAGAGAGCATGAAAAATGTTATGGAATTTGCCTACTCTTACAAGGGCGTTAGCGCGTTTAGATATCCGCGTGGGGCGTTTATTTTAAGAGATGAATTTAAAGCTAAACCGCTAGAGTTTGGCAAGGGTGAAATTTTGGCTGATGCAGAGAGCGACATCACGTTTTTAGGCTATGGCAACGGCGTTGGCAAGGCAAATTTGGTTAGAAATTTACTAGCTGGCAAACTTGAAGCTATCCTTGTTGATCTAGTCTTTGTAAAACCGCTTGATAGAGAGCTTTTGCTGGGTCTTGCAAAACGCACCAAAAAGTGGTACATCTTTAGTGATAGCGCTAAAAAAGGCGGTGTTGGCGAGATCGTAAGTGCGTTTTTACAAGAAAATGGCATATCAAATGTAAGCGTTGTTAGCTTTGAATATGATGATAAATTTATCCAGCATGGCTCAACAGCAGAGGTTGAAAAGAGCCTTGGCATAAGCGCAGAGCAGATAGCCCAAAAATTACTAGAGAATAATTAATATCATTTAATAAAGAAATGTTTAATATTACTTTTGTTAGCATAAGGCAAAAATTTGTATAGGGGAAAATTATGCAATATGTATCGTTGCTAAAACAGTCTGGGCTTAAAGTAACGCCGCAGCGTCTTAGCGTTTTGAGAATTCTTGATCGTCACACACATCCAACGATCGATGAGCTTTATGATGAAATTTTGAAAGAAAATCCATCAGTTTCGCTCGCAACTGTTTATAAAAACCTAAACACTCTAAAAGATGAGGGTCTAGTGGTTGAAGTAAATATCGTAAATCAAAAGGCGAGATACGACATTTACGAGCATCCGCACATCCACGTGGTTTGCGAAAACTGCGGTAGCGTCGAGGATATGAGCTATGATGACTCAGAGCTTGGCAAATACCAAGAGGCGCTTGAAAAAAAGATCGGAAATATCATCGAGCGCCTAAATATCGTTGCTAGCGTAAAAAGCTGTAAACACTGCCGATAAGGCAAAATTTATGTTGCACTACGCAACATAAATTTTTATTCATAAAACACTTTCAAACAAGCCTAAAATTAGCATTTTTCTCATTATTTTAAGCACTAACTTGCTAAAATAAACAAAAAATTTCGGAGAAAAATGTGGGTTTGGAGATAGAGCGTAAATTTTTACTCAAAAATTCTCAAATTCTAGATTTTCTAAAAGAGGCTGGAGTAAGCTTTAAGCACCTTGAAATTTCTCAGTTTTATACCAAGATCACGCAAAATGAAGAGATCCGCTTCAGAAGCGAAGAGGGTAAATTTATAAGAACGATCAAGATCGGCAAAGATCTTATAAGAGAAGAAAATGAGGAATTTTGCGAAAAGACGGAGTTTAAAAAGGCCCTTAAAAACCGCATCGGCCACGTCATCACAAAAGATAGATATATCTTTAGGCTAAACAATAATCCCTGCAACATCGATGTTTTTAAAGACGGCTTAAATGGGCTTTGCACATTTGAGATCGAATTTAGTGACGAAAACGAGGCTGTATATTTTAAACTGCCAGCCTTTTTGGAGCAGTTTTGCCAAGCTGATGTCACCTGCGATAAAAGATATAAAAACAAATTTCTAGCCATCCATGCAAACGAAAATGAACAAATCGACTACAAAAGAGCTTACTTAGTCTTTAAAAACAAAGAAATTTCGCCAAATTTTACTGCGAATTTAAAAAGTGGCGAGACACTTAGAGCTTTGTTTTTAAGCATATTTAAAGAGACAAAGAGGTTAAAAAGCGACTATCTGCAAGATCACGACGAGGAAATTTTACACAGCCTGCGAGTAAATTTAAGAAAAGTTAGGTCGCTACTTAAAATTTTTAACGGTGTTTTTGATGAGAAAGTGACGCTTTTTTTTGGAGAGAATTTTAAAATTTTGGCAAATTCAACCAACAAAAAGCGTGACCTTGACATATTTCTAGGCTTTTTAAGCGAGCAAAAGCACGCAAATGAGCTTATATATTTTGTGCAAAAGGCTCTAAATTTAGAGTATGAAAACGTTAAAAGCTACCTAGGTGACGAGGAAAACTACGCATTTTTAAAAGAGTGGGAGATATTTTTAAACGAGGGCGAGTTTTACAGGTCGAAGCTCTTTGATGTGAGCCTTTCGCGTCTTGGCTCGTTTAAGCTAAGAACACTTCTAGTCCTAGCTCAAAAAAGACTAAAAAGCCTAGATCAAGACTGCCCAAACGATAGCTTTCACAAGATCAGGATCGAGCTTAAAAAGGTGAGATATGTTTACGAGTTTTTGAGTGAGATCTTTTATTTTGACGGGCTTAAAAAGTATGAAGAGCGGCTAAAAAATATGCAAGATATCTTTGGTGCGCTTCAGGACTATGACGTCTGGCTGGGCATATTGGAGCGCTTGCCAGAGGCTGCTGGCAAGGAAAAGCTTGAGAGTAAAATTTACAAACAAATTTACAAAACCAGAGAAGAGATACTAAAAAAGCGGCTTAAATTTATAAAAGCAACTCGCAAGATCTCGCGAAATTTAAAAATTTACTACATATAAAGGTCTAAAATTTATGCAAAAACAAGAAAAAATAGTTGATATGTTTAACCAGATCGCCCCGACTTATGACGTCGCAAACAGGGTGCTAAGCCTTGGCGTGGATGTGAGCTGGAGGAAATTTGCCTGCAGATATATGCTAGAAATTTTTAAAAAAAGAAGCATAAATATCGTGGATGTGGCTTGCGGCACTGGCGATATGATGGGGCTTTGGAGTGAAATGGCAAAAGAATTTGGCGTTGAGGTTAAAAGCCTTACTGGTATCGACCCTTCAAGTGGTATGCTAAAAGAGGCAAGAGCGAAATTTCCAAATTTTAAATTTATAGAGGCATATGCTGATAATACGACGCTTGCAGGCGGTGAAGCTCAAATTTTAAGTATAAGCTACGGCATCAGAAACGTGGTCGAGCGAAAGGCTGCACTAAGAGAGTTTAATAGAGTGCTTGCTTTAGATGGTTACGTCGTCGTGCTTGAATTTACAAAGCGCCAGAAAAATGGTTTTATAACCTCACTAAGAGATTTTTATCTAAGTAAAATTTTGCCAAGTATCGGCGGATTTATCTCAAAAAACAAAGAGGCGTACGAGTACCTGCCAAGCTCGATCGAAAATTTCCTCGATGCAAAGAGCTTTTGCGATGAGCTTGTGGAGGCTGGCTTTGAGATAGAGCTTTGCAAGGGCTTTAGCATGGAGATCTCGACGTTATTTATCGCTAAAAAGGTCAGAGAAATCAATGCTTAGCGTATCTGAGCTAAACGAAAAAGCAAAGGCGCTGCTTGAAGCGACACTTGACTATGTCGAGGTAAGTGGCGAAATTTCGCGCCTTACTAAGCACGCCTCTGGGCACTGGTACTTCACGCTAAAGGACGAAAAGTCAAGCATCTCGGCTGTGATGTATCGTATGAATAACCAAAAGGTGAAATTCCTGCCAAAAGAGGGCTTGAAGGTCAAAATTTATGGCAAAGTGACCATTTATTCGCCAAGTGGGTCGTATCAGCTAGTGGCTAGTGCTATGCTGCCTGATGGCGAGGGCGAGCTTGAGCTTGCATTTAGACAGCTTAAAGAAAAGCTCGAAAACGAGGGGCTTTTTGACGTCGCTGCGAAAAAAGAGATACCAAATTTACCTAAAAAAATAGCCCTTGTCACAAGCGCCACTTCAGCTGCACTTCAGGATATGCTAAAAGTCGTCACGAGTCGCTGGAGGCTAAGTGAAATTTATATATTTGACGCTTTAACTCAGGGCGAAAGCGCCCCAAGCTCGCTCATAAAAGCTTTGCAAAAAGCCGATAAATACGGCGTTGATGTGATCGTTTTAGCGCGCGGAGGCGGCAGCAAAGAAGACCTTTGGTGCTTTAACGACGAGGGTTTGGCACGTGAAATTTACGCTACCAAAACGCCTGTCATAAGCGCTATCGGCCACGAGATCGACTACGTTATAAGCGACTTTGTGGCGGACCGCAGGTCGCTCACGCCAAGTGCAGCCATGCTTGATCTACTGCCTGATGAAGAGGCGTTTTTTCAGTATCTTGATAGGCTCAGCGACGATCTTGACAGTGCTTTAAATTTAAAGATCACAAAGAAGCAAAATTTACTAAATTTGCTCCTTTCTAAATTCTCATCAAATGCCCTAAAAGCTAGGATCGAGCTAAAATTTAGCGAGGTAGCAAACAAGCAAAACGCCCTAACAAACGTCGTGCAAAGAAAGATCTTGCTTCTTAGCTCAGCTCTTGGCTCGCTTGAGAAGGCTTATGAGATGAGGGAGCTCTTTTTTGAGAGCACAAAGGGGCTTATAGAGGTTAGAAAAGATGGCAAGAGAGCCGATCTTAGGGATTTAAAAATAGATGATGAGATCGAGCTTATCTCGCAAAACACACATAAAAAAGCAATTATCAAGGAGTAAAAATGAGTAGAAAAATCAACTTTAGCGCAGGCCCAAGTGCGATACCATTAGATGTTTTAGAGCACGCAAAGGCTGAATTTACCGACTACAGGGGCGAGGGCTACTCGATCATGGAGATCAGCCACAGAAGCAAGACCTTTGAGGAGATCCATTTTGGCGCGATGGAGAAGATAAGAAAGCTTTACGGCATCGGCGATGAGTATGAAATTTTATTTTTACAAGGTGGCGCACACTTGCAATTTAGCATGATACCGATGAATCTATACCAAGGCGGCAAGGCGCAGTACGCAAACACTGGCGTTTGGACAAATAAAGCGATCAAAGAGGCCAAAGTGCTTGGCGTAAATGTAGATGTCGTCGCAAGCAGCGAGGATGAAAATTTCTCTTACATCCCTGAGTTTAAATTTAGTGATGACGCCGACTACGCCTACATCTGCTCAAATAATACGATTTATGGCACGCAGTATAAGGCTATGCCAAAGACCAAATCGCCCCTTGTTGTCGATGCTTCGAGCGATTTTTTCGCTAGACCGCTTGATTTTAGCAGTATCGGCTTGCTTTATGGTGGCGCTCAGAAAAATGCAGGCCCAAGCGGCGTCACCATCGTCATTTTAAGAAAAGACCTAGTTGATCGCGTGAGCAGCCAAAACGTCCCTATGTTTTTGCGCTACAAAACGCACGTAGAGGCAAACTCACTTTACAACACACCGCCAACTTTTGGAATTTATCTTTTAAATTTAACCATGCAGCACCTGCTAGATCTTGGCGGACTTGCCGAGGTTGAGAAGATAAATGCCAAAAAAGCAAGCACGCTTTATAGCATCATAGACAGCTCAAATGGCTTTTACGTGGGTCACGCTAAAAAATCAAGCAGGTCAGACATGAACGTGAGCTTTACGATACCAAAAGATCATGCGCTTGAGCCAGTTTTCGTCGAAGAAGCGCTAAAAGAGGGCATGCTAGGGCTAAAGGGCCACAGACATCTTGGCGGCATAAGAGCCTCTATCTATAACGCTGTTAGCCAAAGCGACGTTGAGAAACTTGGCGAGTTCATGAGAGAATTTGCCAGAAAGCACGGCTGATGAACAAGGCAAAAAAAGCTTACGACGAGATTCCTTATTTCTCAGCTGCATTTAGCGACTGCTCGCCCGTTAGGATAGAGGCGGTGGCTAAATTTCTAGGGCTAAAGGCGGCAAATTTAAAAGATGCCAGAGTGCTTGAGCTTGGCTCGTCATACGGCGGCAATATCTTGCCATTTGCAGCTTCGCACAAAGAGGCAAAGGTCGTTGGCATCGACATCTCAAGCCACCAAGTAGAAGAGGGCAACAAGATAGCAAAGAAGATGAAATTAGAAAATTTCACCCTTCTTGAGCGTGACTTTTTGCACATGAATGAGCATGACATCAAGGAGCTTGGTGAGTTTGACTACATCATCGCTCACGGCGTTTATAGCTGGGTGAGCCCAAACGTAAGAGACGCGCTACTTGCTACGATCAAGGCACTACTTAGCAAAGATGGCATCGCCTACGTCTCTTATAACACCTACCCAGGTTGGAAGAGCCTTGATATCTTAAGGGACTTCATGCTCTTTGCGAGCGCAAACAGGGGCGATAAAGACTCACTTCCTCACGTCAAAGAGGAGCTAAATTTTTTGCAGGATTATTTGAAATTTAGCCTGCAAAACCAAAGCGATGTCGTCTATAAAGACAGCATGAAGCTACTTTTGACGCAGCTAAATTTCTTGCAAGGCATCATCGCAAAGGGGAGTGATTATTACATTTTGCACGACTTTTTGGAGGCTAGCAACGAGCCAACATACTTTCATAAATTTGCCAAACACATCGATAAACACGGGCTTTGCTACGTCATAGACGCCTCGCTAAATGATATCTTTGCAAGCTCAACCGGGATCTACCGCTTTGACGCGCACATCGAGCAAAGCTACAACACTCGCATCAAAAAAGAGCAGCTAAACGACTTTTTGTTCAATAGATCCTTTAGAAAGAGCCTCATCGCGCACAAAGAAAGGCTTGAGGGCGCTGATGACTTTGACGCGGTGCTTGGCGAGAGCGAGCTAAATAGCTTACATTTTGCCTACTTTAGTGAGCAGCCAAGGACAAAAACGCAAGAAATTTTAAGCAAAGCCTATCCGCAAAGCCTAAATTTAAGTGAAGTAAAGGCTGCACTTGGTGAGAGCGAGAGTGAAGCATTTATGGGGCTACTTGAAATTTTAAATGATCAAAATACTAAAATTTCATCATCAAAGCTTATTGCGCTTGCTTATGAGCCTAAAAAAACTAGGCTAAAACCTATGGTAGCGGCATATCTGAAGTATTTTTTGGAGGCTAGCTCGCCAGTTATTTCTTTGGCAAACGAGCTAAATGGCAAGCTAAACTTAAGCGCCCAAGAGATCAAAGCCGCCTTGAAATTTGACGGCAAGGCTAGCTTTAAAGAGATCGCAAAGAGCATAAATTTAAGCGAAAATGAGCTAAAAGAGCTTGCTTTTAAACTAAGCGAAGCCTACTTTTTTGAAGAAATTTAAAAAAGAGCGTGGCAAATTTAGCCATGCTCTTACTCAAAAAACATATCTTTTAAGATCAAGATGATCATCAATATATAAAATAGTAAAAACCATTTTTTAAGCGTCTTTTTGTCGGTATTTTGCGTCTTTTTGGTGCCAAAGTATGCGCCTATTAGCGAGCCAAGGCCTAAAAATGTGCCCTCAAGATATGAGATATGGCCATTTAGTGAGAGCGAGATGAAGCCAGCGATGGCTGCAAACATAACGAAAAATACGCCCATTGAGACCGCCTTTTTCAGCTCATATCGTAAAAAGCCCACCAAGATAGGCGCTATAAAGACGCCTCCGCCGATGCCGATGCTAATGGCAAAAACACCAACAAAAACACCAACTAAAAATAGCAAAAAGACCGAGTTATTGGCGTTTGAGCCGTCGCTGTTTGGCGAAAAGTATAGCTTTATAAGTGAAAAGATAAAGGTTGCTAGAAGCATAGACTCAAGCAATAGTGCTGGCGCGTGCGATACGATAATGCCACTAAAACTTGCCCCCACAAGACCGCCAAGCCCCAAAAATACGCCACGATTTAGCTTTAAAAGTCCAGCTTTGTAGTTTAGATACGAGCCAAACGTCGCACTAAAGATCATCTGCATGACGCTTATGCCAATGGCCGTTTTCACGTCGTATCCGAAGGCGACCATGATAGGAACGACGACCGTGCCGCCACCTATGCCAAAAAATCCAGCTATGTATCCAACGCCGATACCTAATATGAAAAGTTCTACAAAAAGCATTTTTTCTCCCTTGAGCGGTGCAAATTTTAGCCAAGTGTGCTTGAAAAAATAGTAAAAAGGCGTAAATTTATAAATTTAGCCAAAATTTCAAAAACTAAAAGCGAACTTTTTTTATAATGATTAAAAATTTAAAAGGAAAAATATGCTTTTAGAACAACCGCTCTTTTATTACGAAAAGATCAAAGAGAAATTTAAAAATAGCTACCTTGCCGAGGACAAGATACAAACAATAATCGGCATCGACTGCGAATATATCGACGAAAAGGATATGGACTTTTACGGGCTTAGAAGCTACTTTGATACTAATCGTAACAAGTCGCTAGCACCTTTTGCGGGACTATTTGGCGTTTTTGCTTATGATGGTGTGAGATACTTCGAGTATATCGGCGAGGAGAAGGCTAAAAAGTACGAATTTCCAAAATTTATCTACGCTGATGCAAAGGCATATCTGCACTTTGATAAGATGAGTAAAATTTACACTTTTTATGGAGATAAAGAGAGGTATTACGACTTTTTGCTAAATTTAAAGGCAGATGAAGGTGGCAAAAGAGAGTGTGAATTTAGCGTAAAAACTGATCTTAGCGAAGAAAAGAAACACTTTGAAAATATGGTTGAAGTGGCAAAAGAGTACATAAGAAGCGGCGATGTTTTCCAAGTGGTGCTTGGCGAGTTGCTTGAAATTTCAACGAATATGGATAGTCTATACTTTTACAAAAAGCTAGCCGTGGCAAATCCAAGTCCATATATGTTTCATTTTCCTACACCTTATGGCGATGTAGTCGGCTCGTCGCCTGAGCTAGTTTTTGAGATGAAAGGGGAGCAAATTTTTGTAGCACCGATCGCTGGCACAAGGCCAAGAGGCGGTGATGCAAATGCTGACGTGGCGCTTGAAAATGAGCTTTTAAGTGACGAAAAGGAGCTAGCTGAGCATAAGATGCTAATCGATCTTGCCAGAAATGACATCGGCAGGGTCTCAGAGCCAAAGAGCGTGGCGGTAAAAAATGCGATGCATATCCAGAAATTTGAAAAAGTGATGCACATCGTTAGCGACGTCTATGGCAAGTGCGCTAGGGAGCTTAATCTTTTTGACGTGCTAGCTAGCATCTTCCCAGCTGGCACGTTAAGCGGTGCGCCAAAGATTAGGGCTATGCAGATAATCAATGAGCTTGAAATTTTTGAGCGAAATATCTATGGCGGGGGCATTGGATTTTTGCATTTTAACGGCGACGCACAAGTGGCTATCCTCATCCGCTCAGCCATCTTTGTGCCAGATAAAAATGGCTTTAGTGACGTCTTTGTCGGAGCTGGAGCTGGTATAGTCTATGACTCAAAGAGCGAAAAAGAGTATGCTGAAATTTGCCACAAACGAGCCAGCGTGGTAAATGTCTTTAAAAACAGCGCAAAAGAGGTTTGAATTTGAGTCGCGCAAGTGAAAACTTTAAAAATAAAAGGATAAAATAGCCAAATAAGCGATGAAAAACATAAATTTTTCATTTCCGCAAGGAAAATTTAGAAAAAAAGAGTTGTTTTTAGAGCTTAAATCTAAAAAATATAAAAGGAAAGTGTATGAAAAAAGTTTCATTATTTGCATTGAGTGGTATCGTTGCACTAGCATTACTTGGATGTGAGGGGGGGGGTGGCGCATAGCCTAAAAGAAGTATGTGACAATCCAAAAACAAAATATGAAAGTCTCGAAGCAGATGTTTATTATAAATTAATAGAATTTCCAATCGGAACAAAAAAAGATGGACCAAAAGGAAACTATATAGAATTTTATGATGCAAATGGAGATGAAAAAATACACATTCACCAAGATCCAAGCAATATAATGGGCTATGGCATTAAAAATGTAAAAAAAGAAGGTGAAGTCTTTAAACTAAAAGGAGAACTTCCAAAATGTATCGGAGACACTGTTATTCTAAAGTTAATAAGAGAAGAATAAAAAACAATAATAGTATTTCACTATCAGGCGAGTAGTAAGATACTATAAAAAGGTAGCTAATGCCAGGGCAAAATTTGATCCTAGCCGTAACGATCCTATTTTTCGTGGGTGCGCTAAACGTTGGCAAGATGAAATTTAGCTTTGATGAGCGCATCCAAACAAATGCAATGGCAAATTTCACGCAAATTTATGAGTATGAAAAAATGCACATCAAAAATGGCGAGCGTCTGGGAATTTCGAGCTTGGCTCAAACATTATCATACTTGGCGAGAAATGCAACCAAGTATAATCTCTTTGAAAATAAAGATCTGAAATTTAGAGGCGATCAGGCTTATAAAATAAATACGCTAAGCATATGAGTAATTTTTTATATATTCATTACAATATGAGTTATGGTCTTTAAAATATTATAGGTATGAAGGCTTGTAAAAGATGACGAACGTATTATTTTATCTATCGAAATTTCTCTAGGATTAAGATTTAATTGGCTCATCTATTATAAAGCTCGTATTTGTTTTACTAAGTCGATAGCTTTTACATCATTTAAATATATTAATAAGATATAAAATTATGAGTTGATATATTTTTAAAAGAATTTTATTAACTTGTTATAAAAAATTTAAATTTGCCTTGCAACCCAAGGCTTGAATATTTTATATATAAATTTTAGCTATTTAGCCCAAAAAGGGCTAAATTTAGACATTAAACCTAAAGTGCATCACGTCGCCATCTTGCACGACGTAGTCTTTACCTTCAAGTCTCATCTTGCCAGCCTCTTTGGCTCCGTTTTCGCCGCCATGTGCGATGTAGTCATCATAGCTTATCACTTCAGCTCTGATAAAGCCTCTCTCAAAGTCATTGTGTATGACGCTTGCTGCTTTTGGCGCTTTCCAGCCATTTGTGATCGTCCAAGCCCTAACTTCCACGACGCCAGCGGTGAAATAGCTTATCAAATTTAGCTTTGCAAAAGACGTTTTGATGATCTTCTCAAGACCGCTCTCGCTCGTGCCAAGAGATGCCAAAAACTCGTGAGCCTCCTCATCGCTTAGGCCTATTAGCTCCTCTTCGACCTTAGCACAAAGCTTGATCACCTCGTGATCTGAGGCTTTAGCATACTCTTTTAGTGCTTTTACAAATTTATTATCTTCGCTAAGCCCCTCTTCATCGACATTTGCGCCATAAACTACCTCTTTAGCGCTTAGAAGCCTTAGCTCTTTGTTGAGCGCTAAAAACGCCTCACTATCTCTTTGTTCAAAACTGCTTGCGCTTTTGCCATCATTTAGGTGAGCTAAAAGTAAATTTGCTATCTCAAGTGCCTCTTTAGCGCCTTTTGCATTTGCTTTCGCCTCTCTTGTGAGCTTTTCTATCTTTTTATTTAACTGCTCGATGTCAGCTAGTATCAGCTCGGTTTGGATGATCTCGATGTCTCTTACTGGATCGACGCTACCCTCGACATGGGTGATGTTTTCATCCTCAAAGCAGCGAACTATGTGAAGTATTAGCTCGGTCTCTCTGATGTTTGATAAAAATTTATTACCAAGTCCCTCGCCAGAGCTTGCCCCTTTTACAAGGCCTGCGATATCGACAAATTCGATGGTTGAGTATTGAATTTTATTTGGACTTACTATCTTTGCAAGCTCATTTAGACGCTTATCAGGCACTGGCACGATGGCTTTGTTTGGCTCGATAGTGCAAAACGGATAGTTAGCGCTCTCGGCATTTTGCGCCTTTGTAAGTGCGTTAAATGTTGTTGATTTACCCACATTTGGTAGGCCTACTATTCCAACTGAAAGTCCCATCAATTCTCCTTGCTAAGTGCTAGTAAAAAGTATAAATTCATCCTCACACCCGCTCCACTCGCACCTGCTTGGTTGTATCCCCAGGCCTTTTCTCGGTATGCTGGGCCTGCGATGTCTAGGTGTAGCCACTTATCTTTATACTCATCTTTGATAAATTTGGCTAAAAACATGCCAGCCGTGATCGCTCCGCCATATCTGCTAGATGCGCAGTTGCTAACGTCTGCGATCTGGCTTTTGATAAGCTCGCTAAGATAAGGGTTAAAATCAAGCGTAGTCGCTAGCTCGCCGCTATCTTTTATCTTGCTTTTAAACTCGTTTTTAAGGTTCTCATTGTTGCCCATTATGCCTGTTGTGTATTCGCCAAGTCCCACGACGCAAGCGCCAGTTAGGGTTGCCATGTCGATTAGGATGTCTGGCTTAAAGTCTTGTGCGTAGCTTAGGCAGTCAGCCAAGACCAAACGTCCCTCTGCATCGGTGTTTCTCACCTCTATGCTAATGCCACTTCTTGAAATTAGCACGTCATCAGGCTTGTAGGCGTTGCCGCCGATCATATTTTCAGTTGCGCCTAAAATGGCGTGAATTTCAAATGGTAAATTTAGCTCAGCCGCACCCTTTATGATGCCAAGAGCTGCTGCTGCACCGCTTTTGTCTGACTTCATAGTAAGCATATAATCAGCCGGCTTCAAGCTAAGGCCGCCACTATCGTATGTTAGCCCTTTGCCAACAAAGATGATGCGTTTTTTAGACTTTTTAGGCTTGTAGGTTAGGTGAATAAGCCTTGGTTTATGCACGCTTGCACGATTTACCGCCAAAAATGCGTTCATATTCTCTTTTGCTAGAAATTTCTCGTCATAGACCTCGCACTTTATGCTCGCGTGGCTTTTAGCTAAATTTTGTGCGTCCTGTGCCATCTTTTGTGGTGTGTAAATTTCTGGGATTTCATTTACGATATCTTTTGCAAAATTTGTAGCCTCGGCGATGATCGCTGCTTCTTTAAAGCCTTCTTCTGCAGCCTTTATATCGATTTTTTGCGCATTAAATTCCTCTGTGCTAAAGAGTATCTTTTCAAGCGAGTATTTCTCTTTTTTCTCTTTGTATTTGTTAAATTCATAGCTTCCAAGCAAAAAGCCCTCAGCTAGCGCCTCAAAGCTTAATTTTCGGCACTCCGCTACGTAAGAAGCTAGCTTTATGCTCTTGATGTTTAACGATTTTAGCGCATTATAAGCTTTAGCTGCTGCAACTCTTAGTTCGTCAAGATCAAGCTTAGAAAGTGGCACGTAAGCCCTTTTTACCTCGCTTAAGATAAGGACGCTCTCGCCTTTGTAATTGTTAAATTTAATAGCCTCTTTATCGCTTATAAATTTATGGTTTAAGTCCTTATCAACTACGAAAATTAGTTCAATATCAGCTTTTATGTCTTTTAATTTTTTATCAACTATTTGAAACTGCATGTCTTCTGTCTCTCCTTTCGTTTAAAATTTTATTTTCGATGCGTTTAAATGCATAGATCAAAAGCCCCATAAATATAGCAACCACTGGGATAGCGACGTACCAGTGCTCTTTTGCTTCTTGCAAAAGCACAAGTATATGCTCGCCAAGTATCCAAGCAGGTATGGTCGTTATCGCCGCCCAGCACCAAGCGCTGATCAAATTTATAAAGGCGTATTTTTTAGCGTCATAGCCAGTAAGTCCTATGCAAAGCGGGATGATGACACGAAAACCATACATATAGCGTTGCAAAAAGATGATCGGCCAGCCATATTTTTTCAGCATTATGTGCGCCACTGCAAATTTTCTCCGCTGCGTGTGAAGCCTTTTTGCGATGTATTTTTTATTGTAACGCCCTAAATAAAAGTAAATTTGATCCCCTACAAAGCCTCCAAGTCCAGCCACAAAGATAGCAAGCGCGATGTGCATATGTGTGGTGTGAGCAAGAATTCCAGCCATTATTAAGGCCATCTCGCCCTCCATGATACACCAGACAAAAAGTATGATGTAGCCGTACTCTTTAAGCAGCTCTATAAAAAACTCTTCCATGCTAAACCTCTAAAACGCTGTAAATTTTAGTAAGCGACTTTAACTTTTCGCTACCTTTTAGATCAACTAGATCTATAAGAAAACACGCTTCAACGCAGGTTGCGTTAGTTTGATTGATAAGCTCAACTGAAGCTTTTGCAGTGCCTCCAGTTGCTATTAGATCGTCCATCAAAAGTACTCTAGCGCCTGCTTTTTCTCCAAAAGCATCGATGTGAATTTGCACTTCATCGACGCCGTACTCTAGGCTATATTTTTGAGAAAGCGTGATATATGGCAGTTTTTTTGGCTTGCGAATAGGTACAAAAGGCAGCCTTAGCCTTGCTGCAAGCGCCGCACCAAAGATGAAGCCACGAGACTCTATACCAGCTATGTAATCAATCTTTGCATCCTCGTATCTAGCCACCAAATGATCTATCAAAAAGTTAAATGCCTCTTTGTTGTTTAGCAGCGTCGTGATGTCGCGAAAAACTATGCCAGGCTTTGGAAAATCGTTTATGCAGCGAATAGAGTTTAGTAAAAATTCTTTGCCTTTTTGATCTAAAATTTTCATAAATTTCCTTAAATTTGAGGTTATAGTAGCGCTTCGATCTTGCCTTCAAGCTCACGTATGCGTTGTCTTAGCTTGTCGTTTTCTAGGCGGTACTGGGAATTTCTTGTGCGAAGTGAGGTTACGTCGTTTTTGGTTTTGTTTAGCTCGTCTGTCAAGATGTCGATGTTGCCTAGACTTCGTTGGAGTTGGATCTGAAATTTTCTTATGACGACCTCGGTGTCTTGGAGGTTATTTTTCATAAAATCTTTTGTCGCACGCTCTTTTTTTAGAAGCGTTTTGAAGTAAAAAACCATGACGGTTAGGTAGATCGCAGCACAAACAAGAGCGGTAAAAACGATCCACTCGCCTATCATTTGCCTGCCTTAAGTTCTATTTTTTGCACGCGCCTTTCGTGTCTGCCACTTACAAACTCAGTCTTTAAAAAGGCTTCAGCCGCCGAGATAGCCACACCTGCACCGATAACCCTTGCGCCAAAAGCGATGACATTTGCGTCATTGTGCTCTCTGGCAAGCCTAGCGGTAAATTCATCGTGGCAAAGGGCACACCTTACGTTTTCATGCCTATTTGCAGCGATTGAGATGCCAATGCCTGTGCCACAAACTAGCACGCCGTAGCAGTTAGGTTCAAGCTTGCTCGCTAACAAATGCGCATAATCAGGGTAATCAACGCTATTTTTATCGTTTGTACCAAGATCAACCACTTCGTATCCAAGCCCTTTAATGGCCTCTTTAAGCTCGTTTTTTAGCTCAAAACCAGCGTGATCGCTAGCTAAGAAAACTTTGTCTATCTTCATGAAAAGTCCGTTAAATTTTTTGTTGATTATAGTCAAAGTTGCATTAAAATAAAATTTTACTCTCAGCCAAAATGAAGCTATAATTTACCAAAAATTTAAAGGAGAAAATGTGAAAAAAGTGCTCTTTTTAGTGGCTTCTACGCTAGCCTTTGCAAATGAAAATTTGATAGAGATCTACACAGATCAAACCATCATCACTCAAAAATTTAGTGACGCAAACAGCTCTTTTAGCGCCTTTGTGCCAGAGGGTGTGGAGAGTGAGAGCATCACTATAAATGGGGATTGTGACGCGAATGCTAATCTAAAAAAGATCAGCGAAGAAAATAACCAAAGTTACATAAAATGGAAGCAAGAAGTTGTAAATTTAAATAATAAACTTGAGGCGCTAAATGCAAGAGGCAGGTTTATAGAACAAGCTTTGGTAGGAGAAGATAAAAGTAACGATGTGACAAAAAGAGCTGATGAGTTTTATAAATTTAGCCTAGAAAATATCGAGAAAATTTCAGCTGCTAAAAGCGAGCTTGAAGCGCTTAAAAAAAATGAACCAAAGAGCGAGATGGCTGGATTTTTGCAGCTTGATATGAAATTTGCTTGCAGTCCAAAAGAGACGACGCTTTCATATATGGATGATGAGGCTCCAAAGACGCTAAATGAAATTTATGCAGATATGAAAAACAAAAATATCTTGATAAAACAAGAAATTTTGCTCACCAACCCTTTTGCAAGTGATGTTAAAAATTTAAAGCTCGCCATCTATCCGACCAGATATCAAAAGGCTCTTGCCCCAAGCAAGTTTTACCCTTGGTACGAGGAGAGCGAGGCAGAGGCTGATGGTTACGGCGCTTCAAAAAATATGCTAAGAGCTGCGAAAGTCGCTGCTGAGGTCGCTGATATGCGTGTGCAAAGAGATGAGAATGAGTTTGCCAAAATTTGGAAGATAGATGGGATAAATTTAGCAAAAGGCGAGAGCAAATATATAACTTACGATACACAAAAAATGGATGCAAATTTTAGCGTTTTTGCTGATTTTTATGGTTCGCTAAAGGCATATAATGTAGCTAGCTTTAAGCTAAATGACGACCTAACGCCAGCTAAAACGCAGTTTTATGTTAATGGTGTGAGTGTTGGTAGTCCAAGCGAGTTTGAGATGAAAGCAAAAGATGAGCCAGTGCAGTTATTTTTAGGACAAAACGAGCTAATCGAGCTTAAAAAAGAGCGATTAAATAAATTTAAAAAGAGCTCGCTTCTTGGCAAAGACCGCATAAGCGAAGAGGGCTATGAGATAAGTGTCAAAAATAACTCAAGTAAAAGTGTCGATGTCACTTTGGTTGATCGCGTGCCAGTATCTGCTGACGAGGCGGTAAAGGTCGAGATAAAGGGCTTTGATAAAAAAGATATCAGTAAAGATGGCAAGGTGGAGCTTAAATTTAGCCTTGCGCCAAAAGAGGAATTTAAAAAAGAGTACTCTTATAAGATCACAAAGCCAAAAATTTAGAGCAAATTTGCTCTAAATTTAGCCATTTATAAAGGCGCTTGCGATATCTAAAACGTATCTTGTTGGATAAAAGATAGTATCTTTTAAAGGCGAAATGAGGATGATGATAAGGATGACAAAGCCATATCTTGAGATACCCTCAAGCTTTTCTGCCAGTGCGTGAAAGCCAAAATTTCTAAGCGCATACTCGAGCGCGTGAAAGCCATCAAGTGGCGGAATCGGATAGAGGTTAAAGATGGCTAACATCAAATTTAAAAGCGCAAGCGTAAATAAAAACTGAAGTAAAATTTCAAAGGTTTCTATGTTTAATAAAGCTTTTAACACAAAAAGCGACAAGATGCCTAGGATGATGTTGTAGCAAATGCCAGCTAGGCTTACGTAGATAGCTGCCTTGTAGCCGCCATTTCGCACGACTGTGTAGGTATTTACAGGCACTGGTTTTGCCCAGCCAAACATCATGCCAGTGCTTAGATAAAGCACCAGTGGCACAATGATAGTGCCAACAAGATCGATGTGTTTTATAGGATTTATGCTAAGTCTGCCAAGGCTTTTTGCGGTGTTGTCGCCAAATTTATAAGCGACATATCCGTGAGCGATCTCGTGACCGACGATGGCGATTATTAAAGAGATGACGATAGTGGCGACTTTTATGGGATCAAAATTAGTGAAGTCCATCAACTTCTCCCTCTTTTAGAGCTTGTTTTGTGAAAAACTCATCATTTTCTATCGTATCTACAAAGCGTCCGATACGCTCCCAGCGCACATTGTAGTTATTGTCCCAGCTAAAATATATAAACCAAGGCTGTCCAACTATATCTTTGTAAGCCACGCTTCCCCAAAAACGGCTATCATTTGAGTGATCGCGGTTGTCGCCTATCATAAAGTACTCATCTTTTGGCACTTTGACGTAAAATGCATTAAAGTTGAAATTTGGATTTTGCGGTAGTGAGCTAATGAGCGCTGGCTTCATAAAAACGTTTGATTTATTAGTATTTAGCATGAAAACCATCTGTTCAAATAAATTTACATTTTCGTCGTAGTGGATGCCACTAAATCTATATGGCTCTTTTATAAAAAGTTTGCCATCAAGCTCGGCTATATCGTTACATGAATAGCCAAATTTACTCTCTTTGCCATTTAAATTTTCACGGCAGTTTGCCTTTATGAAGCTATCTCCCTCTTTTGGGCGCAGATAGAGGGCTTTTTCAGTAAAAACGATCTCGTCCTCGCTAGTTGCAAAGCAGCGCTTTACAAAGTGAGTTTTCTCATCGTTTGGATAGCGAAAAACGACTATATCGCCCCTTGCAGGACCATCGCCAGTTATAAGGTGACCATTGTCATTTAGCTCAGGTAAAATTTTCACCTCAAGCCAAGGAATTCTTGGTGTTGGTATGCCATAGACATATTTTTTAGCAAATAAAAAATCCCCAACCAAAAGTGTGTTTTTCATCGAACCAGACGGGATCACAAAGGCTTGAGCCACAAAGAAAATGACAAGCAAAACGATGATAACCGTGCCTGTCCAGCTCGAGCAAAAGTCATAAAATTTAGTAAAAGCTCTCTTCATTATCTCACTCTTTAGTTTTTAGCTATCTTTGCTTGTGCAGCAAGGATTGTGTTGTTTAAAAGCATGGCTATGGTCATAGGGCCAACGCCGCCAGGAACAGGCGTGATGTATGAGCATTTTGGTGCGACCTCTTCAAAATCCACATCGCCCACAAGCCTGCCATAATCAAGTCTGTTTATGCCCACATCAACGACTACTGCGCCATCTTTTACCATATCAGCCTTTAAGAAAAATGGCTTGCCGATGGCTGCAACTATGAGGTCAGCATTTTTGCAAATTTCTTTTAAATTTTTAGTCTTGCTGTGTGTCACGGTAACCGTTGCAGAGGCGTTTAGGAGTAAATTTGCCATAGGCTTGCCAACGATATTACTTCTGCCAATCACCACTGCATTTAGTCCAGCTACTTCGATGCCATACTCTTTTAAAATTTCCATCACACCAAGCGGTGTGCAAGGCACGAAGCCATCAAGTCCGCTAACAAGTTTGCCAACATTTACAGCGTGAAAGCCATCTACATCTTTTCGTGGATCGATCGCTGCGAGCACGACGTTTGTATCGATATGCTTTGGCAGCGGTAGCTGAACCAAGATGCCGTGGATGCTATCGTCTAAATTTAGCACGTTTATAAGTGCTAGAAGCTCGTTTTGGGTTGTATTTTCGCTTAGACGGTGAGCTACGCTTTTTATGCCGTATTCGTTGCAGGCTTTCTCTTTGGCTCTAACGTATGTTTGAGATGCCTTATCTTCGCCGACCAAGACGACAGCTAAGGTTGGCTCAACACCAAATTTCTTTAACTCATCAGCTCTTACTTTTACGCTTTCTTTGACCTTTAAAGATACGGCTTTTCCGTCTAAAATTTTCATATTTGATCCTTACTTAAAAGCTTTTTTAATCACAAGGGTGGTATCATACCTAAAAATAAATTAAATTTTTAAAAGAGAGGTTTATGAGGTCTGTTTTTTTGATTTTGCTTTTTTGCGTGGCGATTTTTGGTGCTGATTTTATAACAAAGACCGAGTACGCCAAGATGCTCTACCTAAATCCACGTGGCATAGGCTGCGATAAATGTCACGGCGCAAAGGGCGAGGGCAGCCTAATCTCTAAATACAAGCACTTTGACAAAAAGACAAACAAAACGGTTGATGATGAGCTTAGAGCACCAAAGATAAATGATATAGATTTTGAAAGCTTTAAAGCAGCTCTAACAAAGCCAAAGGGCGTCATGCCAAGCTACTTTTTGACAGACGAGGAGACAACTATACTTTATGAATACATCACAAATCAGATGAAATCTCCTGCAAAAGCGGCAAAATCGCAAAATTTAGCCAAGTCAGCCACGCCTGCTACTACGCAAAAACAGCCTGAACCCACTAAAACTGCGCCTGTTGCAAAGCCAGCAGAACCAGCTAAAAGCACCCCAACAAAACCAGCTGAGCCCGCAAAGCCAGCTAACACGCAGGCACCAAAGTCACCAGCAAAGCCAGCAATAAATCAAAAAGATAATCAAAAGACAAATTTAAAAACACAAAATCAAAAGGATAAAAAATGACAAATAAAGAGGCATTTAGTGAAGCTAAAAGATATATCCCAGGCGGCGTAAATTCACCTGTTCGTGCATTTGGCAGCGTTGGAGGCGAGCCTGTGATGATAGATCACGCTAGGGGAGCTTATCTATACGACGTCGAGGGCAAAAAATACCTTGACTTCATCCAAAGCTGGGGACCGCTCATCTTTGGTCACTGCGACAAAGACATAGAAGAAGCGATCATCTCTGCTGTAAAACAAGGCGTCTCTTACGGCGCTCCATCCCCAAAAGAGACCGCTCTAGCAAAACTAATATGTGATGAGTTTAAACAAATAGATAAAATTCGCTTCGTTAGCTCTGGCACAGAGGCTACTATGAGTGCTATCAGAGTGGCTAGAGGATATGCCAAAAAAGATGGACTTATCAAATTTGAGGGCTGCTACCACGGACACAGCGACGCACTTCTTATCAAGGCAGGAAGTGGCGCAACGACATACGGCAATGCTTCAAGCGGCGGCGTGCCACAAGACGTTGTGAAAAATACATTTTTAGCTATCTACAACGATATAGAGAGCGTAAAAGCCATCTTTGAAAACAATAAAGACAAAATCGGCGTCGTCATAATCGAGCCAATCGCAGGAAATATGGGGCTTGTGCCAGCTGATAAGAAATTTTTACGAGAGCTTAGAGAGCTTTGCGATAAATTTGGCGCAGTGCTTATACTTGATGAAGTTATGAGTGGTTTTAGGGCTTCTCGCCTTGGCTCATATCCATTTCACGAAGTAGATGCCGATCTTGTCACATTTGGCAAAGTTATAGGTGGAGGCATGAACGTCGCTGCATTTGGTGGCAAGGCTGAAATTATGGACTGTCTAAGCCCTGAGGGTGCAGTATATCAAGCAGGCACGCTAAGTGGCAACCCAGTGGCGATGAGCGCTGGCATAGCGGCTATTTCTAAGATAAATAGCGATGTAAATTTATACGCTAGACTTGAAAAACTAGCTAAAAAGCTAATGGACGGCTTCAAAGAGGCAGCAAAAAGCGCTGGCATCGCTATACAAACCGATGTTCGTGGCTCGATGTTTGGCTACTTTTTTACAGACCATGCCGTGAAAAACTACGATGATGCGCTAAAGAGCGACACAAAACTCTTTGCTAAATTTCACCAAGCGATGCTTAAGCGAGGAATTTATCTAGCGCCAAGTCAGTTTGAGACGGGATTTGTCTGCGATGCGATGAGCGAAGCGGATATCGACCTAGCGATAAATGCAGCTAAAGAGGCATTTTTGGAGATAAAAGCCTAATGGCAAAATTTAAGATAAAAGATATCGTTGCCGGAGCTGAGCAGCTAAGCCTTGGCATATCGATGGTCGTGGCTGTGGTGATCGGCACTGGGCTGGGGTATCTTGTAAAAAAGGCTACAAATTTCACGCCAGCGCTTTGGATAGGGCTTGCCTTTGGCATCGCAGCTGCCATTTTAAACGTTTATAAAGCCTACAAAGCGCAGGTTAAAAGCCTAGATGAGCTAAAGGATGAGGCTAGATATAAAGGCTATAAAAAAGACGATGATGACGAGGACGATTAGCAGGCTTTTTCTTTGCTACTTTGCGCTTTGGCTAGCCCTTAGCGTGGTTGGCAAATTTATATCAAATCAATTTTTTATAAGCTCGCAAATTTCATTTTTTGCCTCGCTTATCATCCTAACGGCTAGCTTTTTTGCCTATAAAAACCGCATAAACTCAAGGCTTGAAAATGCAAGAGATGAAATTTTAGCCAAGATAGAAGAAGAGGGCGAAGATGAAGAGGATAAAAATTTAGCCGAAGTGCCAAAGGAATTTAGCCTAAAAGATGAAAAAGCAAGGCTAAAAAAGCAGAAATTTTCATTTAAAGATAGAAGCTTTGTGGCGGCATTTATGCCTTATCGTTTGGTCGCTTACGCGATACTTTTTTTTGGATTTATATTTTTAAAAAATGAAAATTTACTAAACGTGCCTGGCTTTTTAGTGGGGCTTGCTCCGATGCCTATTGGAGCTTTTATCTTTGGGATAATGCAAAATAATTTAAGAAAGGACGCAGATGGCAAGTAGCTTTAGGATCATTCGCTCGATGGGACCGCTATTTTTGGGCATGAGCCTGCTTTTTATAGGCAATGGCCTAGTCATCGCATCTTGTAGTGCGCTTCTTAAGCAAAATGGCGTAGGCGAGCTTGCGATTGGACTAATTAACACTGGATTTTTCATAGGAGCGTTAATTAGCACGATCACAGCGCACAGGGTCATCTCAACCACCGGCCACATCAGAGCTTTTGCTATCTTTTCAGCTATATTTGCAGTCTCAGCCATGCTTCACGCCATAAGTGAAAATTTGATCTTTTGGGCGATACTGCGAGCCTTTTTGGGATATTGCTACTACGCACTTTTGATGGTTATAGAAAGCTGGCTAAATGCTAAGATCCCAAACAAGATAAGATCGCGCGTCATCGCCTTTTACGAGTGCGTTTTCTACACGAGCTTTGGACTTGGAATTTTGATCTTAGCACTTGATCTTAGCGCATTTGAAATTTTCATCATCAGCGCAGCCTTTATCATGCTCTCAAGCATACCTTTAAATTTAATCCGCATCAACCAGCCTCAAATCCCGCAGCGCCAACCCATAAACATCCCAAAAATTTTTGGTATCGTCCCGCTAGCACTCGTGGGAGCGCTCGTTGCAGGACTTGCGATAAATGGCTTTTTTTCTATGGCAAGCCTCTTTGTCTTGCTTCAAGGATATAGTGCAAAAGAGGCGTCATTTTTTATGACTATAGCGATGGCTGGGGGCTTTTTGGCTCAAACATTTATCGGAGGCTTTTCAGATAAATATGGCAGACGCCCAGCGCTCTTGCTTTGTAGCGTTGTATCTTTAATCAGTGCGGTTTTATTTTTGCTAAATGGCTCAAATTTGATCGTTCAATACATCCTCTCATTTTTCTTTGGTGGTGGCATTTTTTGCACATACGGACTTTCGCTTGCTAGGGCAAATGACGAGATCACAGACAAGACAAAGAGCGTCCAAGTGGCACGCGCGCTGCTTTTTAGCTACTCTTTTGCCTCGCTTTTCTCGCCGCTTCTTATGAGCTATGCGATGAAAATTTTTGGTGCATTTGGCTTTATCTATGTCTATTTGGTGCTTTATGTTGGGCTCATTTTATTTGCGCTAACGCAAAAGACCATACCGCAGCACATGAGAAAAGAGTACAACGACAGGCTCGTTGCAAGGACGGCTGGCATCGCGACTATTCAGCAAAATGGCAATTTTGCCGATAGAGAAAATAAAAAGTAGAAAATGGACGTAGCAAATTCTCTAAATATATCAAACACCTCGGTTCAAACTGGGCAAAACGCCGCCCAAAACGCACCTGTCCGTAAAAATGAAGGCTCGCTTTTTAAAAATCAGCCAGCTGGGACGCCAAGTGAGCAGACCATCTCAAATGCTCTTGATAACGTTGGTAAGCTAGTTGCAAGGGTGCTTGATGATCTAAAAAGTGCTTCAAGCCTTAGTAAAGCAGAGCAAATTTTATCTCAGGCAAAAGATACGAAGATCGCTCCAAATTTAGCAAGTGAGCTCTCAGACCTTGCAAAAAGCCTAGAGGTAGAAGCTGCGCAAAATGAAAGCCCTGAGATAAAGAGCCTTGCACTAAAACTAAAAGAATTTCTAAAACCAATAGCCGATCTTAAAGCTGGCTCGCTAAATGATCAGATCAAAAACTCAGGTGTCATGCTTGAAGCAAATTTAAAAGATGCGCTTACTCCAGAAAAACTGCCAAGCTCGATACAAAAGCTACTAAGCGATATAAAAAATCTCTCAAATCAAAATTTACTTAGTCAAATTTTAACTCTAAATGATGAGAGCTTGGATAATCAAAACTCATTTATGAAGCTTACTTCTATGCTTGAAAAAGCGAGTGGTGACGCTAAAAATCTCCTTGATAACTCAAGCATAAAAACGCTTTTAAAAGATGTGGATAAGCTTGATAATGTGGCTAAATTTCTAGATAAAAACTTCTCAAAAGATCAAAGCGCAGACGCGGTTAAAAGCCAGATCGGCAAGATGGAGAATTTCATCTCAAATTTAAGCGAGAAGGTAGCAAATTTAGCGAGTGAAAAGCTAAATCAAAGTGTGGCTTTTAGTTCAAACCACAAAGAGTTAAAATCTATCCTTGAAAACCTAAAAAACGATCTAAAAATGCTAAATAACATAGGCGATGAGGCTGGACTTGTAAAGGCATTTAACGAGGTTAGCGACGTCTCGAAAGAGGGCAGCTTGCAAGATAAGCTCCAAAGTGCGGCCAGACGCCTCGCGCACAGCCTTAGCCTAGCAGACCCAGAAGCAAGCACAGCAAAAAGCGAGCTATCTGAGAGTAAGGCGCTTTTAAAACAGCTAAAACTAGCCACTAATGATATAAACAACATCACGACAAAGAGCCAGAGTGAAATTTCAAAGGTGCTAAATCAAGATGTAAAAAGCACGCTTTTAAACATAAGTGAAAAGAGCCAAAATGCCCAGAGCGTAAATGCTGCAAACAAGATGATCTCTCAAATAGAAATGCATCAGATGGTCTCAAGCTTGCAAGGAGGCATACAAACTTATATGCCTTATATCTGGGACGGCGTGGAGGGCGGAAATGTCGCGTTTAAACAGGGCAAAAAGGATAAATTTTATGCCCAAATCGATCTAAATTTTAAGAAATTTGGCCAGATAAATGTGATGGTGGGGCTTGTGGATAAACGCTATATCGATCTATCGGTGGCAACGCAGACAAATGAGTTTAAGGAGCTCATTTTAGGAAATTCAAGCGAGCTAAAGCAAGCGATCTCAAAGCTTGGACTAATCGTTTCAAATTTTAACATCAAAACCTTGCCAAAGGTGAAGCTAAACGATAGATTTAAAAATTTTGGCGGCCTTGATGTGGGCTTTGATAAGAAAATTTGATGCAAGTAAATAAGAAAAAAGCTGTCGCTCTTGGCTACAACAGATCGCAAGATAACGCTCCAAAGGTGCTTGCAAGCGGTGCTGGTGAGATAGCAAACAAGATAATAAGCCTTGCAAAAGAGCACGATATACCGATCAAAGAGGATCCTGATCTCATTGAAATTTTAAGCAAAGTCGAGGTCGATCAAGAGATACCACCAAATTTATATAAAGCGGTGGCTGAGATATTTAGCTTTTTATATAAGATCACAAATAAAAAGTAAATATTGCACTTTAATAGTACTATAATCTCAAAATTAAGGAAATTTAAACATTAAAAAGGAGGTATTATGAAAATTTCATCAAAAGTGACGATGATGATCGTCTCGTCCCTACTGGTGCTTGGAGCTATCTTAGTCTTTCTAAACATTTACGAGCAAAACAAAGCGATAGAATTTTCCACCAAACAGCTGACTGAAACGATCTTAGCCGACAAAAGGGCAGCTTTGAGCGAGGAGATGGATATCGTTTCAAACATTTTGCTAAAAATTCAAGAGGTTTATGACGACGCAAACGAGACCATTGAAGATCAAAAAGAAGATATCATCGACTATCTCTCAAAGGCTAGATTTGGCGATGATAAAAAGGGATACTTTAGTATCTACACTACAAAAGGCGTGGTTATCTCAAGTCCTGGAGTGCCTGAGTATAACGGTCTTGATAGACTTGAAGCAACTGACGCAGATGGCTATAAATACATAAAAGATCTTATGCAAAAAGCCTCAGAAAATAGCGAGGGCGCTTTTGTAAATTTTGTAGCTAAAGCAAAAGATGGCTCAACGATTAGAAAGATAGGAAAAGGGCTAAAACTAAACCTCTTTCATGAAGATGTAGTGCTGATGTCTGTTGTTAATCTTGAGGGTATGTATAAAGAGATAGATAAAATTTCAGCTACCATGCAAAATGACGCCAAGGCAAACACTACAAATTTCATCGTCATAGCCGTCGTAGTTTTAATCATCTCACTAATAGTTGCCATGCTTTATTCTAAAATTTCTATCACAAAACCACTAAATGAGCTAATCTTGCGTGCTACAAACCTCTCAAGTGGCGATGGCGATCTAACAAGAAAACTAGAAGTTGTAGGTAAAGATGAGATAGCAAAAGCGAGCGAAGCTATAAATAAATTTATAGAAAAAGTAAGGGTTTTGATCTCGGAGGCAAAAGATATCTCAAATGAAAACAGCTCCATCGCAAACGAGCTTAGCTCAACCTCAGTCCAAACTGGCCGCGGGGTAGAAAACTCAAGCAAGATAGTTGAGGATGCTGGGAAGGATTGCACTGAGATACAATCATATATGAAAGAGTCAATCGAAGTTGCAAAAGGTGGCAAAGATGATCTTAAAAAGGCGCTAAGTTACGTTGATGAGACGCTAAATACCATCTCAAATTTATCTTCAGAGATCGCTCAGACATCAGATATTGAAAATCAAATGGCTGGCAAGATCGAGCAGCTTAGCCGAGATGCCGAGCAGGTAAAATCAGTGCTTGTGGTTATCAATGACATAGCAGATCAGACAAATTTACTAGCTCTTAATGCAGCCATCGAAGCAGCACGTGCAGGCGAGCATGGACGTGGCTTTGCAGTCGTTGCAGATGAGGTTAGAAAGCTAGCTGAGCGCACTCAAAAGAGCTTAACTGAGATAAACGCAACTATCAACGTCATCGTTCAAGCGATAAATGAAAGCAGCGAGCAAATGAGTATAAATTCTAAGCAAATAAGCGAGCTAACAGGCGTAGCAAACAACGCGCAAAAGACTATACGAGATATGAGTGATATCATGAGATCAGCCATAGGACTATCTGATAAAACTATCGAGGACTATATAAAGACTGGCAAGGATATTGACGATATAGTAAAAAGCATGGAGGGCATAAGTCAAATTTCATCTCAAAGCACAAGAAGCGTAGAAGAGATAGCATCAGCTGCTGAGCATCTAAATAAGATGACAGATACGCTAAATGCAAAACTTGGTGAATTTAGAACTTGATTTGTGCGATAAATTTTAAATTTAAAGGCAATTAGTGGCTCAAAAACTGGTCTTAATAGGGGCTTCTACAGGAGGCCCAGGTCATATAAAAAAACTATTAAAAGATATAAATTTAAATGGTGCGATGGTCGTCATCGCTCAGCATATGAATAAGATGTTTATAAACTCATTTGTCACGCAAATGGGCAGGGAGTGCAACATAAATGTTGAAATTCTAAGCGAAAAGACAAATTTAAGAGAAAATATCGTCTATATCTGTGATCAAAATTTTGAAATTTCAGCGACTTTGCCAGTTAGCGCAAAGCCACAACCTGAGATAAAAACGATATACACGCCAAATGTTGATGTACTTTTTAACTCAGGCACGCAGATCGCCAAAAATGTAAATTTACTTGCGATCTTGCTAACTGGCATCGGCGATGATGGTGCAGCTGGGCTTGATAAGCTTTATAAAGCAGGCGCAAAATGCATAGCTGAAAACGAAGAGAGCGCCATAGTTTATGGCATGCCAAAGCGTGCTAAGGAGCTAAATCAAAATTTAAAATCGTTAAATTTAATGATGATAAGAAAAGAGCTTGAGGAGTTTTTAAATGCTTTTTAACAAAGTGGATAAACAAAGCGAAGTTTTAGAGGCAAAAGCACCAAGCGATATGGATGGATTTAACGAATTTATGAGCACTATAAAGACGCTTTGCGGTGTTGATCTGGAGCCAAAGCGGGACATCACTCTGCAAAGAGTTAGTATATTTGCCAAAAACCGCCAGATAAAAAGCTTTAAAGATCTAGTTTCGATGATAAGATTTGACACGCTGCTTAGGCAAGATCTTTTAAATTTAGTCACCGTAAATGAGACATATTTTTATAGAGAGCTAGCACAGCTAAAAGACGTGATCTACTACGCAAAAGAGCTTGGGGAGGCTAGAATTTTATGCGCGCCTTGCTCAACTGGCGATGAGACCTATTCGCTTGCTATGCTTGCTTATGAATTTGGTCTTAAACAAAGTGATATCCAGCTAACTGGCATCGACATAAACTCAGAAGCCATACAAGCTTGTAGCGTTGGAAGCTATGGCGAGAGGAGCTTACATAGGCTAAGCGAGTTTCAAAAGGAGAGATTTTTTACAAAAAAAGATGACAAATTTCTCATCAAAAAGGAAATTTTGCCAAGGTGTGAGTTTAAAATTTTAAATGTCTTTGACGATGCGATGTTTAATCTTGGTAAATTTGACATCGTCCTTTCAAGAAATATGATGATATATTTTGACGACGAATTTAGACTAAAATGCGTCGAGAGGCTGCATAGGATGCTTAAACCAGAGGGCAGGCTCTACGCAGGACACGCTGATCTTGTGCCTTACACCCCACTTTACACAAAGCGTTTTTCAAACGGAGCTACATATTATGAGCGTGCTTAAGGGTTAAATTTAACCCAGGCCGCTTTGCCCTTAGAAAGTTTTTATCAATTTTTGGCTAAAATCCCACAAGCTAAATTTAAGGATAAAAATGAAAGACAATCTACTTGAATTAACTCAAGATATCGCTTCAGTTGATATCGAAGATTCTATAAAAAATAGCTATCTTGACTACTCTATGAGTGTCATCGTCGGACGTGCTTTGCCTGACGCTAGAGACGGACTAAAGCCAGTTCATAGAAGAATTTTATACGCTATGGATAACCTCGGCGTTGGCAGCAGAAGTGCCTATATGAAGTCAGCTCGTATCGTCGGTGAAGTCATCGGTAAGTACCACCCACACGGCGACATAGCGGTTTATGACGCACTTGTTCGTATGGCTCAGAAATTTTCTATGCGTTATCCAGTCGTTGATGGACAAGGAAACTTTGGCTCGATTGACGGCGACAGCGCAGCTGCGATGCGTTATACCGAAGCTAGAATGACCATGCTTACTGAAGAGCTTTTAAAAGATATCGATAAAGATACGGTTGATTTTGTACCAAACTACGACGATAGAGAGGTCGAGCCAGATGTTTTGCCTAGCCGTGTGCCAAATTTACTATTAAACGGATCAAGCGGTATTGCGGTCGGTATGGCGACAAATATCCCACCACACAGCCTTGATGAGCTGATAGACGGTCTTTTGCTACTTCTTGAAAACAAAGAGGCGACACTTGAAGAGGTGATGGAATTTATAAAAGGTCCAGACTTTCCAACCGGCGGTATCATCTTTGGTAAAAAAGGCATCATAGAGGCCTACCGCACAGGTCGTGGTAGGGTCAAACTAAGAGCCAAAACTCACATAGAAAAAAAGCCAAACAAAGACGTCATAGTAATCGACGAGCTACCTTATCAAACAAACAAAGCAAGGCTTATCGAGCAGATCGCTGAGCTTGTAAAAGATAAGCAGATAGATGGCATCAGTGAGGTTAGAGATGAGTCTGACAAGGACGGCATCCGCGTAGTCATCGAGCTAAAACGCGACGCTATGAGCGACATCGTGCTAAATAATCTCTTTAAATCAACCACGATGGAGAGCACTTTTGGCGTTATTATGCTTGCTATTAATAACAAAGAGCCAAAGGTATTTAACCTTATTGAGCTACTTAAGCTATTTTTAAATCACAGAAAAACCGTTATCATTAGAAGAACGATATTTGAGCTTGAAAAAGCGCGCGCAAGAGCCCACATCTTAGAGGGTCTAAAGATCGCACTTGATAACATCGACGAGGTGATCGAGCTTATTAGAAATAGTGCCGATACAGCGGTTGCTAGAGAAGGCTTGATGAGTAAATTTAACCTCTCAGAGCTTCAAGCAAATGCTATCCTTGATATGCGTCTAAGCAAGCTTACAGGCCTAGAGAGAGAAAAACTAGAGGCTGAACTGGCCGAGCTTATGGCTGAGATCGCAAGACTTGATGAAATTTTAAAGAGCGAGACATTGCTTGAAAATTTGATCAAAGAAGAGCTTTTAGAGATCAAAAATAAATTTAAAGTACCAAGAGTAACTGAGATCGTTGATGACTACGATGATATCGACATCGAAGATCTTATACCAAATGAAAATATGGTAGTAACCATAACTCACCGCGGCTACATCAAGCGTGTGCCAAGCAAGCAGTACGAGAAGCAAAAACGCGGTGGCAAGGGCAAAGTAGCGGTCACGACATACGATGATGACTTTATAGAGAGCTTCTTTACTTCAAATACTCACGATACGCTTATGTTTGTGACTGACCGCGGACAGCTCTACTGGCTAAAAGTATATAAGATCCCAGAGGGAAGCCGCACGGCAAAGGGCAAAGCAGTTGTAAATTTGATCCAGTTGCAGCCTGATGAGAAGATCAAAGCGATCATCCCAACGACTGACTTTGATGAGAGTAAATCGCTAGCATTCTTCACTAAAAATGGCATCGTAAAACGCACAAATTTAAGTGAGTTTAAAAACATCCGCTCAGTTGGCGTAAGAGCGATCAGCCTTGATGAGAACGACGAGCTAGTAACTGCGCTCATCGCTCAAACATATGATGATATGCCAGTCACCGATCCTGAAAACGAGCTAAGCGTTGAGACAGAGGTGCTTGAAGTTGAAGAGCTTCAAAATGAGATCGATGAAGATAATGTAAATGCCGAAGAGGACGCAAACTCAGGCGATGAGACAATGCTATTTGTCGTTACTAAAAAGGGCATGTGTCTTAAATTTAAGATCAGCAAAGTTCGCCAAATGGGAAGAACTGCACGCGGCGTAACTGGCATTAAATTTAAAGAGCAAGGCGATGAGGTCGTGGGTGCTGCAGTCATCGAAAGCAATGATCAAGAAATTTTAAGCATATCTCAAAAAGGTATCGGCAAGCGCACAACCGCTGATGAGTACCGCTTGACAAACCGCGGTGGCAAAGGCGTCATCTGCATGAAGCTAACAAGCAGAACAGGCGATCTAGTGGGCGTTGTGATGGTTGATGAAGAGCAAGATCTGATGGCTCTAACATCAAGTGGCAAGATGATAAGAGTTGATATGCAAAGCATCCGCAAAGCAGGACGTAATACAAGCGGCGTTATCGTCGTAAATGTCGATGGCGATGATGTTGTAAGTATCGCAAGATGCCCTAAGGCAGATGATGGCGAGGACGAGGACGAAGCACCAAGCGAAGATATGGGGCTTTTGGAATAAATTTTGCTATTAAATTTTAAATAAAAGCATAAAAAAGGTTGTTTATGAAGGTTAAAATTTTATCTTTTGCTTTGATGATAGCTGTTTTTGGCGGCTGCTCATTTAACGGCTTTATGGGCGAGCCAACTAGCACATCAAACCGCAACGTAGTCATCCAAAAGGTCGATAAAGACGATCTTAGAGAGGTGATGAAAAAAGAGAAGATGATATATGATAGCGCTCCAAGAGAGACCACTTTTAGAGCCACAGGCGAGGGCATAGCTCCGCTAAATTCGCTCTCATACGCTCAGTCAGTCACTCTTGCAAAAAGAGCAGCGATGGCTGATGCTTATTCTCAGCTTGCAGGCAAGCTTTACGGCGTAAAGATCAACGCTGAAGACACCGTAAGAGACGCGATGCTAAACGACTCATCTATCACTTCAAAGGTTCAAGGCCTTGTTAAAAACGCGAGGATCGTGAATGAAAATTTCAAAGACGGGCTTTATAAGGTAAATATGGAGCTTAAGATAGACGAAGATAAGTGGCGAGAAGTCTTTTCTTACTAACGATACTTTTAAATTTCGCCTTTTGCCTGGAGGAGTTTATCTTCTGGGCAAAGATCGATACGACAAATCATATCATCGCTCATGAGGAAATTTCATTTTCAAAGGCGATGACCCTTTCGCCAAATCCAAAACCAAAATTTCTTTGCCAGGTAGACGCTTTTAAAGATGAAAACTCCACAACTCTTGACTTTTTAAATTTACACAAAGATGAAATTTTTGACTGCTTTGTCTTAAAAAAAGCGATGATAAAAAATGAGCTTAATGTCAAAAATACACAGATTTCAAACGCTTCAAATTTGAAAATTTTACCAGTTAGATTTATGGTGGAATTTAAGCCAAAATCCGCTATCATCGGCACACTTCAATAAAAAAGAGATCAAATGAATATCGTCATAGTAGAAGATGACATCAATATGCGAAAGTCGCTTGAGATCGCACTTGGCGAGTACGATGAGCTAAACATCAAAAGCTATAAGAGCGCAGTTGAGGCTCTAAAAAAGCTAGGCGACGACACTGATCTAATCATCACCGACATAAACATGCCAAAAATGGACGGACTTGAGTTTATAAAAGAGCTAAACGGCAAATTTGACGTCATCATAATGACTGGCAACGCCACGCTAAATAAGGCGATCGAAAGCGTTAGGCTTGGCGTGAAGGACTTTTTAACCAAGCCATTTGACGTCTCAACCCTTTACGAGGCGATAAAAAGAGTAGAGGCGCTAAAACAAAAGACTCCAAAAAGCATAAAAAAAACTGAAGAAAAAAGCGAAAATAGTGGCTTTTTAGCTACGTCAAAGGCACTTGAAGCCACGCTAAATATCGCACTAAAAGCTGCAAGAACCGATGCTTCAGTCATGCTTAGTGGCGAAAGCGGCGTTGGCAAGGAGGTCTTTGCTAAATTTATCCACGCAAACTCACCAAGAAAAGATGCCGCTTTTATCGCTTTAAATATGGCTGCGATACCTGAAAATTTGATAGAAAGTGAGCTTTTTGGCTTTGAAAAGGGCGCATTTACTGACGCTGCGACTACCAAAAAAGGGCAGTTTGAGCTGGCAAATGGCGGAACGCTATTTTTAGATGAGATCGGCGAGATGCCAATAAATTTACAACCAAAGCTGCTTCGTGCTTTGCAGGAGCGTGAGATAACAAGACTTGGCGCCACAAAGAGCGAAAAGATAGACGTTCGCATCATCTGCGCTACAAATGCAAATTTAGAGCTTGCGATGAACGAGGGCAGGTTTAGAGAGGATCTTTTCTACCGCCTAAACACGATCCCACTTTTTATACCGCCACTTCGCGAGCGAAAAGATGAAATTTTGCCTATCGCACAAGATGCCTTAGAAAAATGCTGCAAAGAGTATGGTTTTGAGGCTAAAAATTTCTCAAAAGCAGCCAAAGAGGAGCTTTTAGGCTATGACTATCCAGGCAACATAAGAGAGCTCATCTCAGTTGTGCAGCGTGCGGCGATACTAAGCGAGGGCGATGAAATTTTGCCAAAAGATCTATTTTTGCAGGCGAGAAGTAAAAAATAGGTAAAAATTTAAGTTTTTGGCTAGTAAAATTATGCAAATTAAGAAAATTAAAAGAAACCAAGGAGAGCAGATGAGAAAATTTAACGTAGCGGTCGTTGGTGCGACAGGAGCGGTCGGCGAAGAGCTTTTTAGAGTTATGGAAGAGGTTGATTTCCCAGTTGGTGAGCTTTTGCCGCTTGCAAGTGCCAAAAGTGCTGGCAGTAAGATAGAATTTAAAGGCAAAAACTACAAAGTAAAAGAGCTAACAGAGAAAGTTTTTAGCGAGCATGAGATCGATATCGCATTTTTTAGCGCAGGCGGCTCAGTTTCAGAGAAATTTGCTAAATTTGCAGCTGATAGCGGTGCAGTAGTCATCGATAACACCAGCCATTTTAGGATGGATAAAGATATCCCGCTAGTCGTGCCTGAGTGTAACCCAAGCGACATTGCCATGTGGAAAAACCGCGGCATCATCGCTAATCCAAACTGCTCAACCATCCAAATGGTGCAAATTTTAAAACCACTAAATGACGCTTTTGGCATCAACAGGGTCGATGTTTCTACCTATCAAGCAGCAAGTGGCGCTGGCAAAGAGGGCATGGAAGAGCTTGTTGTGCAGATGCAAAAGTTTTTTGAATTTAAGCTTGATGAGTGCGAGCCAAAGGTCTTTGCGCACCGCTTAGCGCTAAACGTGATCCCTCACATCGATGTCTTTTTGGACAATGACTACACAAAAGAAGAGATGAAAATGGTCAATGAAACGCAAAAGATCCTTCACAAAGATATCGAAGTGAGCGCAACTTGCGTGCGTGTGCCAGTGCTTAGAAGCCACTCTGAGGCGATCACTATCCACTTTGACAAAGACGTGAGCGCAGATGCGGCAAGAGAGATATTAAGCAAGGCACCAAGCGTCGTTGTAGTCGATAATCCAGCTAAAAAAGAGTATCCGATGCCTACTATCTCAAGCGATACAAACGAGACTTATGTTGGTAGGATCAGGGTTGATAACTTTAGAGCAAATGTACTTCACCTTTGGTGCAGTGCCGATCAGATCCGCGTGGGAGCTGCGACAAATGCCGTTAGGATCGCACAAAAATGGATCACGATGCAGGAGTAGTATGCGCTAAAATTAATTGCGATCTTGCACCTAAAATTTAAGGAAAAAACTATAAAATACCACCTTTTTAAATTTCATAAAAAGGGTTTTTATTGCGTAAAATATTCGAGAGAATTTTGCTTGCAAGTAACAGCTTCACGCTTTTTCCGGTAGTCTTTGGACTTTTAGGTGCGATCGTGCTTTTCATCATCGCAAGTTATGATGTCGGCAAGGTGATTTTAGAGGTTTATAAATATTTCTTTGTTGCAGATTTTCACGTTGAAAATTTCCACTCAGAAGTCGTTGTCGAGATCGTTGGAGCGATCGATCTATACTTGATGGCGCTTGTTCTTTATATATTTAGCTTCGGAATTTACGAGCTTTTCATCTCAGAGATCACGCAGCTAAAGCAGTCAAAGCAGAGTAAGGTGCTTGAAGTGCATTCGCTTGATGAGCTAAAAGACAAGCTTGGCAAAGTGATCGTCATGGTCCTCATCGTAAATTTCTTCCAAAGAGTGCTTCATGCAAATTTCACAACTCCGCTTGAGATGGCCTATCTTGCGGCTTCTATCCTCGCACTTTGCCTTGGACTTTACTTCCTTCACAAGGGCGAACACTAAAATTTTAAGCGTTTTTACGCTTAAAATTTCTCCTACATCTTTTCTTTAGCTATTTTTGGATAATATCCATTTAAAAATTTAAAGGAAATTTGATGATTTTCATAGACGCTTGCCTTAAAAAACCTACGCCATACACGCCTGTTTGGATGATGCGCCAAGCTGGCAGATATCTACCAGAATATATGGCTGTAAGAGCTAAAGCAGGGGACTTTTTATCACTTTGTAAAGACTATAAAAAAGCTAGCGAGGTCACGCTTCAGCCAGTTGAAATTCTTGGTGTTGATGCGGCGATTTTGTTTAGCGACATCCTTGTCGTGCCACTTGAAATGGGTATGGATCTACGCTTTGAAAAGGGCGAGGGACCAGTTTTTACAAAGCCTTTGCGTGATGAGGCCGCACTTGATGCACTTAGCGTCGAAAGATCGGTTAAAAGCTTAGCATACGTCTATGACACGATCAAACTTACAAGAGAAAATTTAGCCAAAGATAAGGCGCTCATTGGTTTTTGCGGAGCACCTTGGACGATAGCTACATATATGATAGAGGGTGGCGGCAGCAAAAATTATGCGGTCTGCAAAAAAATGCTCTATGAAAATCCAGAATTTTTGCATCAAATTTTAGAAAAAGTGACGCAAGCGCTCATTCTTTACGTCAAAGAGCAGATAAAAGCTGGCGTAAATGCCGTACAAATTTTTGACAGCTGGGCGGCTGCGCTTGAAGAGCAGGCATATTTTGAGTTTGGATTTAGCTATATAAATAAGATAGTTGATAGCGTAAAGGCTGAATTTCCAGAGATCCCAGTCATAGTTTTCCCAAAAGGTATCAGTGGCTATTTAGATAAAATTTCAGGCAAATTTGATGTTTTTGGCGTTGATTGGAGCACGCCGATCGAACTAGCAAAAGAAAAACTTAGTCCAAGATACGTCCTTCAGGGCAATATGGAGCCAACAAGGCTATATAGCAAAAAGGCGATCGACGAGGGCGTGGATAAAATTTTAAGCACGATGAAGGGTGCGCCGCATATTTTTAACCTTGGTCATGGGATCTTACCTGATGTGCCAGTAGAGCACGCAAAATATTTCATAAAAGAGGTTCAAAGAAAAAGTGCAAGATAGCACTCTCATCTTTGGGCCCATAAATTCGCGCCGTTTTGGCATGAGCCTTGGCATCGATCTAAGCCCAAAGCAAAAATCATGCAATTTTGACTGTGTTTATTGCGAGCTAAAGGGCGCAAAGCCAGTTGAAGAGATAGAAAATCCGCCAAGCATTGATGAGATCATAAGCGCTTTAAAAGAAGCCTTAAAAGTTCATCAAAATATCGATGTCATTACGCTTACAGCAAATGGCGAGCCAACTCTTTATCCGCACTTAAAAGAGCTGATAGTAAAAGTAAATGAGATAAAGGGCAAGGTAAAAACTCTTATCCTAAGCAATGGCTCAGGCGCGAGGGATCAAAAAATTTGTGAAGCCTTGCAAGGGCTTGATATAGTGAAATTTAGCCTTGATAGCGCCGTGCAAAGCACATTTAAAAAGATAGACCGCAACAAAAGTGGCATAGAAATAAATGAACTTATAAAAGCAATGGCTAAATTTCGCAAGGAATTTAAGGGCGAGCTTGTGCTTGAAATTTTGGTCGTGGCTGAATTTAATGACAAAGAAGAGGAATTTATGGCGCTTAATGAGGCTATAAATGAGATAGCACCGCACCGAGTGGATGTGGGCACGATAGATCGCCCGCCAGCTTACAATGTAAAAGGCGTGGATGCTAGCAGGCTTGAAGAGCTAGCAAGCAAGATAAACGGCGTGCCAGTTACCATAGCTAGGGCTCACAAGATAGAGCAAAAGTATGAATTTAGCAAGAGTGAAATTTTAGCCATGCTAGAGCGCCGCCCGCAAACTACGGCAAATGTAGAAGAAAATTTCTCAGAGCACTCAAAGCAAATTTTAAACAAGCTCTTGCAAGATGGCGCGGTTTATCAAGCTGACGTTGCTGGCGTTAAATTTTATAAATTAAGATGATAGATGAAGCGAATTTTAACTATACAAGACATCTCGTGCGTGGGTAAATGTTCGCTCACTGTCGCACTTCCCATAATCAGCGCCCAAGGCATCGAGGCGTGCATCTTGCCAACGGCACTGCTCTCAACTCACACTGGCTTTAAAAATTTCACTTTTCGTGATCTAACTGATGAATTTGACGCTATAACGCAGGTTTGGCACAAAGAGGGCATCAGCTTTGATGGAATTTACACTGGATTTTTAGGTAGTTTTAGGCAGCTTGAGCTTATTAAGAAGGTCTTTGCTGAATTTGATAGCGGCTCTTTGCTAAGGCTTGTGGATCCTTGCATGGGTGATAATGGCAAGCTGTATCACGGTTTTGATGAGAAATTTGTGGAAAAGATGAGGGAGCTTTGCACAAAGGCTCACGTCATCACGCCAAACATAACTGAGGCAAGTTTTATGTGCGCTAAGCCATTTCTAAGAGAGGGATACGGCGAGGATTATATTTTGGAGTTGCTTGAGGGCTTGGCTGGTTTTGGTGCGCAAAAGGTCGTTTTAAAGGGCATTAGGTATAGGCAAAACGAGTGTGGCATCATAGCTTACGATGCAAAGACAAAAGAAAAAGTGGAGTATTTTCATGAGTATTTGCCGTTTCATGCAAGTGGCACTGGCGACATTTTCGCTTCGGTGCTTTTTGGCTCGCTGACAAATGGTGAAAGCATGCAAAATGCTATCAAAAAGGCAGCAAATTTTGTGCTTGAGAGCATTAAGATCACGCTAAAAGATGATAATCGCACATGGTATGGTGTGCAGTTTGAAAAGCTACTTAGAAATTTTTAGCACTTTAGAGTAAAGAGTGATTTAAATTTGTGTCATTATAACCCTGTAAAGTGACATAGTTAAAACAAAATTTCATATTTATTTAAATTAATTTTACTTTTATATAAAAAGTTGAATAATTACGCAAATATTGATCAAGGAGTGATTTATGAAGTCTTTAAGGATTAAAATTTCTGTTATTTTGACAGCTGTGATCGTACTGCTACTAATCGGCGTTAGCCTCATTAGTTACAACATAGCTCGCAATCTATATACAGAAAAAGTTGTGAAAGATGAGCTACCACTAGCTGTCTCAAACGTTGCAGGTGAGATCGGCTATGCCATAGACAAGATCATCAACACCTCTTATCAGATGACCAAAAACGACTATCTTCTAAAGTGGATCGACGAGGGCGAGCCAAAGGACGGATTAGCAACGCTTTTTAACTACAACACCGACCTTATGAAGGCGTTTAACCTCTCAACGGCGATGTTTGTCTCTGATAGAACACTAAATTACTACACAAACGACAAAATTTTAAAGCAGCTTAGCAAGGACAATCCACGTGATAGTTGGTATTTTGACGTTAAAAACGGCAAAGAGATAAATTCTCTAAACATCCAAGTCTCAGAAGCCACTGGCTCGCTAACACTTTATGTAAATAGCAAGGTTGAAAAAGACGGCAAATTTTATGGCGTCAGTGCGATAGGCATGAACCTTGATGACATCGTAAATTTAGTCACTTCAAAAACTATGGGTGAGGGCAGTAAATTCCTAATGGTTGATTCAAGTGGCGTTGTAAAAATAGAAAAGAGCGACAGGGTCGGCAAAGTAAATGTAAAAGACGTCCTTGGCAAAGAGAAATTTGATGTCTTGATGAATAAAAATGGCGGCGTCATCCGTCACTTTAACGGCACGAGAAATTTGATAATTGGCTCAAAATATATCCCAAGCCTTGATTGGTATCTCTTTGGCGAGATGGACGAGGATGTGCTTTTAAAAGATTTGCATACGCTATTTTACTCAGCTATCGGCGTTATCTTAGCAGCGATCATCATCTCTGTAATAGTGTCACTTCTAATGTCATCTTACCTCCTAAAAATCATCCTCAAACTAAAAACAGGCCTACTCTCTTTCTTTGATCTACTAAACCACAAGACAAACAAAGCAGAGCCTATAGATATAAGATCTAAAGACGAATTTGGTCAAATGGCAGAGCTAATAAACAAAAACACAAAAGCCATTGAAGATGGTATGAAAGATCAAAGTATCTTCATCCAAAAAGCCAACACCTTCGTAAATGAGATAAAAGATGGCAACTATGAAGCAAGCCTAGAAGCTGATACAAACAACCCAGCACTAAATCAACTAAAAAGCACATTTAAAGATCTACAACTTGCTCTTAAAAATGCAATCTCAAGTAACGGCAAAGATGTACTTGATCTACTAAACACATATAAAAACCAAGACTTTACAAAAAGACTTGATGATGATGGTAAGATAGCAAGTGGTATAAACTCACTAGGCATTGAAATCTCTAAAATGCTAAATGACAATCTAAACCAAGCACAAGTACTAGAAGAAAAAGCTAAACTTCTAGCAAGCTCAGTATCTAAAGTAGCAAGCTCAGCAAACACTCAAGCAAATAGCTTACAAGAATCTGCTGCTGCAGTAGAGCAAATGTCAAGCTCAATGAATGCCATCTCTCAAAAGACAGCTGATGTTATAAGACAAAGTGATGAGATCAAAAACATCATAACTATCATTAGAGATATAGCAGATCAAACAAACCTACTTGCTCTTAATGCTGCTATTGAAGCAGCACGTGCAGGAGAGCATGGCAGAGGATTTGCCGTCGTGGCTGATGAAGTTAGAAAGCTAGCTGAGAGAACTCAAAAATCACTTGGTGAGATAGAAGCAAATACAAATGTATTAGCTCAATCAATAAATGAGATGAGTGAATCAATCAAAGAGCAAAGTGAAGGCATAAATATGATAAATCAATCAGTTGCTCAAATAGATAATCTAACAAAAGAAAATGTTGTAATTGCCAACCAAGCAAACGAAGTAACATCAGAAGTAGATGAGATGGCTAAAGCTATAGTTGAAGAGGTTAGGAAGAAGAAATTCTAGCTTTTTTATCCAAAAGGGGACAAGGGGACTTGAATTACGAAGCCGTCCCCTTATCCCCCTTTTTAAATCCCCTAAACCCCTCGCACGTTAAAGGTGCATGCGATAGCACTATCGTGCCGCATGCATTTCAAAAGCTCTAATAAATTTTTAGATACGCTCGCTCATAAATTTTAAAATTTGATCAAAATCTTTCTAGTGTATTTACCTATACACTTTACAAGCTTGTCTAAATTTCTGTCATTGCGCTAAATTTAAACAAATTTTAATAGATAAATGCCGATAATTAGGGCTTTAAATCACTTTAAAGGATAGACATGAAAAAGATCTTTGCTCTTTTACTGACAGCGTTTGTTGCTCTTTGTGCAAACGAGCTAAAATTTGGTACTGCGGCAAACTACCCGCCATTTGAATACATCGATGAAAACAACAAAATAACAGGCTTTGACATCGACTTGATAGATGAAATTTCAAAGCGTGCTGGCTTTTCATACAAGATCATAAATATGAGCTTTGATGGTCTCATCCCAGCGCTTAAAGCTGGCAAGATAAATGGCATCATAAGTGCGATGAGTGCGACTCCTGATAGACTAAAGTCGATTGACTTTACAAAGCCATACTACCTAACTGAAAACATCTACCTAAAGAAAAAAGGCAACGACGCATTAAAAGCTAAAGAAGAGCTATCTGGCAAAAAAGTAGGCGTGCAACAAGGCACCATCCAAGAGCTAGCTGCAAATGCTATAAATGGCGCAAAAGTAGTGCCTTCAGAAGATACTGTGCCACTTATAATGGGGCTAAAAGTTGGCAAATTTGACGCAGTCATCCTTGATAGCTCGATTGGCTATGGCTTTATCAAGAAAAACCCTGAAGTAGAGGCATTTTTCAAAGAGGTTGATGGTAGCGAGGGCTTTTCAATAGCTTTTGATAAAAATAAAGAGAGCGAGCTTATCGCTAAGATAAATCAAATTTTAGATGAGATGAAAAAAGACGGCAGCTACGACGCACTGCTTAAAAAATACGAACTAAAATAACACCTCCCAACTAGCCTGCAAATTTAGCAGGCTAGCTTTATCTTGCATTTTAAAATTTATACTAAAATCCGCTTTTACATAGAAATTTAAAGGACGGATTATGAGAAAAATTCTGCTACTTTTGTGTCTAGCGCTTAGCCTAAATGCCCTGCAAAATGACAAAGATATGCTAAGTGGCGAGCTAAAAAACGGGCTTAAATACTATATAAAAGAGAATAAACTCCCGCAAAAAACGGCCATCTTTTACCTAGTCGTAAATTCAGGCTCGACTGATGAGAGAGATGGCGAGCAGGGGCTTGCGCACTTTTTGGAGCACATGGCGTTTAATGGCAGCCGTGACTTTAGCAAAAATGAGCTCATTAAACAGCTTGAGAGCCTTGGGGTCAAATTTGGCGCTGATCTAAACGCGCAAACCAGTTACGATCAGACGAGCTACACGCTAAGCATAAATGTAAATGAGAAAAATTTAAAGGATGTTTTTAAGGTCTTTTCAAACTGGATCGATGGCGTGAAGGTCGATGCAGGCGAGCTTGATAAGGAGCGTGGCGTCATAATGGAAGAGGAGCGCCAGCGAAACACGCCAGCTTATAGGCTCTATCTTGCCCAAAGTAAGGACATCTTTGCAGGTAGCATCTATCAAAAAAGAGTGCCAATAGGCGACATGAACGTGATAAAAAGTGTGGATGCTAAGCACATGCAAGAGTTTTATGAGAGGCTTTATCAGCCAAGATTTATGAGCTTTGTGGCAGTTGGCGACTTTGATAAAAACGAGATAAAAGCTCTGATAGAGAAAAATTTTAGTGCAGCGAAAAATAGCAACTCTTATGAGCATCCAGATAAAAGCATCGCCTTTAAAGATGGGCTAAACGTCTTTAACTACGACGCAAACGAGACGGCGGCTCAGTTTGTAAGACTTAGCTTTTTTGATAAATTTAAGCCAGTCTTGGATGAGGCTGATGTGAAGAGAAATTTAAAAGATGCGCTAATAGCTAGCCTTATAAATATGCTTTATGAGCAAAAAAATGCAAATAATTCATCAAATTTAAGTGTTGATTTTATGGCGCAAACGCTTCAAGCAAAGCAAAAAATTTATAGCTTTGAGGCAAATGTGATCGGAGATGATTTTAACGCTAGCCTTAAAGATATGTTAAGCGTTTTAAAGGGCATTGAGAAATTTGGCTTTAATAAAGGCGATTTTGCCGATGTGAAAAAGGCGTTTGTGGCAAATGTAGAGGCTAAATTTAAACGCTCAAAAACTAAAAAATCAAGCGTTTATGCAAGTGAAATTTTAAATATGATCGAAAATGGCGGCTTTGTGCTAAGCGATGAAGATAGCAAAAACCTTAGCCTAAAGCTCTTAAACGAGATCACGCTTGAAGATGTAAATGCGAGATTTAGGCAAATTTTAGCCATACCTGATGAGCGCGTGATGGTCTTTAGCAAAGATGGCTTTAAGCTTAGCAAAGATGCATTTTTAAAGCTAAAAGATGAGGCAAAACCTTACGATACAAATTTAGCTAGCCAGAGCCTAAATAAGAGCCTTGGCAATGAAAATTTAGAGCCAAAAGATATCCTTTCTAGTGAATTTGATCAAAAGCATGGCATATACACTTATAAGCTGCCAAATGGCTCGCAAGTCATCTTTAAGCCACTAGCTACCAAAAAAGATAGCATCTTGTTTGCGGCCATTAGCAAGGGTGGCACTTCAGATCTAGCTGATCCTAAGCTTGGTGGCTTTGCGGTTGCGCTCACAAATGAAAGTGGCGTTGGCAAATTTAACAACTACGAGCTTTCAAAGGTGCTAAACGACAAGATAGTAAGCTACGAAAAGAGCATAGAGGCGCTTACACAGGGCATTTACGGCTCTTCTAGCAGTGGCGATCTTAGCTCGCTGCTAGCTGTTATAAATTTAGAGTTTAGCTCGCCAAGAGCCGATGCAAACGTGCTTGAGAGGATAAAACAAAGAGCAAAAGATGAGCTAGCTAAAGAGCAAAATTTACCTGAATATAAATTTAGCACCGAATTTAGCAAGTTTTTTTACGAAAACAACAAGCGTGTAGCGCCCATTGAGATGGCGCAGATCGACGCGCTAAAGCTAAATGAGCTAAAAGAGATCATCAAAGATAAATTTACAAATGCAGCCTCATACACCTTCGTAATCATCGGCGACACCGACGAGCAGAGGCTTTTGCCACTTGTTAAAAAGTATATCGTCACCTTGCCAAAGCTTGGCGAGGCTGAAAATTTTAAAGATGATGGCGTGCGAAGTATCAAAGGGCAGCACACCTTTAAAAGGGAGTATCAAAGCACAAAAAGAAGCGATGTGAGCGTGGATATAGTAAATTTAGATACAAAATACAGCTTCAAAGAGGTGATCAAGCTAAGAGCACTTAGCTCGGTCCTAAAAACGGCGCTTCGTGAAAGGATCAGAGAAGACAAAGGTCAAACATACGGCTTTAGCCTAAACGCGAAGCTCGCTCGCTATCCGTATGAGCACTCAAAGGCGGTGATAGGCTTTACTTGCGACCCTGCAAACACGGACAAGATCATCGCCGAGATAAAGGAGATAATAGCTAGCATCAAGCGTGATGGGGCGCTCTTGCCAAAACATTTGGAGGATTTTAAGGCGCAGAGTGAAATTTCTATAAAGAAAGACTATGAAAAGCCTGAGTTTTGGCAAAATCTCATCATCTCAAATAAAATTTTTAACACGCCACTTTACACGGCTGATGAGTATATAGATGCGGTCAAAGCGCTCACGAATGACGATATCAAAGAGGCTGCTAGGCTATATCTTGATGAGAAAAATATGGTGATAAGCATAAATAATCCAAAGTAGAAATTTTTTTTGGGGGGTAGCTGGCTTTTTAAATTTAAACTTGAATAAAATTTAGAGAGCTAAGCTAGTCCCCAAAACTTTAAATCTAAATAAAAAAGTTGGCAAGGCTAGCTCTTTAAAATTTAAGACTAAGTAGAAAATTTAGGGTAAAGCTGGCTGGCTCTTTAAATTTGAGCCTGAATAAAATTTAACGCGCCAAGCCAGCTCCAAAATTTACCCCTAAAGCCAAAGGCTAGGCTAGGATATCCTTTGGTTTTAGCTTATTTAGCTTTTGCACCAGGTCATCAAAGCTCGCGCCATTTTCGACCTCGCGCCTGATAAATTCTTCAAAAAATTCGCGTTTTATATCCTTATCCGTGTAGGTCACGCTCTTTTTGGTAACTTGCATAGGCTTAAATTTCTCTTCTTCTATCTCTTCACCGCCATCTTCTCTAACTGGCGTAAGAGCGATATTTTGCAGCACATCAGCGATATTTTCGCCCTTTTCATAGCTTGTTTTTAAAAATTTCAAAAACTCATCTTTGCTATTTTTATCAGCGTAGCTTACACGCTGTAGCATCGCTTGACCTAGGATTTCTATGCGTTTTTTAGCCGATGTTTGCTCGTATTGCAAAGCCCCGTCTTTAAAAGAAATTTTTACATTTGCATGCTCACCAAGTATCTTTTCGGCGGTAAATTCGAGCCATTTGTCTTTAAATTCATTGATGCTTAGATCAGAGTCTAGTAAATTTGTAGCCTCACGGCTTAGACGAAGTGTGCCATTGTCGTGATTATTGATTAGAGCGCCAAGAGTATTGGTGACATTAGTAGATATTTTGTAGGTTTTGTTAAACTCATCTACGCTAAAGCCGTTTTTCTCGCTAGTTAGGATAGAATTTAACCTCCAAAGCTTCGTGCTATCAACGAAATTTTTAAGGCTAGCAACTTCATCTTTACCCATAGAGCTATCAAGCCCGTTCATCTTGCCCCAGATAGAAATTTTATCATTTGACGAGTAGCCAGAAAGTGATAGATGCTTGATGTCTAGGGCATTGGGAGAAATTTTTACTCTGTCTAAATTTGCGATAGTCGTTGGCTGCTTATTAAAAGCGTCTTGATAGTTAAAGCTTTGATTAAATCCATTTAGTGCGTTTATCATGTCAAATCCTTTAACACAATATCGGCAAATGGATTTAAATTTTAAATGGATTATTTTTTATTGCGGTATTTTTCGAAAATGGCGATCATCTGGTGCGAGTCTTGCGCGACTTTGAGCTTGTTTGGGTTTTTGCTAAGTAGCTCTTCTCTTAAAGCATCGATGAACTCCTTGTCCTTTTTGCAGGCTTCAAGGCTCACACGTCCTCTAAGTATAGCCATAAACATAATATCGGCAGTCGCGTTTATCATCTCAAGCATCTTTTCTTCGCTCATTTTTTTAAAATTTGCCCTTTTTTAAGCAAATATTATTCCTTTACGCTTACAAAATTTATTATTTTCACCTCTTGGCTCTCTTTGCAAGCCTCCAGCGCAGCCGCATTTTTCACCATGTGAGCGCTCTTCATATGTTCTTTTTGGCTCTCTAAATTTTCCCAGCTCTCCATAAAGCAGTATTCGCTTTTAGTGCCCGCAACTACGCCACACTCGTAGCTTATGCAGCCTTTATCTTTTCTTGAAGCTGGTACGATCTCTTTTAAAATTTCTTCAAATTTCGCTTCAAAGCCAGCTTTTAACTTTAAATTTACATAAAATCCCACCATTTGCCTATCCTTTAATATTTTTTGGTTACAATTACGCAACATAAGACGCAAGTTTGCGTATTACATTAACAAGGCCTTTTCATGACGAGATGATACAAAATACTAAATTTATAACTTCTAAAACCAACCAAAAATAATAAATTTAACCAAATAACGGAGAAAAAATGAAAAGACGAGACTTTTTAAAGCTTGGTGCCTTAAGCGCAGCAAGCCTTCAAGCAAAAGAACTTGACGGAGCAGCTCAGGCGCTTTTTGACAAGCAAAGCGGCCTAAGTGCAAACAAATTTGGCCCATTTTATGTAAAAACTATCGCAGGACGTGTTGTAGAGACTGAGCCATTTGAGGGTGATGCGTGCCCAAATGAGCTAAACAACGCACTTCTTGATCATATCCAAAACGAAAGCCGTGTAAAATATCCATTTGTTAGAAAGAGCTTTTTGGCTGACCCAAACAACCCAAAGCCAGAGCTTCGTGGCAAAGAGGAGTTTGTGCGCGTGAGCTGGGACGAGGCGATAAAGCTAAGTGCGAAAATTTTAAAAGAAAATTTCGATAAATACGGCTCTGAAGCGATATACGGACAGGTTTATCAGTGGGGCAGTCTTGGCAAAGTCGGTCACAGTCAAAAGACTGCAAAAAGGCTACTTAACGTGCTTGGCGGATATGTAAATGAGCTTGGTGGCTACTCATACGGCGCAGCGACTGTCATCATGCCTCATATCACTGGCTCGATCGACCCAACGCTCGCGCCTACGAAGTGGGAGGCTATCTTAAAAAATGCCAAAACGATCGTATTTTGGGGCACAAACCCAGTCGTTTCAAACAAGATCGCCATTGGCGTGCCGCTTCACAACTCATATAAATACTACGATGAGATCAGAAAAAAGGGCGAGAACGGCGAGATGAAAATTTATAGCGTCGACGTTTATCACAACGAAAGCGCAAGATATTTTGGCGCAAAGTACCTTGAAGTCGTGCCTTGCACCGATACGGCGATGATGATAGGTATGTGCAACTACCTTTTTGAAAAGGGGCTTTACAGCAAAGAATTTATAGAAAAATACACCGTTGGCTTTGATAAATTTAAAGAGTATATGCTCGGCACAAAAGACGGGGTCAATAAAAACCTAGCTTGGGCAAGCAAAATTTGTGGCGTGAGCGAGCAAGAACTGGCGAAATTTAGCGAGGATCTAGCCAAAAACGACTCAGTCATAGTTAGTGGCTACGCCATACAAAGGCAAGATCACGGCGAGATGGCCTACTGGGCGCTTGTGACGCTAAATGCGATGCTTGGACACATCGGCAAAGAGGGTTGTGGCTTTGTCACAAATGACGGCATGCACAAAAACGCCGATGAAAGCTTCATAGCGCCTAAACTAGCGGCTTTTGAGACGAAGGTGCCACAAAAATTCATTGATAGCGGCCTTGTGCCAAAGACTAAGGGCTACGAGCTGCCAAACTCAAGGCTCATAGACGCGCTTTTAAGCCCTGGCAAAGAGATAACTAGAAATGGCAAGAGCTACAAGCTACCAAAGATCAGAGTGATGTTTAACGCCAACGGCTCGACATTTACAAGGCATCCAGAGACTAATAGAGCGATAAAAGCTATGCAAAAAGTGCAAGCGATCATCACTTGCGAGCCATTTTGGACGAGCACGGCCAAATTTAGCGACATCGTCCTGCCAGCCGCGCTTGAGTGCGAGCGAACGGACATCGAGATGGCAAACTCAACAAACGAATATCTCTTTGCTATTAAGCCGCTTGTCGCGCCATTTGGAGAGAGTAAAAGTGACTTCGAGATCGCAAGGCTCATCGCAAAAGAGTGGGGCAGAGAAGAGGCATTTAGCGAGGGCAAAAGCGAGCTAGAGTGGGTCAAAGAAATTTACGAAGATGCCGTTAAAAAGGCTGCTGGGCTTGGGTATGAGAGCATGCCAAGCTTTGATGAGTTTTGGCAGAAGGGTTATTTTAGATTTGACAAGGTCGATGAGAAAAAACGCTACTTTACAAACTACAAGAAATTCCGTGACGACCCAGAGGCAAATCCGCTAAAAACGCCATCTGGCAAGATAGAAATTTACTCCGAAACGGTTGCTGGCTTTGGCTACGACGACTGCCCACCGCATGCGACTTGGCTTGAGCCATTTGAGTGGCTGGGTGCAAAAAATAAAAAATATCCTATCGCCATCAGCGGCGCGCACTCTAAATTTAGACTTCACTCGCAGCTAAATAACTCTGTGCTTCGCCATTTTAACGAGATCGCAGAGCGCGAACCAGTGCTCATAAACCCAAAAACAGCCGAGGCTAGAGGGATAAAAATGGGCGACGTGGTGAAAATTTACAACGACAGGGGCGAAATTTTGTGCGGTGCATTTGTGACCGAGGACGTGCCACAAAACGTCGTCATCGTGAGCGAGGGCGCTTGGTACGACCCAGAGTTGCCAGGCGAGAAGAGCCTTTGCTTGCACGGAAATTTAAACGTGCTCACAAAAGACGTGCCATCAAGTAAGATGAGCCAGAGCAACACCGCTCACACGAGCCTTGTCGAGGTCGAGAAATTTAAGGGCACGCCAAAACGTGTCAGGGCGTTTGACGCACCAAAGATCGGCGCAAGAAAGGCCTAAAAGTAACACTTTGAAAATTTAAAGTGCTAAAAGCTATCCTTTTTTAAATAATTAGAGTTAAAATCTAAGAAAAAAGAAAGGATAGCTCATGAAAATCACTGAAATAGACACTCCAGCACTGCTCATAGACAGGGAGATAGTGCTAAAAAACCTAGAAAAAATGCAAAAATACGCTGATAAATTTAACGTAAGCTTAAGACCACATACCAAAACGCACAAGATGCCATACTTTGCAAAACTGCAAGTAGAGTGCGGCGCAAAGGGCATCACAGTGGCAAAGGTGGGCGAGGCTGAAGTGATGGCAAAAGAGGGGCTAAGCGATATTTTCATCGCAAATGAGATCGTCACAAGGCAGAAATTTGCTCGCATTATAGCGCTTTTAAAATATGGCGCAAAAGTGAGCTTTGGCATCGATAGTGTGGGCGTTTTAAGGCTCATTGATGAGGTCTTTGGCGAGGCTGGCGAGATAGCTAGGCTGCTTGTTGAGATAGAAGTTGGCGAAAACCGCTCAGGTGTCATAGAAGAGGGCGATTTTAGAGCTTTGATGAGCGCTTTTAAAGAGTGTAAAAATGTGGAATTTTGCGGTGTTTTCTCGCATGATGGCCACTCGTACAAGGCAAAAGATAAGCGTGAATGCGAGCAAATTTTTAGGGTGGCAACCGAGAGAACGCTAAAATTTGCTGAAATCTCGCGTGAGTTTGGATATGAAAATTTTACCGTTAGTATCGGCTCTACGCCATCACTTATAAATGATTTTGAGATACCAAAAGGCGTCACGGAGCTTCGCCCTGGCACATATATATTTATGGATGCGTCGCAGGCAAATGCTTATGGTAGCTTTGATATGAACGCTGCTAGCGTGCTTAGCGTCGTGATCTCAAGGCCGACTGCGACCCGCACGATCCTTGATGCTGGGGCAAAGGCGCTAACCAAAGAGAGGCGCAGCGAGGGCTTTTGCACGACGCCTGGCATGGGTCTCATCGCGGAGCATGAGGTGTGGATAGATAGCCTATTTGACGAGCATGTGATCATCTTAAACGAGAAATTTGCAAAAAGCGTGCGCGTGGGCGATCTTGTGCGCATCTATCCAAACCACATCTGCCCGGTGGTAAATTTATATGACTACGCCTATCTTGTAAGCGGCGATGAGGTTTGCGAGAAAGTGCCAGTTTTGGCAAGAGGCAGGATAGAGTAGGGATTTACTTTGGTTTTATGTAAGAAATAAAATTTTAAAATTCAATAAAGCTTTTTTACAAATTTTAAAATTCCATTCGCTCGCAAGAATTGACTACTAAAATTTGGCTTCGCTTACAGTTTAGCTCAAATTTTAGAGCCGAAATTACTCGCTCATGAAATTTTAAAATTTGCCTGACGATCACCTGATATGACAAAGCAAATTTATAAATTTTAAAATCTTACTCACTCGCCTTAGCAGACTACTAAATTTAGAGCCGTGATATGCCAGCTCTAATTTTAAAATTTGCTGGAGTCTCAATAAAACGCATGCAATGTAAAGCTCTATTAAACATCCTTCCATGCTCGTATCAAATTTTCAAACACATTTTAAACCAAATTTCATTCTTATAAACGCCGTCTAAATTTTAAGTGTTATAATTACTGCAAAATAACGATTTTAAGGAGAGTGTATGTCTTCACGCATTATCACTGGCGTTTTGATGTTTGTTGCTATTTTGGTAGTTTTTTTTATAGATAATTATATTTTAAATTTTATTTTGCTTGGCGCTGTGCTTTACTTTGCCTTTAATGAGTCGCTCAAGCTTTATGGCATCGATCACAAACAGCTAGTTTATGCAGCGCTCGCATTTTACGTGCTTACATATTTTACAAATCCGATCTTCATCGCGATCCTTGCGATCATGCTAGTGGCATCTATCCTTGCGCACATAAAAAGCGAAAATTTAAAGCTAGTCGCCCCTTTCGTCTATCCGACAACTCCTATATTTATGATGTGGATGCTCTACTCGGAGTATGGCATGGGCTATCTTGCGTGGCTTATCTTAAGCGTCGTTGCGAGCGATAGTGGCGCATTTTTCGTTGGTAAGATGTTTGGCAAGCATCCATTTAGCCCAAGCTCACCAAACAAGACTATCGAGGGCGCAGTTGGCGGCGTGGTAGTAGGCACCATAGTTGGTTGCGTAGTTGGAAATTTCGTAACAGAAGGCTTTTTTCAAATTCTATTTTCAAGCTTTTTAGTCTGCGTCTTTGCTGTCTGGGGAGATCTCTTTGAGAGCTATCTAAAGAGACTTTGTGGCGTCAAAGACAGTGGCTCGCTGTTTCCAGGACACGGCGGTATGCTTGATAGGATAGATGGCTATTTATTTGGCGTTGTCGCCCTACTTTGGTCGCTATCGTGGTAATACTTGGCTCAACTGGTTCGATCGGCAAAAATACTCTAGCGCTCTGCGAGAAATTTGACATTAGCGTCGAGGCGCTAAGCTGCGCTAAAAACGTAGCTTTGCTAAATGAGCAAATTTTAAAATTTAAGCCAAAATTTGTCTGCGTGGGTGACGAAAAGCTAGTTAAAAATGTAAAAAATGTTGAGCACAAAAGCATATTTTTTGGCAAGGCTGGACTGCTAGAAATGCTTGAAATTTCAAGCTCAAAAAAGGTGATAAACGCCCTTGTTGGCTTTGCTGGGCTTGCTCCTAGTCTAAAGACGCAAGCACTTGGCAAAAGGCTGGCACTTGCAAACAAGGAGAGCCTTGTAGTTGGTGGCAAGTTTTTAAAAACAAGAGAAATTTTGCCCATTGATAGTGAGCATTTTGGGCTTAAATTTCTACTAGAAAACAAAACTCCAGCCAAAAAGCTCATCATCACAGCAAGTGGCGGTGCATTTTATAAAAAACCGATCAAATTTCTAAAAGATGCCACGCCGTCTGACGCTTTGAAGCATCCAAACTGGGATATGGGCGCAAAGATCACTATTGATAGCGCGACGATGACAAACAAGCTTTTTGAGGTGATGGAGGCCTACTGGCTTTACGGTATCAAAGATATCGAGGCCGTGATAGAGCCAACTTCAGCCATCCACGCCGTAGTCGAGTTTATCGACGGCTCAAGCACCTTGCACCTCTCACGCACAGATATGAAGCTAGCCATTTCGCATGCTATCTTTGAAAAAGTCGAGCAAAACATCGTCTCTCACGCAAATTTGCTTGATCTAAAAAATATCAAATTTCATAAGATCAGCCCTAAAAAATATCCAGTCTTCTCGCTAAAAGACGAAGTGCTGGCAGATCCTGATCTAGGTGTCGTCATAAACGCTGCAAACGAGGTTGGAGTATTTAGCTTTTTAGAGAAAAAGTGCTCGTTTTTGGATATATCAAGGCTCATTTTGGGCTTGGCTAAGAAATTTAAGGATATAAAAATTTCAAGCGTAGATGAAATTTATGAAGTTGATAAAGAGGTTAGAGAATACGCAAAAAGGATGCTAAATGCAAAGGTATGAGGGGTATAAATTTGATCTTAAGCAAAGCTTGATTGGTGTGCAGTTTTTATTTGTCGCCTTTGGTGCGCTCGTGCTCGTGCCTATCCTTACGGGGCTTGATGCAAACGTCGCGCTCTTTACAGCAGGTCTTGGCACACTGCTTTTTCAGCTAATAACTAGAAAAAATATCCCGCCGATCTTTCTAGCAAGCTCGTTTGCTTTCATCGCTCCGCTTCAGTACGGCATCGAAAAATGGGGCATACCAGTGACGATGGGCGGAGTTATATTTGCTGGATTTTTCTACGTCGTGCTAAGTCTTGTGGTTCGCTTTGGCGGAGAGAAAATTTTGCATAAAATTTTGCCTCCAGTCGTTGTTGGTCCAGTCATCATGACCATAGGTCTGATACTAGCTCCAAATGCCGTTAAGATGGCGACTTCAGCTACCGAAACCTACACTCAAAACGTAGCTATGATGGTAGCAGCCACCTCGCTTATAGCTACTATCGTTGTCATGATGCTAGGACGCGGGATGTTTAGGCTTATACCGATCCTACTTGGCATCATCGCTGGCTACATCGTGGCTTACTGCTTTGGCATGGTTAATTTTAGCGCCATCACAAACGCCCCTTGGTTTAGAGTGCCAAGCTTTAGCGCACCAAAATTTGAACTCGAAGCGATCATCTACATGATACCTATCGCCATCGCCCCAGCGATCGAGCACATCGGCGATATGCTCGCCATCTCAAACGTCACAAAAGAGGATTTTCTGAAAAATCCAGGGCTTAAAAACACCCTTTTAGGCGACGGCCTAGCCACCTCGCTAGCTGCTGCCTTTGGTGGTCCGCCAAACACCACCTACTCAGAGGTCACAGGCGCAGTTAGCCTTACAAAGGCCTATAACCCAGCGATCATGACCTTTGCAGCCATTACCGCCATCGTGCTGGCCTTCGTTGGTAAGCTTGGTGCGGTGCTCTCAACCATCCCAGCGCCAGTTATCGGCGGCATCATGCTGCTACTTTTTGGCATCATCGCAAGCGTTGGCATGGAGACGCTTATAAAAAATAAAGTCGATCTTGCCGACCCTAGAAATATGATAATCGTAGCCCTAATTTTCATCTTTGCCATCGGTGGCATGGTGCTTGACCTTGGAGCTGTTAAATTTTCAGGTATCGGACTTGGCGCGGTTACTGGTATAGTTTTAAATTTGCTTTTGCCAAAGACAAAGCATTACGAAGGATACTAATGCGTAAATTTAGACTTTTTCTGGCAGTTCTAGCGGCTGCAAGCCTTGCAAATGCAAGCGCACTGGACTATGCACTTATCAAAAAAGGTGAGCCAAGTAGCAATACTATGCTCTTAATCGGAGGCATACAAGGCGACGAGCCAGGCGGCTTTTTGGCGGCTTCTATCGTAGCGACTGATTATAACATCACAAAAGGCTCGCTTTGGGTCGTGCCAAATTTAAATTTCCCAAGCATCATCGAGCGAAGTCGTGGCACAAAGGGCGATATGAATAGAAAATTTGCCCACGTTGATAAGGACGATCCAGACTACAACTCAGTGATGAAGATAAAAGACGTCATCACCGACAAAAACGTCACGCTCATCTTAAATTTACACGATGGTAGCGGATATTATAGAGATAAATTTATAAGCAAGGATGAAAATCCAGACAAATGGGGCAACACCTGCATCATCGACCAAAGCACGCTACCAGGCTCAAAGTATCCAGAGCTTGAAAGTATAGCCTCAAGCGTAAAAGACGTGCTAAATAAGCACCTTATAGATCCAAAACATCAGTATCACGTCAAAAATACGCACACTGCGATGGGCGATAAAGAGATGCTAAAAAGCCTCACCTACTACGCTATCACGCAAAACAAGTCAGCCTTTGCAAATGAAGCTAGCAAAAATTTAAACGCCGAGCAAAGGACATACTATCACCTAGTAGCGATCGAGGAGTATATGAAAAAGGCTGGTATTAGCTTTACTAGACCCTTTGAGCTCGATGTTAAAAGCGTGAAAAAAGCGATCGAAAAAGAGATCAGACTAGAACTTTTTGACAGCTACGCTCTTAGTCTTAAAAATTTAAAACCAGTGATAAGCTTCGTGCCATTTAAAAAGGGCGAGCTAAGCTACCACTCACCAAATCCGCTAATCGCCGTCATAAAAGAGAACGACACTTACAAAGTGCAGTATGGTAACCGCTCTGTCACGAGACTAAAGCCGCAATACTTCGAGTTTGCAAAGCCGCTTGATAAAATTTCTCTTTTGAGCGATGGCAACGAGCTTATGCTAAAAAGTGGCGATAAATTTAGCGTCAAGAAGAGCTTTAAAGTAAAAGCGCTCAAAAACGTGCGCGTAAATGTCATAGGATATGGCACAAAAAGCGTTGATGAGAGTGAGCAAGAGGTCGATAAAAATAGCCTAAACAAAAGCTACAGCATAGATAAAGATGGCAAAATTTACAGGATCGAGTTTTACAAAAGCGAAAATGGCAAAGAGAAATTTGCTGGCATGATACTAGCGGAGTTTAGATGATACTTGGCATCGAAAGTAGTTGCGACGACAGCTCTGTTGCGCTCATAAATGAAGGCACGCTAGAGCAAATTTATTATAAAAAGATATCGCAAGAAGAGGAGCACGCTATCTTTGGTGGCGTGGTCCCAGAGCTTGCAGCGAGGCTTCACACAAAGGCACTGCCAGCGCTTTTAAATGATATCTTGCCAAATTTAAAAGATATAAAAGCGATCGCCGTGACAAACGAGCCGGGGCTAAGTGTGAGCCTGATAGGCGGCGTCAGCATGGCAAAATCGCTAAGCATCGCCCTAAATATCCCACTAATCGCCGTAAATCACCTAGTTGGCCACATATACTCGCTATTTTTAGACCACGAAGCCACCTTCCCGCTTGGCGTTTTGCTAGTAAGTGGCGGACATACTATGATACTTGAGATTGACGAAAATGGCGAGATTTTAGAGCTTGCAAGCACTGGCGATGATAGCTTTGGTGAGAGCTTTGACAAGGTGGCAAAAATGCTTGATCTTGGCTATCCAGGAGGCGCTGTGGTGCAGCAAAACGCACTTTTATGCGAGGATAAAGATAGGTTTAAATTTACCGTCCCGCTTCTTCACAATAAACGCCTTGAGTACAGCTTTTCAGGGCTTAAAAACCAAGTCAGAGTTGAAATTTCAAAGCTTGAAACTATCACACAAAAAGATATCGCCGACATCTGCTACGCCTTTGAAAACACAGCCTGCGAACACATCTTAAATAAGCTTGAAAAGGTTTTTAAACTAAGAAACTTTAAGCGCTTTGGCGTCGTTGGCGGAGCGAGTGCAAATTTAAATTTACGCAAAAGGCTTGAAACGCTTTGTCAAAAAAATGGGTGTGAGCTTTTGCTAGCCCCACTTGCGTTTTGCTCTGATAATGCGCTGATGATAGCAAGAGCTGGACGTGAGAAATACCTAAAAAAAGAGTTTATCTCGCATGATAGGCTAACTATAAATCCAAGAGTTAGTTTTAAGAAATTTGAGCTAGATCTATAATTTTCCTCAAAACCTTTTATTTAAAATCTTCTATTTTTAAAATTTAAAACAATACAAATTTACGCTATTTCAAGCTTAAATTTACAATACTTATTTTAATAAATTATATTTATGTAATTTATTTTAATAAAATCATGATAATTTAAACTTTAGTTTGATACTATTTTGTCAAATTTACAAAAAGGTAAAATGATGAAAAAGGCTCTATTTCTAGGATTTAGCGCACTTTTATTATTAGTGGGCTGCAAGGAAAGCAATATAGGCATTGTTAAAAACTATATTTTAAAAGGTAATAAATCAATAACTATAGGCTCAGCGATAGATAGCTTTAAAGGCTGCTCAAGTACCCAGTGGCAAGACATCAGTAGCGATGAAAAGAAAGTGGTTAAAGTAAGCTGTGTGGTGGGAAAAAATGTGCTTGAAGATGAGTTTAAAAGAAAAAATAACGGCTACATAAAAGCTCTAAATAATGCCAAAATTGCTCAGCAAAAAAGAGTTGATAACAGCTTGGAACTAGCTCTTGATAGCGCAAATAGCATATTAAAAAGTGGTAAAAGCATAGACAAAGAGACCATTTTATCGATCGCAAACAAGCACTGTAAATTTGATCCAACGAAAGAAAACGCTGGCTACCTAGCCTCTGTCAGCTGCGATCTTGAGTTTAAAAATGAGCTTGCTCAAATTTTAGATATCAAGCAAAAATGGGTCTTTGATAACGTTGTAGCCCAAAGTAAATATGCAGCCTACTACTCGCAAAAAGAGCCAGAAGTAATCTATTTTGGCGAAAATGCTAAAAAGATAAATGAGAGAGTTATTGAGCTTACTTTTACGATAAATAGCGATAAAAGTGTGGGCATCTCAAAGGCTACAAAGATAGATGACGGCGATACAAAAGAGATAAACCGCGGTTTGGTGGCGATGTTTTACGCAAGATAAATTTTGATACAAAAATAAATATATTTAAGTTTAAAAGTATTACATTTTAAAAGCAATGCTCTCACTTATTTGCAAGAGCAAATTAGCTATTTTAGAAATTAAAGTTGTATTTTACTTGTAACCAAAACTCGGTGCTTTTTTGATACTATTTTTTGTATCTGTGCGAAGTTCTCTTATATCCTTTTGCTTGAGCGCCATCCTCATTTTTTGATAGCTTCATAAGTAAAAATTTAATAAAATCCCAAAATATCAACAAAAAGAGTCTTTATGGATGAGTTTTTAAAACAGGCTTGGCGTGCAAATAAAATTTATACAAATTCTGCTGCTAGCGTGCCATTTTACCCAGATCTGCTAGCTCTTCTTCTAGTTTGCGACGAGAAAAATTTAGATCAGTTTATGGCGCTTGATGAGTTTAGAGCGGTGCTAAAAAGGCTTAAAATCGAGCTTGATATATTTAGCATACAAAGTGCGCAGCTTGCGACTCTTAAGGCGCTAAATGAGGCTAAAATTTCAAGCGATGAGATAGTAAGATATCTAGAAATATTGCGCGGCGAAAAGATCATAGATGATGAGAAATTTGGCTTTTTAGAAAAGATCATAAGCAAAAACAAAGGGACTAATGAGGCTAAAATTTCTCATACAAAGCCAAAAGATCACTTCCATAAAAACCTAGACTTTTTAAACGAGATAAACGAAAAAGCAAGCTTGCTTGATAACGAAAAAACATTTTTAGAGGCGCTTGTGGCAGCCAAAAAAAGATCAAACGAAACGCTTTTTAACATAGCTGCAAGTGGCATCATAAACTCTGGTAAATCAACCCTTTTAAACGCCCTTTTAAACAAATCCGTCCTTGGTGCTTCAAACGTGCCAGAGACGATAAATTTAACCATTTTAAAATACTCCAAAGATAGCTTTGCGAGGGTAAATTTTTACAGCATTGATGAGCTTTTAGCACTTGGCGTACCAAGCGAAAATTTACCAAGCAAAAGCGTAGATATCGGCATAGACGAGATAAAAAACTACACATCTTCAAGCTCAAAAACAGCAAATCTTGTAAAAAGTGTCGAGCTTTATGACGACTTGGAGCTTTTAAAGGACAATGTCTGCATCATAGACACGCCAGGCATCGATGATGCGGTGATTCTAAGAGAGCAGATCACTACAAATTTTATGAAAAAGTGTGACCTTTTAGCTCACCTCATGAACGCCTCACAAAGTGCCACGCAAAAGGACGCGCTCTTTTTGAAAAAATGTCTTGAAAACTCGCATATCGTAAGGCTTGCCGTGGTGCTAACTCACGCTGATGAGCTAAGTGACAAAGAGCTAAACGAGACGCTAAACTACACTAAAAAAGCGATCGGCGAGCAGATAAATGGCGTCGAGATCGATTATTTTGCGCTTAGTGCAAAAAGCTACTTAGAAGGCGCTGCAAATAGCGGCGTAGAGGAGTTTAAAGACTATCTTTACGAGGTGCTCTTTGGCAAAAACTCTAAAAAATCAGCCCTTATCTTAAGCTCGTATCAAAAGGAGCTAAAAAATATCCTAAATAGCAAGCTTGAAGCCACTAAGGCTAAAATTTTGTCGCTCAAAGCTTATGAAGTGGAGCTTAAAAATCTTCAAAATGAGCGGGCAAGCGTTAAAAACGCACTTAGTGAAAATTTCTCTAAACTTGAAAGTCTAACTCAAAATGAGCTTGCAAAACTTGAAAGTAGCAACACCAAAAACATCTATAAAATAGGGCTTGAGACGCTTTTGCAAAATCTAAACGACAAGGTAAAAAGTGAGATAGCTTACTGCAAAAGTAAAAAGCAAAGCTTAAATTTAGAGCGACTAGAGCAAATAGCAAAAACGACGCTTCGTGACGGTGTGATGGCACTTATGAGAGAGGCTAGAAACGAAACTTTGGTGCAAACAAAATTGTGCGAGCAAAACATCGCTTTAAATTTTGATGATTATGTGATGAGCAAAGATGAGGTTTTTAACATCAATGACTTTTTAGAGCAAATGGGTGTAAAGCTTGAATTTAAGGAGCTTTTAGCTGCATTTAGAGCGAAAATTTCAAATGATGCAAGTGAAGCACTTTTAGGCTTAAAAGAGGGCTTGCTAAAAGATAAAAATATCTCTCAATTTTGTGAAATTTTAACTGATCATGAAAAAAATCGCCTTTTAAATCTCATAAAAATCTACCAAACCGCTCAAAAAGCCACGCTTGATCAGAGGCTAAAAGAGCTAGATCATGAGCTAGAAAATCTTAGCTCGCAAAATCAAAACTCACTTTTAAAACTAAAAGAGCAAAGTGCCCTGCAAGATGAAATTTGCTCGCTTTTAGGGGAGCTAGAAAATGTTTAACGAGTTTATAAATGCCTATAAGGCGAGATATTTTAAGGTTTTTACAAGCGACTTTAAAGGCGAGCTAGCAAGGCTAGTAAATGAGCTAAATGACCCAAGCTTGCACGCAAGCGATGAGATAAAAGAGAGCCTAAATTTACTAATCGACACTCTAAATGAACCGCCTCTCATCGCCGTCATCGGGCAGTTTTCAAGTGGCAAATCAACATTTTTAAACGCTTTGCTTGGACAAAACATCTTGCCATCAGGCCTAACACCTGTAACGGCAAAGGCTGTGCGGCTAAAATTTGCAAAGATGCCGCTTCTTAGTGTGAATTTTACAAACGGCAGCGAGAGCTTGCTAGCCAGCAGCGAACTTGCCCAGCTAAACGCTATGAGCGAGCAGATAAAAAGCATGACACTTTATGCGCCAAGTGAAATTTTAAAAGAGGTAAATTTCATCGACACGCCAGGGCTAAACTCGCTAAGAGATGCCGACACAAAAGAGACCAAAAACACACTAAAAAAGGTCTGCGGCGCGATCTGGCTAAGCCTTGCAAATAACGCAGCAAAGGCTAGCGAGCTTGAAAGCGTAGAAGAAATTTTAAAGACAAACGATCTAAAGGCGCTTTGCTTCATCAACCAAAAGGATAAGCTAAGCAAGGACGAGCTTGAAAATCTGCTAAAGCATGCTAGGCAAACTTATGGCGAGCTTTTTGAAGATATCATCGCCATCTCGTCAAAGCAGGCGCTCAATGGCATTGCAAATGAAAACAAGAGCGAGCTTGAAAGCTCAAATTTTACTAAAGCACTAAGCACGGTAAAAGAGGCGTTTTTAAACGCGAACTTTAAAGAAAATTTCATAAAAGCAAGGGCGAAAAAGATAGTAAATTTTTTAATTAGCGAGCAAAAAAATCGCCTCAAAGTTTATAACGCAGCTGGTAAAATTTTAGATAAATTTAATGCCACGCTTGAAGAAAAACTAGAAGCGATAAAAGAGGAGTTTAAGCCTAAAATCGCTCTACGATACAGCGATATGAGCGAGGCTATCAAGCTTGCAAGCGATGAAGTTTTTAAGCTGCTTAAGCCATTTTCTAGGACAAAATTTAACCCAGCGAAGACGCTTTTAAACAAAGAAATTTATAAGCGTGAAAATTTTGAGATGATAAGCCTTGACACGGACGAGGTCTTTTCAAAGCTCATCTATGAAGATATCGTCTTTTCTAAATTTTTTAAACGCTACAAAAGAGATCTAAAAGAGCTTGAAAACGAGATCATATCGGCTTTTAATGAGCTTTATAAAAGCTTAGAAGATGAGCTTTTTATTTACAAATCTCGCTACGAGAGTTTTAATCCATTTGATGAGTTTGCCTCAAACTACGAGACAAAATCTATAAACACCTACGCCGGCAGAACTTATGTGAACTTCTTAAGAGAGTATGAAAATGCCAAATTTAAGGCGATACAAAAGATATCGCTCTTTTTTGAAAAGCTTGACGTAAAGGTCGCATCAAACTACGAAAATGCGCTTAAGCTTGCGGTTTATTTTCTAAAGCAAAAGATCGAAAACTCGCTAAATTCGCACCTGCAAATGGGCACACCACTTTACATCCCGAGCGCAAAAGAGGTTTTTGATCGCATGCTAAATGCCTTTAGCCTTTATGAATTTGACGATCTTATGTGCTCAAACAACTCGTTTTTAAATAAAATTTTGATCGATATAAAGGCTGAGTTTAATGAAATTTATACCCAAAAAATAGCGATGCTTGAACGCCTAAAAGCAAAACCAAAAGAGCAAATTTTAAAGCTAGAAAAACTGCAAGGGAGTTCGGTGGTATTAAAGTGAAATTTGACTTTAAACTGCGTGTGCGAGCGTCTAGCAAATTTTAAATTCGCTAGCATTTTTAAAAATTATTTTCGTCAAAAAAGTCGGTGTCGATCTTGCAAATTTCATATATCTGGCTTGTTTGAACGCCTACTTTATACTTTATTATTAGCTCAGCCAGTCTGTCTCCATCTATCAAGACTACGCTAAAGTTTTGACTATCTTTGGCAAACGTTTGGGCCTCTTTTGTAAATTTTGCTGTAGTGATAAAGACGCCTTTTTTGGTATTTTTGTTTGAGTTTCTCTGAAAATATCAACTTATTTATAAACGTAATCGCTTCATTGTTTACTATATTTTTTTGCATTAGTGCTGGCTTTGGTCTTTTGTTTTTTATTACCTTGCCGCTTGGCTATATAATGGGCATAGTCTTGTCGTTTCCACTTTTAATACTTATCTTTTTCTTATTTGCAGCGTTAGATATTTGTATCTGTATCTTGGCGTCAGTTTGCAGAGTATTTAAATAAATTTGGGGCTTTTTACAGCCCCTTTGCTACTTTATAGCAGCCATTTTTCTACGCATATAAGCTATGCGGCTTTGAAGTGGTAAGTGTTTTGGGCAGTTGTCTTCGCAGCCAAGCAAAGTCATACAACCAAATACACCATCATCATCGCCGATTAGCTCGTAAAAGTCCTCGTCAGTTCTCTTATCAAGTGCGTCTATCTTAAATCTAGCAACCCTGTTTAGACCAACAGCGCCGATGAAATCAGGTCTCATGATAGCTGTTCCACAAGATGCAACACAAATTCCGCACTCTATACAGCGATCAAGCTCGAAAACTTCTTGAGCGACTTCTGGCTCAACTTTCTCTTCAAGCTTAGAGATATCAGTCTCGTGATCTGTGTGTATCCAGCTCTCGACGCGCTTACTCATAGCGTTCATCCAGTTACCAGTATCTACGCTTAGATCTTTTAGTAGTTTAAAGACAGGTAGTGGCATAAGCTCGATGACACCGCTTTCAAAGTCTTTTGTTAGGGTTCTGCAAGCTAGGCTTGGTTTGCCATTTACTAGCATGCCGCAACTACCGCAAATTCCCGCACGACAAACAAAGTCAAAGCTGAGATCTGGATCAAATTTCTCACGAATTTGATTTAACGCGATAAATAGCGTCATACCATCAGTCTCTTCAAGCTCATAAGTCGCAAAATGAGGCTTTGAAACTTTGCTTAAAGGATTGTATTTAAAAGCTTTTATGGTTATTTTTCTACTCATTTCCTATACCTGCTCTTTCATTTGGTGCTTTATATTTTGGTTGAAGGTCATAGTGCATCAAAGCCTCTTGAATTTCTTGTCTGCTCTTGCCTTCTGCTTGCATTTTTTCGCGAATTTCATCGACCTCTTTTTGGCGGATAGCGCTGTTTGGATGCTCGATGATATTTCCTTTTGCACCATAACCTCTAAATGCTGGCGGCATCTCCATCTTCATGATATCAAGTGGCTCATAAGTGATAGTTGGCATAGTGTCGCCTTCTTTCCAGCTTGTAAGCGTTCTGTTTAGCCAGTTAAGGTCATCTCTTTTTGGATAGTCTTCACGGCAGTGAGCACCACGGCTCTCTGTTCTATCAAGCGCACCTTTTGCGATACAAAGCGCTAGTTTTAGCATCTTTGGCACGCGGTAAGCCTCTTCAAGCTCTGGGTTGCCAAATAGTGCTTTGTTGCTTACTTTTACATCAAGTGACTCTTTATAAAGTGCTTCAAGCTCTTTAACAGCAAGCTCTAGACCTTTGCCTGTTCTAAATATCGCAACGTGCTCCCACATTACCTCTTTCATCTTGTTTTTGATATCAAAGACGTTAAATTTACCCTCTTTATTGACAAGACTTAGTAGATAATCTTCTTGTTTTTTAACAAATTTCTCTATATCAGCTGTGTTTATCTCGATCTCGTGGCTAGCGCAGTAATCTGCAAAATAATCACCAACGATCATACCAGCGACAACTGTCTCAGAAACTGAGTTACCACCAAGGCGGTTAAAGCCGTGCATATCCCAGCAAGCAGCCTCGCCAGCGCTAAATAGACCTGCTAGTGTTGGGCTCTCGCCAGTTGGTTTTGTCTTGATGCCACCCATTGAGTAGTGCTGCATAGGCAGGATCGGTGCCCAGCCTTTGCCACGCTGATGTCCTGTCTCGTCGGTATATACTTCAGTGTCAGCAGGATCGATGCCGTTAAAAATTTCGCAAATTTCTTGAACGTCACGTAAATTTTTCTCAATGTGCTCGCGTCCAAGGATAGAGATATCAAGCCAAACGTGATAGCCATAAGGGCTAGGCACACCTTTGCCTGCACGGATGTGCTCCATGATACGGCGACTAACGACGTCGCGGCTAGCTAGCTCTTTTTTCTCTGGTTCATAATCAGGCATAAAGCGGTATCCATCAACATCACGTAAAATTCCGCCATCACCACGGCAACCTTCTGTTAAAAGAATACCAGATGGGACGATTGGAGTTGGGTGAAACTGAACAGCTTCCATGTTGCCAAGCTGAGCTACGCCAGTCTCAAGTGCGATCGCAGCGCCGATACCTTCGCAAACAACAGCGTTTGTAGTGTGTTTATAAACTCTGCCGTATCCGCCAGTTGCTATAAGTGTGCCTTTTGAAACATAAGCTGTGATCTCGCCATTAACTAGGTCACGAACGATTGCGCCATAACAGCGATTATTTTGGTGTATCAAAGCGATCGCCTCTTTGCGGTCGTGAATTTCTACATTGTGCTTAAGCGCTTCGTTTGCAACAGCAAAAAGCATGGTGTGACCAGTTGCGTCAGCTGTATAGCAAGTTCTCCACTTTTTTGTACCACCAAAGTCACGTGAGTGGATAAGGCCATGAACCTCTTCTTTTTCAACGATGGTTGTCTTTTGAGCGTTGATGATAGCGCTTCTTTCGCCTTTTGTGATCCTAGTCCAAGGCACACCCCAAGCTGCAAGCTCTCTAATAGCTTTTGGAGCAGTTTGACAAAACATACGTGCAACTTGTTGATCACAACCCCAGTCGCTACCTTTTACTGTGTCAGCAAAGTGTACATCTTCGTTATCGCCTTCACTCATTTTAGAGTTACCAAGGCTTGCTTGCATGCCACCTTGTGCAGCAGCAGAGTGAGAGCGTTTTACAGGGATGAGGCTCAAAACTACAGTGCTTAAACCCTTTTCTCCAGCAGCCACAGCAGCTCTAAGACCAGCTAGACCGCCACCAATTACCAATGCGTCATAATATTTTACATTCATCTTCTAGCTCCTTTTTAATGGCTGATCCACACGAAATCGGCGATTAGCGCGATCACAGCAAGTATGCCATAAATGACAAATACAACTGTCTTTGCCTTGTTTCTTTTGGCAAACATTTCGTGTTTATTTACGCCATCAATGCTTACCCATTTGACATATAAGCGGTACATGCCAACGCTAGCGTGAACGACCATGAAAACAAGTAGTGCGAAGTAGAAAATTTCTAGTTTGTGAAAAGCGGCAGCTGATTTGTCAGCAGTGATGTGTCCGCCAAAGATGATGTCGATGAGGTGGGCGCTTGCTGCAAAAAATAGAGCAAAGCCTGTTAAAAACTGAAACCACCAAAGTGTGGTATCAAGGTGCTTCATGCGGTCTTTGTGGCCTCTAAACATTAAGTATTGTCTATAATTTGCAGGAAATTTTCTCATTGCCAAGAAGGCGTGAGTTACAAAAACTACAAAGATAACAGCAGCTATAACATTTGTGATCCACCAAGTAGCCTCGCCAAATAAAAATTTAGCCTCTGCAAATCCTACGACAGCGTTAAATGCGTCTTTGCCAAGTAGTATAGTAGAAGTAAAAACCATATGGCACAATATGAAACAGGCTAGAATAAATCCTGTAATACTTTGCCATCTATCCCAAGCGGCTGGAGTGCGGCTTTTTTTGCCGTCCGACCGTTTCCCCAAAAAACCTTCTATAAGCCCGGTCATGAGCCCTCCTAAGAAATTTGAAATAAGTTATCATTTCTTAATACTAATTTAAACATTAGCATTAATTGATAAAGCTAATGCTATCAGAACTTTACTTTAATAAATTTTAAATATTGACATTAAATTTTCGTAAAACTCTTATAAAGTTTAATATAGACAAAAATTCCGAGCCCGCACATAATAAGTGATAAAATTTGCCCCATCGATAGACCAAAAATAATAAAACCAAGTCCAGAATCAGGCTCTCTGTAAAATTCGCAAATAAATCTTGCAAATGTGTATAAAATGGCATAAAGTGCTATGAGTTCGCCATTAAATTTCTTATATTTTCTATATAAAAATAAAATGACAAAAATAACTAAACCTTCTAAGAATGCCTCGTAAAGCTGGCTTGGATGTCTTGGCTGACCAAAGACATTTATCGCCCAAGGCACATCTGTGACGCGTCCAAAAAGCTCTTGATTTAAGAAATTTCCTATCCTGCCAAAGGTGTAGCCAAAAGGTATGCAGATGGCGCAAAGATCAAGTAGCTGCCAAGCGTTTTGCTTATATCTTTTGCAAAATAAAATTGTCGCTAGCAAAAAGCCAACCACGGCGCCGTGATAGCTCATGCCGCGAATTCCTATAAACTCGCCGTTGTGGATCGGATTAAAAATTTGCCAAGGCTGCGTTAGATAATAGCTTGCTTCACCTGAATAAACCAAAACCCAGCCAAGTCTAGCGCCTAAAATGACGCCTATTTCTACCCAAAAAAAGTAGTTGTCTAAAAGCTGATTTGAGATGGGGATATCATCTTTTTTAACGAGATACTTTGCCATGGCAAGCGCTAAAACAAGGGCTAAAATATACATAAGCCCATACCAATGCACGCTAAAGCCAAAGAGGCTAAAGGCGACTGGGTTAAAGTGGTTATAAATGTCGTTCCAAATTTCCATTTTTTTACTTTCTTTTTAAATTTATGCGATTTTACAATTAATAAATAAACAGCGCTTTGCTACCAAGTGGCAAGGCTAGAAATTTAAACTCGCTTGCTTCAAATTCTTTGCAAAATTTAAATAGCTCAGTAAACTCAGCCTCGTTTAAATTTACGCTCCAGATCGCTCCAAGGTCATTAAATTCTCTTTCAAATTCACTTAAATTTTTAGTGGAAAAATAGTGCTCAAAACGGCTCATCAGCGAAAAAGGGGTAAAAAATTTAACCTCATCTTTTATCTCAAATTTGATCACGCCACCATCTTTTATAGCCTCGTTTATCACCTCATTCACAGCCCCTGAATAGGCTCTTACAAGCCCTCCAGTGCCAAGCTTTATCCCGCCAAAATACCTGACTATCAAGACGCCAACATTTATAAGCCCCGCTCCTCTTAGCGCGTTTAGGCTTGGCTGGCCGCTAGTGCCCTTTGGCTCGCCATCATCACTTTGATTTTCAACGATTTGTCCGTATTTGTTTAGCTCCCTTGTCGCCCAAACTACGTGAACGGCCTTAAAATGCTCCTCTTTTAGGTGTTCGTGCAAACTTTTAAACGAGCTTATCGGGCACAAAAATGCTAAGAAATTTGACTTTTTTATATCAAGCTGGGCTTTAAAAATCCTATCAATCGTCTGCAAATTTGCTCTTTTTTAAAAATTTCAAAAATCTTATCAATTTGCTAATTAAAGCCTTGTAAATTCAGACAAATTTATATTATTAAGGAAAAGATAGTAGAATTTTGCAATTTTTCATGAAGGACTAAAATGATACAAACTTGCCTATTTCCAGCGGCTGGATATGGAACGAGGTTTTTACCAGCTACAAAATCGCTCCCAAAAGAGATGTTGCCGATCCTTACAAAACCGCTCATTCACTACGGCGTTGATGAGGCGCTTGAGGCTGGCATGGATAATATGGCCTTTGTCACAGGACGCGGAAAAAGGGCGCTTGAGGACTATTTTGATATCAGCTACGAGCTAGAAAAAGAGATCGCAGGCAGCTCAAAAGAGTCGCTACTTAGCGAAGTTAGAAATTTAATGAGCTCATGCACATTTTCATTTACTAGGCAAAATGCCATGAAAGGGCTTGGACACGCCATTTATACGGGCAAAACTCTAGTTCGCGATGAAGCTTTTGGGGTCATTTTGGCAGATGATCTATGTATAAATGAAAATGGCGAGGGCGTGCTTTCGCAAATGGTTAAAATTTATGAGAAATACCGCTGCAGCGTCGTAGCTGTGATGGAGGTGCCAAAAGAGCAGACCAAGTCTTATGGCGTCGTAAGCGGTAGGTTTATAGAAGATGATCTAATAATGGTTGATGATATGGTTGAAAAGCCTGATCCTGCTGAGGCTCCGACAAATTTAGCAATAATTGGTCGCTACATCTTAACGCCAGATATTTTTAACATCTTAGAGCGAACAAAACCAGGTAAAAACGGCGAAATCCAGATCACAGACGCGCTAAAAACGCAGGCAAAAGATGGCATGGTGCTAGCTTATAAATTTAAGGGCAAGAGGTTTGACTGCGGTAGCATCGATGGCTTTGTCGAGGCTACAAATTTCTTTTACGAGCGCAGTAAATGATAGAGACTTCATTTAAATTTAACTTTGCAAGCAGCGATGTCATCGACTCATACGCCAAACGCATAAACGACGAGTACGAAAGCGGCGAGATAGGCTACTACCACCTGCCAGCCCTTGGGCAAAATTTGCTTGGCGAGACCCGGGAGTATGAAAAGGGGCTAGCTCATATCAAAAATGTAGTACTTGTTGGCATTGGTGGCAGCAGTCTTGGCGTAAAGGCGCTAAAATCGATGCTTGAAGGCACAAAGGGGATAAAAAGAGAGCTTTTATTTTTAGATAACGTCGATCCTTGCAGCTACAAAAGCGCGCTTAGTGGGCTAAATTTTAACGAGACACTTTTTATAATAAGCTCAAAATCAGGCAACACGATCGAGACGATCACTATTTTTAAGTGCTTGCTTGATGACTTTAAGCCTCAAAATTTAGGAAAAAATTTTCTCATCATAACTGATCCAGGCACAAATTTAGAAAATTTCGCCAAAGAAAATGGCATCAAATTTTTTAACATCCCAAAAAACGTTGGCGGGAGATTTAGCGTACTAAGTGCGATCGGCCTTGTGCCTCTTGGTATCTGCGGCTACGATATAAAGGCACTTCTGGAGGGCGCGCTTGCTTGCAAGAGGCAATACATCGAGCAAAAAGATAGCTCCATAGTCGCTAAAGCCTACCACTACGCTACTAGTAGAAACGCCAGCATAAATGTCATTTTTAGCTATTGTGATAGATTTTTTGAATTTAACGACTGGTACGTGCAGCTTTGGGCTGAGAGCCTTGGCAAAAAACGAGGCTATAAAAGGGTCGGCCTTACGCCAGTTGGACTTGTCGGCAGCCGCGATCAGCACAGCTTTTTGCAGCTTATCATGGACGGCGTAAAAGATAAGAGTGTGACATTTATAAAGATAAAAGATCACGCAAGCGACAAGACTATCCCAAATTTGAGCCTAAAAGGGCTTGAAGAGTGCGACTTTGTGGCGGGTCTAAGCCTAAATGAGCTTATAAATTTGCAGTGCGACGCGACGGCTATGGCGCTGGTGCAAGAGGGCATAAGTGTCGATACGATCACGCTTGAGAGGCTTGATGAGTTTCATGCTGGCTGGCTCATTTTTTACTACGAGCTATTAACCTCGGCCACTGGTATCATGCTAGGCATCAACACCTACGATCAGCCAGGCGTTGAGATAGGAAAACGTATCTTAAAAACCATGCTTTTAAAGTAGAAAATGAAGAAATTTCTACTTTTAGCTCTTTTTGCCACGCAAATTTTTGCCTTTTCGGCGAGTAAATTTGTAAATGATGCTAGGTCGCAGATCGGTGTGACGCTAAGTTACGATCCAAGCTACGAAAGGCTCGCCTATCCTATGGGTGACGTGGATATCAAAAAGGGCGTTTGCACCGACGTTGTAGTAAGGGCTTTGCGGCATCAAGATATGGATCTGCAAAGGCTCATTTTTGAAGATATGAGTAGAAATTTCGCAAGCTATCCTAAAAAATGGGGACTTAAAAAGGCTGATAAAAACATCGATCACAGGCGTGTTTTAAACATAGCTACCTATCTAAAAAGAAAAGGTTTTGAGGTGAGTGATGATAAATTTTTGCCAGGCGATATCGTCACATGGATGCTACCAAGAAATCTACCTCACATCGGCGTGATCTCAGATAAATTTTATGCCAAAACACCGCTTGTCATTCACAATATCGGCTCTGGTGTGCAAGAAGAAAACATACTTTATAGTTACAAGATCACGGGGCATTTTAGGCTAAAGTAGCAAATGGCTTTTTAATCAAATTTTAGGCAAAATCGCAAAAAATAAATTCAAGGAAAAATAATGTTAGAAGTTAGGGGACTTACTCAAAGATTTGCAAGTAGTTTGCTATTTGAGGATGTAAATTTAAAGCTAAATCGTCACAACAGATACGGACTAATCGGTGCAAATGGCGCTGGTAAATCGACATTTTTAAAAATTTTAAGTGGAGCTATCGAGCCAACTAGCGGAGAGATCATTATAGAAAATGGACTAAAGGTTGGCGTGCTTGGGCAAGATCAGTTTGCATTTGAAAATTTCACGCTAAAAGATGCGGTGCTTTATGGCAACAAGCGCCTATATGACGCTGTAAAAGAGAAAGAGAAGCTCTATATGAGCGAGGAATTTACTGATGAGATAAATGAGCGCTTAAGCGAGCTTGAGATGATAAGCGCTGAGGAAGACCCAAGCTACGAGTATGAGACTAGGATAGAAAAAATCCTAAGCTCGCTAGGGCTAAATGAATTTGACAAGCTGATGAGCGAGGTCGAAAACTCGGATAAAGTTAAAGTTTTACTAGCTCAGGTGCTATTTCCAAAGCCAGACATCTTGTTCTTAGACGAGCCAACAAACAACCTTGATATAGACGCGATCGCATGGCTAGAAAACGAGCTAAACCGCCACGAGGGCACACTTGTGGTTATCAGCCACGACAGGCACTTTTTAAATAGAGTTTGCACAAACATTTTGGATGTGGATTTTAAGAAAATTCGCGAGTTTTCAGGCAACTACGATGATTGGTATATGGCTGCAAATTTGATTGCAAAGCAGCATGAGATGGAGCGTGACAAGAAGCTAAAAGAGAAAGAGGAGCTGGAGAAATTTATCGCGAGATTTTCAGCAAATGCGAGCAAGGCAAAGCAGGCGACTTCACGTGCAAAGCAGCTTGAAAAATTAGATATCGCTGAGATCGCAGTCTCAAGCAGGCGTGATCCAAGCATACTTTTTCGTGCAAATCGCGAGATAGGCAATGAACTAATTGAGCTAAAGAACGTAAGTAAGAAATTTGATGATAAAGTGATATTTGAAAACTTTAACTTTAAGCTTGAAAAGGGCGACAAGCTAGCCATTATCGGCCACAACGGCGTTGGTAAAAGCACACTTTGTAAGATCATAATGGGCGAGATAAAGCCTGACGCGGGCGAAGTGCATATAGGTGCGACCATTGAGCTAGGATATTTTGCGCAAGATACGGTAAATAAGATAGATGGCGAGCTAAAGCTTTATGAGTACTTGCAAGATGCCAAAAACAAGGACATCGACGAGATCAGAAAGTGCCTTGGCAGGATGCTCTTTAGCGGTGCTGAACAAGAAAAAGCAGTAGGCGCACTAAGCGGTGGCGAAAAACACCGAGTAAGACTAGCTCAGCTCATGCTTCACAGACCAAATTTACTTGTCATGGATGAGCCAAACAACCACCTCGACCTCGAGGCTATCATCGCACTTGGCGAGGCGTTTTACAACTTTAATGGCTCAGTCATCTGCGTGAGCCACGACAGGGAGCTGATAGACGCCTTTGCAAATAGAATTTTACACCTAAAAGGTAGTGGCGAATTCGTTGATTTTAAAGGCACATACGAAGAATACAGAGCAAATTTAGGCCTTGAAGCTTAAATGCTCACTTTGCCTCTAGTTTTTCTAGAGGCAGTTTAAATTTTTCCATTAAATTTACCATTCAAAGCGAACTTGTAATTTTTGGTAGAGCTGCAAATTTTAAATTTTCATCATATAAATGTGTCACGAAGTAATATTATAAAGAAAATTTAACTTAGAATTTTATTTTACTATTTTGATAACTTTGAATTTATA